>CAYSRC010000001.1:0-157026 GCA_964433495.1 uncultured Oscillospiraceae bacterium
GCATAATATCGCGCCGAATGTCAAACGTCCGTTCCACTTACGTTTGACCACTCCGTGCGGTAGATGCACGTCGTAAGCGGAACGACGCGCGGAAGGCGCATATTCCCGCGCCGCATGTCGAGCGTCGTTCCTTTTACGCTCGACCACACCTCACGGGAACATGTGAGGCGTGTGTAAAGGGGGAGGGACGCGAAGCGGCGGGGGGATTGCAAGCGGCGAGCTAAAGTCGCAACATAAAGCGTAATCAGACGACAAGGCTTTATACAATCAATCCCTCAGTCGCTTTACGGCAGGGCCTGCCTATTTCCGCGATCGGAATGTTAGCTTGATACTCCGCGCGGTATGCCTCGCGGGAGTATGTGCCCCCGAGCGCGGCACAGCCTAAATCCCGAAGCCGAGCTCGGCCTTAAAGCACACGCCCCGCTCGGTGAACCCGTACACCCCCGCGCTGTCTTCGGAGGGGCGGGCGAGCTTGACGCTTATCATGTCGCCCTCGGTCGTCTCGTGCACATAGTTTATGCTGTAGTCCCGCAGCGGCCTCTGCCGCAGCTCGGGCGGCAGGGCGTTGAAGACGATGTCGGAATAGCGCGAGTTGTTCATGTGCCCGTTGGAGTCGAGCTCGCAGAACGACACCGTGTGCCCGCCCGCGTCGGCGAGGGCCTCGGGCAGCGCGAGCTTTTCGCAGTCGGGGCAGTCGGTTTCGCGCTCGGAGATACGCCTGCCCTCAAATTGAAGGGAGGTCGGGCGCAGGATCCGCCGCGTGGAGGGCGAGACGGTCGTCCAGGACGAGCGCGCGCTCGCGAGGGGCAGACCGTCCCCGCCGCCCACCTCAAAGCAGCGCAGAAACTGCGAGCCGCGGCTCCCTCTTTCCCATGTCCGCACGGTGACGAGCATGTCCTTTTTTATCTCGCGGTGAAAGCGCAGCGTCATGCGAGAGACCAAAAAGGCGATGTCGCGCGATTGAAGAAGATCGTACGACATGCCGCGCGCGGTGAAGTCGAGCCCCGCGAGGTCGGTCAGCAGCATCAACAGCTCGCTCAGCTTGATTCGGCCGTACCTGTCGCACTGACCGAAGTGTATGAGCGCGTCGGCGCGCAGCACCGAGCGGTCGTCCTCAAAGCGAACGCTTTCGGGTATAATCATCCTGTTCATCTCCGTTTTACAACCGAGTTTAGTTTAATCGCATAGTCCCGCACCCCGGCGCATACAGTTTTGTATGGACGCCGCGCCGAGAACAAAGCGCGTGCACCGTGGGGAGGGGTAACTTTTGAAAACATCGTCAGAGCGCGCGGTGATGCTCGCGCGGTACATCGTGGACACGGGCGACACCGTCAGGGGCGCGGCGCGCGAGTTCGGCGTCAGCAAGTCGACGGTGCACAGCGACGTCGCCAAAAAACTGAGAAAAACCGACCCCGAGCTGTGGCGCGCGGCCGCCGCGGTGCTGAACAAAAACCGCGAGGAGCGCCACCTGCGCGGCGGCGCTGCAACCCGCGAAAAGTACAGACGGCTGCGGGGCGGCGAATAGGGCCGCGCCCCTCTCCGCCGCCGCTCGGGCCGGTTTTTTTGCGCCCAAAGGTTCGGCAGCCGGGGATCAAGCGGTTCCCCCTCTCCCGCCGCGCGGGGGAGGACAGAGCCCGCCGAAAGGGGCCGCGCGGCCCTCGGGATACGCAAGCTGACGGCCCGCGGGCGTCAGCCGGCCGTCTCGGTCTCGCGCGAGGACTGCGCGATGCGCGTGCCGAAGATGTACAGCGACGCCTCGGTGACGCCGTCGCGCGACGAGCTTGTCGGGAAGTCGCCGCTTATGTCAAAGCTGTAGCAAAAGCCCAGGTACTGCCCGTTGCCGACCTCGTCGAGCCGCCCCTTGAACGGGGTGAAGACGGGCTTTTTGTGCAGCCCGAAGACAAAGATGCTGTCGACGCCGCACATGGCGAGGCTTATGATGAGAAAAACCGCCACGAGCAGAAACAGGCGTTTGAGTTTGTCGAGAAGCTCTTTCATGGGAGGTTCCCCCTCTGCGTGTTGCAGATTTTTAATCGGACGGATATTCGGACAGGGCGCCGCGCGGACACGGCCGCCCGATATATTTAATCAAGTGTTTAAACGGCGCTCGAAAAAGCGGCGCGGATAAAGGGACCGCCCCGCTCGGCGCAAAGCCGCGCGGCAGGGGCTGCGTCACGAGGCGCTTGCCGTCTCGCCGCCCCTGCCCGCCGAGGCGGCGAGGAAGGGGACGAGCACCGCGAGCTCGCAGACGAGCGCGACGAGGCAGGCGAGGCTCGTGCCCGTCATCCCGAGCGACGGCACAAGCAGCGCGCTTGCGGCGGCGCTGAGGGCGATGCCCGCCGCGGTGCCCGCGATAAGCCCCTTAAAGCACCGCGTGACGGTGAGCAGCATACACAGGAAGATGACGAGCGAGGTAAGCCCTGAGCACAGCACCATGGGCGGCAGCAGATAGCTGTGCGCCGCCACGCCCTCGCCGTACAAAAGACCGAGGCCCCATCGACCGAGCGGGACGACCGCCGCCGTCGCCGCGAGGGTCAGCGCCGCGACCCCCGCGCATATCTTAAATGTGAGCGACAGAAAGCCCTTTTTGTCGCCGTCCGCGTGCAGGCGCGAAAAGGAGGTCAAAAACGGCGCGAACATAAACGATACCCCGACCTGAAGGATGAGCACGGGGGAGTTTGTGAGGCCGTAGATGCCCATGACCGCGTCGCCCCACACCCGTTCGAGGACAAGCTTCGGGATCGACGCCGCGCCGGTGTTCAAAAACGAGTAGGCCGCGAGGGGCAGGCACTCGAGCAGCAGCGCCGCGACACGGCGGGCGCTCGCGCCGCCCGTCGGCAGGTAGTAGGGGCGGGTTTTGTATATGTCGCGGTACGCGCTGAACGCGGCGCACACGGCGGCCATCACGGCAAGGGCGGGCACGATGTTGCCCGTCGCGGCGTAGACCGCCGAAAAGCAGACGGCCGAGAGCACGCCGCGGCAGAGGCAGGAGACGCCGATGATGTCCATCCGATCGCGCTTTTGGGCAAAGCCGTGGAACACGTCGCTCACCGACTCTATCAGCTTAAACACAAGAAAAAAAGCGATGCACACGACGAGCCGCGCCTCATAGCCCGCGGCGAGCGCGGCGGCAAGGCAGAGCACGGCGGCGGCCGTGACCGTCACCGCGCGCGACGCGATGTAGTCGCCGTTCGTATACCTCCCCTTGAGGTCGGACACCTGAAACGAACGCATCCCGTAGGACGCGAGGGTCAAAAACACGTTGACGGCGCTCGACGCCGCCGCCAGAAGGCCGGCGTTGACAAGCCCCGACTGCTCGTCGGGGGCGAGCCGCTTTACCAAAAACCCGGTGATCAGCCACTGGCACAAAAAATAGACGATGTTGCCCGCGGTGTTGAACAAGAGGTTTCTCTTAAGGTTGCTGTCGGTATTCGGCATCAATATATCCTCGAAGCTCGTCGATTTTGGCGCGGACCTGTTTTTTGGGCACATACGCCTTGCTGAAATAGCCCATCAGCCGCTCGACCCTGTCGGCGACGCCCCTGCCCGCGAGCCACTCGAAGCTGTGCGGGTTTATCTTAAGACCGTTCATGACCCGCAGCGCGAGCAGCACAAAAAACTTGAGCGCGTTGAAACGGGGCTTAAACCCTTCGAACGGGCGGTCGCGCGGCGGCTCTTTGAGCGTCTGCTCGAGCAGGTCGCAGATGCGCATAAAGGCGGGGCGCCCGGGGTCGACGTCGTAGTGGCTGCAAAGGCGCTCCCGGTCGATGGGGAAGGCGGGCGAGTCCGACGACAGCGCCGCCGCCATCCGCTCATAGCTGTCGACGGCGTCCACCCCCTCATAGATCACGGGGTCATAGTCGTCGTGCAGCGGCTCGGGCCGGATGACAATGCAGGACTTTCCCGCAAAGTAGATCTCGGCGATCGAGGTGCTCATCCAGGTCGCGATGACGTCGCAGGTCTTTATCCACTGCTTGACCGAATAGTCCGAGATTACCCTGAAGTTGCGGTGCTTTTTGCACATCTCCTCGAGGGGCGGGCTGTTCCACTCGCTCGGGTGGGGACGATAGATGATCGTGTCACCGGGGTGCTCCGCGAGATAGCGGTCAAACCACTCGAGGGTGGCGTTCATCGAGCGCGCGCCCACCGCCTTGAAGCCCGCAAAGTCGAGATCGGTCATCTCATTGAGCTCGGCGACCTCGGTGTCGTCCATCTGCGCGCAGGAGAACGAGCTGATGTACAAAATGAGCCTGCCCTCAAGGGAGAACTCGCGCTCGAGCTGCTCGCGGGTTTTATAATACCCGTCGAACATCGGGCGCAGAAAATCGAGGTGCACCGCGCCCGTCACCAC
This sequence comes from uncultured Oscillospiraceae bacterium, assembly GCA_964433495.1. Lineage (GTDB taxonomy): Bacteria > Bacillota > Clostridia > Oscillospirales > Ruminococcaceae > CAYSRC01. The sequence continues at coordinate 4,352 of CAYSRC010000001.1, forward strand.
GGCGTTGTTTTCGGGCACCCCCTTGTCGACGAGGCGCTGCTTGATGATCTCACCCCAGCAGATGTGGGTGCATCTGCGGGCGTTTTCGGTCATCGAGTAGAACTCGCTGCTCTCCTGCACGCGGGAATGAACCTCCTCCCAGTGCAGGTTGACGATCCTGTCGATCTTCCCGACGTTGTTGTACGCGAAGCTGTTGAGCGTCTCGTTGTTGTACATGGCCGACGTCACCAGCACGCGGGGCTTTTTAAAGGTGAAGTATTTGAGCTTTTTTCGGTCCATGAGCTGAAGCAGCTCGGCCTTATACCCGCGCCGCTCGAGCTCGGCGATGATGAGACAGTCGTTTTCAAACTCGCGCATGGCGTGCTCGTACAGAATCAAAAAATCCAAAGCCAAGAGGTTCTACCGCCTTTCGTGATTCATTTTTCAAAGATGTCGCCTTCCGAGGCGGTGGCGATCTGCGCGCCCGAGTAGCGCGCCGTGCTGTCGTTTCGCATCGTCAGCGAAAAGGTGTCGGAGGAGGCGAAGGCCTCGGGCAGACCCGTGTCGACCGTGAACAGGGCCGTTTCGCCGTCGACGGTGAAGGTGCCGCTGACCTCAAAGACCCCGTCGCCCGCGATGTCGTTCACCGTCATCGTAAAGGTGCCGTCCTCGCGGCAGGTGACGCAGGGCACCGTCGTGTCTGCGTACACCTCCTCGGCGTTCGACGCGTAAATCGCGGAGTACGCGAGCGAGAAGGTCCCCACAAAGGGCGAGCCCGCGATGTCGCTGCCCTCGTACACCGGGCCGTCGGGCGAGGGGGGCGGTTGATAGCCCTCGGATACCGGGGCGCCGCCGCCGTCCCCGGTGTCCCCGCCGGCCGGCGCGGGCGAGCACGCCGCGAGGCAGAGGCTGAGGGCGATCGGAAGGATGATAAAAAGGTTTCTTTTCATAATTAGACCTCACTTGCCGGCGCAAAACTGCCTATGTTGTCGCGGATCTCGGAAAACTCGGGGTCGCTTTTGAAGAAGTGGCCGGCGAGCACGCTCATCAGCGCGTAGTCGCGCTCGGAGTCGATGTCGAGCACCGCGGTGTCGGGCATCACCGACACCGCGATCTTCGCCTTGATGATGATCGTGTCGGTTTTCTCGAGAAACTCGGGGCGGTAGGCGTACAGCGACGCGTTGACGTCATAGATTTCGGGGGCCTGCTGGCGCGCGACAAAGTCGCTTTGCACGGCGGTGCCGTAAAAGCCGTCGGGCCGCTTGGCAAGCTGGTTGAAGTAGGGGTTGCGCCGCGCCTCGGTCACCGTCATGGCGACCTCAGCGCCCTCGGTGTCAAGCAGCGCGTCGATGACGTTCTCTATATCCCGCACCCTGCGCAGCGGGCTTGTAAGGTCGAGGTCGAGCACGACGTCACAGCGTTCGCCCGTGTGCTCGCGCGCAAAGCGCAGCGTCTCGCGGATGACGTCGATTTTGGACGCGCGGTCGCCCGCGAGCTCCCGAGAGCGGGGCACACGCAGGTACCATTCGCCCGTGCGGTCAAACTGCGAAAAAAGCTCGTCCGAGTCGGTGTTGAGCGCGAGGGTCACCCGGTGCTCGGGGCGGCGCTCCTTAAAAAGCCGCAGCGCCGATAGGGTGTAGTACGCGATGGGGTACCCGAGAAAATCTCTTATATTTTTGGATTTTACCCCTTTGGAGCCCGCCCGTCCGCAGACCGTTGCAAGGATGTTCATCTGACGTCCCCCCTTTTCAGCTGAGCGCTATGCGCAGCACCTCGAGCGCGTGCTCGACGGTGTTGATGTTGTCGCGCGTGCCGTTCAGCACGCAGTCGATAAAGTAGTTCATCTCGTTGACATAAAAGTCCTCGCGCGGCAGCTCGGTGAGCGAGCCGGTGACGAGGCTTTTTACAACGCCGTTCACAAAGTCGCCCACGATGACGTCGTCGTCGCAAAACAGCTCGACCTCGCGGCGGCTCTTTCTGCCGACATAGTCGATGTGCAGCGACAGCAGCTTGTCGGGGTACCGCGCGATGTACAGCGCGACGTCCTCGCTCGTGATCTCAAGCGGCGACACATGGCCCGAGAACGAGCGCACCTCGTCCGGCATCCCGAAGATGTGGGTGAGATAGTCCCACTCGTGGATGAGGTCGAGCCGCACCCCGCCGCCCAGCTCCTTTTTTGCCGAGTAGTTTTCGCGGTAGTCGACGCCCTTTCGCCATTCGGGCAGGTAGGACGAGCAGATGGCGCGCACCGCGCTTATCCGCTTGTTTTCGGCGATGCGCCTGAGCTCGCGCGCGAGCGGGGTGTGCCGCAGCGGGCACGCGACGTACCGCACCCCGCCGCTCTGCGGGATGGGGCCCTGCGGAATCGACGCGAACACCGGCTTCTCGATGAACATGTTCTTCGCCTTTTTTGACAGGCTCGAGACGGTGTCAAAATGCAGCGAGGTGGGGTTGGTGACAAACGCGATGTCGTAGTCGTCGGGGATGTCCCCGTGCAGAAGATAGCTCTTTTGGATGAGGGGGGCCGTCTCGTCCGACATCTCGCGCAGCGACGAGCGCACCGCGTCGACCGAGAAGTCGATGCCGCGCTGCGCGAGCACGGCGCGCAGGTTCTTGAGGTGCCGCGTGCCGATCGAGCCGAGCCCGCAGAACAGGATTTTAAGCATGAAGAGTCCCCCTCTCGATCTCGTCCGCGAGCGCGAGCACCCGCTCGTCGTCCTCGAAGGTGTGCCGGCGAACCGCTTCGCCCCGCAGCGCGCCGAAGAACGCCGCGAGCTCGTCGACATAGGCGTTTTCGATGATGTTGTCGGCGTACCGTCCGTCGTGCTCGACGTTTCTGTAGGTGTCGACCGGCATGTCGGCCTTTTTTTGGGGGTCATAGACGCGCAGCGTGTCGGGCGTGCCGAGCCAGCGCAGATAGAGGCCCTCGCCCACCACCTCCATGTCGCGCACCGCCTTGCGGGACACGACGTTGACCGCAAGCTGCCCCGCTGTGCCCGTCTCGTGCGTAAGCGTCACGAGGAAGCTGTCGGGGAAATCTATCTCAAGCGACGTCTGCCGCAGCGGCAGCGACTGCGCCGACGTTATCCGCCCGAACGCCGACTCGAGCCAGGGCAGCTCGATGGCGAAGATCTCGCGGCAGCCGTTGGTGCGCCGATCGCCCACAAAAAAGTCCTTATAGCTCTCCCACGGGTGCCAGTCGGGCAGGTACTGCCCGACGTGGTAGCGGTAGACGACCGGCCCGCCCGCGTCCGCCGCCGCCCGCGCGATGTACTGCGTCTCGCGGCGGTAGAGCGGGGTGGACGACAGAAACAGGGTGAGGCCCTTTTTCTGCGCAAGCGCCGTGTTTTCGCGGTAGCCGTCGCTGACGAGGTTTATCTCGGTGAAGACGTGGAGCCCGCGCCCGAGCATGTCCGTGATGATCCCCGCGTGGCTGAGGGGCGAGGTGCACACAAAGCCGCAGTCTGCCGCGCCCGCCTCGTCGAGCGAGGGGACGCACCGAACCCCGAACAGATCCTCGGTCTCCCGCCGCCTGTCCTCGCGCGAGTCGACCCCGACGAGCCCGACGTCGGGAAAAAACCGCCGCATAAGCCGTATGCGCCGCTTGCCCATCGAGCCGAGACCGACAACTATTCCTCTCATTGCTCTTTCACCTCAAAATCAATGTCGTAAAAGCTCTTTTTAAGGGATATGCCGCGCCGCAGCGCGGCCTTTATCCCGCTCACGATCGTTTGGGAGACGCCCTCGCCGCCGAACGGCAGGGGCATCGTGCGGCAGACGTCCGCAAAGGCGGGGCTCAGCGCCCGCTCGATCGCCCGCCGGATCTCCCCGCGCTCGCACGGGCAGCTGACGACGCTTGCGGCGCACAGCCGCCCGCGCTGCCGCTCGCCCACGTTGACCGACGGTCTGCGCAGGGTCGGGGCCTCGACAAGGGCGCTGCTCGAGTTGCCGACCGCCGCCGCGCACAGCGCAAGGGCCGAGAGATAGCGCTTCATGCCGAGGCTTTTTACAAGCTTGCAGCCGGGGTGCTCGCGGCAGAAGCCCTCGATCGCCGCGTTTATCCGCTCGCCGCCCTCGTCCGCGTTGGCGGCGGTGAACAGGACGGGCAGCCCGACATCCTCGAGTGCCGCGAGCAGCTCGTGTGCACCCGAGAGGGGGACGGCCGACATCGTCTCGGGGTGGAAGGTACACAGCAGAAAACGCCCCGAAAAGTCGAAGTCCACGTCCCGCGAAAGGTCGTCCCGCGAAACCCGCTCGACGCGCAGGATGTTCTCTGCGCCGAGCGCGCCCGCCGTCACCACGGTGTCGGGCTGCTCGCCGAGCTGGATGATCCGCCTGCGGTAGGGCTCGGCCGACGCGAAGTGCAGGCTTGCCATCTTGGTCATGCAGTGGCGGAAGAACTCGTCCTTCGCGCCCTCGGTCGTCTCACCCCCGCTTATGTGCGCGACGGGCACGCCGCACACCGCCGCCGCCGTCACGACCGAAAACATCTCATAGCGGTCGCCGAGCACGACGACGATGTCGGGGCGCTCGCTCGAAAAGAGCGCCGAAAACCTTGAGAGGGCGTCCGCCATCGTCAGCGGCACCGGGCGCGCGGGGTCGTTGCCCATGATGTCGACGGGGGTGTAGCGCACCCCGCAGCTGTCAATCTCGCGGGCGGTGCGCCCGAGCGCGTCCACAAGGTGGGAGCCGGTCGCGACCACCTTCGTCTCAAAGTCGGCGTCGGCGCCGAGGCGGTTGATCACCGGCAGCAGCAGCCCGAAGTCGGCCCTCGTGCTCGTGACGACAAACGCCCTGTACGGTTTGCTCATCTGTCTCCTCATCTCCCCGCCGCGTCCGACGGGGCGGGGCGCGGGGCGCGGCGGGCGGGGGCCCCGCCTGCCGGATTTGGTTTATCTTTAATGTATTTTATTATAGTGGTTTTCAAGGCCAAAAACAACCGTGTCGCGCCCTGTTTTTCGCCTTTGCCGCGCCGACCCTGCGGGGCGGCGTTCGGCCGAAAAAGGAGCCCTGCGTTTTTTTGGCGCTTTCGTCCTGCTTTGATGCGCCGCGCGGCATAGGGGGCGCTGTCCGGACGGAAAAAGAGCGCCGCGTTTTTGACCCCGTCCGCCGCGCTCCCGGCGCGGGCCCCGGGACACGGGGAAAGGGGACGTCCCGCGGGGCTTGAGGGGCGCGGACAAAGGGAGGTATCCGGCACGCGGCTGCCGCTTGTTTTCTTTAAAAAAATGCGGTACAATGTCGATAAGCTTGATTTGTGAATTTTTTGTTAATTTTTCACCCCGAGGCCGGAGGCTTTGCCGGGGGCGGCCGCTCGGCGAAAACCGTGCGGCCCCTTCCGCGCGCACCGGCGCGCGGCGGCTGTTTCGGGGCGGCAGAAAGGCGGATAACCATGGAACTCAACGAGACCTGTCAGACGGAAAACGAGATATTCAGCGGCAAGATCATCAGGGTGCACGTCGACGAGGTGGTGCAGGCGAGCGGCCGGCGCGCGAGGCGCGAGGTGGTCGAGCACCCGGGCGGCGTGTGTATGGCGGCGGTGGACGCCGAGCGCAACATCTACCTTGTCGACCAGTTTCGCTATCCCATGCACGAGGCGGTCACCGAGCTGCCCGCGGGCAAGCTCGAGTGGGGCGAGGACCCCGACGCCGCGGCCGCGCGCGAGCTCAAGGAGGAGACGGGCTGCACGGCGGACTCGATAAAGCGCCTCGGCGTGACCTATCCCACGCCCGGCTACTCGGCCGAAAAGCTCTACCTCTACCTCGCGACGGGGCTGCACACGGGCGAGATGCAGCCCGACGAGGGGGAGTACCTCAACTGCTACAAGCTGCCGCTGCGCGAGGCGGTCGAGATGGTGAAGGACAACAGGATAAAGGACGGCAAGTCGATATCGCTGATCCTGCTCGCCGACAGCATGGTTTAAAAAGGGGAGGCCGGGCGTATGATTTGGCTGTATATCATCGGCGGCGTGTGCGCGGCGCTTGCGGCCCTTTGGCTGTTTCTGTTCCTCCCCGGCAGGCCCGCCGAGCGGCAGCGGGAGGTGTTCGGCGGGCGGTATTTTGCGCACAGGGGGCTCTATGACAACGACGCGGGCGTGCCCGAAAACTCGCTTGCCGCGTTTAAAAACGCCGCTCGGCACGGGTACGGCTGCGAGCTCGACGTGCAGTTTACGAAGGACAAAAAGCTCATCGTCTTTCACGACAACGACTTTAAGCGCGCGAGCGGCGTCGACACCCCGGTGTGGGAGCTCACCTACGACGAGGTGCAAAGGCTCCCGCTGTTCGGCTCGGACGAGCGCGCGCCGCTCTTTTCCGAGGTGCTTCGGTGCATGGACGGCAGGGCGCCGCTCATCGTCGAGATAAAGGCCGAGGGCGTCGACACCGCGTGGTACCGCGAGGTGTTTGAGGCGACAAAAAAGGAGCTTAAGGGCTATAAGGGCGAGTACTGCATCGAGAGCTTTCACCCCTATGTCGTGCGGCTCGTCAAAAAGCATATGCCGCAGGTGCTGCGCGGCCAGCTGGTCGGGGGCGTGCGGGACAGGGGTGCGCTCAAAAAGCCCGTCGCGCTCGCGCTCGCGTGGCTGCTCACGAGCTTTTACACCCGCCCGCAGTTTATCGCGTATGACGAGCGATATATCGGCAGACCGCTGCGGGCCGCCAAAAGGCTCGGTGCGATGTCGGTGATGTGGACGGTGCGCACCCTCGAGCGGTGCCGCGAGCTCGAAAAAACCGAGGGCGCGATTATCTTCGAGCACTGCGACCCCGGCGTGCGGTTCACAGGGCGGAAGGAAGGCTCCGACTGACCTGCGGCGGGGCCCCTTCGGGCGGGGCGCGCGGATATCGTCCCCGATAGGGACGGGGGCGAGGCGCTGTCAGTAGATAATTATTTGAAAAACGGCCGCTACACTGTATAATGCTATAGGTGCGTTTGCGAAAAAGACGCGGGGAGGCGGCGGACTGCCGCAGCTCGCGTTCGGGCGGGCTGACGGGGCCGAAGAGAACAGGACGCCCGCGGTGCGCGGGCACGGGTAAACAGCTTTGCGGGGAGGTACGCGCTTGCGGACGCGCGGACCCCATTCAAAAACGGAGGTACGGAACATGTTCGGAAGAAGGCCGGACGGCAGAGCCGTCAAGCACGGCATAGACCATATTACCGGCGTCGTGCCGCATATCATGACCAAGCGCAACGACGCGATGAATTTTTGCACACAGTATTTTGACAGCGAGATCCTCTCGAGCTACGTGCGCAGAAAGCGCGCCGAGGGGCGCAAGATGTCGCAGATGTCGGTGATGCTCGCGGCGTATGTGCGCGCGATATCCCAAATGCCGCAGCTCAACCGCTTTGTGGTCGGGCGTACCATCTACGCGAGAAACGAGCTGTGCGTCTCGTTCGCAATGGTGAAAGCAAAGGGGAAAAACGACTTTTTGGAGACGACCGTCAAGGTGTATTTTGACCCCGCCGACACCGTGTTTGACGTGTCGCGCAAGGTCGAGGAGACGATTGCGAAGAACAAGGACCTCGACAACAACAACAAGACCGACAGGGTCGCGAAGGCCCTGCTCAAGGTCCCGGGGCTTATCCGCGTCGGCGCGGGGATCCTCAAGTTTTTGGACAAATTCGGGCTCATGCCGCGCCTCGTCGTGGACGCGTCCCCCTTCCACACCAGCATGTTTATCACCAACCTTGCGTCGATAAACCTCGGCTCGCTCTACCATCATCTCTACAACTTCGGCACGACCACCGTCTTTCTCGGCCTCGGCAAAAAGGAGCCGCGGGTGAAGATAGAAAAGGACGGCAGCGTCAGCGCCAAATACATGTATCCCGTGGGCGTCGTCACCGACGAGAGGATAGCGCCGGGCGCGATATACGGCATGGCGTTTCAGCTGCTGCAGCGATACCTCACCAACCCCGAGCTGCTCGAGACGCCGCCCGAGGAGGTGTTCTACGACGACGGCGTGGAGTACCGCTGCCGCCCCGAGCGGGTGCACAGCTAAGACCCCGCCCGCGCCGAAAATTTTTTCGTGTCGGGGCGCAACACATCGGACGCTTTTTTATACTTGTTGTTTAGAGGCCGTTTCGGGCGCCGGGGCTCATTGCGGCGGCAAACCAAACAAATATAAATACAAAAAATCAACTTCGCCCGCGCCGTCCGTTTTCGGGCCGGGCGAGCGGGCAAAAAAGGGGGAGAGGGCCGACGGTGGAAAGCATAATCAGCACCAACCGGCTGCACAAGATATACCGCGTCGGCGAAACGAGCGTGCACGCGCTCGCAGGCGTCTCGATTAACGTCGAGAAGGGCGAGTTTGTCTCGATAACAGGCACGAGCGGTTCGGGCAAGTCGACGCTGCTCAACATGCTCGCGGGGCTTGAGTCGGTCACGGCGGGCGAGGTTGTCGTCGCGGGCAGGCATATCGAACGGATGAGCGAAAACGAGCTTGTCAACTTCAGACGGCAGCAGGTCGGCTTTATCTTTCAGCAGTTCAACCTCATCCCGACCATGAACGCCGAGGAGAACGTCGCGCTGCCGCTCAACTTCAGGGGCGAGGGCAAGGCGTCCCGCCTCAAAAAGGCGCGCGAGATGCTGGACGTCGTGGGCCTTGCGAGCCACGCGAAGCACCTGCCCATGCAGATGTCGGGCGGGCAGCAGCAGCGCATCGGCATAGCCCGTGCGCTGGTGGTCGACCCCAAGATCATCTTCGCCGACGAGCCGACGGGCAACCTCGACAGCCGCAACGGCGAGGAGATCATGGAGCTGCTGCGGAGCATAGTGGAGAACCGGAAAAAGACCATCGTGATGGTCACGCACGATTTAGTCCTTGCACATAAAAGCGACCGCATCATCTACATAAAGGACGGGCGCGTTGTGAACGAAGAGCATATATCGGAGGGAAATGTCAAATGAAAAAGATGCTGAGCCTTGTGCTTGTGCTGATGCTTGCGGTCGCGCTTGCGGCCCCCGCCGCGGTTTTCGCGGAGGACGGCGTCAAGCTGTTCGTGCCCGTCGGCTCGGACGGCAACCCCATCAAGGGCAATTCGGTCGTGGCGGGAAATTACCTCGCGGCGGACGTCTACTTTAAGTACGTCGGGGGCGGGGACGACACGATAAACGTCATCGGCCTCGACATCGACACCAAGGGCGGCGACCTCGCGCAGTTCCCGTTCGACCCGACGAGCTCGACCTACTACATAAGCGTCGGCCCCGTCGACGTGGCGGCGACGCCCGTCGTGGGCCCCTACAGCTTTAACATGCGCTGCCGCGGCGACGCGACCGCCGGATACTACGGCGTCAACTTCATCCTTACATACGAGCGCACGACGACTGTCACCGCAGAGGACGGTACACAAACCTCTCAGACGACCACCGAGACGGCCGTCGTCCCGTGGGACGTGCTGGTGCGGGTGCCCGAGGACGCGCCGAGCGCGACGGTCGGCGCGGTGCCCAAGGTGCTCATCACCGGCTTCACCACCAACCCCGCCAGCGTCGTCGCGGGCGAGGATTTTGCGCTCAACGTCACCTTTAAAAACACCTCGTCGTCCAACAGCATCGACAACCTTAAGGCGGTGCTCGGCTCGGACGGCACCTTCAACCCCGTCTCGGGCTCGTCCACCATGTTTGTCCAGCACCTCGACCCCGGCGCGAGCTCGTCCCTCTCCATCACCCTGCACGCCAAGGCGGACGCGTCGCCCGGCTCCTATTCGGTGAAGTTCGCGATGACCTTTGACGCGCCCGGTGTCAAGGACCCGATTGTCGACGAGGAGTCGCTCTCGATCCCCGTCGTGCAGGTGCCCAAAATCAACGTGACGAGCATACAGACCATGGGCAACATGATGGTCGGAAGCGACCTCAACGTCATGAGCAGCGTCAACAACACGGGCAAGTCGGTGCTGTACAACGTCATGGCACGGGTGCACGACACGGGCGGGCTGCTGGGCTCTGAGGAGAGCTATCTCGGCAACATCCAGCCGGGCGAGAGCAAGAATGTCGACGTCTATCTCGGCGCGATGTCGGCGGGCGACACGGCGGTCGTCGTGTCGGTGACCTATGAGGATGAAAACGGCGTCTCCTACAGCGCCGAGGTGACGGCGGACGTCTCGATTCAGGAGCAGATGTCCTACGACGACCCGTGGATGGACGAACCCGTCATGCCCGAGCCCGAGCAGACGGGTCTCGCGTGGTGGATATACGCCCTCATCGGCCTCGCCGCCGCGGGCATTGCGGCGCTTGTCGTTGTGCGGGTCATCAAAAAGAAAAAGGCGCGCGAGCGCGACCTCGCTGAGGCGAGGGCCCTCGACGAGAAGTATCTGAGGGACTCAGAGGATAGACTATGAGGTTCAGCGAGCTTTTGAAGTTCAGCGCCGGCAACCTTTGGCGGCGCAAGCTGCGCACGGTGCTGACGGTTTTGGGCGTCATCATCGGCACCGCGTCCATCGTCGTCATGATGTCGCTCGGCGTCGGCCTCAACGAGTCGTATATGCAGCAGGTCGAGAGCAACACGAACGTCACGCTCATCACCGTCTACCAAAACGGCGGCGGGGGCTATTATGCGGGCGGCGGGTATATAGTGGAGGGCGGCGCTTCGAGCTCGGACGGCTCGGGCGAGAGCCCGAAGATCACCAAGGACACCGTCGCGCAGCTTTCGGCGCTCGACCACGTCAAGTGCGCTTCGCAGGTGTACAACTTTTCGATAAGGGCGTCGTCGGGGCGCTATGAGGCGTGGCTCGACATCAACGCCGTCAGCCTCGACATGCTGCACGCACTCGATATACCGCTGTATGAGGGCGAGCTGCCCCGTGCGGGCGACGACTTTAAGGTCGTCGTGGGCAAGGAGATCGGCAGAAGCTGGTTCTATGACCCCAACGGCGGCTGGGGGGGCGAGCAGCCCGTGGTCGACATGATGCACGACAGCGTCTTTGCGGTGTACGACCAGGACGCCTATTACAACGGTAAGAACCCCAAAAAGTATCTGCTCGACGTGTGCGGCATCGCGGGCAACCCCGACTCGGACGACGAGTACAGCTGGTCGCAGTATGACTACAACAGCTATGCCGACTTTGACGCCGTCGAGGCGCTGTTCACACGGCTCTTCAAAAAGAACCCGTGGCCCAACCAGCAGACCGACAGCAAGGGCAAGCCGATTATCCCGATGTCCTTCAACCAGGCCTATGTCCTTGTCGACAACATCGACAACGTGACCGAGGTCCAGGAGGCGATCAACGCCATGGGCTTTCGCGCGTCGAGCGACCTCGACTACATCAAGAGCATGCAGGAGACCTCGCGAAGCATCCAATATCTTCTCGGCGGCATCGGCGCGGTGTCGCTGCTCGTCGCGGCGATCGGCATCGCAAACACCATGATGATGAGCATCTTTGAGCGCACAAAGGAGATCGGCATCTTCAAGGTGCTCGGCTGCCCGCTCTCCAACATCCGCGCGATGTTTCTGTGCGAGGCGGGTCTGATCGGCCTCATCGGCGGGCTGATCGGCCTCGGGCTCAGCTACGGGCTGTCGGCGGTGATCAACGCCCTCACCGTCGGCGGGGGCGGGATGATCGGCGGGGGAGGGTCGTCGACCTCGCTCATCCCGGTGTGGCTTGCGCTGACCGGCATCGGCGTGGCGGTCGGCGTGGCGCTTGTGGCGGGCATCTCGCCCGCGATACGGGCGACCAAGCTGTCGCCGCTCGAGGCGATACGGTCGCTGTGATACGGGTTCCGAGCGGCGGTATGTCGGCGCGCCGTGTGTACCGACCGTTTTAAACAAAAGAAATCGTTTTTTGTATGCGTATGAAAAAGGGGGCCCGGCGGCACAAGCCGTCGGACCCCCTCTGTGTGTTTTTTGGGCGGTTTGCTTTTTTTCATGTTCTTCACGCCGCGGGGTGCATCTGCCGGAGCGGCCGAAGTCGGGCGGAACGGACATGTGACGGGGTCCCCGGGTGTATGGGGGACCCGACCGCGCGCCGTTTCGCCTGCGCGCGGCAAGGGAAACTTTAACGGCTCTCGGCAAACCGTGCAGCCTTGGACACCCGTTCGGCGCTTTTCTCTCAGCCGCCCTGCGCCCCGGAGCGGATCGCCTTGATATCCTCGAGCACAGTGCGGCAGACGGTCTCTGCCGCGTCGCGCGGGATGTTGCGCCGCTGCGCCGACACGAGTTCGCCCGCGAGCGCGCCGTCCGACAAAACCGCCGCGACGGCGGCGGCCTGAGCCTCGGGCGTGCCGCCGGTGAGCGCCATGCCGCGGGACACAAAGAAGTCGACGTTGTCGCTTTCCCAGCCGGGCAGCGGGGTGGACAGCACGAGGGGGATCCCTTTGCATGCGGCCTCGGTGATCGAGAGACCGCCCGGCTTTGTCACAAGCGCATCGGCGGCGTCAAACCACACGTCGACATTGTCGGCATAGTCGAGCACCCGCACGCGGGGGTTGGGGCCGAAGCGCTCCCGCAGCTCCTTTTTAAGCCGCTCGTTGCTGCCGCCGAACACCGCGATGTCGACGTCGCTCGCAAGGCCCGCGAGAGCCGAGACGATCTCGCCCGAGCTGCCCGCGCCCATGCTGCCCGTCATCACAAGGGCGGTTTTGCGGTCCTCCCGAAGGCCGACGGCGTCCCGCGCCGCCTTTCGCCCGAGGGAGTGCGAGAACCTCTCGGCGACGGGGATGCCGGAGGGGATGAGCCGCGCGCCGTCAAGGCCGTGCACCCTGAAGACGTCCGCGAGCTCGCGGTGGGGGATAAAATAACCGTCGAGACAGGTCTCGGCGACAAAGGGGGTGCAGTTGTAGTCGGTCGCGACAAAATAGCAGGGCAGGGGCAGCCTCTTCTCCCGCCTGAGGTAGCTGAGTGCCTCGGACGGGAAGACATGGGTCGCGACGACGGCGTCGTAGCCCCCGTCCGTTATAAAGTCGAGCAGCTTGCCCGCATACAGCGAGTTTGCGACATAGCATATCGAGTCCCTGCTGCTGTCGGTCTGCCGCTCGGCCTCGCGGTTGCCCTTTTCAAAAAGAGAGGGGGCGTACACCGCGCTTCGGCGGTGGAAGTTGCTGACAAAGTCGGATATCCCCTGCGAGGCAAAGGCAAGGGCGTCGCGCACGGTGCACACGACGCCCTCTGCGTCCAGCCGCTCTGCAATCGCGGCCGCGGCCGAGTTGTGCCCCTGGCCCGTGTTGCAGGACAACAGAAGAACCTTGGTGTTCATACGGCCTCTTTCGCCGCAGGCGCCGCCCCTGCCACCCTGCGCTCGAGCGCCGCGGCGGTCTTTTTAAGGCGCGGGCGGTTGTACCGCTGGATCATGATAAACGGGATGTTGTGCAGGGCGTACAGCACGGCCGCGGCCACGCTCATCCCGCCGCGCATGGTCACGAGAAAGACGGGCGACGCCGCGGCGAGGCAGAGGTGGACGAACTCGGCGACGCAGCTCTCCCGCACAAGGCGGCGAAGGTGCGCAGGCGAGGGCCGCTCCCTGATGCTCTTGCTGTATCCGCCGCCGCTGACCCTGCTCTTGTCGGGCAGCTTGTCCTTCCACAGCTTGATGCCGAGCTTCTCGTAAAACCGGCCGCCCTGCTCGCGGGGGCGCTCTCTGAAGAGCGCGCTCTCGGGGTCAAAGCGCTCGCGCGGAAGCGCCTCGCCCGCGAAGTGCGCTATAATGCCGAGGCAGCCCGCGGTCACGACGAAAACAAGCAGCTGTCTCAATATCTCTGTCATCTGTTTACACCGCCCGTCAATAGTATTGTGTTCTCTTGATTCAAAGTATACGGCGGGGCGCTCTGTTTTGTTAGGGACACATCGGATAGTTGTTTACTTTTGGGACAGTTTTGCGCTTTTGTGACACGTTTCGCCCGGGACAGAAAAAAGTCCCGCCGCCCGAAGGGACGGCGGGCCGCTCCTGCGGATAGCGAAAAGCCGCGGTTTTGTGCGCCGTTTTTGTCCGCGTCCGGGGGGGGCCGCCGTAATACTCCGAATACGGAACGGGGCGCGAGCTTTGCCGAGAACCTGTGCCCGCCGCGGGGAATCGGGGACTTGAGGGGGCTTCATTCAAAAGCAGGCGTGGTTGAGGATGCACCGCCACTCGGCGCCGCCGACCACCCCGTCGGGGGTGAGAAAGACGCGCTGCTGCATCCTTTTGACGGCGCTTTCTGTGGCGCGCCCGAAGACCCCGTCGAGCTCGACCTCGCCGAAGCCGTACAGCCCGAGACAGCGCTGGAGCATCATCACGTGGTTGCCGCGCTTGCCGCGCATGAGGTTGGGCAGGCCCGAGCCGACAAAGTAGCCCGACGGGCGGTAGCGGACGTCGAGGTAGACGGTGCCGCTCTGCGGGAAGGGCTCGAGCGCCGCAAAGGCGTCGCAGGAGACGGCGGCGTCGTACAGCTCGCCGAGACTGCCCGCGCCGTCGGCGGGGCTTATTACCAGGGCGGTGCCGAACAGATGCTGCGGTCTGCACGCCGTGTCGGCGCGCGCGGGGTCGACAAACCCCCGCACGATGCGGATGGGCCTGCCGTAGAGCCCGCGCAGCGCGCTGAACGCGCGCATCGTGTCCGAGTCGGTCCACACCGTCTCGACGCAGGCGTGTGAGACAAACTCCCCGACCGTCAGCGTGTCGTCCGAAATATAGGGCATCGGGTCGTCGTAACCGCAAAAATACCGCTCGACAAGGCCGTCCTGCACGTTGCAGACAAATACCGCCGCCATACCGTGGCTCCTTTCGCCGCCTTTTTCACCATTGTATGCCGCGGGGAGCGCGCGCGACACCGCAGAAGCGGGGGCCGGGAGGGGAAAGCGGAGACGGGCGGCGTTAAGCTGCGTTTGCGCCGGGGGATTGTAAGTAATCGACAAAGGTCTCGACACAAGGTATTCAGGCGGCAAGGCTTTGTACAGTCAACCCCTCCGTCAGCTGCGCCGCCGCCTCCCCTTGCACACGGCTCGCACATTTCCGCGAGATGGCCGCATATTAAAGGTACGGACATGCGGCAGAATTCACGGGAATATGTGAACCCTACCGAACGCCGTACCGATAGCGTTCGGTAGGGGAGGCTTAAGAGCCCGTGCCCGATGGACGGGCGTAAAGCCTTAGACCTCCCCCCACGGGAAAGCTCAAGGGCGGGCGGGGGGCGATGTCAACGTGACCGAAGCCGCTTTGCTCCCGTGCCGTCCGAAAAGGGTCGGGAGGCGCGCACGCTCCTGTTCTTTCTCCGAAGCCCGTTCGTTGTTTTTTCGCTTCGGCAGCCTTTTTCGCCGCCCGAAGCGCGGAGGGCGGCGGGAGCCCCCGCGCAATTGTTTTTATCGCAAAAAAATGTTATTATATATTGAATAGTCTTTTCAAAGGTTGGGGGGCGTCGCGTGTGCCGTTTGTAAGCGCGGTCATCGTCGCGGGCGGGAGCTCGAGCAGGATGGGGGGAGTCGACAAGCTGGCCTATTGTCAGGACGGCGTCCCCGTGCTGCGGCGCACCGTGCTCGCCTTTTGCGCCAACGCCTTTGTCGACGAGATCATCGTCGTGTGCAGGGCGGACAGGACGGACGACACAAAGCGGATGCTCGAGGGGCTGCCGAAGGTTTCGGCGGTCGTCGCGGGCGGCGCGGACAGGACGGGCTCGGTCAAAAACGGGGTCGCGGCGATATCGCCCCGCTGCGAATACATCGCGGTGCACGACGGCGCGCGCCCGTTTGTGAGCGACGGGCTCATAACGCGCGTGCTCGAGGGCGCGGTAAGATACGGCGCGTGCGCGCCCGCCCTCGCGGTGAGCGACACCCTCAAGCGCACGGACGCGGACGGCTTTGTGACTGAGACGGTCCCGCGCGAGGGTCTCTTCGCCGTGCAGACGCCGCAGGTCTTTGAAAAGGGGCTTCTTGCGCGCGCGCTCGAGCGCGGCGGCAGCGCGACCGACGACTGCGCGCTCGTCGAGATCGCGGGCGGCAGGGTGAAGCTCGTCGAGGGCGAGCGCGGCAACATAAAGCTGACCTATCCCGCCGATCTCGCGCTCTGCTCGGGCGGCGCGCCCGTTCGGGTCGGCAGCGGCTACGACGTCCATCGCCTCGTCGAGGGGCGGCGGCTGGTGCTCGGCGGGGTGGAGATCCCGTTCGGCAAGGGGCTTTTGGGGCACTCGGACGCCGACGTGCTGACCCACGCCGTCTGCGACGCGCTGCTCGGCGCGGCGGCGCTGGGCGACATAGGGGTGCTGTTCCCCGACAGTGACCCCGCGTTTCTCGGGGCGGACAGCATAGAGCTGCTGCGCGAGGTGTGCAGGGCGCTTGCGCAAAAGGGCTTCAGGCCCTGCAACATCGACGCGACGGCGGTGTGCGAGAGGCCGCGGCTGCGCGAATACATCGACGCCATGCGGCATAGGATAGCCGAGGCGGCGTCGCTCGACATATCGCGCGTGAGCGTCAAGGCGACGACCGAGGAGGGCCTCGGGTTCACGGGCGGGGGCGAGGGCATCGCGGCCTACGCGGCGGCGAGTGTCCTGCCGCTTTAAAGCAGGGGACGCACGGAAAAATTTTCAAAACGGCGGCGCGGGCCGCGAAAGCGCCGCGCGGGGATAAAAAGCAACGGAGGAGAGTCACGGGACAATGAGCGCATTTTGGAACTCCTTTACCGAGGGGTTAAACGCGATAAAAAACACCTTCGGCCTTGCCGACATATTGGATATCGCCATCGTTTCCTTTTTGATCTACCAGCTCATCAAACTCATGCGGCGCTCGCGCACCCAACAGCTGCTGCGGGGCATCGTCATCGTCCTCATCGCCTATTTTGTCTCGTGGCAGTTTGAGCTCAAGACCCTCAACACCGTCATGCAGAGCGTCGTGCAGTTCGGCATCATCGCGCTCGTCGTGGTGTTTCAGCCCGAGCTGCGGCGCGCGCTCGAGACGATGGGGCGCGCGAAGCTGGGGGGCATCTCGCTGTTTTCGGGGCACATGTCGACCGAGGCCGAGACGCGCTGGCGGGACGCGCTCGTGACGATAAGCGACAGCGCCGAGCACATGTCCAAGACGCGAACGGGCGCGCTCATCGTGATCGAGCGCCGCAGCTTTCTGACCGAGATCATCGAGACGGGCACGACGCTCGACTCGACCGTCAGCTGCGAGCTGCTCGAGACGGTGTTCTACGAGGGCTCGCCGCTGCACGACGGCGCGGTGATCATAAGGGACGCCAAGGTCGCGGCCGCGGGCTGCCTGCTGCCCGTGTCGCAAAACCCCGACATCAGCAGGGACATGGGCACAAGGCACCGCGCGGCCATAGGTATAAGCGAAAACTCGGACGCGGTGGTCGTGGTGGTCTCGGAGGAGACCGGTCTCATCTCGATCGCGCAGGGCGGCGTCATCCTGAGAAGGCTTGACAGAACCAACCTGCTGAGGATCCTTCAAAACGAGATTATCCCCCGGCAGGACGGGGATTCCGAGGGCAGGAAGAGCATCTTCGGGAGGATTTTTAAAAAATGAAAAACAGAGCTGACGGGCAGCGCAGGTCGCTGTTTGACAACACGACCTTTGCGCTCATCTTTTCGGTTTTGCTCGCTGCCGTGGCATGGTTCATCGTCTCGTTCAGGATAAACACGTCGGGCGAGCGCACGATAACGGGCGTCAAGGTGTCGCTGTCGCAAAATGCGGCGTCCTACCAGAACCTCGGCCTCGACATCATCGACCGAAGCGACCGCTATGTCGACGTCACCGTCAAGGGCGACCGCAGCGTCATCGGCGGTCTCACCGCGTCCGACTTTATCGTGACGCCCAACTACAGCAGGGTGCTCGAGGCGGGGACCTATGAGCTCGACCTCGCGGCGCAAAAGGCCGACCCCCTGCTCAACTTTGAGATAACGGGGATAAACTCGCCCACCGTCGAGCTGCGCTTTGACAACGCGGTAAGCAAGCGGTTTTCGGTCACCCTCGAGATGGTGGGACACTCGGCCGCCGAAGGGTATGTCATCGACACGATCGTGTCGTCCCCGTCCGAGATAACGGTGACGGGCCCCGAGAACGAGGTGGAGGGCATAAGCCGCGTCGTCGCGTCCTACGAGGTCGACGAAGAGCTCAGTGAACCGCTGCGCGTGACCTGCCCGATAAAGCTGCTGGACGGGTCGGGCAACGAGATAACCAGCAGCACCCTGCGAGTCGACGTCAGCGAGGTGGACGTGACCATCCCCGTCTATAAACGGGGGGTGCTGCCCCTCGACATCGGCTTCACCAACGTGCCCGACGGCTTTGACGTCTCGTCGCTCGAGTACGTCATGTCGCACGACGCGATAAACGTCGCGGGGCTCGACAGGGTGATCGACAACATGACGACGCGGGTCGTGGGATATGTCGACCTCGCGGGCTTCCGCATAGGCGAGAGCTATACGTTCGAGGTCAACCTGCCCTCGGGGCTCGTCAACCTCGACAACATCGAGACGGTCGCCGTCACCTTCCCGCGAACCGACCTTGCGACCAAGCGGGTGAACGTCAGCGACATCAGGGTGGAGAACGCGCCCTCAAACTTTGACGTGACCGTGACAACCCCCGTGATCAACGATGTGACGGTGATAGGTCCGTCGCGCGACGTCGAAGAGCTGCTTGCGGGCTCGGTCGTCGCGGTGGTGGACATGTCGGCCGCGAGCGTTGAGAGCGGCAGCTATAAGGTGCCGGTGCGCTTCACCATCACCGCCAACAACACGACGTGGGTCGCGGGCAGCTACAGCGTCACGATCGAGGTGGAGCCCAACTGATGATTATCGTGACCGATATCCGCATCCCGCTGACGTCCGACCCCGAGACCGACGCGCCCCGCGAGGCGCTCAAGCGCATCGGGGTGTCGCGGGACGAGGTGAAGAGTGCGGCCCTTCGCAGGTTTTCGCCCGATGCGCGCCACGGCAGGCTGAGCTATGTCTGCTCGGCGGTGCTCGAGCTCAAAAGCGGGCGGCAGGAGCGTGAGGTCTGCGCGCGGCTCAAAAACGCGGCGCCCTTCGAGCGCACGACGCTCGCCCCGAAAAAGGGCGAGGCTCCGCTTCGCTTGCGCCCTGTCGTCGCGGGGTTCGGCCCCGCCGGGATGTTTGCGGCCTGCCTTTTGGCCGAGCACGGCTTCAGACCGCTCGTGCTCGAGCGCGGCGCCGACGCGGACGAGCGGCAGCGGGCCGTCGAGGCGTTTTGGCGCGGCGGGACGCTGCGGGACGAGACCAACGTGCAGTTCGGCGCGGGCGGCGCGGGCGCGTTTTCCGACGGCAAGCTGGTCAGCAGGATAAACGACCCGCTGTGCGACTATGTGCTGCAGCGGCTGTGCGCGTTCGGCGCGCCGCGCGACATCATGTTCAGGGCAAAGCCCCATGTCGGCACCGACAGGATGCGCGAGGTCGTCGGCCGCATGCGGGACTACATAAGGCTTAAGGGCGGCGAGATACGGTTTTTGAGCGCGCTCGACGGAATAGACGTGCATGGCGGCAGGCTGCGCTCGATCTCGGCGGGGGGCGGCATCCCGTGCGAGGCGCTTGTGCTCGCGTGCGGCCACAGCGCGCGCGACACCTTTTTGATGCTGCGGGACGCGGGCGTCAAGCTCGAGGCCAAGCCCTTTTCGGTCGGGGTGCGCATCGAGCACCCCCAGTCGCTCATCGACCGCGCGCTGTACGGCAAAAACGCGGGCTGCGGTCTGAAGGGGGAGTACGCGCTGTCCTGCCGCGCCGGCGGGCGCGCGGTGTACACCTTTTGCATGTGCCCGGGCGGCAGCGTCATCGCCGCTTCGAGCGAGCGGGACGGTGTTGTCACCAACGGCATGAGCTTGTATGCCCGCGACGGCGAAAACGCCAACGCCGCGGTGGCGGTGTCGGTGTCGCCCGCCGACTTTTCGGGCGACCCGTTCAAGGCGATCGAGTTCCAACGACGGCTCGAGCGCGAGGCGTTCAGGCTTGCGGGGGGCGGCTATCGGGCGCCCGCGCAGACGGTGGGCAGCTTTCTCTGCGGCGCCCGCGCGACGCTCGCGGGCGCGTCGGTCGAGCCGAGCTATCGCCCGGGCGTCGAGGCGTGCGACCTCACGCGGGTGCTCGGGCGCGAGCTGTGCGCCGACATCGGGGCGGGCCTTGCGGCGTTTGACAAAAAAATCAGGGGCTTCGCGTCGGACGGCGCGGTGCTCACCGCCCCCGAGACAAGAACCTCCTCGCCCGTGCGCATCCCGCGGGGGGAGGACGGCTGCGCCGCGGGCGTCGACGGCCTGTATCCCGCCGGTGAGGGCGCGGGGTACGCGGGCGGCATCATGAGCGCCGCTGTGGACGGGATAAAGACGGCGGTCAGGATAATCGAGCGGTTTTTCCCCGCCTATTGAGGAAAAGGCCGCGGGGCGCGCAAGCCCGGGTTCACCGCGGTATCATAAAGGCCGTGAATTTTGGGCGCGGCCCGAAAGAATCGCGGGGGCGCACGAAAACCCCGACGTTCGGATATGAAGGCTCAGCCCGGAATAAAAAGGGCGCAGCCCAAAATATCGGCGCACAGCGTGCGCCGCACGGCCTGTCGCCGCGCCGATGCTGCCCGAAGCACACACGGGGGCAGGGCGCCGAACCGCGCATCAGCGCAGGGAAACCGCCGCGCCGGCTGCGTGCACAGCGGTTTCGGGATAAGCTTATAAAGAAAAGACAAAACTATCTATTGAGGACAGGGAGTGCCGCAAAATGGCGCTTAGACGCTGGAAAATCAATGAGCCCGACAGGGAGGCCGCGCTTGCGCTCGAGCGGGAGTGCGGGCTGTCCCCCCTTGCTGCGAGCGTGCTGTGCGCGCGGGGGCTGGATACACCGTCCGCTGCGAAGTCGTTTCTCAGCACCGGGACATCCTATGAGCAGGCGGACAGTCTCGCCGGCATCGCGGCGGCCGCGGACAGGATTTCGCGCGCGATTTCGGACGGCGAGCGGGTCGCCGTGTTCGGCGACTACGACGTCGACGGGGTGAGCGCGACGGCGCTGATGTACAGATATCTGCAAAGCAGCGGCGCGGACGTTGTCTGTCAGCTGCCCGCGCGCGAGGGGGACGGCTACGGGCTGTCCCGCACTGCGGTGGACAACCTGCTGCGATACGGCGTGTCGCTCATCGTGACGGTGGACAACGGCATATCGGCGCATGAGGAGATCGAGTACGCCCTTTCTAAGGGCATCGAGACGGTCGTGTGCGACCACCATCGTCCGGGCGATGTCCTGCCTCCCGCCGCTGCGGTGGTCGACCCGCTGCGGGCGGACGACCGCAGCGCCTTTAAGGGCCTTGCGGGGGTGGGGGTCGCAGCAAAGCTCGCAGCCGCCGTCGAGGGCTGCACGGTCGAGGAGATTATGGAGGAGTTCGGCTGGCTTGCGGCGCTCGGCACCGTGTCCGACATCATGCCCATGACGGGAGAAAACCGCCGGATAATCGCCGAGGGTCTCGAGCAGATGCGGGACGGGTGCAGCCCCGGCATAACGGCGCTGTGCGCCGTTGCGGGGACGCCCCTCGAGGCGATCGACGCGAAAACGCTCGCCTTCACCGTCGCGCCGCGGCTCAATGCCGCGGGCAGGATGGGGGACAGCTCGCTTGCACTGCGGCTTCTTTTGGCGGAGGAGGACGACGCCGAACAGCTTGCGGACGAGCTCGAGGGCCTCAACACCCTGCGCAAGCAGACCGAGCACGAGGCGGCCGAGCGCATCGAGCGCATCGTCGAGGACAACCCCCGTCTGCTCGACGACCCGGTGCTCGTCGTCGCGGTCGAGGGGCTTCACAGCGGGGTGACGGGCATCGTGTGCTCCCGCCTCGCGGGCAGGTACGCCCGCCCGACGGTCGTCATCTCGCTCGAGGGGGAGGTCGCGCGGGGCAGCGGGCGCAGCGTGGACGGTTTTTCGCTGTACGACGCGCTCTCGAGCTGCCGGGATATCATGAGGCGGTTCGGCGGCCACACGATGGCGGCGGGCTTTACGATGGCGGCGGGCAGCGTGGACGAGCTCAGGGAACGGCTGCGGGCGTACTGCAAAAGCCACGCGCCCGCGCGGTGCCCCGAGCTGTGCGCCGACATGAGAATCGCGATAGCGGACGCGGACGAGCGCTCGGTTGAGGGCCTCGACGCGCTCAAGCCGTTCGGCTGCATGAACGAGGAGCCGTTGTTCGTGCTCGAGGGCGCGACGGTCGTGGCCGTCGCGCCGCTGGGCGAAGGACACTCGAAGATAACCCTGAACAAGGGCGGGCGCACCCTCATCGGGGCGTATTTCGGGTCGACGCCCGCGGCGCTGGGCTTCGGCACGGGCTGCGCGGTCGACGCCGCGCTGGCGCTGTCCATCTATGAGGGGGGCGGACGCCGCCCGTTTGTTTCGGTGCGGTTTGCGGATATCCGCCCTGCAGGGCTCTGCGGGCGCTGCTACGACGCCTACGAGAGCTATCTCGCGTTCAGGTCGGGCGCCGACCTGTCGGACGACGAGCGGGCGCTCATCGCGCTCGACCGCGGGCGTGTGGGCGAGGTGTACCGCAGGATGCGGCGCGCGCCGCTCGCGTGCGATGCAGGCGCCGCGGCGTTTTGGGCGCCCGAGGAGGGAGTCGGGGCCGCGCTCGCCGCGCTTGACGTCCTGTGCGAGCTCGGGCTCGCAAGGCGGGTAAAGCGGAACGGGGCGATGTTTGCCGAGGCGGTCGCGTCCGGCGAAAAGAAAGAGCTTACCGATTCTTCTACATATTCGTTGTTGTGTGAGGCTGTGAGATAAGATGACCTTTGCCGACCTTAAAAACCAACTTGCCGCGAGCGGCCGCCCCTACGACCTCGAGATGATCGAGCGGGCGTACAACCTCGCCGAAAAGAGCCACGCGGGGCAGATGCGCGCCACGGGCGAGCCGTACATCATCCACCCGCTCAACGTCGCGTCGCTGCTCGCCGACCTCGGCCTCGACACCGAGAGCGTGTGCGCCGCGCTGCTGCACGACGTCGTCGAGGACACGGGCGTCGAGATAGGCGAGATCGAGCGCGCCTTCGGCGAGGACGTGGCGCTGCTCGTGGACGGGGTGACCAAGCTCGGGCAGATCCCCTTTTCGTCGGTCGAGGAGCAGCAGGCCGAAAACCTGCGCAAGATGCTGCTCGCGATGAGCAAGGACATCCGTGTGATGATCGTCAAGCTGTGCGACAGGCTGCACAACATGCGCACCCTCTACGCCAAGCAGCCGCAAAAGCAGCGGGACAAGGCGCTCGAGACGATGGAGGTCTATGCGCCGATCGCGCACAGGCTCGGCATGAGCACGATAAAGGAGGAGCTCGAGGACCTCTCGCTCAAGTTTCTCGACCCGGTCGGGTACGCCGACATCGTCGAGACGCTCGAGCGCAACAACAGGGACAGCAACTTCATCGAGAGCATTGCCGCCGCAATCAAGCAGCGGCTCGCAGAAAACGGGCTTCAAAACGCCGAGATCACCCACAGGGTCAAGTCGGTGTTCGGCATCTACCGCAAGCTGTACATGCAGAACCGCTCGATGGAGGAGATATACGACGTCTACGCCGTGCGCGTCATTCTCGACACCGTCGTCGAGTGCTACAACGCGCTCGGGGTGCTGCACGACATGTACACCCCGCTTCCCAACCGGTTCAAAGACTACATCTCGACGCCCAAGCCCAACGGCTACCGCTCGCTGCACACGACGGTCGTGGGCAAGGAGGCCATCCCGTTCGAGATTCAGATAAGAACCTTTGAGATGCACTACACCGCCGAGTACGGCATCGCCGCGCACTGGAAGTACAAGGCGGGCATCAACGGCAAGGACAAGCTCGAGGAGCGGCTCGCGTGGGTCAGGACCCTGCTTGAGAGCCAAAAGGACTCGGAGGACGCCGCCGAGATCCTGCGCGATCTCAAGAGCGACCTGCTGCCCGAGGAGGTCTTTGTGTTCACCCCGAAGGGGGACGTCATCAACCTGCCCGCGGGTTCGACCGCGATCGACTTCGCGTACGCCATCCACTCGGCGGTCGGCAACCGAATGATCGGCGCGAAAGTCAACGGGCGCATCGTCCCGCTGACCTACCGGGTCAAGACGGGCGAGATCGTCGAGGTGCTCACGGGGCCCAAGGACAAGGGCCCGAGCAGGGACTGGCTCGGCATCGTGCAGACGAGCGAGGCCAAGAACAAGATCCGCTCGTGGTTCAAGCGCGAGCGGCGGGAGGAGAACATCGCCGAGGGCAGGCAGATGTTTGAGCGCGAGCTGCGGCGCAACCTCATCAACATCCCCGACGGGGAGTACGACGGCTTTGTCGACGAGCTCGTCAAGCGGCAGAAGCTTAACACGAGGGACGAGCTGTTCGCGTCGATAGGCTACGGCGGCATCCTCATGTCGAGGCTGCTGCCCAAGATAAAGGAGGAGTATCAAAAGCTCATCGGGCGCTCCGACCCGGTTGAGGCGTTCAAGGTGCCGACGGTCAGCCGCAAGTCGTCCGAGGGGGTCGTCGTGGAGGGCATCGACAACTGCCTCGTCAAGTTCGCCCACTGCTGCAACCCGCTGCCGGGCGACGACATCGTCGGCTTTATCACCAGGGGGCACGGCGTGTCCATCCACAAGCGCGACTGCGTCAACGTGGTCGCGGGTATCGACTCGCCGAGGTTTGTCAAGGCGTCGTGGGCGGACGACGTCAAGGAGAGCTTTAAGTCGACGCTTGAGATAATCTGCCGCGACAGGACGGGGCTCATCGCCGACATCTCGTCCCAGCTCTCGACGATGCACATCCCCATCTACGCGTTTGCGACGCGGGTCAGCGGGGACTCGGCCATCATCACCGCGACGGTCGGCATCGCCAACACCGAGCACCTAAACTCGGTGGTCACCCGCCTGCGCAAGATAAAGAGCGTCGAGGAGATCAAGCGTTCCAACAGCTGAGAGGAGGTCAAATGCCATGGTGAACATCTCGGTGCTGCCGCTCGGCAGCCTTTACACAAACTGCTGCATCGTCGACGACGGGCAGGTGTGCGCCGTCATCGACCCCGCTGCGGACGGCGGGCGGATATATGAGTTTTTGACGGGCAGGGGCCTTCGGTGCGCCGCGGTGCTGCTGACCCACGGCCACGCCGACCACACGGGTGGCTTAAGCGAGCTTGTGCGCCTGACGGGCGCGCCGCTCTGCATGGGCGAGGGGGACGTATACCGCTCGCCCGAGAAGCCCGCAAGGACGGTGGGGGACGGAGACATCATTGCGGCGGGCGGCCTGTCGTTTGCGGTCGTCTCGGCCCCCGGACACACCGAGGGCGGCGTGTGCTACATCATCGGCGACACCATGTTCGCGGGCGACACCCTGTTCCGCGACAGCGTGGGGCGCACCGATCTGCCGGGCGGCGACTATGCGACCCTCAGGCGGACGCTCGTCAAGCTGCGGGACCTGCCGTATGACGACCTCAGGGTCATCCCGGGGCACGGCGAAGAGACGACGCTCGCCCACGAGCGGGCGTACAACCCCTTTATCGAAAAGGAAACGCCCCAATGCTGAGCGTGTATATCGACGGGCACGGCTTCGCGTATGAAACCGAGAACATCGCGCGTATGTTTACAAGGGAGGTCAAGGTGATAGAGGGCGCGCCCGACGGCGGCGGGGGCGACCTTGTGCACACCGCGCTGCGCGGCGAAAGGCTGGAGGTTAAAGCGCGGGTGAGCGGGCGCGAAGCGCGCGCCGAGGCCGCGGCCCCCGCGGACAAAAAGGCGTGCGAGCTCGAGCTTGCACGGCTGTGTTATCGGTGCCTAAGCGGGCTTTTCGGCACAAGGCCACCGTGGGGCGTGATAACGGGCATACGCCCCGCGAAGTTTGCGGGCGCGATGATGGCGGGGGGCATGACCCCCGAGCGGTGCCGCGAGACGCTGTGCGGCGACTATCTCGTCGCCCCCGACAAGGCGGCGCTGTGCGTCGAGACGGCGCTGCACAGCGCGGCCGCGGCGCGCCTCGGCGACAAAAGGTCCTACTCTCTGTACGTCTCGATCCCCTTCTGCCCCACGCGGTGCAGCTACTGCTCGTTTGTCTCCAAGACGGTGGGGCGCGACCTCGCGCTGCTCGATCGGTATGTCGAGCGGCTGTGCGACGAGCTCAGGGTGTGCAGCGAGACGGTTAACTCGCTCGGCCTGCGGCTCGAGACCGCCTACATCGGCGGGGGCACCCCCACCGTGCTCTCGGCGGCTCAGCTCAAAAGGCTCACGGGGTGTATAAACGACCTGTTCGACGCCCGCAGCTGCCGCGAGTTTTCGGTCGAGGCGGGGCGGCCCGACACGATCGACCGCGAGAAGTTAGAGGTTCTGCGGGACGCAGGTGTCGGGCGCATCTCGATAAACCCGCAGACGGCCGACGACGGGGTGCTGCGCCTTGCGGGGCGCACCCACACGAGGGCGGACATCGAGCGCTGCTTTTCGCTCGCGCGCGAGGTGGGCTTTGAGACCGTCAACTCGGACCTCATCGCGGGCCTGCCCGGCGACACGCGCGAGGGCTTTTGCCGCACGCTCGAGTTTATCTCGGCCCTTGCGCCCGAAAACGTGACGGTGCACGCGCTGACCCTCAAGCGCGCCGCGGGCCTGTCCGAAAACCCCGCCCCGCCCGCCGAGGATGTCGCGGGGATGGTGTCGGATGCGTACGCTTTTCTGTCAAAACGGGGCTATGCGCCCTACTACATGTACAAGCAGAAGGGCACGGTCGAGGGCCTTGAGAACACGGGCTACAGCCTTAAGGGGCACGAGTGCCTGTACAACGTCTTTATCATGGATGAGCTTCACACGATAGCGGCGTGCGGCGCGGGTGCGGTCAGCAAGCTCAAAAGCCCCGCGGGCCCGCGCATCGAGCGCATCTTCAACTACAAGTATCCGGCGGAATACCTCGGCGGATTTGACGAAATAATAAAAAGAAAGAGAGGCATAGCGGCGTTTTATGATGGAGAACTTCAAACCGAAGGCAAGGTATAGCGTTGCCGGCGTCAGCGCGAGCGACGGCGCCGAGCTGGTAAAGCGGTGCGAGCTCGAGTATTCGCGCAGGGTGTCCGAGGCGGCAAGCGAGGTGCAGAAGAGCGGCAGCAGGATCGTCATGCTCTCGGGCCCGTCTGCGAGCGGCAAGACGACGTCGGCGCACAGGATATCGCGCGAGTTTGTCTCGCGGGGGCACCGGGCGGTCGTGGTGTCGCTCGACAACTTTTTCAAGAGCGTGACCGACTACCCGCTCACCGAGGACGGCAAGCCCGACATGGAGCATGTGGGCGCGCTCGACCTCGACTGTGTGCGCCGCTGCCTCGAGGAGCTTGTTCGCGACGGCAGGAGTGTGCTGCCTACCTTTGACTTTGTGCACCAGCGCCGCTCGCCCGTGACCGAGGAGCTCGAGCTTTGCGAGGGTGACATCGCGATCATCGAGGGGATACACGCGCTCAACCCGCTGCTGTCCGAGACGATTCCCGCAGACAGCGTCTTCAAGATCTATGTCGGCCTTCGCGCGGAATACTACGAGGGCGAAACGCGTATACTCCCCACAAGGGACCTGCGCATAACCAGAAGGCTTGTGCGGGACCACCTGTTCAGGGGCTACAGCGTGCGCAACACCCTCGAGATGTGGCAGCGCATCATGCAGGGCGAGGAGCGGTGGATAAAGCCGTTCAAGGTGTGCGCCGACCGGCTGCTCGACTCGTCCTTTGCCTACGAGCCGCGGGTGTTCAGGCCCGTGCTCGAGGAGCTGTGCGAGGACGAGGGCCGCGGCGGCGAGTACCGCGGCCTGCTGCTGCGCCTGCTTGACGAGTACCGCCGGTTTGAGCCGATCTCGCTCGAGGCGGTACCGCCGGGGTCGATTCTGCGCGAGTTTTTGGGCGGGCTTTCGCTTTGACGCCCGCGCGGCGCGGCGGGGCACGCGGGGACGACCCCGCTCCCTCCCCGCAAAACCCCGCCGTTTTGCCGCTTTTGCTTGAAAAACGGCCGCGATGGGGATATAATTTTAAAAAGTGTTTTTGCGCTTTGCAGATATACATAAAGGAGTGACACAGGATGGGCTTTTGGGATCAGGTAAAGGATGCGGCGGCCGGCGTGGCGAAATCCACCACGGGGCTGTACGACAAGGGCGTCGCGAAGATGGGTGTCTCGCAGCTTCAGGGCGCGATAAAGGACCTCTATCGCGAGCTCGGCGAGTTCATGTATAACAGCGAAAAGGCCGGCAGCGTGGACGAGGCCCGCAAGGCAGACATCATCGGCAGGATAGACGCGAGCTTTCAGCGCATCTCCGAGATCGAGGCCGAGATGCAGGCCGCGAAGGAGCAGGCCGAGAAGGAGGCCGCCGAGCGGGCGGAGAGACGCCGCGTCGAGGCCGAGCAGCGCGCGGCGCAGAGGGCCGCAATGCAGGCCGAGCGCGCCGCACAGATTCAGGCAGCCCAGGCGGCCCAGGCGGCGCAGATGAACGGCGCCGCGATGCCGGTGGCCCCCGTGCCGGCGGCCCCCGTGCCGGCGGGGCCCGTGTGCCCGAGCTGCGGCGCGCCCCTTGAGGAGGGCGCGGTGTTCTGCGGCGTCTGCGGCAGTAAGATCCAGTAAGGGCTTTTGTTTACATAGCGGGCGGGGCTTTGGAGCGCCGCCCGCCGGAGGGCGTGTGGTTTTCGCGCCGCGCCCATCCGCAAAACAGGCCGTCCCCCTTTTCGGCGCGTGCCGCGGGGAAGGGGGCGTGTTGTTTTGCGCCGTTTTTGCCGTGTGTCCGCACAGGGTGGCGGGCAAAACACGACCGTTTTTGCACGGCGCCATCTTTTTTGCTAAGGCAGGTAACGATTATTGGCTAAAAGAAAACAGACCTTTGCCGAGGGAGCTTTTGTCCTGACCCTTGCGCTGCTTGTCGCAAAGATAGTGGGCGCGGTGTACAGGATCGCGCTCAACAACATAATAGACACCGACGGGGTGGGCTACTATACCTTTGCCTACAACCTCTACAACACCGTTTACGCGATAGCGGTCACGGGGTTCCCGACCGCCGTGTCCAAGATCGTGGCGGGGTTTTCGGCCGAGGGACGCTATAAGGACGTGCGGCGCACGGTCGCGGTGTCCACGACCTTTTTTGCCGCCGTGGGCATCGTCTCAAGCCTCGTCGTCATCGCGATGGCAAAGCCGTACTGTGACCTCAACGAGAACCCGCGTGCGCTGTACAGCGTGCTCGCGTTTGCGCCCTCTCTCGTGTTCAGCTGCCTGATGTCCACCCACAGGGGATACTATCAGGGCATGTCGAACATGACGCCGACTGCGATTTCGCAGGTCATCGAGGTGTTTGCCAAGGCGGGCGCGGGCTTTGCGGGGGCGTGGTTTGCGCGCGCCCACTTCGCGGCCGAGTACGCGGCCTCGGGGACGGTGTTCGGGGCGGTCCAGCTGAGCGAAGAGGCCGCCACCGCCACCGTGTGCGCGATGTCGTCGGCGGGCGCGATGCTCGGCGTCACGGCGTCGACCCTTGTGGGCTGGGTCTATTTTGTGATAATCAGGCACCGCAACGGGGACGGCATAAGAAAGGCGCAGATCAACGCGAGCCCCGAGCCCTATACCCAACGGGACATTCTAAAGCGCATCTTGGCGGTCGGCATCCCGATCGCGTTGAGTTCGGTCACCGTGTCGCTCACCGGCCTCATCGACAACATCTCGGTGCTCGACAGGCTGCGCCATTGCCTCGAGACCGACGCCGCGGCGGTGTTCGCCTCGCACGGCGGGCTGCTCGAGCAGGCGGGGCGCAGCATCGCCGACCTGCCCAACTATCTCTACGGCGCGTACGGCATCGGCTCGCCGCTGTTCAGCCTGGTGCCCACGATAACGGGCGCGTTCGGCATGAGCGCGCTGCCCCACATCGCCTCGGCGTGGCAGGGCGGGGATCTGCCGCTCGTCAAAAAGAACATCGAGAGCGCGATAAAGATGACCATGCTGGTCGCGTGCCCCGCGGGCTTCGGCATCAGTTTTTTGGCGGGCCCCATCGACCGCCTTTTGTTCAGAAAGGACCCCATAGGCACCGAGATCAACGTGCCCATTCTCACGGTGCTCGGCGTCGCGGCCATCTTTGTGTGCCTCAGCGGCCTGCTCAACGCGGCGCTTCAGGCGGTGGGGCGGGTCGACATCCCCGTCAAGCTCATGCTTCTCGGCGGCGCGGTCAAGCTCGCGTGCAACTATCTTTTGGTCGCCATACCGGAATACAACATCAAGGGCGCGCCGTTCGGCAACCTCGCGTGCTATTTCGTCATCTCGATTTTGGCGCTTGTCATCCTGCTGCGGATTGTCAAGGTCAGGCTGAGCGTCGTGTCCAACCTTTTAAAGCCGCTGTTCGCGGGGCTGTGCACGGGGGTTGCGGGCCTGCTCGGATACAACCTCACGCTGCGGGTGCTGCGTGGCAGGACGACCGTCGCGACCTTTGCGGGCATCGCGCTTGCGGTGGCAGTGTATGTCGCGATGATCGGGATCCTGAGGCTGCTGAGCGAGGAGGACGTGCTCGCGCTGCCGGGCGGCACAAAAATGAAAAGAATACTTGAAAAGCTTCATATTTTAAGGTAAAATAGCATATGCGCGTTTTTAAGGTAAAAGATAAATACAGGGTCGAGGATCTCTTCGACCTCGTCGAGCGTCTCCGCGACCCCGACGGCGGCTGCCCGTGGGATATCGAGCAGACGCACGAGAGCATCAGGCAGAACTTTTTAGAGGAGACCTGCGAGGTCATGGAGGCCATCGACAGGGGCGACCCCGAGCTCCTCAAGGAGGAGCTGGGCGACGTCCTGCTTCAGGTGGCGATGCACGCGAGCATCGAGCGGGAGAAGGGCGCCTTTGACATCGACGACGTCGCAGACAGGGTGTGCAAAAAGCTGGTGCTGCGGCACCCGCACATCTTCGGCGACGTCACCGCCGACAACCCCGAGACCGTCCTTCGCAATTGGGAGGACATCAAGCGCAAGGAGAAGAACCAAAAGACGGGCGCGGACGCGGTGGACGACGTCCCCCGCGCGATGCCGTCGCTCATGCGCTCGCAAAAGGTCCAAAAGCGCGCGGGCTACGTCGGGTTCTGTTACGGCAGCGTCGGCGAGGCGATGGACGACCTCAAAAGCGAGCTGAGCGAGCTCGAACAGGCGGTCACGTCGGGCGAGGGGGTCGGCGAGGAGATAGGGGACGTCATCTTCTCGGCGGTCAATGTCGCGAGGCTTTCGGGCCTTGACGCCGAGCTGTGCGCCGAACGGGCGTGCGAGCGGTTTGTGACGCGCTTTAAGGAGGTCGAGCGGCTCGCGGCGGCGGACGGTGTCGACATGAAAACGTGCGGCGCGGACAAGCTTGCCGAGCTGTGGTCGCGCGCAAAAAAGGTCGGTTATACACACTAACCCGTGTATTTCTAATATAAAAGACAGATGAATTCGGAGGTTTATTCACTATGACAAAGGCAGAGCTCGCAGCCGCGGTTGCGGATAAGGCACAGATGACAAAGAAGGACGCCGACGCGGCGGTCACCGCTGTTTTTGAGGTCATAACCGAGGCGCTCAGCAAGGGCGACAAGGTTCAGCTCATGGGCTTCGGCGGCTTTGACAGCAAGCAGAGAAACGCCCGCAGCTGCATCAACCCCCGCACCGGCGAGCGCGTGAACGTCCCTGCGACCCGCGTGCCCTCGTTCAAGGCGGGCAAGGCGCTCAAGGACGCCGTGGCGAAATAACCCTTTGCGATTGAATCCGCGGCCCCCAAAAGGCCTATGCGGACAAAAGCGCACGGTGATAAAGAGCCCCCGTCCCTTTTGGGCGCGGGGGCTCTTGCTTTTGCCTTTCACGCGTCTGCTGCGGGCGGTGGGGAAGGGAGGAGCGGCTTGCCTTTCCCTCGGACGGGGCTTTAGACGGAAGAGGAGCCGCGCGTGCTTTGGGACAGAGAACAACCATGCTGCGCGGGGCTTGGGACGCGGACAGACGGCGGTACATAAAGCCGCCCGAATCCTTGGGCGCGGACAGGATGAGGCCGTGCAAGACGCCCCGCGCAGCGGCGCGATGCCCTGCGCATTTTTGGGGGCGCTGTGCGGCCCGACAGGAGGAAAAACTACTATGAGGTTGGACAAATACCTAAAGGTCAGCAGGATAATCAAGCGGCGCACCGTTGCAAACGAGGTGTGCGACGCGTCGCGGGTGACGGTGAACGGCCGCCCCGTCAAGGCGTCGTACGCCGTAAAGGTCGGCGACGTCATCGAGATCTCGATGGGCGAGCGCACCGTCAAGGCCCGGGTGCTCTCGACCGAGGAAAAGACGGGCAAGGATTTTGCGCGCGAGATGTACGAGCTCGTATAGCCGCACGGAATCGCCTCCCCGGCGGCAGGCGCCGCCCTGCCGTGGGAAGACCTGTTGAGGGGGGAAGAGCCGTGCGCGGCGCGGACGGCCGCCCGAGAGGTGCAGTGCGTACAGCAGGGTCTCCGCAAAGGTCGGGGGCTGTGCGCGGCCCCGGGGGTCCGTTCTAAAACGATGCCCCTTCCGCATATCCTTGATTTAGGATGAAGAGGGGGGCCTTTTGCTGTGAACTCCGAGGACAGACACGGGACAACGGGACAAAAGCACTCGCTGTCGCTCGACGACAGGTCGCGGCTTGCGGGCAGCGGCATCGACGAGGTGCTGAGCTATGACGAGACGTCGATCGTCGCGAGCTGCGGCGGGTCCGAGCTCGTCATCGAGGGCAGCTCGCTCGTCATCATCAGCTTTGAGCGCACCTCGGGCAGGCTGTCGGTCGAAGGACGGGTGGACGCGGTGCACTACAGGGATTCCAAAAAGCATCAGTCGCTGCTGTCGAGAATCCTCCGATGAGCGTCATCGCCCTCAGCGACGCCGAGGCGCTGTACGACCTGCTGCTCTGCTTTTCGGCGGGCTTTGTCACGGCAGCCGCTTACTGTTTTTTGACCGAGCTCTTTCCCTTCAAGGGCGACTTTTTGATGCTTGTCTGGCACGTCGTCTTTTTTGCGGCGTCGGGACTGCTGTTTTTCTGCTTTGTGCTCGGGGTCACGGCGTGCAAGGAGCCGCGCTGGCACCTCGCCGTGGGGTTTGTTTCGGGTGTGTCGGTGTGCGCCGCCTGCCTTTCCTCTGCGCTGCGGGGGGCGGCGGGGCTTGTGCGGCGGCTCGTGCTGCTTCTGCTCACCCCGATAACGCTGCCCCTTAAGAAGCTCGCGTCGGCGTGCAGGGGCGCGGCGCGGCGCTTGCAAACGGCGGCACAGGCGAGGTATAATAGGCGGGAGGACAGAAAGAGAAGCAGAGCGGAGGCGCGCGATGGAAAGCAGGAAAAAAGAGAGCCGAAAAAGGCCGCGAAGGAGACTTAGCCTGTTCACAACGATATTTGTCATCCTGTGCGGGTATCTCGTCGTGTCCATCGTCACGACCAAGATAGAGACCTACAACCAGCGCAAAACCCTCGAGGAGCTCGAGCGCAGGATAAACGAGACAAGGCTTGCCAACGACGAGTTAGAGCGCCTGATGACCGACGGCGAAAGCGCGTACATCGAGCGGGTCGCGCGGGACAAGCTGGGCTATGCCTCGATCGACGAACGGGTCTATGTCGACATAAACGGATAGCCGCGGCAGGGACCCCAATGCCCGGAGGCCCAAGGCTCCCGGGTCCGCGGCCCTGTTTGAGCGGCAGAAAGTTTTTTGACAAGGACAAAGCCCCCGCCCGGGGGCTTTGTCCTTTTGTCAGCGGAGCGGCGGGGGCTGAACTGCTGCAAACTTAAGCTGCACTTACCGCGCGTCCCGAAGGATGAGTATAAGCTTTAGGTTTCGGAAACTTTCCCCCGTGGGGGGAAGCTTAAGGGTGCGAAGCTTAAAGCCCTCCTTGTGTAAAGGGGGGTGGCACGGCGAAGCCGTGACGGAGGGATTGCTTGCGGCAAGCTAAAATCACAACATAAAGCATAGTTAGACGACATGCTCTTGCGCAGACAATCCCTCAGCCTGCTTCGCAGGCAGCTCCCTTTGCACACGGCTCACATAATCTCGTGAGTTGTACCGCGCGTCGTTCCATTTACGCGCGGGAAGGGAGCCTAAGAGCGCGAAACCTGAGGGACAGATGTAAGCATTATGTCCCGGAAACCTTCCCCCGTGGGGGGAAGGGGACCGCCCCGCGGTGGATGAGGGGTGAGGGGATGTTCTCATCCGAGCAGGGCTTAAGTCAATGGGCTAAACTTACCCCTCATCAGTCGACTTCGTCGACAGCTTCCCCCCACGGGGGGAAGCTTAAGGGACCGAAACTTAAAGCCCCCTTACAGCGCCGTCGTACCGATTACGGCCGACTCTCCCTTTACACACACCCCGCATACTCTCGCGGGGCGTAGTCGCGCGGGCGAGCTTAGTCGGAACAATAGCTCGCCACTCCGCGCGGCAGATGCGCGTCGCAAGCGGAACGGACGCGCGACACGCCCTACATATTCCCGTAGGGTGTGCCGAGTGTCGTACAATTTACACTCGGCTGAATTCCCGAGAGTATGGGAACCCCCGAACGCCTTACCGATTGCGTTCGGTAAGGGAGCCTCAAGATCTCGCGACCCTATGGATGAACGTAAGCTTTAAGTCCCCGAACCTTCCCCCGGTCGGCGCAGACAAAAACCCCGGCGCACCCTGTGGGGGTGCGCCGGGGTTTTTAAGCGTTGGGGCTTTCGGCCAAAGCAGAGCTTTTTCACCCCGCAGGCAAACCGCGTTTGTCGCGGGCGGGAGCGTCAAATGTTCTCGGCATAGCCTTTTAACAGCGCGAGGTACTCGCCGTGCAGGGCGGCGAGCTCGGCGGCAAGCTGCTTGCGGTCATGGCCCGCACGCCGCAGCGCGTCATACCGCTCACGGTAGGACAGCCGCGCCGCGGCGGCCGGGGTCGCGGCGGCGGGGGAGGACAGCAGCATCCGCTCGAGCCTCGCCTCGTTTGCGCTGAGCAGGTTCGCCCCGCCCCATTGGCCGGGCGCTTTGTTTTGAACGGGGTCGTTTATCCACCCGCACACAGGGCAGGGGCGGTAGGCGTCTGTCTGCCCAAGCTCTTCACAGCCGCACACGGGGCAGACATCGCCCGGCGCGCCCGCTGTTTTTATGTCAATCGTCATCATTCACCCCAAAACCTCGAGATTCCCTATGACAAGGGATTTACCTTTACAGATTAGCTCGCGCCCGAACAGGACAGCGTCCGACCGACCGGGGCAGCATTCGCCCGCCGTCGCCGCGCGGCCCCCCAAGGACAGCAGCGCCTCGCGTGTTCTTCCGCTTTTTCCCGTCAAAACCGCAAGAGCTGCCGCGCCCCTTGCCGAACAGAGGGCGAAAACCACCTCAAGCAGCGTCGAAAGGTGTCGAAGCTGTTGATTATCATCAGAAATATACGACAAGTATAATATCGGCGTCGAACCGTTCCCGCCGCCCGGGCACAGTGAAAAGGGCGCAAGCGGCACGCCGCCCGCCTCGGGTGCGAAACAGACCGTCGCCGCACCCGGCGGGTCAAAGGAGACGCCGTCCCCGCGCGGCGGCAAAAGGCCCGCGAGACGCTCGGGCGGGACGCGTCTCAACAGGACGGGTTCGCCCGACAACCCCAGAGCAAACACCCCGTTCTGCCGCTCGCCCTCGGCGTAACCGGGGAAGCCGAGCACCGAGCGCACGCCGTCCTCGAGCACGTCGGTGCTCGAGAGGGTGTGGCGGGTGCCCTCGGCCCGCAGCAGCCGCTCGACGGTGGTGTAGTGCCGCAGATATCCGACGCCCACCGTGAGCAGGTCGCCTCCGCAGCAAAAGACGAGGCGGTCGCCCTCGGCGAGCAGGCCGTAGTCGAAGCCCTCGGCGCGGGTGTTTATGCGGATCTCGACTCGCTTTTGTCCCCGATAGACAGCGGCAAAGGCGCGCGGGTTGAGCTCGAGAAGACAGGTCATTTTTTTACCCTCAATGCCTCGACGCGCTCGCGCTCGGGGGTGACATAGGCGGTGTGAAAGTTGTCGTAGACAACCATGCCGGGCTTTTGCCCCGAGGCCTTGCGCACGTTTTTTATCTCGGTGTAGTCGACCGCAACCGACGACGAGCCCGCCGAGGAGCTGTGAAAGGCCGCGATCTCGGCCGCCTGGGTGAAGGACAGGTCGGGCGGGGTCTTTCCCTGTGTCACAAGCACGGTGTGGCTGCCCGCGGCGTCCTTGACGTGAAACCAGATGTCGCGCTTGTCGCTTGCCCTGAGGCTGAGCTTTTCGTTGGACAGGTTGTTTTTTCCCACCAGCACCCTGAAGCCGTCCGATGTGAGGTACTCGTAAAACTCGGGGGCTCTGCGGGTATTCCTGCGCTCCTTAAACCGCACGCCGCGAAGGTACCCCGCGTCCTGGAGCTCGCGGCGGATGAGCAAAAAGTCCTCCTCGCTGCGCGCGGCGGTTATCTCGTACCGCACCTGCTCAAGATAGTTTATCTCCTGCTCGCCCTCGGCGAGCAGCTTTTCGAGCATGGCCGCGGCGGTCGTGAGTTTTTTGTACTCTTTGTAATACTTCTGCGCGTTTTGCACGGCGTTCTTTGTGACGTCGAGCGGCACCCTCACCGTCTCGCCCGTGTAGTAGTTGAGCAGCTGCGCCTCGCGCTGCCCCTTTCGGATATCGTGCAGGTTCGCGTTGATGAGCTCGCCGAACAGGCGCTTTTGCTCGGCCCTGTGGGAGTTGT
Source organism: uncultured Oscillospiraceae bacterium (assembly GCA_964433495.1). Lineage (GTDB taxonomy): Bacteria > Bacillota > Clostridia > Oscillospirales > Ruminococcaceae > CAYSRC01. Next base: position 40,833 of record CAYSRC010000001.1, read on the forward strand.
CGCTCTCGGCGAGGCGGGCGCTCTGCTTGCGCACTGCGCGCTCGTACAGTGAGTTGACCCGTTTTGAGAGGTCGAACGAGCGGGCCTTGAGCCGCTCGGCGCGGTCGCGCTCGCCGAAAAACCGCTCGAGCATCTCACCCGCCGAGGCAAAGGTCTGCACCCCGAGCCCCGTGTACTGCGTGAGGGGGATAAAACTGAACTCGACCGGGCGCTCGCCGTCGTACACGATGTTGAAAACGGGCCCGTCGCCCGCGGCGGCGTTTTTGACGGTGTCCAGCACCTCGGTGAGCAGCGCCCTGCCCGTCTCGCCGAGCGCGCTTGCCGGGCCGTCCGACGGGTCGACCCTAAAGGCTATCTCGCGGCAGACGGCGGGGCAGATGCCCGAGAGCGCCCCGAGCACCGCCGCCGACAGCGGCCGGTCGCTTTTGACGACGGCGTCGGCCGCCTCCCCGGCGGGGGTCGCCGTGAAGCCTAACTTGCCCTGAGAGGGCGGCATGGTGAACAAGATGCCGGGGTAGAGCTGCCGCTTGTCCGACTGCTCCTCGTCGATGCGCTTGAGCGCGTCGATGACCCTGCCGCCCTCGTCGACCAGCACAAGGTTGCTGTACCGCCCCATCAGCTCGAGCGAGACGGTGATGCCCACGCGGTCGCCCATCTCGTTGAGCGCCTCAAAGCGAAAGAACAGGATGCGCTCGTCGGGCGCAGCCTCGATTTCGGTAATCCGTCCGCCGCCGAGGTGCTTGCGCAGCAGCATGCAGAAGGAGGGCGGCACGGCGGGGAAGTCGTACTCGCCGTCGGTTATGTGGGCGCGCGCCGTCCCCGAGCGTGCGGACAGCAGAAGGTTGAGCCGCTGCTCCCTTGTGCGCAGGGCCATCAAAACCTCGTCGCGGGCGGGCATATAGATCTTGTCCACCCGCGCCCCCGCGAGCGAGCGGGACAGCTCGCTCGCGCACAGCGCGATCATTGCGGCGTCAAGTGCCATGGTTTGCCTCCTTTGGTTTGTGCGTTGTGTAGGGACGATAAAAGCAGCCCGCCCGGCGTCAGGCAGGCTGCAAAAGCCCGTTTCGGATGAGACCGCCGCCCTTTTGCGGCAATCATGACGCGAGAGGGCCCCGGCGTTTCGCGCCCCGGTCCGAAGCGCCCCGCCGCCTCTTTCGGTCAAAGGCGCAGGGCGGTTCCGCTGCGGCGGGAAAAGCGCCGTGGGCAATAAAAGAGGACAACGCCCCTTTATTCAGCCCTCGGCGCGGCGGTCGACCCGCAGGCCCCAAAAAAACCGAGCGCCCGGCGGCGGCTTGGTTATACGTAGGAGAAGGGGTCGCAGCTCACCTTCGAGACCATGCACTCGGCCTTTCCCTCAAGCTGCCTTGCAACGCTGTCGCACAGCGCCGCCACCGAGGGGTTTTCGGTCGCGAAGTGGCCTGCCGAGACGGCGCAGACGCCCCTGCGCTTTGCGAGCAGCGCCTGGTGGTGCTTGACCTCGCCCGTGACAAGCGCGTCACAGCCGAGCGACGCGGCGAGCTCGACGTACTCTCCGCCCGAGCCGCCCACGACGGCGACGCGGTTGATCGTCCTGCCGCTGAGAACGACGGGGAGGTGTTCGCAGTGCAGCACCCGCTTGCACATGGCGACAAACTCGTCCTCCGGCATCGAGGACAGCGACCCCGCGCGCCCGATGTCGCCGAACGAGGTGACGCTCGACAGACCCAAAAGCGAGCACAGCACGTCGTTGACGCCGCCGTCGGCGGAGTCAAAGCAGGTGTGCGCGCTGACGACCGAGACGCTGCACTTCGCGGCGAGGGTCACGGGATCCTCGACCGACAGCCGCTTGAGGCCGCCGAAGATTACGGGGTGGTGGGTGACGAGCGCGCCGCACTCGCGCTCTACCGCCTCGCACAGAACCTCCTTGGTCGCGTCGAGCGCGAACAGCACGCGGCCGAACTGCGCGCCGCAGTCGATGAGCAGGCCGCTGTTGTCCCATTCGGCCGAGTTATAGAACGGCGCGACGCTGTTTACGGCCTCTGCGAGTTCTCTTGCGTTTATCATGGTTACATCTCCTTTTTGTTGAACAGAGGGTTTTTGCGTTTATATCCTTTAAGAGTGCGAAAACAGAGACCTCCGCGTTTTCCGCCCGGTCTACGGCTCGCAGCCGCGCAAAAGACGCCCGACACAGTCGGCGACCGACCTCGCCGCACGCCGCTTTTCGTCGCCGCAGGGCGAGCACGCGACCGCCTCGCTTCTGCGTTTCACGTCCGAAAGATAGCGCACGGCGTCGTCCGAGCAGGGGCGGATAAGGCCCACTGCGGCCTCGGCGTAGCTTATCGCGCGCTTTTTGCCGTCATAGCTTGCGCACAGCACCGTATAGGGATGTCCGTTTTCCCACACCGCGGTCTCGCTGTGCACCGCAAAGCCCGCCGCCGCGAGCAGCCGCCTGAGCCTGTCGTGCCGCGAGGCGGGCACAGCGACAAAGCGGACGTCCGAGAGCGCCGCGCCCTGTCCCCGCGCGCCCTCGAGCACCGACAGGATGAGCTCGGGCCCCATGCCCGCCGTGACGACGGCGTCGCCCGGCAGCAGCGGGACTGCGTTGAGCCCGTCCGACAGCACGCAGGATATCCTGTCCGCAAGCCCCGCGCGCGCCGTCAGCTCCCGCGCCTTCCCGAGCGGCAGGGGGTTGATGTCGCACGCGACCGCCCGTGCCGCAATGCCGTTTGCCACCGCGTAAACGGGCAGCTTGCCGTGGTCGCAGCCCACGTCCACCAGCCGCGCGCACCCGCGGCAGGCCTCGGCCGCGGCGAGCAGCCGCCGCGATATGTTAAAGTCGGTCATCTCAGCGCGACCTCCGCGCCCCTTCAGGGCAAAAAACAGCGGGGTGCAGGCCTTGGGCCCAAACCCCGTGTCGTTGTGGCAGCCGGGCTGAGCTCTACTTGCCCGCGAGGTGCTCGTTGAGCTTTTTGATGAGCTCGTCCGGGGCGAGGCCGTGCACCATGCAGGCCTGCTCCAGCGTCTCGCCGCGGGAGGCGGGGCAACCGAGACAGTGCATCCCCATCTCCAAAAAGAACGGCGCGGTCGTCATGTCAAAGTCAAGGATATCTCCTATGACGGAATCCTTCGTTATCTCCATCCCATGCAGCTCCTTTAATATATTTATACGCTATTTATTATATGATAAAAGCCGCCGTCAATGCAACAGTTTTTGCAAAAAGGGCGTCGGGCGGCGCGGGAAAGGGGCGATATTTGGGAGACCCGCCGCTCACCGTGCGGCGTCCGCCGTCCCCTCGGGGGGAATCTTGACGTATTTTATGTATTCGACGTTCTCCCGCGTCGACGAAACCTCGCACATTTCGGCATACACCGCGTCGCGCAGACGCTGCGCGCGCTCCTTGAGCGGCAGCGACATATCGGGGAACTGCGGCTCGCCGACCCAAAAGGTCGTCGCGGGACGGCGGCACAGGCGAAACAGCCCGCGTCGTTTGCGATAGGTGGCGGTGACCGACACACACGGGACGCCGAGCTTTGCGGGATAGCGGAAGGAGGTCGCGGGAAACGGCCTTATGCCGGTGTAAAAGGGCCACACGTGCGCCTCGGGGAAGACGGCGACGCACGCGCCCTGCGCGATGCGTTTTTGCACGGCGCCGCAAAAGCCCTCCATACCCGAAACACCGGTGGGCAGCGGCAGACAGCCGAGCAGCATCACGAGGCGTCGCAGCCCCTTTATCGACACCGCGTCGGGGCTCGAGACGGTGTACGCCCTGCGCGGGAACGCCGCGAGCGGCGGCATAAACACGTCGAGCACCCTCGTGTGGTTGCCGTAGATAAAGTATCCGCCCTTGAGTCCCTTGAGGGCCTTTCGGTTTTTAAACCGCACGCCGAGATACAGTTTTGAGATGAGATAGGCGAGGGGCAGCGCGACGAGGCGGTAGAGCAGCGACGAGCGCGCTTCAAAAAGGCCGCCGCGGGTGTATCGAAAGCTGCCGTCCACCGTCTGCGCCGTGATCGAGGTGCCCGCAAAGTCGTCGTGCAGCTCGTCGCGATAGTAGATGACCCGCCCGCTCATGCCGCGCCGCGTCCCCCCGCGCGGGACTTTGCGGCGGCGTCCGCGAGCATCCGCTCCATCAGATCCATGCAGTGCTCAAAGTCAAACCGCCGCGCATAGCCCTCGTACCGGCTGCTGCACCGCGTCCGCTCGTCAGGGTTGCCGAGCCAATAGTCGATCTTGTCCGCGAGGTCGTCCGCGTCGCCGCAGCGGAAGAGGTTGCGCCCGTCGAGCGCAAACGCCCGCGTCGCGCTGCGGTCGGAGTCACAGATGACCGGCACGAGCCCGCAGGTGATGGCCTCAAGGCAGGATATCGCCTCGATCTCGATCTCGGCGGGGTGGACGTAGAGGTCGGCGCTGTTGAGGATCTCGGTCATCTCGCCGCGGGTAAAGAAGCGAAAGACGGGAGGGACGGGCAACTTTTTGCGGCTGTAGCGCACAAGGCTCTGCTCGAGCGGGCCCGCCCCCGCGAACACCAGCTGGATGTCGTCGCGCAGGCGGCAGCGCGACACGGCGTCGATGAGCGTTTTGTGGCACTTTTCGGGGCTGTACCTGCCGGTGAAGACAACGATTTTTTTGTCGGGTGCAAGAAAGCCTGGCCGCGGGCAGGGGCGGCGCGCAAAGTCGCCGCTCACCCCGTTGGAGATGACGTATCCGTCGGTGGGCCCCACGACCGACTCGAAGGCGGCGCGGATAAACTCGCTCGGGTAGTGGACGGCGTCGACCTTGCTGTAGAGGCGTTTGTAAAAGACGCGGTAGACAAGGCGGTTGACGGCGCGGCAGTTCTTTAAAAACAGGTGGGCCGTGACGTTTTCCGCCTGGGCGTGAAAGCTCGCGGTGACGGGGATACCGAGCTCGTGCGCCGTCTCGGCGGCCGCCTTGCCCAGGGAGAAGGGGGCCTGGATGTGGACGACGTCCGCCCCCTCGACGGCCTGCCGCAGCTGCGCCCTGTCGGCCTTGGCGAGGCACACCCCGTTCTTTTTGATGTAGTTGTTGAAGACGCCGAAGTTGAACACGGGGGAGATATAGTATCCCTCGAGCCCGCGCTTGTCCTCGTCGGGACAGACCACCCGCACGCTGTGCCCCCGACGCTTGAGGGCCGAGATGAGGTTGATGGCTGCGATGGTCGTGCCGTTGTTCGCCGCGCCGAGCACGTCGCAGACGACGGTTATGTTCATTTGTTGTGCACCCCTTGTGCGGACGGTCGCCCGCGCTTTCTTTCTTGTTCCTTTAAGATGGTAGCACAGAATACCCGGCCTTTCCTTAGACAAAAATCGGCTTTTGTGCAGTTTGTTGCACAAAACAGTTTGTTGCACAAAACAGTTTGTTGCACAAAAGCCGAGAGATGTGGAGCTGAAAGCAGCCTGCCTGCGCGGGCAATAACATTCGAGGGGGGCGTCTCTTTTGCGGAGCCCCGGGGCAGGCCGCATCCGTGTTCAGGAGGCGCTCTGCGCCTTGTACCGCTCGCCCCAGCTGCTCATGGCGTCGAGGATGGGGCGCAGGCTCTGCCCCAGCGCGGTCAGGGCGTACTCGACCCTGGGCGGGACCTCGGCGTACACCGTGCGGGTCAAAAGGCCGCTCTTCTCCATCGCGCGCAGCTGCGCGGTCAGCACCTTTTGCGACACGCCGCCCACCGAGCGCCTGAGCTCGCCGAACCGCTTGGCGCCCGTGAGCAGGTCGCGCAGGATGAGCACCTTCCACTTGTCGCCGATAAGGGTGAGCGTCGTCTCCACCGGGCAGGCCGGCAGCTCCTTTTTTGGGGTTTGTTCGTCCACGATGTTCCGCTTCCCTGCAATTGTTTCGTTTTGAAACTTTGTTATTAATAATACCATACGGCGGCGGAAGGGGTCAACAGCCCCGCGGGACGGTAAGGGCGGGCGCGCGTCCGAGTGCACGGCGCGTCACCCGGCTGCGTTCGGGCGATTTGAGCGGTCCCGCTGTTCTGCCGGGGGTCGCCCGCAATCCGTTCGACAGACCGCGCGCTTTGTGCTATCATGTAAAAAACGCCCGAAAGGGGGAGACCCGATTTGCAGGAAAAAGAGGCCCTTTACGCCGCGCTGCCCGCACGGCTGCTGCCGTGGTACCGGGAGCACGCGCGAAGCCTGCCCTGGAGGGAAAACACCGACCCCTATCGGGTGTGGGTGTCCGAGATCATGCTGCAGCAGACCCGCGTCGACGCGGTGATCGGCCGCTACGAGCGCTTTATGCGCGCGCTGCCCGACATCCGAGCGCTCGCGCAGGCCCCGCAGGACGTCCTGCTCAAGCTGTGGGAGGGGCTCGGCTACTACAGCCGTGCGCGCAACCTGCAAAGGGCCGCAATTGAGATCGCGGAGCGCCGCGGCGGCCGTTTTCCCGACACGGCGCAGGAGATAGCAAAGCTGCCCGGCGTCGGGGCGTACACGGCGGGCGCAATTGCCTCCATCTGCTTTGAGCGGGCGGCGGCCGCCGTCGACGGCAACGTCGTGCGGATTATCGCGCGTATCACGGGCGACGGGACGCCGGCGGACAGCCCGCGCTTTAAACGGGAGATCGCAGAGCGGCTCGAGGCCGTCTATCCCGAGCAGGGGCGCGGCGCTTTCACGCAGGCGCTCATGGAGCTCGGCGCGATCGTCTGCACCCCGCGGGCCCCGCGGTGCGGCGACTGTCCGATGGCGGGTCTGTGCGCGGCGAAGCGGGACGGGCGGACAGCCGAGCTGCCGATCATGCCCGCCAAAAAGGAGAGGAAGACCGAGCAGCGCACCGTCTTTTTGCTGGAATGCGGCGGGAAGCTGGCGCTCGCGCGCCGAGCCGAAAGGGGCCTGCTCGCCGGATTGTGGGCGCTGCCCGAATGCGCGGGGGCGCTGACGGCCGAAGAGGCGCTCGACGTCGTGCGCCGCTGGGGCGCGCAGCCGCGGGCGGTTGAGCCGTCGGCGGAGAAAAAGCATGTGTTCACCCACGTGGTCTGGCATATGCGGTGCTATCGGGCGATGTGCGCCGCCGCGCCCGCCCGCTTCACGTGGGCGTCGCCCGAGGAGCTGGAGACGCGGTATGCGCTGCCGACCGCCTACCGGCAGTTTGTGCGCGATAAGGATGCCCTTTGACAGAGCGCGTTTGTTGTGAAGATTTCTTCCCGATACCCGAGTAAAGCGAAGGGGGTATCGGTTTTCTTTTTGCGCCGCCGCGGGGGCGCTTTTGCCCTGATGCGCGCAGGGCGGGACAATGGGACAACGGCGTTCGTTCGTAAGCCCCCCTTACCGCGCGAAAGCGGAACGGACGCGCGACCCGCCCTGCATATTCCCGTAGGGTGGCCGCATGTTAAAGGTACGGACATGCGGCACACCCCGCACACTCCCGCGGGGCGTGCCGAGTGTCGTACTTTTTTACACTCGGCTGAATTCCCGAGAGCATGGGAAGCCCGAACGCCGTACCGATAGCGTTCGGTAAGGGAGCCCAAAGGCCGCGGCCAAAGATGTCCTCGGCCGGGAGCCTCAAGGGCAGGGGTACGACCCCTCGATCGGCTGCCCGCTTGCAGTGATCCGGCTCCCTTTCGTTGCGCCGCGGGGGATCGGGGAATTTTTTTGCCCCAAAAGCCCGCAAACACGGCAAAGGTCACCTCGCCGCCCCCTTAGTTACCCAAAAGTGCGTACTTTTCAGGGCGCGTGCACGGCGGTAGAATAATAATCACAGAGAGCCGACAGGCCCGCTGAATAGAGCAAAACGGAGGATACAACCATGGCATTTTCCGATTTAGCCGATTGGAGCGACGGGCGGGAGACCGCCCCTGCGGCGGCATGCTTTGAAAGCTGCCCCGCGGGCGCGGTCGAGAGGCGGGGAAGGACATGAATCAGGACGACAGAAGGCGGTATCTGTTAGGAGAGCTGCTCGCGGAGCGGGCAGAATATGACGAGATCGGGATACCCGCCGATGAGGAGGGGCAGAAAAAGCTGCTGCGCGCCCTTTTCAACGTGCGGCCGCCCGCGCCCGTTTCGGGGGAGTTTCTGCGGGTGCAGGACGAGTATCTCGGCGAGGAGACGAGGCGCAGGGGCGTCGTCGACGCGGACGCGCTGCCCGCATCACCGGCCGACCGCCGCCTCGTCCTCCGGCGCGGCGACATCACCGCGCTGCGGATAGACGCGATCGTCAACGCCGCGAACAGCGCCCTGCGGGGGTGCTTTATCCCGTGCCATTCCTGCGTGGACAACGTCATCCACAGCGCAAGCGGGGTTCAGCTGCGCCTAGCATGCGACAAATTGATGACCGAGCAGGGGCGCGACGAGCCGACGGGGCGGGCAAAGATCACCCCCGCCTTCAACCTGCCGTGCCGCTATGTGCTGCACACCGTCGGGCCGATTGTATCGGGCGCGTTGACGAACAGGCACCGTGAACAGCTGGCGGACTGCTACCGCTCGTGCCTTGCGCTTGCGGCGCAAAAGGGCCTCGGCAGCGTCGCGTTCTGCTGCATCTCGACGGGGGAGTTTCACTTTCCCCGCAAGGCCGCGGCGGAGATCGCGGTGAGCACGGTCGCCGATTTTTTGAAGGGCGACAGGACGATCGAAAGGGTGGTGTTTGATGTTTTCAGGCAGGAGGACTATGACGTCTACAAAAGCTTGCTCGGATAAGGTGAAGCGCTTAAAGGAGCTTGTCGGCGAGGCCGACGCCGTCGTCGTCGGCGCGGGCGCGGGCCTGTCGGCCGCGGCCGGCTTTACCTATTCGGGGCGGAGGTTCGAGGACAACTTTTCCGACTTCATCAAAAAATACGGCTTCACGGATATGTATTCGGGCGGCTTTTATCCCTTCGAGAGCCCCGAGGAGCACTGGGCCTATTGGTCGCGGTACGTCTTTATCAATCGCTGCGCGGACGGCGACAACGGGACGTACCGAAGCCTGCTTGCGCTTGTAAAGGGCAAGGATTATTTTGTGCTGACGACCAACGTCGACCACTGCTTTCAAAGAGCGGGGTTCGACAAGCGCAGGCTGTTTTATACGCAGGGTGACTACGGCCTGTTTCAGTGCAGCGTGCCCTGTCACCGCGCGACCTACGACAACGAGGCGGTCATCCGCGAGATGGTCGCGCGGCAACGGGATATGCGAATCCCCTCCGAGCTCATCCCACGCTGTCCCGTCTGCGGCAGGCCGATGGCGATGAACCTGCGGGCCGACGACACCTTTGTCGAGGACGCGGGCTGGTACCGCGCGGCGCAGCGGTATGCAGATTTTCTTCGCGGGCACGAGGGGAAAAGGGTGCTGTTTTTAGAGCTCGGCGTCGGCATGAACACCCCCGGGATTATTAAGTATCCGTTTTGGCAGATGACGGCGGAAAACCCGCGGGCGGTGTACGCCTGCGTCAACGCGGGGGAGGCGTGCGCGCTGCGGGGGATCGGGAACAGAGCCGTGTGCATAGAGGGCGATATCGGGGAAGTGATCGACAGGCTGTCGGATAACGGGGACGGTCGGCCTGCCCCTGCTTTTGCCGGGCTTTGAAGAAAAAACAGAGGCGTCCCGCGGGCGGACGTCTCTGTTTTTTAACCCATGAGCTTGCGCCCCGTTATCCTGCCGCCACGGCGGATGTTGCACGGGTACGCGGGGAAAACGGGCGGTGGGCTCGTTTTTCAGGACTTCTCCGCGTTAGATGAACCGTCCGAAACAGGGCGCGTGCGGCTGTCAAAAAGAGCGCGGCCCCGCGGTGAGACGGGGCGCGCTCAGCCGCCCTCGCGCACGCCCAAAAATTCGACGCCCCGCAGCATGATGCCGTCGACCGTGTGCGCGAGCTCGTCGCAGGGGGTCGTCATGCCGTTTTTGAACCAGTGCCTGATGAGCCCCACGCAGCCGCTGCTTACGAAGGCGTAGTAGTACTCGATGTCCTCGGGCCTTGCGCTCTTGAAGTGGGAGGTGTAGAAGGACAGATAAAAGTCCTTGCCCATGTCGATGAGCTTGAACATAAAATCCTTGTCGCCGTAGTTGCCGAGCGTCACCTCACAGATATCCGCGTTGTCCTTGATGCAGTGAAAGATGCTCGCCGTCACCTCGGTGACGGCGGACGGGAACGAGCCGTCGAACACCCTGAGGGCTTCTTTGAAATCGTCCAAAAGCTCCTGCTCGATCTGGTCGCGGAGCTCGTACAGGTCGTTGAAGTGCCCGTAAAAGGTGCCGCGGTTGATGCCCGCCTCTTCGCACAGCTCCTTCACCGTGATGCGCTCGATGGGCTTTTGCTTTAAAAGGGTGGTGAGCGCCTTTCTGATCAGCGTCCGCGTGACCCTGACCCGATTGTCATTTGTAAACTTTTTGATAACAATCCCTCCGATTAAACACCCGACCCGCCGTGTGTCCGAATACTGACAGCCCCGCGGTTGATGTGTCGTACTCATTAACAGTATACTTTATGTGGATAATATAATCAACATGTTGTTGATTAAAGCGAGGTGTTGCTCGATGTTCGGCAGGTATATTGTCACGGGCGCTGCGGGGCATGTGGGGACGGCGACGGTCAGGGAGCTTGTGAAGATGGGCCGCGAGGTCGTCGGTCTTGTGATGGCGGGCGAAAAGGTGTACAACAGCGAGCGGGTGCGGTATGTCGAGGGGGACGTGACCGACCCCTCTACCCTCGAGGGGCTGTTCGACGGGCACGACCCGGCCGACACCGCCGTGATCCACACAGCGGGGATCGTCAGCATATCGGGCAGGGCGGGCAAGCGGCTGCGCGAGGTCAACGTCGGCGGGACGAAAAACATCATTGAGCTGTGCCGCCGCGCGGACGCGGGCAGGCTTGTGTATGTCAGCTCGGTCCACGCCATACCCGAGACCAAAAAGGGAGCCGTGCTGAGCGAGACGACCGAGTTTTCACCGGGGCTCGTCAACGGCGCCTACGCCAAGACCAAGGCCGAGGCGACGCGCGCCGTGCTCGACGCGGTGGAGGAGGGCCTCGACGCTGTCGTGGTCCATCCCTCGGGGATCATCGGCCCGTACAACGGCGGGGGCAACCACCTTGTCCAGCTCATCATTGACTATCTCTCGGGCAGGATACCCGCGTGCGTCAGGGGCGGGTATGACCTTGTCGATGTGCGCGACATCGCCCTCGGGTGCATCTCGGCCGCCGAGAACGGGAGGCGCGGCAGCTGCTATATCCTCTCCAACCGATATTGTGAGATAAAGGATGTGCTCGCCATGGTCAGGGACGAGGCGGGCGGCAAGCGGCTGCACACCATCCCGCTGTGGCTCGCGCGGGCGGCGGCCCCCGGCCTTGAGCTGCACGCAAAGGTCCACAGAAGCCGTCCGCTCTACACCGCCTATTCGCTGCACACGCTGTCGGGCAGGGACAGGTTCACCCACAAGCGGGCGAGCGACGACCTCGGGTACGAGCCGCGGGACATCAGGGAGACGGTGCGGGACACCGTCGCGTGGATTAAGGGCCGCCGCGCCGGGATGTGAGCGGCCGGGGGATTGACGGACTGAGACCGCAAGCGACGAGCCGGGATTGCGGCAAAAAGCATGTTCAAGCGACAAGGCTTTTTCAGTCAATCCCTCAGTCAGCTGACGCTGACACGGCTCGCATATTCCCGCGAGTTGTGTCGGCCGTCGTACCGATTACGGCCGACTCTCCCTTTGCACTAGGGAGCCCTAAGGGCAGGCCACCCAAGGGGTGAACGCAGACTTTAGAGTTTGCTGAAGCCAAAGCCCCCTTTGTATAAAGGGGGGTGGTACGAAGTGCCGGGGGGATTGACGAACTGAGACGAAAGTCTTAGGTGAGCTCGGTTTCCAAAGCAACCTCTGACAATCCCGCAGCCGCACCAGTGCGGCACGGCTCGCATATTTCCCCACAGGGTGTGGTCGAGCATAAAAGGAACGACGCTCGACATGCGGCGCGGGAATATGTGCCTTCCGTGTACCGTACCGATTGCGCGCGGTAAAGGAGTCTCAAGGGTTCGTTGCCCCAAGACGCCTCAACGGAAAGGGAGCCTTGAGGACAAACCGCGCGCTGTGCCCGCCGGCGCTCGGTAAGCGGAGCCGAGAGAGACCGCCCGAGGGAGAGGCCGAAGCAGCCTTAAGTCTGCTTCGGCCTCTCGGCTTTTTTCAGGATGAGGGCGGCGGGGAGAGAAAATGTTCCTTATCGGACATATCTCGGCATACAAAACGGCCCGTGTTTATCACAGGCCGTTTTTTGTCGTGTACGGATGCCGGCGGAAAAGCCGCGGAACCGAGGGATGCGCCCTTCTGAATGATCGGCGGGCCCGAAACAGTCGGCGTGCCTCAGACACCCTTTGCCGCCTTTTCGGCGCTCATCCTTTCCATGTCCTTTTCGATGTCCATCGCGAACAGCACCGCCAGCATGGCGAGGGTGACGAGCGCGGGAACCCAGCCGAGCAGCGCGTTGATCGTCGAGACGGTCGAGGCGGGCTGCGCAGAGAGTCCCTCGTCAAAGCCCGAGAGATGCAGCGCAAGGGTGAGCAGCTGGGTCGCACCCGCCTGCGCGAGCTTTGCGGCGAGGTTGTCGCCCGTCGAGACAAGGCTGTCGATGCGGCGACCGCTCTGCCACTCGATGAGGTCGGCGATGTTGTTGCGGTTGGTGTTGAACATGACAAAGGTAATCGACAGGCCGATGCCGACCGTTACGGCGTTGGTATAGATCGCGCCCGTCGAAAACGGGTCGAGGATGAACCAAAGCTTGCCCGCGATGAGCACGAGCGCGGCAAAGATCATCGTGCGCTTGCGGCCGAGCGCGCGGTCGATTGCGCCCGTCAGCACGGTCGTGACGATCGAGGTGACAAGGTAGGCCGCCTGGATCATCGTCGCGGCGCTTGTGCTGCCCATGACATAGGTCGCGTAGTAGGTGATCGAGCTCATGATGAGCACGTTGTTGATGCCGTAGCAGATGATGTACAGCATGTTGAACACCCACGATTTGCAGCGGAACAGCATCGCGGCCGCAGCCTTGACGCCGACGTGGTCCTCGTTGTCCGAGATCTGCTTCACCCGCTCGCGCGTCGTAAAGTAGTGCGCGAGGCTGCCCGCGATGCACACAACGCCCATGACCATGGCCGTAAGCAGAAACCCGCGCGAGCTGCTGCCGTCGATGAGGTTGCCGCCGTTGTCGAGCGCACCGAACACCTTGAGCAGGGGAAGGCACGCCACCGCGCCGATGCCCGAGCCGATGCAGCCGCCGAGGTTTCGGTAGACGTTTATCGAGCGGCGGTCGCTGTCGCGGTCGGTCGCGAGGCCGCCCATGCTGTTGTAGGGGATGGCGACAAAGGTGTTGAAGGTCTCAAACACAAAGTAGATGGCAAGCGCAAGGATGACGGTGACGGTCTGCGAGGTCTTGAAGTCGCAGAAGAGCAGCACGACCGAAACCGCCCACGGCAGCGCGAACCACAGCGCGAAGGGGCGGCAGCGCTCGCCGTTTTTGAACTTGTGGTTGACCGACCAAAAGCCGATGAGCGGGTCGTTTACCGCGTCCCACACGGTGCCGACGGTGAGGATCGCGCCCGCGACAAGCACGTCGATCTTTAGGACATTTGTCAGAAAAAACAGATAGTAGATGCTTTTAAATTGGTACACCACGTTGCTTGCGGTCGAAAAGGTCAGAAAACCGAACTTTTCGCCGAAGCGAAGGGGCGGTATCGACAGGGCCGAAACGGTGTTTTTTTGTTTCATACGTTTTTCTCGCTTTCTTTTATTTCGAGCAGCCGTTTGCGCAGCAGCCCCTTAAACCGCTCGGGCTCGTCGTTCATCGGGTTGTGGCCCGAGTTCTCGAACCACACGAGCTCTTTTCTCGGGGCCTTTATCATGTTGAACCAGTCCTCCACCAGGGCCGCGGGGGTGTTTTGGTCGAGCACGCCGTCAAAGATGAAGACGGGCACCTTGAACTCGGTGCAGGTCTTGGGGAAGTCGGTCGCACCGACCTCGGGCCACATGTGCTCGAGCACGAACACGTGTCCCTTTGCAAGGCCCCACAGGTCGGCGGGGGTGTACTCGCCCGACAGGAACATCGGCACCACCATCGAGCGGAAGTAGCTCCGCTTTGCTTTGTTCTGCGAGTATCCGCCGTACTTCATCATGATGTTGCGCTGCACCATCATGCCCTTGTATCCGCCCTTGTACACGCCCATGACCGGCTCGCCCAGCTCCTCGAGCGCCTTTAGCGACCTCGTGTCCCCGGCGGCCCTTGCGGCGTCGAGCGCGAACTTATAACTCAGCTCCTCGTTTTTTGCGCCGTTGACCACCTGGCCGAAGCCGACAAAGGCTGCGATCTCGTCGGGATAGCGAAAGCTGAGCCACGTCCCGAGCTCGGAGCCCCAGCTGCCGCCGATGATGAATATCTTGTCCTTGCCGAACTCGCGGCACAGCCACTGCACGAGCTCGTGCGCGTCGTCGGTCACCCGCTCGACGGTCAGCGACTCGGGCGGGCAGCCCTTGTATGAGCCGCCGCTGCCGCGCTGGTCCCACCCGACGAGGGTGAAGGTGTCGGCGAGGTCGGCGTGCTCGGTCATGATCCCGTGGCGGTTGCACACCCCGGGGCCCCCGTGCAGAAAGAGCAGCACCGGCTTTGTCGGGTCGTCGGTCTTGATGTGTATCTTTTGGGGCAGACCGCCCAGCGTCACCTTTAAAAATCTGTCCGTCATCTCTTTACCCCGTTTCATATTCGTGTGTTAAAGCATGAAAGCAATATAATCAGTATAGCACACGGGGCGGCGTGCGGCAACACCTTTCGGGGCGGGGGCGGTGTGCGGCGAAGCGCGCAGGAGAGATTGTCCCTTGTTAAACGCGCGGGGACGCTTTATAATAATAAAAAAGTCGGCCGCGCGTCCGCAGACGGCGGGGCGCGGGGTTTTGAGAGCTTTTTAACAACACGAGAACAACACAATTAGGGGAAACGGTATGAGAGTGATTATTGTGGGGCTCGGGAAGGTGGGCCTTGCACTTGCGGGCAAGCTCGCCGAGGAGCACAGCGTGACGGCCGTGGATCTGAGCCTTGCTGTGGTGAAGCCGGCGACCGAAAACCATGACATCATCGGCGTCGTCGGGAACGGTGCGACTATCAAGATCCTTCAGGAGGCGGGCGTCGACGGCGCCGACCTCGTCGTCGCGGTGACGGGCGGCGACGAGACAAACCTCATGTGTTGCCTGCTCGCCAAAAAGCTCGGCGCAAAGCACACCGTCGCGCGGGTGCGCAACCCCGAGTACGAGGACGGCCTCAAGCTGATAAAGGACGACCTGCGGCTGTCGATGGCGGTCAACCCCGAGCGTGAGGCCGCAAACGAGGCGGCGAGGATGCTCAAGTTCCCGTCGGCGATCACGGTCGACGTCTTTGCGAAGGGCAGGCTTGAGCTGCTGACGCTGACGGTGCGGGACGGCTCGCCCATCGAGGATATGTCGATAAAGGACATCTTCTCAAAGCTTCGCTCGCGGGTGCTCGTGTGCTATGTCGAGCGGGGCGGCAAGGTGTTTATCCCGTCGGGCGACACGGTGCTGCACGCCCGCGACACGATAGGGGTGCTTGCCGCGCCCGCGACGGCGGCCGCCTTCTTTAAAGAGCTGGGCCTCGCCTCGTCCGCGGCGCGCCGGGTGATGATTGTCGGCGGCGGCAAGATTGCCTACTATCTCGCGAAGCAGCTTTTGGACCTCAAGATGCGCGTCACGGTGATCGAGTCGGACGAGGCGGTGGCGCTGGGGCTGTCCGAGCGGCTTCCGGGCGCGGTCATCATCCACGGCGACGGCTCGGACAAGGATCTTTTGCTGTCCGAGGGGCTCGCCGACATGGACGCGCTGTGCTGTCTCACCGGCATCGACGAGGAGAACATCCTGCTCGCGCTGTACGCACACAGTGTGTCCGAGCGGATAAAGACGGTCACCAAGGTCACCCGCATAAATTTTGAGGACGTCCTTCAAAAGCTCGACATCGGCAGCGCCATCTACCCGCGCTATATCACCGCCGACCTCATCACGCGGTATGTACGGGCGCTGGGCAACTCGCAGGGCAGCAACGTCGAGACGCTCTACCGCCTGCTCGACGGGCGGGCCGAGGCGCTCGAGTTCCGCGTGGGCGAGGGCAGCCCCCTTGCCGGGGTGCCGTTCAGCAGGCTTCGCCTGCGCAAAAACCTGCTTGTGGGGTCGATCGTGCGCGGCCGCGAGATCATCACCCCGCGGGGCTCCGACTGCCTCGAGGCGGGCGACACGGTCATCATCGTCACCACCGAGCCCGGCCTCAACGACCTTGACGACATCATGGAGAGCTGAGCGATGAACTACAGAATGGTGTTTTACATTTTGGGGATACTGCTCGGCGCCGAGGCGGCGCTTATGCTCATGCCGCTTGCGGTGGCGCTTGTTTTGGGCGAGGACACGGTGCTGTCGTTTGCGGCCGTGATCGCGCTGCTTGCGCTGTGTGCGGCCGTGCTCGCGAGAAAGGCCCCCCAAAACAAGCGGGTCTATGCGAGAGAGGGCTTTTTGATCGTGTCGGTGGGATGGGTTGCCGTCAGCGTCTTCGGTGCGCTGCCCTTCTTCATCAGCCGAGAGATACCGAGATTTATCGACGCGCTCTTCGAGTCGGTGTCGGGCTTCACGACCACCGGCGCGAGCATCTTAAGCGACGTCGAGGCGCTCAGCCGCTCGACGCTGTTTTGGCGCAGCTTCACACACTGGATAGGCGGCATGGGGGTGCTGGTGTTCATCATGGCGGTGCTTCCTCTCGCGGGCAGCGGCAACATCCATATCATGCGCGCCGAAAGCCCCGGCCCCAACGTCACAAAGCTTGTCGCGCGCACCCGCAGGACGGCGCTCATCCTCTACGAGATATACATCGTCCTCACCCTTGCCGAGGTCGTGCTGCTGCTGTCGGGCGGCGTCGCCTTTTTGGACAGCCTGATGCTCAGCTTCGGCACGGCGGGCACCGGCGGCTTCGGCATCTTAAACGACAGCTTCGCGTCCTACAGCCCCTATGTACAAATTGTCGTCACCGTGTTCATGATTCTGTTCGGCGTCAATTTCGGCTGCTATTTTCTGATTATCACCGGCAACATCAGGGACGCGCTGAAAAATGAGGAGGTGCGGGCCTATCTCGCCGTCATCGCGGCCGCCGTCCTGCTCATCACCGTCGACATCCGCCCGCTGTTCGAGAGCTTCGGCGAGACGGTTCGCCACGCCGCCTTTCAGGTGGGCAGCATCATAACGACAACCGGCTTTACGAGCGTCGACTTCAACGCGTGGCCCGAGTTCAGCAGGGCCTTGCTGCTGCTTATTATGTGCATCGGCGCGTGCGCGGGCAGCACGGGCGGCGGGCTCAAGGTGTCGCGCGTGCTGGTGATGTGCAAGCAGCTTAAAAAAGAGATCCGCACGATGATCCACCCCAACAGCGTCAGCGTCACACTGTACGAGGGCAAGCCCCTCGCGCACGAGACGGTGCGCGGCGTCAACATGTTTTTCGCGGCCTATATGATAATTATCTGCGCTTCGGTCGTGGTCGTCGCACTCGACGGGTTTGACTTTATCACCAACTTCTCGGCGGTGATCGCGACGCTCAACAACATCGGCCCCGGGCTTGAGATTGTCGGCGCGACGGGCAACTACGGCGGCTTCAGCGTGCTGTCCAAATCGGTGCTCATCACGGACATGCTGTTCGGGCGGCTCGAGATCTTCCCGCTTTTGCTGATGTTCATCCCCGCCACGTGGAGAAGATGACGCGGCAAAGCGCCCTGCGCGCTCGGTAAAGGGGTCTGAGGGAAAGGGCGCAATCCCTAGGCCGACTGCGTCGACAGGGAGCCTGAGGGCGTCAACCCCTCAGTCGGCTAAAGCCGACAGCTCCCTTTGTACACGGCTCGCATAATCCTGTGAGGTGGCCGCATGTTAAAGGTACGGACATGCGGCAGAATTCACGAGAATATGTGAACCCTACCGCGCGTTGTTCCGCTTACGCGCGGGAAGGGAGGCCTCAAAAGCAAGGGCGACAATTCTAACGGACAGCTGCGCGTCCGCGCGGTTCTCGGCATAACGGGAGGATGGCCATGTCGGAACAGATAACAAAAAGAGGGCTCAACGCAAATCAGCTGAAGCTCATTGCGATTGCCGCCATGACGCTCGACCACCTGACGTGGACACTGTTCCCGGGGTATTCGACCGAGTGGTATGTGTTGCTGCCGCACCTTGTCGGCAGGATAACCGCGCCCATTATGTGGTTTTTTGTCGCCGAGGGGTATCACTATACACGCAACGTGAAAAAATACGCGGCAAGGCTGTTCCTTTTGGCGGCGGTGTCGCACTTTGCGTACAACTTCTGCTTCGGCATCCCGTTTGTGCCCTTTAAAACGTCGGTGTTTAATCAGACCGGCGTCGCGTGGTCGCTCGCGTGGGGGTTGGTGCTGCTGTATATCTTCGACAAAAAGCAATGGAAGGCGTGGCAGACGGCGGCCGTCGCGCTGGCGGTCTGCCTGATAACCTTCCCGTCCGACTGGAGCTGCATCGCGACGATGGCCATCGTGGCAATCGGCACGAACAGGGGAAACTTCAAAAAGCAGATGACGCACATGATGCTGTGGACGGCGGTGTACGCCGGCGTGTATTTTGTGTTTATCGACAGGGTATACGGACTTATCCAGCTCGGAACCTGCCTGTCGATCCCGCTGCTGCGGCTGTACAACGGCGAGCGCGGCTCGTTTAGGGGCATGGGCAAGCTGTTCTACCTGTACTACCCGCTTCACCTCGCCCTGTGCGGGGTTTTGCGCGTGGTGCTGTGGGGTGCGGCTTAAGACCGTCCGAAGCGCCGAACACCGAGAAAAGAGGACGATCCCCCGCCGCGCGCCGGTGCAGTGTAGAGATAAATCCCCGGGCATTGACGCCCGGGGATTTGCCGTAAAAAGGGGATGTGCCGCCGCCGGTGCGGACGGTCGGCGAGACGGCGCGTGTTTGCGACGCCCGCTGTCGGGATACCGACACAGAGGACTTTTTGGCCGCCGCCCGAAAAGGGAACGGCGGTCAAAGCCGCCGCTGTTCGGTGTCTGCCGTGCCGGTGTCCCTTTTGCGGGGCACCGCGCCAAGGGGGGGTTACAGCGCCTTCAGGATGTCCGCGGGTGTCCGCGCGATGAGGCCCGCGCCGCTCTCACGCAGCTCGGCCTCGCCCCTGAACCCCCACGACGCGCCGACCGAGAACACCCCCGCGTTTGCGGCGAAGATCATGTCGACGTCGGAATCCCCTATGTATACGACCTCGTCGCGGCAAAGCCCCGTGTGCTCAAGGTACATCTCCATGAGCCGTGCGTCGGGCTTTTTGGGGCGGACGCCGTCCTCGGCCCACAGGTCGCAAAACACCCCGTCGCCGAACAGCTTTTCGATCACCGGCCGCGCCTGGTAGTCGGGCTTGTTGGTCATGACGGCCGACGCGACCCCGCGCGCCGCAAGCTCGCGAAGCAGCTCGGGTATGCCGTCGTAGGGCTTGGCAAAGTCGACGATATGCCCGGCGTAGCGCGCCTTGTACACCTTAAAAAGCTCGTCGACGTCGCAGCCGGCGCTCTCGGCCGCGCGCTCGCACAGCTTGTAGGCGCCGTTGCCGACCATTTTTGCGCACCGCTCGGGGCTCACCTCGGGCGAGCCCAGCTGTCTGAGCGCGAAGTTGAGGCTTGCGCGTATGTCGGGCAGGGTGTTCACAAGCGTTCCGTCGAGGTCGAAGATAAAGATCTTTTTCATAGAATCTCTCCGTTGTTTGATTGTACAGCGGCAGCCGCGGCTGCCCGCGTGGTGTTTTCTGTGATATTTTAAGGATCTTGCTCTTAAGGCTTCCTTGCGGGGAAATTTCGGGTTGCAGCCCTTAAGGCTCCCTTATCGAACGCCGTTCCGATTGCGTTCGACCCTCCCCTTGCACAAGGGAGGCGTTGGCTTGCAGCGGAATACCGTGCCGGGCTGCTTGCAAAACTTGCTTGAGTTTTTTCGCGAAGGCTCATGGCTTGGAGGGTTATTACGGGATCGCCGCCGCAAGGCGGCCGCGACAAGCGAGCGAAAGCGAGGCTGCCCGTAACAATGTTCCCCGCGGTTTGGGACATTGTCCCAAACGGCAGGCGTGTTATTCTAACACACCTGCCGAGGTCGGCCCTACAGGCCGACCCGTCAAGGTTATTATACCACATCGCCGCCTCCGCGAACAGCCTCGGCGAGGTCGGCGACCCCGCCGCAAAAAAAACGTCCGCGGAGATTTTTTCAAAAAAGGTGTTGACAATACCGGGCAAAGCGTTTATATATATTGAGTACAGAGAACAAATTGCCGGTACGCGGCACGGTTTTAAAACGACAATTGTTAAGGAGAATGATTTTTATGGTATTCGATAAGGTCAGAGCCATTATTTGCGAGCAGCTCGATATCGACGAAGACAGCGTGACGATGGACTCGAACATCATGGACGATCTCGACGCCGATTCCCTCGACGTCGTCGACATCGTGATGAGCCTGCAGGACGAGTTTGACGTCGAGATCCCCGACGAGGAGGTCGAGAACATCAGCACCGTCGGCGACCTCGTGAAGTTCCTCGAGGCGGCGGGCTGCTGAGCTGTCCGATACAGAAGAACCGATATACACCCCCCGCCTTTAATGTGCGGGGGGCTTTTTTTAGCGGGCGCAGGCACCCCGTGCAAGACCCTGCCCGCCGCCCGGAACAAGGGGCTTTTTTTATTTGCGCAAATGCTATATAATATAAGTCGAATACGGCGGCGCGGCCCGTTCCGGCGAACAGGCGCTGCGCCCGCGGATTTATCTTTACGCAACGTGAAAGGATTTGATCAACCGATGGCACAGGACAAAAAGGCGGTCGAGGCGATTACGCCGATAAACGAGGACTTTTCGCAGTGGTACACCGACATCGTGAAAAAGGCCGAGCTTGTCGACTATTCAGGGGTAAAGGGCTGCGTGATCCTGCGACCTTACGGTTACGCGATATGGGAAAACATCCGGCGCATCCTTGACGGCATGTTCAAGAAGACGGGGCACGAGAACGTGTACATGCCGATGCTCATCCCCGAGAGTCTGCTTCAGAAGGAAAAGGACCACGTCGAGGGCTTTGCGCCCGAGGTCGCGTGGGTGACGATGGGCGGCAGCGAGCCGCTCGCCGAGCGCCTGTGCGTGCGCCCGACGTCCGAGACCCTTTTCTGCGACCACTTCAAGCACGTTATTCAGTCGTACAGGGACCTGCCCAAGCTGTACAACCAGTGGTGCTCGGTCATGCGGTGGGAGAAGACGACGAGGCCGTTTCTGCGCACCCGCGAGTTTTTGTGGCAGGAGGGGCACACCATGCACGAGACGCGCGAGCAGGCCGAGCGGGAGGTGCAGGGCCAGCTCGAGGTCTACCGCGAGTTTTGCGAAAAGTACCTCATGATCCCCGTGGTCGCGGGGCGCAAGACCGACAGTGAAAAGTTCGCGGGGGCCGAGGCCACCTACACCGTCGAGGCGATGATGCACGACGGCAAATCGCTCCAGAGCGGCACGAGCCACTTTTTCGGCGACGGGTTTGCCCGTGCGTTCGAGATCACCTACGCCGCGCGCGACAACACCCTGCAATACCCCTTCCAGACGTCGTGGGGCCTCAGCACGCGCATCATAGGCGCGATTATCATGACGCACGGCGACGACAACGGCCTTGTGCTGCCCCCCGCCGTCGCGCCCACTCAGGTCATGGTCATCCCCGTCGCACAGCACAAGCCGGGGGTCGCCGAGGCCGCCGAGGGGCTGAAAGAGCGGCTTGCCGAGGCGGGGCTTCGCGCCGGCATCGACACGAGCGAGCAGTCGCCCGGCTGGAAGTTTGCGCAGTACGAGATGAAGGGGGTGCCCGTCAGGGTCGAGATAGGCCCGCGCGACATCGAGAACGGGCAGTGCGTCCTGGTTCGCAGGGACACGGGCGAAAAGCGCGCGGTCGCGATTGCAAACGCCGCGGACGAGGTGAACAAAGAGCTCGACGCCCTCGCCGAGAACATGTACAAAAGGGCGCTCGACAATCGCGTGCGCAGAACCTTTGAGTGCCGCGACTACGCCGAGCTCGAGGCCGCGGTGCAGAAGGAGCTCGGCTTTTACGAGACGATGTGGTGCGGCGACCCCGCGTGCGAGCAGGCGCTCAAGGATAAGCTCGAGATAACCTCGCGCTGTATGCCGTTTGAGCAGAAGCAGCTGTCCGACGTCTGCCCCGTGTGCGGCAAAAAGGCCGTGACCTCGGTCGTTTGGGGCAAGGCGTATTAAGCTTTTTCCGTCGGAGCGCGGCGAAAAGCGGGGCGTCCCCGCCTCTGAGAGGGCGGGCTCCGCTCGCGTTTTGCGGCGGCGCGATCCGACGCCGAAAAGGGTTGAATAACGGGGCGTCGCCCCTTATTGTAAAAAATTCACAGTCAAAGAGGAGAATTGCAGATGAACATGAACGTTTTTAAATGGGTGTCGGTGGCGCTGCTGGTGCTGGTGCTTGTGGCGTCGCTGTTCTTCCCCGTGCTTGTCGTGTCGCTCGGCTTCTTCGGCGCGCAGGGGCTGAACTTCTTTCAAACCTTCGAGATCGGCTGGTTTTACGCAATCCTCGCCGTCATCTTTGAGCTTGCGCTCATCGGCACGGTGTTTTTCGCGCTGATCGGTCAGATCAAGAACGGCGTCAACAGCGCCCTCAACTCGGGCGTGCTCGTCATTGCCGCGACCGTGCTGCTCACCCTGTTTTACCTTTTCTCCGGGCTTGCGGCCAGCTCGCTTGTCGATGTCGGCGTGTCCGCGTGGCCCTTCGTCAACATCCTGTTTGCGGTGGGCGCGTTTGTGTGCAGGACGATGTATGTGCACGGCACCGCCAAGATAAGCCTCGGCGACGTGCGCGCTGCGGCGACCGACGTGAGGAACCTCTCGGTCAACGACTGTAAAAATGCCGCGGCCTCCGCTGTCGGCGGCGTCAGGGCGGCGGCAAGCGACGCCCTCGGCGAGATGGGCCTCACCTGGAAGTGCCCCTCGTGCGGCAGGGACGTCTCGTCCAAGGCCAACTTCTGCCCCGAGTGCGGCGCGAAGAAGCCCGAGTGAGCGGCCGGTATCGTACAGACCTTACCGTGAAAAACGGCATCCCCCGCGGGACGCCGTTTTTTGTTTTGTCAGGCCTTTGTCCCGAAAACCTGTTGTTATCATTCAGGGCGGCGAAATTGCGGCCGCCCTTAGGGCCCCCTGCCGGAGCTTGCGGGCTGTGTTCGGCAAGGGAGGCTTTTGAAGCCGGCAGCAAACGGGGCGGGGCGTTCGGCATCCGCAGGGCGGTTGCAGGGGATTTTATTTCTAAAAAGTATCCGCTGCCCCGCATACCGCAATCCGAGCAAGCGCTTCGGCGGCCCCCGCAATCTCGCGCCGAAAAACAAAAAAAGCGCCGCCGTTTTTGAACGGCGGCAAACGCAAAATAAGGTCAAGAGGGAATGCTTGTCTATTATAGCGCCGCCCGTGTGTACAAAATGTCGAAAAACGTCGTCAGTTTAAACAATTTTCTCTTTATTTCATCGTGGAACAATGGTATAATTTAATTGCGGGAGAGATCCCGCAAGAGAAACCTTGTTTCAGGAGGACCCTAAAATGAAGATCAAAACTTTGGGACGAAAGGTCAACCTAAAGCCCGGCTTCACCGATATGGTGGAAAAGCGCATGGCAAAGCTCGACAGGTTTTTTGACGACGACGCCGAGGGACAGGTCACCGTAACCGTCGAGAAGGACAGGCAGACCGCCGAGGTGACGGTAAAAAGCAAGGGGTTCTTTTTTCGCGCCGAGCGCTCGGCGCCCGATATGGAGACGGCCTTTAACGACGCGGCCGATCTCATCGTCCGCCAAATTGTGCGCAACAAAGAAAAGCTGGGCACAAGGATCCGCAAGGTAGAGGTCGACGTCCCCGAGTTCTCGGCGATAGCGTCCGAGCCCGCGACCGACTTTGAGATCGTGCGCGAAAAGCGCTTTGAGGTTCTGCCCATGACGCCGGAGGAGGCGATCCTCCAGATGACGATGCTCGGGCACAGCTTCTTCATCTTCCGCAGGGAGGACAGCGACGAGCTGTGCGTCGTGTACGAGCGCCACGACGGAAACTACGGTCTTCTTTACCCCGAGATAGGTTAAGCGCCGAATAAACCGGGTTTTGCTGCCGCGGCGCCGCAGGGGCGCCGCGGCTTTTTAAAAAAATAAGCGGTTGGACGGGCCGCAGAGCGGCCCGCCGCTTTGAACTGCGGGCTCAAAAGAGCTCACGGGCTGCAGAGCGGCGAGGAAATCGCAGGGAATAAACTAAAGCAGCAGCAAGAGGCCTGTTCAATCGACGCGGCTTTCCGCAAACACCCCCGGCCCGCGGGCGGGCAGCCCCACCTTACGCGGGGATACCTTAAAGACAAGGGCGGAAGCACGAGGGAGCGGGGCTTTTAAAGCCCCCCTTGTGTAAGGGGGGGTGGCACGGCGAAGCCGTGACGGAGGGATTGTTTGCGGTCGGCTTAAGTTCTGACAAGCAGTCTGTTCAAGCGCAAGGTTTTGCAAAAAGTCAATCCCTCAGTCAGCCATGCAGAAACGGGTCACATATTCCCGCGGGTCGGCCGGATGGGCGAGCATAGCCGGGACGATATCCCGCCGGCCGCGCGTTTAGATAAAACAGAGAGCAAACGCGGCGCGGCCGCGAAACGATAAAGAGGGACACAACAATTGACAGAGGAATTTAACGTCGTCGCCACCTGCGGCTTCGGGCTCGAGTCGGTGCTGAGCTTTGAGATAAAAAAACTGGGGCTCGGGGATGTCAGGACGAGCGACGGCAGGGTCGCATTCAAGGCCGGCGCGGGGGGTGTTGCCGCGGCAAACCTGTGGCTGCGCACCGCCGAGCGGGTGATGATTGTTTTGGGCGAGTTCCCCGCCGCCAGCTTTGACGAGCTTTTTGACGGCGCAAGGACGATCCCGTTCGGGGACTACATAGGCAGGCGGGACGCGTTCCCCGTCAAGGGCTATTGTATGAACAGCAAGCTCACAAGCGTGCCCGCGTGCCAGTCGGTGCTGAAAAAGGCGGTCGTCGAGCGGCTGAAGGCGGACCACGGCACGCAGTTTTTGACCGAAAAAAGCGGCGTCACGGTCATGATCCGCTTTTCAATCGTCAGAGACGTGTGCACCGTGATGCTCGACACGTCGGGCGACGGGCTGCACAAGCGGGGCTATCGCCCGCTGCTCAACGAGGCCCCCATCAAGGAGACGCTCGCGGCCGGGATATGCGACCTTGCGCGGGTCTTCCCCGAGACGCGGGTGCGCGACCCGTTCTGCGGCTCGGGCACGCTGGTCATCGAGGCGGCGCTGCGGGCCAAAAACATCGCCCCCGGGCTCAGGCGGGGCTTTGCCGCCGAGCAGTACGGCTTTATCGGCAGGGCCGTTTTTGACGAGGCGAGGGAAGAGGCTCGGGCGGCGGTGCGCGAGGACGCCGCGTTTTTCGGCGCGGGCAGCGACATCGACCCCGCCGCCGTGGACATCGCGCGCGCGAACGCCGAGAGGGCCGGGGTGGACGACTGCGTCGCCTTTTCGGTTGCCGACGCGAGGCAGGTGCGCTTCGGCGAGGGCGAGGTGGTTTTGGCCAACCCGCCCTACGGCGAGCGGCTTATGGATGAAGAGCAGGCGCTCGCGCTCTGCCGCGCGTTTTACGCGAACTACAAAAAATACGACGCCAAGGGGCTTTATATCATCTCAAGCTCGCCCGAGCTCGAGAAGAGCTTCGGCCAAAGGGCGGCGCGGCGGCGCAAGCTGTACAACGGGATGCTGCCCTGCCAGCTCTATATGTATTTTTGATTTTTAAAATTGGCCCAAACGGCAAGAACCCTCTAAACATCTGAAAATGCCCATATTTTGAGGGGGTTTTCGGGCCGCATTAAGTGTAATAACGGAAGCAAAAGTTACCGTAAATCACACATAATTACTTGCTATTGCCCACATTTTGAATCACAATTGATCGGTGATTGCGCGAAGATCGGCAAAATTGACTTCTTGGTAATATCTAAGTATTTTAAAGACGGGGCGCGGGCCGCTGCGCCCCGGGTATCGTTTTTTAAGACGGCGGGTGTCCGCCTTTCGGCAGATGGGCCGGCTCTGTTCGCCCGGGGCCGCCGCGAGCGCTTCGCGCCGTGGGGGGGAACAACCGATAGCGGCGGCCGCGCACATCAATCATCGGGGATGGTTGATGCCGGGGCTGTTTTGCCCGATAGGGGATAGGGGCCGCGCCCGGCGGGGCTCGGCTGAAAATCTTTTCGCCTGCGGGTGCGGACGGCGTGCCGCGGGGCGCCGTTCCCGCGGCGTGATGAACGTGTGAAGGAGAATGACGATGGCGGTGCGCGAGGATGTCACGGTGCGCCTTGAGGAGGGTGTGTACACCCTCACGGCGCAGAGGAGGGGAAGCTACAGGGTCTATTGGTCGAGCGAGCCGGGCGGCTTTTGCGACGACAACGAGCTGGGGGTTCTCGAGGATACCCTCACCTTTGCTTCTCCCTGCGCGGGCAGGCTTTATTTTCACCTTGTCGACGGCGGCTACTACACCGTCGCGGCCGAGCGGGTCGTCCGCGCGCCCGACATGTCCAACATGCGCGAGCTCGGCGGGTACAACACGGCCGACGGCAAAAGCTTCGTGCGGCACGGGGTGCTGCTGCGCTCGGACGCACCCTGCCGCCTGACCGACGAGGGGATGCGGACACTCGAGCGGTTCGGTGTGGGCGCGGTCATCGACTTCAGAACGCCCGGCGAGCGCAGGGGAAACGAGGATCCCGCAGTCAAGGGCGCAAGGAGCGTGCTGCTCTCCCCCATCACCGACGAGGTCAACGCCTACGCCATCGACATGGGCAACCTGACCGAGAAGGACCTCCAATACATGAAGTCGATAAGCGCCGACCTCGGCGACGTCTACGCCAAGATCGTGACAAGGAGCGAGTTCGGCGAGGCGTTCAGGCTCATTGCCGGGCAGGGGCGCGGGGTGCTGTTCCACTGCGCCGCGGGCAAGGACAGGACGGGGATACAGGCGGTGGTGCTGCTGCTGGCGCTCGGCGTGCCGCGCGACGCCGCGATATACGACTATATGCTGACAAACGAGGTGCGGGGCCCGCACATCGGGAAGATGGTGAAGCTGTTCACCGGCAGGTTCGGCGCGGAGTACCGCGAGCTCGTCGAGGCGTTTTTCTCGGTCAAGCGCCGGTTTATCGACGGCGCGCTCGAGGTCATCGACGCCTATCCCGGCGGCTTTGACGGATATCTCCGAAACGCGCTCGGCGTCGACGGCGAAACACTTGAAAAGGTAAAGGATATATGCCTTATAAAGCATAAAGCCTAAACAAAGGAGAACAAATAACATGAAGATTCTTAGCTTTGGCTCGCTCAACCTCGACTATGTCTATTCGCTCGACCACTTTGTGCGCGGGGGCGAGACGATTGCCTCCCTCAAGCGCGAGGAGTTCTGCGGCGGCAAGGGGCTCAACCAGTCGATCGCGCTCGCGCGCGCCGGCGCGGAGGTATATCACGGCGGGCGCGTCGGCTCGGAGGGCGAGGTTCTTAAGAACCGTCTGCGCGAGAGCGGGGTCGACGTCTCGCTGACCGAGACGCTCGAGGAGGTCGCCACCGGCCACGCGATCATCCAGGTCGACAAAACGGGGCAGAACTGCATCATCATCTACGGCGGCGCAAACCGCAGCATGGACGAAAAGGATGTCGACGCCATGCTCGAGGGCTTCGGCGAGGGGGACATCATCCTGCTGCAAAACGAGACGTCGATGCGCGACTATGCGATAACCAAGGCCGCCGAGAAGGGGATGCAGGTCGCGCTCAACCCCTCCCCCATCGACGAGGGACTGATAAACAGCAAGGCGCTTAAGCACGTTAAATATTTCATCCTCAACGAGATAGAGGGGCACGAGCTCACGGGCGAGACCGAGCCCCAAAGGATCTGCGACGGGCTGCTCGGGAGGTATCCCGGCTGCGTCGTCGTGCTCACCCTCGGCAAGGACGGCGTGATGTATTCGGACGGCAAAAACGTCTACAGCCACGGCATCTACAAGGTCAAGGCGGTCGACACCACCGCCGCGGGGGACACCTTTGCGGGCTACTTCCTCGCGTGCTCGTCCCGGGGCGTGAGCCCCGACAGGGCGATCGCCGTCGCGAGCAAGGCGTCGGCGATCGCGGTCAGCCGCGCGGGCGCGTCCGATTCCATCCCGACCATGGCGGAGGTGGAGACGCTCGAACTCCCTCTCGCGTAAAAAACGCGTACCGTCGCGGGGAGGCTGTCACCCTTGGGGGGTGCAAGCGGAAGCGGCGGAACAAGACCGCACTGCCGGACGGCGTCCGGACGGGACGGCGCTGTTCCGCGCTGTCCGGGGCTTTTGCGGCCCGAACGAACGGGAGGCAGAGGCCGGCAAAAACTCGCTGTTCAAAGGAGGCCGGGGTGCGCCGCCGCCCGAGTTTTGCGGCAAGGCGGTCGAGCGCCGCGCACGGGGTCGCAAAAGCCCCGCGCCGTGAACCCCGCCGCGGAAGGGCAGCGCACGTCCTCCCGCCCGTCCGAGACGACCTGCTGCAGCGCACCCCGATTTCAAAGGACGGATCGGCGGTACCGGCGGCTTTGCGTCGTGAACCCCGCCGAAAGACGGGCGCATGTCCTCATGTATCCCAATATGCCCTGCTGCGGCGCACCCTGCCTACAAAGGACGGTTCGGCGGGGTGCGCCTGCTGTTGTCCTCGGCATCATACGCCCCTGCGGAAAAGCGAAAGAGTCCCCCGCCCGCTTAGTGCATGTCCGCGGACGCGGCAACCCCGGGTTTCGCAACCGAAAGTTGCACCGCTGACAGCCAAAATGTATGGCGCAACGGGGACGCTTGCGGTTACAATAGGTCAACGCGGCGCACGGGCCGCCCGCAGCGCCGCGGCGCGGGTTTTGCAAAACACGAATAACAGAGTTCTTAATTGAACGGGGCCGGGCGGACAAGAGGCGGCGGTCCTTCGCCGCAGTGACACAACATAAAACGTAAGGGGGATTTCTGTATGAATATCGAGACCGCAAACAGGCTTGCGGAGATGAGGAGAGAGCGGGGCCTTTCGCAGGAGGAGCTCGCCGAAAGGCTGGGGATAAGCAGACAGGCCGTCAGCAAGTGGGAGCGCGCCGAGGCATCGCCCGACACCGACAACCTGCTGGCGCTCGCAAAGCTGTACGGGGTATCTCTCGACAGCCTGCTGGGCCACGTGCCCGACGAGCGCCCCGCGCAGGACGGGCCCGCCCCCGAGGGGGAGAGCACGCCCCGGGACGGCGGGACGAGGGTGAGCTTTCGGGACGGCATAACGGTGGAGGACGGCCGCGACAAGGTGCACATCGCCCCCGGGGCAATCGCCGTGGACGACGAGCGGGACAGCGTCCGCATCGACCGCGACGGGGTCACCGTCAACGGGCGCAGATACACAAAGCAGGAGCTGCTGAAAAAACACGGACACGACGGCGAGCACGATCGGGTGTTCGGCGCGGCGGCCGTGCTGTGCACGGCTTTTTACCTCGTGGCGGGCGCTGTCTGGAACCTTTGGCACCCGGCGTGGCTGGTGTTCTTTTTGGTGCCCATCATAGGCTCGGCCGCGGAGGCCGCGGCACACAGGGATATAAGCCGGTTTTGCTTCCCCGTGCTGGCGGTGCTGGTCTATTTGATAATGGGGTTTTGGAAGAATCTTTGGCATCCCGGCTGGGTCGTGTTTTTGCTCATCCCGGTGTTCTACATGCTTGTGCCCGAAAAGAGAAAGGCCGTCGAAAACGAGGACGAGGACGAGTGAGGGCGCCGCTTTGCGCAGGGCCGCTTTTTCAAAAAATGGGGCCCTTTGTCCCCGTTCGCTCAAGCGGCCTCAAGCAGAGCGGATACCGCACCCTGACGAAGAAGGCGCCGAATGACCTTCGGGCCGCGCGAAAAAAGGACTTGTCAAAGCGCGTCGGCAGGGCTTGAGCGCTGCATTTGTCCGAAGGAAGAAGATCGATCAGCAAGGAAAAACATGATGAGGAAAAAACAAATGGGTTGGCTTGGGACAGCGGTTATTGTTGTGCTGGCGGGATGCATCCTTGCGGCACTGTCAACATCAAGCTTTGAGACAAATACATATGAGGTCGACGAGGCGTTCGGCGATATATCGATAACGGCGGACACGGCCGATATCCGCTTTGCTTTGTCGCCGGACGAAAAATGCAGGGTGGAGTGCCGGGAGAAAGAAAACGCAAGGCATCGTGTCGCCGTCCAAGACGGCGCGCTCGTCGTCGCAAACGACAGACCCTGGTACAGCTGCATCGGACTGTTCGGCTTCGGCTCGCCGAGGATAACGGTCTATCTGCCGAAAACCGCGTACAACGCGCTGTCCGTCAGCGGAAGCACGGGAGATGTCGAGATACCGAAGGGGTTTTCGTTCGAGGACGCCGACATTTCTTTGAGCACGGGGGATGTCGATTTTTGTGCATCCGTTACAAACCTGCTCAAGATAAAAGCGAGCACGGGGAGTATCTGCGTAGAGGGCATTTCCGCAGGCTCACTTGAAATCTCGGTCACCACGGGCGGGGTGAGTGTTTCGGGGGTGAGCTGCCGGGGAGATGTCGCGGTGCGTGTCTCGACCGGCGAAACAACCCTGACCGATATCACCTGCGAAAACCTGACTTCGAGCGGGACGACGGGAAACGCGTCCCTGCGCAATGCCGTTGCGGGGAACAGGCTCTTTGTCGAGAGGAGCACGGGGAACGTGGAATTCAGCGGCTGCGACGCCCGCGAAATACAGGCAAAAACGACCACGGGAAGCGTCACCGGCAGCTTTCTTTCGAGCAAGACGTTTGTCACCCATACCGATACCGGCAGGGTCGACGTCCCGCCGACGGGGACCGGCGGCCGGTGCGAGATCAGAACGCACACGGGGGATATCAGGATAAGCTGAACCCAAAGGGCGCGCCCGACAAAACGGGCGCGCCCTTTGGGCTTATGGTTTAATCATGCCGCGCGGGGTGTCTAAAGGATTTACTGAGAGCTCAGAAAAGCCCCCCTGCCGCGCGGTCGGCCGGTCGGGCTGCCGGGCATAATAGGAACGATAGCCCGGCACTCCACGCGGAAGATGCGTGTCGTAATCGGAACGATATCCCGAAAGGCGCATAATATCGCGCCGAATGTCAAATGTCCGTTCCGTTTACATTTGACCACTCCGCGCGATAGATGCGCGTCGTAATCGGTACGACGGCCGAAAGGCGCATAATATCGTGCCGAATGTCAAACGTCCGTTCCGCTTACGCCCCGCCACTCCGTGCGGCAGATGCACGTCGTAATAGGAACGACGCGCGGTAGCGTTCACATATTCTCGTGAATTCTGCCGAACGCCGTACCGATAGCGTTCGGCAAGGGAGCCTCAAGGCCTATGACCCGCGGGAAAGCGTGAAGCTTTAGGGTTTGGAACCCTTCCCCCGAGGGGGAAGGGGGACCGCCCTGCGGTGGATGAGGGGTCAGGGGGATTCTTGTTCATAGCAAGGATAAAGTCAAAAATCCCGCTACCCCCCATCAGTCACCTACGGTGACACGGCTCGCATATTCTCGCGAGTTGGCCGCATGTTAAAGGTACGGACATTCGGCAGAATTCACGAGAATATGTGAACCCTGCCGAACGCCGTTCCGATGCGGCCGCTTGTGCGCGTCCCCGCCGAAGACGGCGCGGGGCTCAAACGTGGTATTTTATCGTGTAGGCGTACTCCGCCGGGTTGATGATCTGATCGTTGTAGTATATCGGCCGGTCGTCCTTGTCGGACACGATCTCGAAGACGCACAGCAGGGGAAAGCCCTCGGGCACGCACAGGCGCCTTGCGCAGTAGGCGTTTGCGCTTTCGGTTCTGAAAAAATCGGTGAAGTTCGCGGGAAAGAGACCGAAATCGTTTTCAAGCGTGCGCAAAAGCGACTTGTTTTGCAGGTCGCACCCGAGCATCTGGGCGAGTTCCTGCGGAAACCAGTCGTATTCTATCGTGACGGGGGTGTCGTCGGAATACCGCAGCCGCTCGATTCGTATCATGCTCTCACCGGGTGAAAGCTCGGTGTGCCGAAGAAGGATTTCGTCGGGCGTGCGCACCCCCTTTGAGAGGATTTTGGTGGACGGCTTCTTTTTTTGCTCGAGGCTGTTGAGCAAAAAGCTTTGGCGCCGCGAAAAGAAATCGGACACAATCGACGCCGCCGAGACAAAGGTGCCCATGCCCTGACGGCTGACGACCAACCCCCTTTGCTCGAGGTCGGCAAGCGCCCTTCTCACGGTGACGCGGCTGACGTGATAATGCTGCGCCATGCCGAGCTCGCTCATCAGCTTGTCCCCGATGCCGAGCTCGCCCCGCTCGATGCTGTGCTCGATGTCTTTGGCAATTTGAATATAGAGGGGGATGTCGTGTGCTGCGTTCGCCATAATGCGCTTTGCCTTTCAGGTTTTTGATGCGGTCGACGAAAAGAAAAATATATGGTATACTCTGCTTATAAACGGGACAGACCGGCGCGGCTGCGGGCCCTTGCGGCCCGGCTTTTAAAGCGGCGGCGTACAAACAAAATCGGAGGTTTTTTATGAGAGAAAACGCTGTTGCACAGCAGATAGCAAAGGAGACGATGCGCGAGCTGCACGGCTTTATCAAGGTCGGGATGAGCGAAAAGGAGATCGAGCGCGAGGCGTGCAGACTCATGGAGGCGATGGGCTCGGACGAGTGGTGGTATCACGGCGTGGGTGCGCTGGTGCTGCTGGGCGCCCGCTCCAAGATATCGGTCCCCGGCAGGGAGTTTAAAGCGAGCGAGGACAACCGCGTGGGCGAAAACGACGTGGTGACAATCGACCTTGCGCCGACGCTCAAAAAGCGCTGGGGCGACTATGCCCGCACGGTCTTTGTCGAGGACGGCAGGGTGCGCCCGTGTGACGAGCCCACCCGCCCCGATTTTGTCGACGGTCTGAGAGCCGAGCTTCACCTGCACAGCTATCTTGTCGAGCGTCTCAACCCCGACATGACCTATGAGCACGCGTTCCGTGTGCTCAACGACGAGATAAAGAGGCTCGGCTATGTGAACCTCGACTTCCACGGCAACCTCGGCCACTCGGTCGAGCTCGACCAGGTCGACAGGGTCTACCTCGAAAAAGGGAGCGCCAAGACCTTCAGGGAGGTCGCGCGGCCCTTTACCCTCGAGCCCCACATCGCCAGAGCCGACGGAGACGTCGGGTTCAAACGCGAGAACATCTACTACATCGACGGGGACAGGTTCGTCTGCCTGTAAGCGAGCGCTTGCGGCGGCGAACACTCGCCCGACGGTCAACTTTAAGGCCAACCAACTTATTATATCGCAAAAGTCTCTGCTGCGCCCGCAGCAGGGGCTTTTTTCTGTCCTTTTTTCGCGAGTTCGGACGAAGGGAAGCGCAAGCCCCGCCGGCCGTATGCCGGAAAGAAAAGAGGGAGGCAGTCAAGCTTGTCTGCGGCCTGCAATCGGCTGCGGGCACGACAGAAGCCGCGTTGCCCGCCGCACGGCCCGGCGGCTTACATGCGCGCCAAAACCTCGTCCCTGCCGACGGCCCCGCTTCTCGCGCCGAGCGAGGACACGCAGACGGATGCCGCGGTGTTCGCAAACTCGGCCGCCCGTTGAACGTCGCCCCCGAACATCTCGAGCGCGGTGATAAAGCTCGCGCAGAAGGTGTCGCCCGCGCCCGTCACATCGACGACGGGCACCTTTTTGCCGCCGGCGCGGTACTCGCGCCCGCCCGTGTAGACGACGCAGCCCTTTTCGGCGAGGGTCACGACGACGGCGCCCATGCCGAGGGCGTGCAGGTGCTCGGCCTGCTGCTCATAGCTTCTGTCCTCCCGCACGCTGTCGTAGCCGACCTCGTTGAAAAAGCCGATGTCGACGCCCTCGAATCGGCTGTCGTCGCCGTTGCGCTCATAGTCGACGTCAAAATCACACACCACCTGTGCACCCGCCGCGCGGCACTCGGCGACGATGTCACGCGCGCTCTTTTCGCCGCAGCGCAGCAGGTTGAGATCGTTCGCGGTGGAGTAGATGTATCTTGCTCCCTTGAGCGTCGCGAGCTGCGCTTCGCTTATCTCAATGGATTCGATGTGCATGGACGGGATAAAGATGGTGTGCTCGTCGCCCACCAAAAAGATCATCGTCTTGGAGTCGGGGAGGCTGTCGTCAAACACCGTCATCGAGGTGTCGATGCCGCGCGCGCCGAGGTCGTCGAGCAGCAGCTTTGAAATCGCGCCGCGGTTGAGCGCCGTGCAGAAGCAGGTGGGCATCCCGAGCGCCGCACTGACGCATGCGGCGTTTGCGATCATCCCGCCGGGGACGGCGGGAAGCGCCTCGACCATCGTCTTGTCCTTTATCGAGGGCCAGCGCGGCGCGCGGTAGTATTCGTCGAGCGCGACGTCGCCGATAAAGACGCTGTAGGGTTTATTCATAATTTTGTCACACTTTCTAATATTTTGTACACTTAATGTATCATATTGCACAAAATAAATCAACCTAAAAAATATATGATTGACAGATGAGCACACTTGTATTATAATTGTCTACAATACATGGCGGGTTGAAATATACCGCCCGATATAAGAAGGAGAGTACTTACCATGGCAAAGAAAAACGGCATGAACAAGTTGTCTCTGTTCCTCATCCCCATCGGAATAGCGGTCAACTTCATAGGCGGGCAGATAGCTATCCTGCTCAAGCTTCCTCTCTACCTTGACGCAATCGGCACAATCATCGTCGCGGCCCTGTGCGGCTGGTGGCCCGGCATCGCGGTCGGCCTCGTCTCCAACATCCTCAACGCGATCTCCTCCCCGACGACGCTGTTCTATGCGCCGCTCAACATGGCGTTTGCGATTCTCGCCGTCATCCTCTCCAAGGCAAAATGGTTCAAGAGCTGGTGGAAGACCCTCATAAGCTCGCTGTTCTTCGCCCTCATCGGCGGCGGCATCGGCGCGTGCATCACCTGGGTCGTCTACGGCTTTGACTTCGGCACCGGCGTCAGCTCGGTGTTCTCCATCCCGCTGCACGAGGTCGTGGGCCTGCCCAAGTTCCTTGCGCAGTTCATCGCCGAGTCGGGCATCGACGTTCTCGACAAGGCCATCACCCTGCTCGCCTGCTTCGGCATCCTCAAGGCGATGCCCACCCGCTTCCTCTCCAAGCTTCCGCTCGGCGGGATCTACATCAAAGAGGACAAGACGGAGGCGTAAGCGGTCCCAACAGAATTCAGTTGCCGCCCTGCCCGCTTAAGGCGGGCGGCAGTGCCGAAAGAGCGAGAGCGTTTGCCCTTGCTCTTTCGAGTTTTCGGAGGATTTAGATGATAGACAGAGATTTTTGTTATTCATTTAAGCAGTATCAGAAACAGGGGAACTTTTGGCTGGATCTCAACCCCATCACCAAGCTGATTATCACCTTCAGCCTCGGCCTGTCTACGATAGCCGTCATGGACTGGCGCTACGGCATTCCCCTTTGTGTTTTCTACTTTGTTTTCGCGGCCTTTACCGGTAAGTTTAAGGAGTTCGGCAAGGTGTTCGGCTTTATCGGCCTGACGGTGCTCATCTTTGCGCTGCTCGTGCGAAATATCGGCTCGAGGCCGTCCAACATCACGCCCGCGTTCAGCATATTCGGGTGGGTGTGGTATAAAGAGACCATCTTTGAGGCGCTCACCGTCGTGTCCTACATCGCGGGCTTTGCGGGCGCGGTCATCCTGTTCTTTACGACCACCGAGATGCGCGACATCATGTACTCGCTCGAGCAGCTGGGCGTGTCGCACGTCGCAAGCTTTGTCATCCTGAGCTCGATGCAGAACATCATCGACCTGCGCAAGTCGTCGGTCACCATCCTCGAGAGCCAAAAGTCGCGCGGCATCGAGACGGACGGCAACATCATCGTGCGCACAAAAGCGTTTTTCCCGACCCTCGGCCCGCTCATGCTGGGCGCGATGTCGGGCACCGAGGAGAAGTCGATCGCCATGGACGCGAGGGCCTTCTCGGTCGACCGCAAGCACACCTTCCTTCGCGAGCTCGAGCCCATGCGGACGGGCGAAAAGATCCTCTGCACGCTGTTCGTGCTCTTTCTCGTCGGCTGCATCGTCGTGCGTGTTCTCGGCGCCGTCGGCGCAATTTAAGGGGGTGTAAAAATGGCTTATATAGAACTTAAAAATGTCTCGTACAAATACCCCTACACAAAGCCGTACGCGCTCAAGGACGTCACGTGCAGCTTTGAAAAGGGCAGGTTTTACGGAATAATCGGTGAAAACGGCGGCGGCAAGACGACGCTGTGCAACCTCATAAGGGGCCTTATCCCGCACTTTTACCTCGGCGACCTCGAGGGAGAGGTCATCGTGGACGGCGCCGACATAAGGGATTGGGACACCGCGGAGATCTCCGCCAAGATAGGCTACGTTTTCCAAAACCCCTTCACCCAAATAAGCGGGATAAAGTCGACCGTCTTTGAGGAGGTCGCGATGGGCCTCGAAAACCTCGGCGTGCCCAAGGATGAGATGATCGAAAAGGTCATCGAGGTGTGCGAGATGCTCAAGATAGGGGATCTTATAAAAAAGAACCCCAACGAGCTGTCGGGCGGCCAACGGCAGAGGGTGGCGTTCGCGTCCATCATCGCGATGGACACCGATACCCTTGTCATCGACGAGCCCACCTCCCAGCTTGACCCCGAGGGCACCGAGGACGTCTTCGGCATCATCGACACCCTCAAAAACGCGAACAAGACGATCATTCTCGTCGAGCACAAGATAGATCTCATCGCCGAGTACTGCGAGGAGATCATCGTCATGAACAAGGGCTCGATAGCGTTCAGCGGCCCGACCAAAGAGGTCCTCAGCAACAGCGAGATCATGAACCGCGGCGCGATGATGCCGCAGGTCGCGATATTCGGGCACGATATGCAGAGGGCGGGCAAGGACCTCGGGGACATCCCCGTGACGATGGACGAGGCGGTAAAGCTTGTAAAAGCGAGGAGGGGCTGATACAATGGCAATTGAGATAAAAAACGCGGGATTCACCTATCCCAACGGGTTTACGGCTCTTGAAAACATAAACCTCACCGTCAAGGAGGGCGAAAAGGTCGCCATTGTCGGACAGAACGGCGCGGGCAAGACCACCTGCGTCAAGATGATGAACGGCCTCAACAAACCGAGCGCGGGCGACGTCATCGTCGACGGCGTCAACACTAAGGACGTCACGACGGCAACCGTCGCAAAGATGGTCGGATATGTGTTCCAGAACCCCGACGACCAGATATTCAACAACACCGTCAAGAGCGAGATAGAGTACATGCCCCGCTATTTCAAGCTGCCCGAGGATGAGGTCAAGCAGCGGCTCGACCACGCCGTCGAGCTGACCGACATCGCCTCGTACATCGACACCAACCCGTATGAAATCCCCTACCCGATACGCAAGTTTGTCGCCATCGCCGCGGTCATCGCGGCAAAGCCCAAGTACATCGTGCTCGACGAGCCGACGGCCGGGCAGGACCAGTGGGGCAACAATGTCCTCTCGAACATGATAAAGCGCCTGCACGAAGAGGGCGTGACCGTCATCACGATAACCCACGACATGGAGTTTGCGCTTGCAAACTTTGACCGCGTTGTCGCGATGGCGCATAAAAACGTCATCGCAGACGGGACGGCCGCCGACATCTTCTGGAACGAGGAGATCGTCGCCGACGCCAAGATAAAGAAGCCGGTCATCGGCGAGCTCGCCAAAAAGCTCGGTCTCGACGGGAACATCCTGCGCAGTGAGGAGCTTGTCGAGCGCCTGTAAAAAGGAGAAGGATATGGGACATCGTTATCTTACCGCGGGCTGCGCCATCGTCAACGACATGCTGTACGCCGACGGAAGGCGGGTCAAGGGCTTTTTGGGCGGCACGCTGTACACCCTCAACGGCGTCAAGCCGTACTGTGACGACGTGCTGTACATCGCCCCGGCGGGGCCGGACTTCGCCGATTACTACGGCGAGTACATGAGAAAAAACGGGCTTGACATGAGCGGCATCGAGTGCGTCCTCAGCAGGACGCAGTACACGACCGTCGAATACAGCGAGACGGGGCAGTGGCACGAGTACTCGATATACGGCCCCGAGGCCGACCTCGAGGCGAGGGAAAAGGCGGGCATCCTGCCCGAGTACATCGTCAAGCACTGCTCCGAGCAGACGCGCGGCATCTACTTTGAGGCCGACGTCGATTCGGCGGTGTGGCAGGGCCTGGACGAGATAAGAAAGGCCGCGCCCTACGGCAAAATCATGTATGAGGTGGCGAGCTCGGACGCATATGACCCCGAGCGCAGGCAGCGGCTTTTTGAGCGCTTGAGGCAGTGCGACGTCTACTCGATCAACCTGCCCGAGTCCAAATCTCTCTTCGAGACCGAAAGCGAGGAGGCGTCGATCGGGCGCATCATCGAGTTCGGCAAGCCCTGCTTTTTCAGGGTGGGCGTCAAGGGCTCATACATGATCGAGGACGGAAAGGCGTGGTTCGCCCCCTCGGTCGGCAGCGAGACAAGCGTCGACCCGACGGGCTGCGGCAACTGCTCGACGGGCGCCGCGATGTACGGCTGGTGCGAGGGACTGCACCCGCTCATGACGGCGATCAAGGCAAACCTCGCGTCGGGGCTCAACGCCGCGCAGTTCGGGCCCTATCCCCTTTATACCGAGGAGGTGAAGCGCACGCTTATCGCGCGGGCCGACGAGATGTTCAGTAAACTCAAAGGAGAAAACGGTTAATCATGTTTTTAGAGCTTTTCAAAACGAAAAAGCCGATCATGGCGATGCTTCACCTCAAGGGCAACACCCGTGAAGAGCGGCTGGAGATATGCCTGCGCGAGGCGGATATATACGCCGAGAACGGCGTCGACTCGATGATCGTCGAAAACTATTTCAGCCGCGACCCCGCCGAGGTCGAGGCGTGCCTCAAGATGCTCGCGGCAAAGCGTCCGCAGTATCTGCTGGGCGTCAACGTTCTCGACCGATTTGAGCTCAGCTGGAAGCTCGCCGAGGAGTACGGGGCGAAGTACATCCAGGCCGACTCGGTCTCGGGCCACCTGCGCCTCGAGGACGACGGCCCCTTCGCGGAAATGGTCGAGCGCTATCGCAGCCGCGGCGGGATTGCCGTCATCGGCGGCGTGCGCTTTAAGTATCAGCCGATCCTTTCGGGGAGGAGCCTCGAGGAGGACCTCCGCCTCGGTATGCAGCGCTGCGACGCCATTGCCGTCACCGGCACCGGCACCGGCAGGGACACCTCGAGCGACAAGATAAAGGAGTTCCGCGGGATAATGGGGGACTATCCGCTTGTCGTCGCCGCGGGCATGCTGCCCGAGACGGTGGAGGAAAAGCTGTCGATAGGCGACGCCGCGATTGTCGGCAGCACCTTCAAGGACACCGGCAAGGACACGGGCGACGTCAGCGCCGAAAAGGTGAAGGCGTTTATGGACAGGGTGCGCGCGCTGCGCGCTGCGCTTTAAGGCTCTTTTGCAGTTTTTGATATGCCTTGATATGTCCTGCGCCGCGAAAAGCCCCGAGAGACAGGCGTAAACTTTAAGGCTTGCTGTAGCCCGGGCCCCCCTTACCGCGCGTCGACCGACCGACTTTCCCTTTATAAGGGAGCCCAAGGTCTCGCGGCCTGAGGGATGGGCGCAAGCTTTAGAGTTCGGAAACCTTCCCCCGTGGGGAGAAGGGGGACTGCTTGCGGTGGATGATGGGTTAAGAGACCCCTTGTCCACGGTGAGGCTGAAGTCGAACGAGGAGGTTCGGCTCACCCCTCATCAGTCACCTACGCTGACGGTTTCCCCCTACGGGGAAGCTCAAGGGCGCGGAATCCGAGGGACAAGTTAAGCCTTTAAGGCTTACTGTAACCCAAGCCCCCCTTACCGCGCGTAAATGGAACGATGCGCGGCACACCCTGCGGGAGTATGCAGGGCATGTGCAAAGGGGGGAGGGCCGCGAAGCGGCGGGGGATTGCAAGCGGCATGGCATATTTTGCGCGTGCGGTTCGTATGAGTTACCAACGCGCCGGCAACTTAAGGCCCGAAAAAATGAGCGTGCACGGTGCTTCGGGGCAAAACCCGCCCTGTCGGGGCCGCCGTTTCGGCCCGTTTTCCCCGCGGTGCACCCTCATATCGCAAGCGATAAAACGCCGGAGCTGCGAGGCGTTTTACGATAATTTTTAAGGAGGAAGATAAAATGAAAAAAAGACAGATCCTTCTGTCGATGCTGCTGACGATGGCTCTCATCATCGGCAGTGTCCCGGTGTTTACGGTGAGTGCGGCGGCAGACACCGTGACAATCTATCACACCAACGACATGCACGGTGGGATAGAGGCGTCCTTCAACGAGGACACAAACGAGATTGAAAAGCCCGGCCTCGACTATGTCGCGGCGCTTCACGCGGCGAACCCCAATTCGCTGCTTGTCGACGCGGGCGACTTTTCGCAGGGCGCTCTGTTCGCCAACATGGCGCACGGCCTCAGCGTGGTCGAGGTCATGAACGCCGCGGGCTACGACGTCGCGGCGCTCGGCAACCACGAGTTCGACTACAGCGTGGCCGAGCTCGAGAGCAACGTCGGCGCGGCCGAGTTCGACGTCATCTCGGCAAATGTCACGATCGACCCCTCTTTCGCCTCGCAGAACCCCAACCTTGCGGCGATGCCGAGGTATGTCGTCAAGGAGGCGGGCGGGCGCAGAATCGCGTTCTTCAGCTGCGACACCCCCGAGCTCAACGGCATGGTCAACCCCGCAACCCTCAACGCGGGCGGCGTAAAGGTCAGAACCGACATCTCCGCCCTCGCGGCCGAGATAGTGGCTGAGATCAAAAAGGACGTCCCCGACGTCGACGCGATTATCGCGGTGACCCACTGCGGATACGCGGAGAACAGCGCGGGCGAGACCTCGCGAGACGTGGCCATGGTCGACGGCGTCGACGCCGTCATCGACGGGCACGACCACCAGCTGCGGCTGGGCGACAGCGCCGTCGACGTGAAAGGCACGCTCGTCGTTTCGACCGGCACAGGGCTTACGAGCCTCGGCTGTCTGACGCTCGACTGGTCGAGCGGCTCGCTCAAGATAACCTCGAGCGACGCACGCGAGCAGGCGATGTCGATGGAGCCCGTTGCGGCGGTCACCGCCGTCATCGACAGATGGAACGCAGAGTTCGACGAGATAAGAAACGAGGTCGTCTTCTACTCCGAGACCAACATTTGGGGCGGCAACATCGCGGGCCTTGCGGCCGACGGCTCGGATATAACGGCGTCCATCGCCCGCAGGGGCGAGACCAACGGCGGCGACCTCATCGGCGACGCGCGGCTTTGGAAGGCGAAAAACTGGCTTGCCGAGAACTGGTCGAGTGACGCCTACGCAGAGCTCGGCCTGACAGCCGACATGCCGGTCGTGGCGCTCAGCTGCGGCGGCGGCGTCCGCAACTCCTTCCGCGCGGGCGACGTAACCCTCGGCGGGCTGATGACGGCATACTCCTTCAGCTTTGAGGACGCCGAGGACACCTATGTCCTCATCACCCCGAAGGTCATGTACGACATGATCGAGCACGGCGTCAACATATTCATCAGCCAGGATCCCGAGACGGGCTTCCTCGAGGCCGACGGCTCGATACACGGCCGCTTCCCGCAGGCGATAGGCTTCACCTATTCCTACGACCTGACACAGCCTGCCAGCGGCGAGTACGACAAGGATAAGCTCACGATGCCGACCGTCATCGGCTCGAGGGTGCAGAGCATAACCCTCGACGACGGCACCGTCCTTGACCGCAACGACAACGAGACGGGGATCATGCTGGTCACCGGCTCGTATGAGATAGGCGGCGGCGACAGCTATTGGATGCTGGGTGCGCTCAACAATGCGCCCGACTTCGGCGGTTATCAGTTTATCCCCGAGATAGCGACACCCGCGGGCAACAGCGGCGACGCCGTCATCGACTATGTCAACGAGGTCTACGGCGGCCGCCTTCCCGCGAGCGCGTATCCCCTGGCGAGCGGCAGGATAGAACGGGTCAACGACCCGTACACCGGCAGCGGCTTCACCTCGACTGTGACGCTCACGAACGGCGGTGCAGCACTTGCCGACACGGCGCTCGCGGCGTTTGTCAACGGCGAGCGCACCGACGTGACCACCGACGCGGACGGCGTGCTGACGCTCGAGCTGCCCAACGGACCGAGCGAGGTGAGGTTTGTCTCGGCCGACGGAAGCTACGACACGGGCTCCTACTATCTCGACAACTATTGCGGGCTTGTCAATGT
The DNA here is from genome assembly GCA_964433495.1 of uncultured Oscillospiraceae bacterium. Taxonomy (GTDB): domain Bacteria; phylum Bacillota; class Clostridia; order Oscillospirales; family Ruminococcaceae; genus CAYSRC01. The sequence continues at coordinate 83,055 of CAYSRC010000001.1, forward strand.
CGTGGCCGACAACGCGCCCGGCGAGCCCCTGCCCGAGGGCATCGGCGCGCCGCAGGACGGCGAGGAGCAGCCCCCCGCAGAGAGCGAGCCCGAGCCGGAGGAGCCCGCGCTCAGCTCCGCCGAGGTCGTCGTAAGGGTCGTCATCGGCGCACTGATCGCGGCGGCGGTCTTCGCCATGGTCATCGTCAAGTCGAAAAACGACAGGAAGAACAAGAGCAAGAAATAACCGATTAAACGGACAACGACCTAAAATTTGCAATCGGGACCCCCAATCCGGGTCCCGATTGCTTTGAGCGCCCGGCGAAAGGCGGCCGACGGCCCCGCGGGGGCGGCGGACAGGCCGCAGCTTCGGGGCCCGGCAAAGCGGGAGGACACGGACGGGGGCGGACAAGCAGGACAAAAAGCGGCCGGCGCGTCTGCTGCCCGCCGAGCAGACGGGCGGGGCGTCGGCTCGGCCCCGCGTTCTGCCGCTTTGGGGCTGTCGGGGGCGACGGTTTGCAAGCCCCCCGCGAAAGGCCTGCATCTGCCGCCCGCGGCGCGAAAGGACAACGCGGTACGCGCCCGGCAAAAGGATAAAGGAGATGGAAAGATGTCCGATAACAACAAAAAGAAGCTGATAATCGACACCGACTGCGGCTCGGACGACGCGATGGCGATCGCCATGGCGCTGCGCGACGAGCGGTACGAGATACTGTGCTTTACGACGGTCTCGGGAAACGTCGACGCCCGCGCCGCCGCAAAAAACACCCTCACGACGATCGAGTATGCGGGCAGCTGCGAGCCGCCCGTGTACATCGGCTGCGAGCTGCCGCTGCTGAGCCCGCTCATCGGCGCGTACGAGACCCACGGACAGGACGGCATGGGGGACATGGGCCTTGCGCCGCGCCGCCTCAAGGTGAGCGAGGGCAGCGGCGTCGTCAGGATGGCCGAGCTGCTGCGCGGCAGCGAGCAGGGGGAGATCGACATCATCACCCTCGGCACCCTCACCAACATCGCGCTCGCGATGCGGGTGTTTCCCGAGGAGATGAAAAAGGTCGGGCGCATTGTGATGATGGGCTCGTCCGGCCTCGGCTTCGGCAACGTCTCGCCCGCCGCCGAGTTCAACATCTGGCAGGACGCCGAGGCCGCAAAGATCGTGCTGGGGTTCGGCGTCAAGCTCATGTTTGTCGGCTGGGACGCCTGTCTTGACGACGCGATGCTCGAGGAGCCCGACCTCAAGCGGCTGCGGGACAGCGGCGAGCTCGGACGCATGTGCGTCGAGTGCAACCGGGTGCTCATGGGCCTCAACCGCGAGCGCTTCGGCAGGGACTGCCTCGACATGGCCGACCCCGCGGCCATGGCGGCGGCGCTGTGCCCCGAGTGCATCGACGAGTGCGGCGACTACTACTGCGAGGTGGACGTCTCGGGCGGGCCGTCCCACGGCGCGGTTTTGGTCGACAGATACGGCTTTTCGGGCAAAGCGCCCAACGCCGCGGTTTGCAGCCGTCTCAAGCCGCAGGTGTACAAGGACTATATCTTCAGGACGCTGGGGGCCTGAGATATGCCCAAAAACCGCAGATATAATTTTTTGGCGACCGCGCTCATGACGGCGGTGGGCGCGATCTACGCGTCGTATCAGGTGCTCATAAGCGATGTCGCAAGGGCGTTCGGCGCGGGTGAAAACGAGATGGCTCTGCTGATCGCCTCGGTGTTCTCGGGCTCGGCGCTGATCGCCCTCGTGCTGGGCGAGGTGTCCGAGCGGTTCGGCAAGCGCCTCGGCATAAGCGCGGCGCTGCTGCTGTCGGGCGCGGGCGCGCTGGTCGTCAGCGCAAGCGGGGGCATCCCCGCGGCGGCGGTGGGGCTCGCGATGTCGGGCTTCGGCATCGGCGGGTGCGAGACGATAACGATGTCGCTTGTCGAGGACAACAACCCCGAGACGTCGGACAGGGTCATGTGCGTCGTCATGGCGATGTTCGGCTTCGGCGGGTTCGTCGCGCCCGTCGCGATTTCGGCGTTTGTGCCGAGCGGCGGCTTCCGTGCTGTCTTTGTTCTTTTCGGCGTTTTACAGCTGGCACTTTTGGCGCTGCACGCCGCATTTAAGGACATCGACCGCTTCGGCGCGGTCGAGGCGGGCCAAAAGGGCTTTGCGGCGGCAAAGGTGCTCAAAAACCCCTGCCTCGTGCTCGCGATGGCGGCGCTGTTTTTGTATGTCGGTGTCGAGAGCGTCATCACCTACTGGGCGGGCGAGCTGTTCGCGAGCTTCGGCGCGGCCGAGAGCGGGGCCGCCGCAGTCTCGGCCTATTGGCTTGCGATTATGGCGGGCTCGCTCGTCAGCTCGCGGCTTAAAAACCCCGCGCGGGTGCTGCCGCTGCTTCTGCTTTTGGGCGCGGGCTTTATCCTGCTGCTCGTCTTTGCGGCGGAGGCGCAAATCAAGGTCGCCGCAATGTTTGCGGTGGGGCTGATGTTCGGCCCCGCGTACGCGGTGATCTGCTTTATCGGCGGGCATTCCGAGCGCGAGCACTCGGCGGCGGCCTATTCACTCATGGGCTTTGCCGCAAGCGTCGGCGGGATAGCCATACAGCCCGCCGTCGCCGCGGTGCTCTCGGGCTTGTCGATTGCGGCGGCGTACCTTGCCGCGGCGGCGCTGACGGTTGCGGACGCCCTGCTGGTAGCGGCGGCGGCGAGGCGCTCGGAAAAGCGCGACCAAACTCGCGTTTAAAACGTCCCGCGCGCCCCGACGGGGCGGGGGCATCCGGGGGCTTCATCCCGCCTTGGGGCATCCCGCCGCGCCTGCGGGCAGGGCGGGACAGGGCGATGCGGTCCGCCGTCCGCGGCGGCGCTTTGCGCGGGCAGGACGCGGCTTTAAAGCGGGTTCGTTGCCCTGCTTCGGACAGCGCGGCGCGCAGATCAAACGGTACAAAAAGGCAGAGGACGCCCCGCAGGCCGCAAGGTCTGCGGGGCGTCCTCCCGTGTCTTAAAGCGGTGTGCGTCCCCGGCCGTGAGGCGTTTCACCTTCCGTCCGTGTGAAGCGGCGGGGTGGGTTGCGCTTCGTCTCCCGCCCGGCGCAGGCGGGAGGAGAGAAGCGTTTGTCAACAGGCTTATCCGCTCGTCAGGCGGCCGTCCGACCTGTTCGCGGACAAAGAGCGGGAGCCTTTTGTCGGGGTGCGGCGCACGGCGGCGGGGCGTTTTTTTGTTCGGCCCGCCCGACGCTGTTGACGGAATATTTGCCGTTCAATCCTCCCGCGGCGGGCGAGGCCGCCGAAGCGGCCTCAAGGCTTTTTCTCAGCGTCCGCGCAGGTCTTGCAGCAGCGCCGAGAGCTCGGCCGAGACGGGGTAGTAGGACATCGTGATCCCGCAGCTCATCCACCCGTAGGAGGGGTAGTACCCGAAGCGCAGGCGCAGCCCCGCCGCCGTCTCGACGACGATGTATTCGCAGTCGTCCGCGACGCGGCTGTACAGCTCGGCGGCGGGGTCCTCGTCCGACGTCCCCGGGGCCCCCTGCGGGCCGCCGCCGAACACCGACCTTTCCCAGCTCGCAAAGCTGTGCTCGGGCAGGGCGCAGAGGAGGCGGCAGAACTCGGCAATCGCCGCGGCGTCGGCCGTCCCGCGCTCGCCGCCCGACAGCTGTCCGCTTTTTGAGAAATACAGCGCGCGGATGTCGCCGGGGCCCCTCACGCCGTACACCTCGAGGGCGGCGCTCACCGGCATCGAGCGGTCGGTCGGGACGTGGTAGTTGCAAAAGACGGCATAGCGGCAGCGCCCTGCCTGCCTGAACACCCTGACGGCGTCACAGGATGCGGGCAGGTACTCGAGCAGCTCGGCACCGGTCGCGGCGTCCGTTTCGACCCAAACGTCCTGCCCGTAGTCGGGAGATTCATTTGTGAGGTAGGCGATATGCTCGCCGACCGCGCCGTCGGGGATTTCGGCCGCGAGCCCGAGCAGCCGCGCCGCTTCGGGGTCGTCGATGACCTCCAAATAGGCGTTTTGATACTCGATGAGCACGATGGGGGCAAGGGGGCCGCCGTCGCTCTGCGCCTTAAAGAGCCCCCCGAAAACCACAGTTAGGGCGGCGAGCGCTGCACACGCGGCAAGCGCCGCCCATCGCAGACAGAGCCGCCGGCCCTTTCGGCTGTGCGCGGACACGGGCTCGAGCGCCTCGTCGATAAACCTCATGTCGATATTGCCGATAGCCTCCGAAATTCTGAGCCGGTTCACAGCTGCACCCCCTCTTTTTTAAGATACTTTTTGAGCCGCTCGCGCGTCCTGTACAGCCGCGCGGATATGTTGTGCGCGGTCGTCCCGAAGAGCGCGGCGATGTCGTCGAGCGATTCGCACAGCCAGTAGCGGCGCACAAAGATCACCCGGTTCTCGCGCTCGAGCGTCCCCAAAAAGCGGTTGAGCGCGCGGGCGGCTTCGGCGGCGTCAAAGTCGTCCTCGGCAGTGCCGCCCGCGGGGAAGCAGCCCTCGAGCTCGTCGAGCGCCGCGTCATACACGCTGTTGCGTTTGGCGGCGGTGTTGAAGTGATACCGCTTGACGCAGAGGTTGCGCACGATGCGGCAGAGGTAGCTCGAGAGGGGCTTCGGCCTGTTCGGCGGTATCGAGTCCCACGCGGCGAGATAGGCGTCGTTGACGCACTCCTCTGAGTCCGATACGTTGTTGAGGATGCCCACGGCGACCTTGAGCAGCAGCCGGCCGTATTTTTTTGAAAGCTGCGCGACGGCGTCCTGCGAGCGCTCGAAAAACAGACCGATGATCCGCTCGTCCTCCAAGAATATCCACCTGCCCTTCCCGTGATGTTGTCCCGTCATCAATATACTACCCTTTTGCGCGCCGATGTCACGCGCGCCGAAACGATTTTTTTCGGCCTGCCCTGCGGGGGCGGGCGCAAAGGGCACACACGCTGTCCCCGTGTCTGCGGTACCATTCTGCGCCGCCGCGCGGCCTTATGCAATGCGCGGGCCCCCTCAAAATGCGCGCAGCGGCCCCCGCCGCTTTCTTCGGAAACAGGATCGGGATTTTGTCCGATTGACCTGTAAACGGGATAAAGGGTATAATTATAGCCAAACTTGCCGCGGCGCGTCGGCAGGGTGAGCCGCCTTCGGGGACGGGGTGGGGCCGGTTGCCCGTTCGATGGCGGCATCCTCGTATGCGGCGGTTCACGCGTTGAACGGACGCCGCCCCGGGGGACGAATATCGCCCCGCCGGCGCTTCGAGCGAAGGCGGTCTCGGGTGTTTTCGCGAAAAACGGGGGATCGCCCGCCGGCGTTTCGGGGCGGGTTTTTGAATGCCCCGCGCAAAACAGGCGCGGCCGTCTCGGGCAGAGAGGGCGCAGTGTTTCAGGATAAACCGCAAACAGAAAGGAAGCAGGGATGCTGAGGCTTAAGGGGATAACCAAAACCTATGTCACGGGGGACATAAGGCAGGACGCGCTCAAGGGCGTGAGCCTGTGCCTGCGCGACAGCGAGTTCGTCTCGATACTCGGGCACAGCGGCTCGGGCAAGACGACGCTTTTGAACATCATCGGCGGCCTCGACGGCTACACCGAGGGCGACCTTGAGATAAACGGCGTGAGCACCAAGCGGTATTCCGCCCGCGACTGGGACAGCTATCGCAACCACTCGGTCGGGTTTGTGTTTCAGAGCTACAACCTCATCCCGCATCAGACGGTGCTCGCCAATGTCGAGCTCGCGCTGACCCTCTCGGGCGTGTCCAAGGCCGAGCGCAGGCGAAGGGCGCAGCGGGCGCTTGAGGAGGTGGGACTCGGCGATCAGGGGCACAAAAAGCCCAACCAGATGTCGGGCGGGCAGATGCAGCGCGTCGCGATAGCGCGGGCGCTCATCAACGACCCCGACATCCTGTTGGCGGACGAGCCGACGGGCGCGCTCGACAGCGAGACGGGCGTCATGATTATGGAGCTGCTCGAGAAGATCTCCCGCGACCGCCTCGTGGTCATGGTCACCCACAACCCCGAGCTCGCCGAGCGGTATTCGACGAGGATAATCCGCCTCAACGACGGCGAGATCATCTCGGACAGCGACCCGTTCGACGGCGGGGCGGGGGACAAAAGCGCCGGGGCGGGCAGGGCAAAGAAACACTCGATGTCGTTTTTTACCGCGCTGTCCCTGTCGCTCAACAACCTGATGACCAAAAAGGCGAGAACCTTTCTGACCGCCTTCGCGGGCAGCATCGGCATCATCGGCATCGCGCTCATCCTCTCGGTGTCGGCGGGCTTTCAGGGGTACATCGACAAGGTTCAGGAGGACACCCTGTCGACCTATCCGCTGGCCATCATGTCCGAGACGGCCGACATGTCCGCGATGATGGCGGCCTTCGGCGAGACGCTGAGCGACGAGAGCGAGCGCGAGCCGGGCATTGTCGAGGAGGTGCGCATCATGTCGGGGGTCTTTGCCAAGATCGGCTTTAACGACCTCGCGGCGTTTAAGGAGCACCTCGAGAGCAGCATGGACGAGGTCGGGAGCGACCTCAACGCGCTGCAATACGGCTACAGCGTAACGCCGCAGATCTATCTCACCGACACGAGCGAGGGCGCGAAGCGGGTCAACCCCAACACGATGTTCTCGTCGATGATGGGGGGCATGACGGCCTACTCCTCCATGATGGGGGCCGACATGTTTTACGAGATGATCGACAACCGCGCGCTGCTCGAGACGCAGTATCGGGTGGTCGCGGGGCGCTGGCCCGAGAAGAGGGACGAGCTGCTGCTCGTGCTCGGGGACAGCGGCAGGATGTCCGACTTCATGGCCTATTCGCTGGGGCTTCGCGACGGCGACGAGTTTGACGAGATGATGGAGACGGTGCTTGCGGGCGACGCCTACGCCGACGACGGCGAGCCGCTGCGGTGGAGCTATGACGAGCTGCTGCAGCTCAGGTACAGCCTCGTGCTGCCCGCCGACCGCTACAGCTACAACAGCGAGTACGACGTGTGGGAGGACATGTCCGACCATGACGGCTTTATGCGAAACCTTGTCCGAAACGGGCAGCAGCTGTCGGTCGTCGGAATCGTGTGCCCGCTCGAGGGGGCGTCGGCGTCCGCGCTGTCGCAGGGCATCGCCTATCTGCCCGAGCTGACGCGGTACATCATCGAGACGTCCGAAAGCAAGCCGGTCGTGCAAAGTCAGCTCGCCGACCCCGATACCGACGTGTTCACGGGCGTGTCGTTTGACGAGCTCAACAGCGGTGAAAGAGAGAGCCTTGACTTTGACGACATGATCTCGATAGACACCGACATGCTGTCCTCGGCTTTCGGGACGACCGTAAGCGAGGACTATATAAAGACCCTCACCGAGGGATATATGTCGCGCATCTCGGGTGCGATCACCGCCGACATCTCGCCCGCAGAGGGGGCGCTTTTGTCGGCGCTCGAGAGCATGTGCCGCGAGATGTTCACCGACTTTGTCACCGGGAACACCGACCCCGTGCTCGGCGTCGCGATGCTCGACGCGTCGCTTGCCGACTCCCTTGCCGACGCCGAGCTTGCAAAGGCGTCGTCGCAGGCGCTGCTCTCGGGGCTTACGGCGCGGTACCTCGTGCCCGCCGACGTCCTCTCGGGCGTCTTTAAGCCGCTTTTGTCGGGCGCGGTCACGGGCTATGTCGCCGCCGCGACGGGCGGCTCGGGCACGACGGCCCCCGTCGCCGAGGCGGCGGTCGAGCCGTTTGTAACAGCCTATATCGCGAACCCCGCGATCACCGCCGCCGCAGAGCAGACGGCGCGCGCGATGACCGAGGCGGTGATGCAAAAGGACATCCTCACCGAGGTGGGGACGCTCAGCGCCGAGCTTGTGAGCGCGGTCGCGCGCTCGTTCAACGTCGACGAGAGCAGGATAGCCGCGGCGTTCAAATTCAACCTCGACGAGGAGGAGATGACCCGCCTGATGCAGGCGTACGCCTCGTCGGACGACGAGCGCACCGCGCAAAAGAACCTGGCGTCGCTCGGCTACGCCGACATCACAAAGCCGACGAGCATCTCGCTGTACCTCGCCGACTTTGAGGCGAAGGAGCACTTTATCGACTTCATCGACCGCTACAACGACGAGGCCGAGCGCAGCGGCAGGGAGGAGACGGTGATCAGCTACACCGACATGACGGGGGTGCTCATGTCGTCGGTCAAGACGATTGTGGACAGCGTGAGCTATGTGCTCATCGCGTTCGTCGCGATCTCCCTCGTTGTCTCGTCGATCATGATCGGGGTCATCACCTATATCTCGGTGCTCGAGCGCACCAAGGAGATCGGCATCCTGCGGGCGATCGGCGCGTCCAAACGGGACGTCTCGCGCGTCTTCAACGCCGAGACGACGATCATCGGCCTGTCGTCCGGGCTTTTGGGCATCGGGACGTCGCTGCTGCTGCTCGTGCCGATAAACGCGATATTGTTCGCGCTCACCGGCATCGCGTCGCTGCGGGCGGCGCTTCCGGCGGGGGCGTCGGTGATCCTCGTCGCGATAAGCGTCGGGCTGACGCTGATAGCGGGGCTCATCCCGTCCGGCATCGCGTCGCGCAAAAACCCGGTCGAGGCGCTGCGCACCGAGTGAGCGCGCCGCGGCGGAGGCTGCACAAAAAACCAAAAGCGATACCCCGATGAGAGGTATCGCTTTTTGCTGTCCTTATCTGCCCGGGGCAGCCCGCGCCCTCGACCTGTCATCCCCAAAAAGCTCCCCGATAGCGCCGGAGGGGACGGGCGCGCTACCCCTCTTTGGGCGAACGCTTTGCGGCCCGCTTTTTGAACGCTTCGCCTAAGGCGGACGACAGGACGGCGCAGACGAGCACGACGGCCCAGATGATCCAGAGATTGTCGGTCGCCCCGCCGCCGGGGTCGAGGCTCTGTGTCCTGAAAACCAGCCCCGCGCCGAAGCCTATGGTGTAGAAAAGAGAGGTGACGACCGGGACGAGCGTCGCCCCCGCGAGGAACGACACGCCCAGGACGAACAGACCGAACAGGAACAAAACCAGCGGCCAGTCCCGCATGTGATGGATCCCAAACAGCGCGTACCGGCACAGCACAAACCCCGCGCACAGTATCCCGAGGGACGCGCCGTACAGGGCGACGGTTTTGGGTGCGGTCCTCCGCATGACAGAGCCCTCCTTTTATCGGATTTCATACAAAATGATATCACGGCGGGGAGAGGGCTGTCAAACCGCGCGTCCCGCCCCCCCGGTGCGGGACAAAGGGGGGCGGACGGAGCGACTTGCAATGCACGCGCAAAAATTGTATTATTATAAGGCTGAGTGTTTTTTGCCTTGAAAGGAGGGGGTGACGATGGGCGCGCAGGACAAACTGTGCATGAGCTGTATGCGCCCGGTTCCCGCGGACGCGAGAAGCTGCCCGCACTGCGGGTATGACGGGACGCAGAACAACCCCGAAAACTGCCTCGCCATCGGCACGCGTCTCAAGGGCGGACGGTATGTGATAGGCATGAGGGCCGAGACGGACGGCGACTCGATCACCTACATCGCGTTTGACTGCAAGACGAGCGCCGTCGTTTTTGTCAGGGAATTTCTGCCGAAGGGCTTTTGTATAAGGCAGCGGGGCGAGCTCGTCCTGGCCCCGACCGCGGGGGCCGAGCTGCGCTATAAGACGTCGCTCGCCGATTTTTGTGAGCTGTACGGCGCGCTTGTCCGCCTGCCTGAGGACACGCCGGTGGTGCGGGTTGTCGACTTTTTTGAGGCCAACGGCACCGCCTATGCCGTGCTCGAGCGGTTTGCGGGCCTGCCGCTGCGCGAGCTGCTGTCCCGCGCGGGCGGCACCGTCAGCTTTGAGCAGGCGTACGCCCTGCTCGAGCCGGTCGGCGCCGCGCTGCGCGCAATACACGAGGTGAACCTTATCCACAGGGGCGTCTCGCCCGCCACGATATTTATCAACCGCAACGGCGACGTGCGTCTCGGCGGCTTTGCGACCTCCTCGGTGCGCACCCGCGGCGCGGGGGTCACCCCCAAGCTGCAAAGCGGCTATTCCGCGCCCGAGCAGTACGCGGTCGAGATGTGGCAGGGCACTGCGACCGATGTCTATGCCCTCGCGGCGGTGATGTACCGCTGCATAACCGGCACGACCCCGCCCGACGCCGACGGGCGGCGCAGCTATGACACGCTTGAGTCGGCGGGCTCGCTCAACAACGGGGTGCCCGCGCGGGTGTCCCGCACCATCTCGCTCGCGATGCTCGTCAACTCGCGCGAACGCATACAGACGCCCGACGAGTTTTTGGCGCGCCTGTTCTCCGACGCGCCCGCCGAGCCCGCGGGAACCGGGCGGGACGAAGAGGACGGCACGCCCGCAGAGCAGCCCCGCGAGCGCGCGGGCCGACGCCCGAAAAGGCGGGAGGAGCCGGTGCTCGAGCTCGAGCGCGAGGCCATGGACATGCGCGACGACGCCGACGACAAGCGCCGCAACGGTCTGCCGTGGTACGGCGTCGTGCTGGTGGTTTTGGCGGTCGCCGCCGTGTGCTTTGTGATGTACAAGGTCGGCACACTGCTGTTGCCCATGGTCGAGCAGGGCGGCGAGGGGAATTCCTCGCAGACGCAGACGCTCGAGGGGGATGTACCGAACTATGTCGGGCAGGACGTCAACGCGATCGAGAAGGACGACAGGCTGTTTACATACACCTATGAGTTTGTCGTCGACGCCGATTCGGCCGCGAACACCGTCGTGCGCCAGTCCCCCGAGGCGGGGACGCACGCCGTGGTGAACAACGGCGAAAAGGTTGAGATCGTGCTGTTCGTCAGCCGGGGCAAGCGGGTGCCGATGGTGCAGGTCGAGGGGCTTGACATCGCGGCGGCCGAGCAGCTGCTAAAGGAGAACGGGATAAAATACGTGACGCTCGATGAGGCCACCGCGGGCTATGTCGAGGGCACCGTTTTGAGCCAAAGCATCAAGGAGGGCGCCCTTGTCGACCCCGAGTCGCAGACGGTGACCCTGCGGGTCGCGAAGGCGCCCGCGCCCGAGCCGGAGGACGGCGGACAGGGTGCGCAGAATGGGGGCAGCACGGGCTGACGCCCTGTCTCTCGGTGCGTGAGCCCGGGGTAATTAAAAGAGTAAAAATGCCGCCGGGGAGCGCTCATGCGCGCCCCGCGGCGGCGAAAATCGGCCGGGAGTCTGCTCCCGACCGATTTTTGTTTGACGAAAAAAGCTGTCCGGCAAACGGCTTAAGGAAAGGAGACAGCCGACGGCTGTGAATGCGGCTCAAGGCCTGTCGGAAGCCGAAGCCCCCCCCGGCCGAACGCCGTACCGATTGCGACGCGCATCTGCCGCACGGAGCGGCGGAGCGTAAGCGGAACGGACATTTGACATGCGGCATGATACTATGCGCCTTTCGGGCTGTCGTTCCGATTGAGCCCGCCCGACCGGCCGATAAGGGAGCCTTAAGAACGGCCTGCCGTAGAGATGGGATCGCATCAGACGCTGTGCGGACTGAGGGCGGTCCCAAAAAATGCAGCGAGTCAAAGCCTGCCTTGCAGCGCGGCAAAGCCGCGGGGGAAGGACCGCTCCCGGTAGGCGCAGGTCACACCCCGAGGTCGCGGCAGATCCGCTCGCGAACCCGCTCGACGGCGTCAAAGTCGACGCTCGCCTTGTAGATGTCCTCGATGCGCCCGTGAACCGCACGCGCCTCGTCCATAATCTCCGACTGCGTTCTCGCGAGCTCGAGCGCGCACCGAAGCTCAAAGTCGAGGCGGTTTTTGCGCTTATCGAGGCAGGGCAGGCAGTAAAAGCGGCGGCAGTGGACGGTGACGGTTCCCTTGTGCTGCGCGGGGACCATGCGGGAGGAGATGCAGAACGCGAGCGACCGGGACGGGATATATACCGCGTCCACGCGGTCGCGGTCGAAGGGGGACAGGCAGACGACGGCGTCGCATCCTGCCGTCTCGGCGTACGCCCTGATCGAGGCGAGGATCCTGTGCGCGGCCGCGCCGAAGCGGTCGTCAAAGACATATGCCTGCGCCATGTCCGCGAGATTGTCGCGGGCATAGTTGACGATGCCGTCGGGCGTCACCGCCGACTGGAGGCGCAGGCGCGACACCGCCCGCCCCCGCCGCTTTGTGATAAGGCGGGCGCACAGCCCCGCCGCATATCTGTCCGTTCGCCTTGTGTCGACGCACGCCCCGGCGATGTGCTCCGCGTCGGACACGAGCGAGCAGACCGAGGCGCAAAACCGCCTTGCGCGGGCGTGGCACGCGTTGTACTCGGCAAAGAGGTTTTTCAGCTCCTCAAGGGCGGGGCGCAGCTTGCCCGCGTCCAAAAAGCGGTACATGCTGACGACCTCCTCGCCCGCCGCCGGGATCGACGGCTCGACGACATGGGGCGCCGTCCCGTCGACAACGGCAAAGCCCTTGCCCGCGCACAGCACCCCGTCGAGCGAAAAGGGGTCGCTCGAGCAGTGGATGAGCTCCACCTGCTCGCCCGCCGACACAAGGCGGGACGCGATGCCCTTCATCATGGTGGACTTGCCGCAGCCGGGCCCGCTCTTGATTATGTTGAGCCTCAAGCCCTCGCCTTGCAGCGAATCGAAGTAGCCCGAAAAGCCTCCGGGCGTCGCCGCGCCCAAAAAGAAGTTTAAAGGATGTGACATCTCACTGCCTCCGCTGATGTTTTACAACATGCTATGAGGGCTTTTGCGCCCTTGACACAAAAATAACGTCCGCCTTGTTTACAAATTGCCGCCGGTGATGTAATATAAATATATAAATAAGGCAGGAAGAATCGGTTCTTTTTGTCTAAATTAACCTATATTACGGCGAAAAGCGGTGTCGAACATGAGCAAATGGTGGCAGGACAGGGTGTTTTATCAGATATATCCGCGAAGCTTTATGGACTCGAACGGCGACGGCATAGGGGATATCCCCGGGATTATCTCGCGGCTGCCCGAGATAAAGAAGCTGGGTGTCGGGGCGATTTGGCTGTGCCCCGTCTACGCCTCGCCCAATGCGGACAACGGCTATGACATAAGCGACTACCGCGCGATCAACCCCGAATACGGCACGATGGACGACATGGATGAGCTCATCGCGAAGGCGGGCGAGCTCGATCTCAAGATCGTCATGGACCTCGTCGTCAACCACACCTCGTGCGAGCACGAGTGGTTCAAAAAGAGCTGCGAGGGCGACGAGCGGTACCGGGACTATTACATCTGGCGCGACAAACCCAACAACTGGACGTCGTTTTTCGCCGAAAGCTGCTGGGAGTACTGTGAGAGCCGCGGGCAGTACTATCTGCACCTCTTCGCGAAGGGGCAGCCCGACCTCAACTTCAAGAATCCCGCGGTTGTCGACGAGGTCAAGGACATCATGCGCTTTTGGCTCGACAAGGGGGTCGCGGGCTTTCGGTGCGATGTGATAAACGTCATCGACAAGCAGAGCCTTGACGACGGCCGAAGGACGCCCTTTTTGCGCGGGCTCGAGCACTACAACACGACCGAGGGGTGCCATCGGATTTTGCAGGAGCTCAGACGGGACGTGCTGTCGAAATACGACGCCTTTGCGGTGGGCGAGGCGGTGTTTGTCGACCCCGGGAAGGGACGGCTGCTGTGCGGCGAGGACAGGGGCGAGCTCGACACCGTGTTCGGCTTTCAGCACATGGAGGCGGATCAGATCGGGGTCAAGTGGCTCAAAAAGCGCTTCAGCCTCAAAAAGTTTGCCCGAGCGATCGAGAGCTGGCAGACCTCGCCCGTGTGGAACGCGAACTATCTCGAGAACCATGACCAGCCGCGCAGCGTCTCCCGCTTCGGCGACGACGGCGAGTACCGCGAGCAGTCGGCGAAGATGCTGTGCACCCTGCTGCTGTCGCTGCGGGGCACCCCGTTTATCTATCAGGGCGAGGAGCTCGGCATGACAAACACCGACTGCCGCCGCATAGAGGAGCTCGACGACGTCGAGTCGAAGAACGTCGACGCCCTGCTCAAACGATACCGCATCCCCGAGGGGCTCCGCCGCCGTATCATCATGCGGACGTCGCGCGACAACGCGCGCACGCCCATGCAGTGGACGGACGGGGCGGGCGGCGGCTTTACGACGGGCCGCCCGTGGCTGCGGGTGAACGACAACACCCGCCGCATAAACTACAAGAGCGAGGACAGGGACCAGCTGTCTGTCCTCAACTACTACCGCAGGATGATCGAGCTGCGCAGTCTGAGCGACACCCTCATGTACGGCAGCTTCAGGCTGCTGCGCGCGGGCGGCGGCGTCATGATGTTTGAACGCAGCTTTGCCGGGGTGCGCGCGGTGGTGCTGCTCAACTTCACGCCGCACACCCGCCGCGCGCGGTGCGAGGGCTTGGTCGCGATCGCGACAAGCGACCGCGAGACGTACGACGGCACCCTGCTGCCCTATGAGGGGATGATTGTGATTAAGCGCCCGGCTTAAGGGCCGCCCGAGCACCCGCCCTTTTTTCGGATGTATGAAAAAAACAGCGGGCGAAGCGGCAAACAAAGCCGCGGGCGGGAAAAGAGAGCGATACAACGAACAGAGACGAAAAAAACCGCTCCGCGCTTATCGCGGGGCGGTTTTTGCTCGGCCGTCTTTTTTACATTAAAACATCCGCGGCCCTGTCGGCGGCAGGGGAGAGAGCCTCGGTGAGCGCGGGGGCTCCGGGGCCGAGGGGGGACGAACCCGATGAGCCCCTTTTGGGTAGCGGGGTCTCAGAATTTCCCTGTCGCGCGAACAGAAACGACGCCTGCGCGGGTATGGGGCTTGGCTTACAGCGAGCCCTTAAGCCTAAAGCACATCCCTCGGGTTGCGCGCCCTTTGCCTCCCCTGTGCAGAGGGGAGGTGTCGGGCGTCGCCCGACGGAGGGGTTGTCAAAGTCTTGCTTCGGGAAGCGAACTTGCTTAAGATTTCGGTCTCAGCCCGTCAATCCCCCGCCGCTTTGCGTCCCTTCCCCTTTACACAAGGGGGGCTTTGGCTTGTTGCAAGCCCTAAAGCTTTGGGCTTTCCCTCGGGAGGCGGCGTCCCCCTTGAGGGGGACGCTGCGCGGGGCCGCGCGGCGCGCTTTGCGCGCTCTGTGCGGCCCGACGCGGCAGGGGGTGGCCTGCGCCGCAGGCTCGTTATCGGCCCGCCCCCCGCCGGCAGTTCCGCGTATGTCGTTCTCTGCTGCTCAGCGGGACTGCACAGGCGGGCCCTCCTTGCAAGGGCGTTTAGGGGGTTCGGGGGGAATCGCAACCCCCCGAAGCTTCTTTCGCTTCCTTTCTCACGAAGAAAGGAAGAAATGCTTGTCGAGCGGGCTGTATCTTTGAGGCGCAAAGACTTTAAAACTTCACTTGACACAGCTGTAGACGGTCGAATCGGCCGGAATAAAAAACTTGAAATGTTTTTTATTGCCGCGTGTGTCATGTGCAGCGAAAGCGGTATGCCTCATCTTTTCAATCC
The DNA here is from genome assembly GCA_964433495.1 of uncultured Oscillospiraceae bacterium. Lineage (GTDB taxonomy): Bacteria > Bacillota > Clostridia > Oscillospirales > Ruminococcaceae > CAYSRC01. The sequence continues at coordinate 98,400 of CAYSRC010000001.1, forward strand.
CCCGCCGCTTTGCGTCCCTCCCCCCTTTACACACGTCCTGCATACTCCCGCAGGGTGGTCGCATGTCAGCGGAACGGACATGCGACAGTATTCACGAGAATATGTGAACCCTACCGCGCGTCGTTCCGATAACGCGCGGTTAGGGGGGCTCGGCTTACAGCAGGCCCTTAGGTCTACGCGCCGAGCTTTCGCGCCATCATCACGCCCATGGCCGACGCCATCATCAGGCCGCGGGTCCACCCGCTCGAGTCGCCGAGGCAGTGCAATCCCGCGAGGGTGGTGTTGAGGTCGCGGTCGAGCTTGACGCGGTTGCTGTAAAACTTGAGCTCGGGCGAGTAGAGCAGCGTCTCGCTCGAGGCAAAACCCGGGACGACCTCGTCCATCGCCTTCATGAAGTTGATGATGCTCGTCATCGCGCGGTAGGGCATTGCGGCGGTGATGTCGCCCGCGACGGCGTCGGGCAGGGTGGGGCGCAGGTTGCCGCGCCCGAGCTCGTCCTGCCAGGTGCGCTTGCCGTCGATGATGTCGCCGAAGCGCTGTACAAGGATGCTGCCGTTGGCGAGCATGTTTGTCAGCTCGCCGACCTTTTGGGCATAGTCGATGGGTCGGTTGAAGGGATAGCTGAAGCGGTGGGAGCACAAAACCGCGAGGTTGGTGTTGTCCGACTTTTTGTCCTTGAACGAGTGCCCGTTGACAAGCGCGAGGTCGTTGTCATAGTTCTCCTGCGCGACAAACCCACCCGGGTTTTGGCAAAAGGTGCGCACCTTGTCCTTGAAGGGGTTGGGGTAGCCGATGAGCTTGGACTCATACAGCACCCGGTTGACCGTCTCCATGATCTCGTTGCGCAGCTCGACGCGCACGCCGATGTCGACGGTGCCCGGCTCGTGGCCGATGCCGTGTCTGCGACAGACCTCCTCAAGCCAGGCCGCGCCCCGCCTGCCCGCCGCGATGACGACCTCGGGGGCCTCTATCTCGTATTCGCGCCCGTCCCCCGCGACAAGGACGCCCGCGCACCGCCCGTCCCGCTCGACTATGTCGAGGCACTCGTGATAAAAGAGAATCTCGACGCCGCCCTCGATGAGGCTGTTTTGGACGGCGAGGTAGATCTGCTGCGCCCGCTCGGTGCCGAGGTGCCGTATCGGGCAGTCGACAAGCCGCAGGCCCGCGCGTATCGCGCGCTTTCTTATCTCCTTTATGCCGTCGGGGTCGCTGACGCCCTCGATGTGCGGGTCGGCGCCGTATTCGAGATAGATGCCGTCGGCATACGAGATGAACTCGGCGGCGGTGTCCTCGCCGATGAGCTCGGGCAGCTCGCCGCCGACCCCCGTCGAGAGGGACAGCTTGCCGTCCGAAAACGCGCCCGCGCCCGAAAACCCGGTGGTTATGTGGCAGTTGGGCTTGCAGTTCATACATCTGCCGGTGACGCTTTTGGGACAGCGGCGCTTCTCGACGGGCGCGCCCTTTTCGACAAGCACGATTCGTTTTTTCGACCCCATGCGAAGCAGCTCAAGCGCGGTGAATATCCCCGCGGGGCCCGCCCCGACGATTGCGATGTCCGCCTTCATAACAAAACCTCCGCAAAATAAAGAATGCCCTTATGCGCGACCGTGTACACCCCGCCCTTGGGGGGTGCGCCATAGTCGGCTGTAAAGGCAGCCGGTAGAAACATTCAACCTGTTTATTTGAATTTATACGGCGTTTCACACCGTTAACCAATGATAGCCGATTTTCGGGGCTGTGTCAAGCCCGCCCTGCAAAGAGGCCGATTCCCTGCGGCACACGGCGCCGCAGGGGGAGACGCGGGGAACAAGCCCCGAAAAGGGAGCGGGACCCTCGCACCCTCTCGCCGGCGCGTCACCCGAGGGGGCACGGGTATTCCCGAATGCCGCTCAACCCTTTTTTGCGAGCTCGTTTGAGTCGATCGACCCGCGAAAGACAAAAAAGCGGTCGTACAGGTATTCAAGCACAAAGTTGAGCGCCATGTTGATTGCGGTGGCGAGGTAGCCGTTCCACATAAGGCGGTCGGTCAGCGTGTGTTCGAGCAGAGTGGACAGCGGCGCAAACACACAGTAGAACACCGCGACCTTGAGCATGGCGACGGGCACGTTGTTTGCCGACTTGAAGGTATAGCGCCGGTTGAGGGTGAAGTTCCACACGACCGACAGCACGAGCGCCGCAAGATAGCTTATCCAGTCGTCGAGCGCGGCGATCTCCTTAAAAATGGTGTAGGACGCTATCTGTATTATCCCTGCCGACACCGAAAAGAGGAAGAATTTGACGGTGCGCGCGAGCTCTGCCGAGCCCTTTTGTTTTGAATGCTCCGTTTTGTTCGTCATATACCGCATCCTTTTTGCGTCAAGATTGTTTTGCGAGCTTCGTCCGCGCTGCGCAGCGAAACGACGGTGCGCCGCCCCGGCCGGCCACGGCAGGGGACGCGATGCCGAAGAGGACGCCCGGCAGCCGTTCGGCCGACGGGCGTGCAAGACCGCGATTCGCTTACGTCCGCGCCGCGCCCGCGCAGCCAAGCCGACTGCGGGAAGGGGGACGGCCCGCGCACGGCCCCGCGGCGTTTACAGCAGGGTAATGCCGTGCTCGAGGCATTGCCTTGCCATCTCGTCGGGCCAAACCGACGCCTGAACCTCACCGATGTGGGCGCGGCGCAGCATGAGCATGCACAGCCGCGACTGCCCCACACCGCCGCCGACGGTCAGCGGCAGCCTGCCCGCGAGCAGCTCTGAGTGGAAGGGAAGCCGGGCGCGCTCGGGGCACCCCGCCTTGTCGAGCTGCGAGATAAGGGACGCGGCGTTGACGCGGATGCCCATGCTCGAGAGCTCAAACGCGGTCTCGAGGACGTCGTTCCACACCAAAATGTCGCCGTTGAGCTGCCAGTCGTCATAGTCGGGCGCGCGCCCGTCGTGCGGCCTGCCGTCGCTCAGCCTGTCGCCGATGCCGATGACAAACACGCTGCCCTTATCGCGGCAGATTTTGTTCTCGCGCTCCTTCGGGGTGAGGGAGGGCCAAAGCGAGGCGAGCTCCTCGGCCGTGACGAACTCGATCCTGTCGGCGAGGGAGAAGCGGATTTTGGGATATTCATAGCACGCGCTTATCGCGGTCTGCTTTATCGCGCCGTATATCTTGTTGACGGTCAGCTCAAGGTATTCGCGGGTGCGCTCGTCGGGGGTGATGACCCGCTCCCAGTCCCACTGGTCGACATAGACCGAGTGCAGGTTGTCGAGCTGCTCGTCCCGCCTGATGGCGTTCATATCGGTGTACAGCCCCTCGCCCGGCCCAAAACCGTAGCGCCCCAGCGCCCAGCGCTTCCATTTGGCGAGCGAGTGCACCACCTGTATCTTGTCGCCGCCGTCGAGCAGGTCGAACTCGACGGGGCGCTCGACCCCGTTGAGGTCGTCGTTGAGCCCGCTGCCCTTTTTGACGAACATCGGCGCCGACACGCGCCGCAGGTTGAGCGCGACGGCGAGATAGCGCTCGAAGTTGTCCTTGATGATCTTGATCGCGCGCTGGGTTTGCAGCAGGTCGAGCGAGGGCGCGTAGCCCTTCGGAAAAATCAGGTTTGCCATTGCGGTTGCTTCCTTTCGATTTTGCCCAATATTTTTTATATGTCTTTTAACTTCGTTTTGCGCGCTCGTCCCGGCGGGCCTCCGGGCGGGCGGATCATGCAAAAATGCCGGGCCGCACGGGGCCTCCCTTCAGACAGAGCCGTGCTCCGGCGCCCTGCGGGACGAGCGCCTGTAGACCGCAAGCTGGAGGAGCGCCGCGAGCAGCCAAAAAAACGCGATGAACAGGGCGCAGTTTAAGAAAAACTGCTCGGGCAGGATGAACAGCACCGGGTCGACCCGGACGTCGAATATCCACAGGTCGTTGTTAAAAAACACCCTGTGAAAGGCGACAAACGCCGCGTCAAAATCTATCGCGCACGCGGCGACGAGGAGGCAGGGCACCGCGAGCGTCGAGACCGAAGAGACGAGCAGAAACCGCCTGTCCGTCCCCCGTCGCAGGCGCAGCGCGACGACAATTATCGCCGCAAGCGAGGCGGCGCCGAGCAGATAGACCCACGAAAAGATGGGCTTGCAGTCGTAAAAGTGCTGCGCGCCCCCCTCGGAGAACGGGAAGTCGGGCAGCGAAAAGGGGATGTTGCCGAAGGGGGAGAGAAACGCCATGATCGCGTTGTAGTTGTCAAGGCAGGTGTTCTTTGAATAGCCCGTTTTTTCGGGGATGTCGAGCAGGTCGACGTTCAGCGAATAGAACGCGTCGCTCACATGGATGAGTGCAAGCCCCACGGCCGTGGCGGCGAGCAGGCACAGTACCCCGAACAATATCCCCGCGGGGATGTACAGATGGGAACTATCTTGTTTTTTCATGGTGTCTCCTTAAAAATGCCGGGCTTCCCGCGGACAGGCCGCGAGCCGCGGCCGCCGTTTTCGGGGCGCAGCCGCCGCTCCGCTCCGAATGCGGCGCTGACCGTCGGAAGGGGGCGCGGTCGCCCGATTGCGCGGGTCTTGCACGGATAGGTCGTCGGCAGGCGTGCGGGCCCTGTAGACGGAGCGCTTGCTGCGTAAAGCGGAGCCTCAATGCGTCGGCGGGCGGCCGGGCACGACCGCCGCAGGTGTGCTTCAGCCGCCCTCCGCCGCCGCGGGACAGGCGAACTCGCACCCGCAGTAGTTTTGGCGGTAGAGCCCCAGCTGCTTTGCGAGGACGGTCGAGCGCAGGTAGCCGTCGCGCTTTTTAAAGTCGCTGTAAAGCCACTCGACGCCGTACCTTTCGGCGGCGCGCGCCCCGGCGAGGTTGACGGCGGCTGCGTTTTTGTGCGGGCTTACGCTGAGGGTCGAGCACACGAAGTTGATGCTGTTTTGCGCGGCAAAGCGCGCCGCCGCGCTGAGCCGAACGGCAAAGCACCGCTCGCAGCGCGCGCCGCCCTCCCGCTCGCCCTCAAGCCCCCGCGCCGCGGCGAGAAAGGCGCTGCGGTCGTAGGGCAGGTCGACAAAGTCGGCGTCGCTGCCCACGAGTCGCAGCAGACGCACCTGCTCGTCGCGCCGCCTCTCGTACTCGGCCTCGGGATAGATGTTGGGGTTGCAGCACAGCACCGTCAGCCTGAAGTGGGGCGACAGGCGCTCGAGCACCGAGCTTAAGCACACCGCGCAGCAGCTGTGCAGCACAAGCCGCGGCCTGCCCTCGAGCTGCGCAATCCGCTCGGTCATCATCGCGTCAAAGCTTTGCATCCTCAAAAAAGGCCCCTTTTTCACAAAAAACTCGCGCAGCCGGCCTAAAAAACCGACTATAGATAATAATAACACGGCGGGGGCATTTATAAAATACCTATGACTTAACAAAACGATTATTTTATGTTACAATAACGCAAAAGGCAGCGGGCGGCCTTTGCAGCCCATCCTTTTTCAAGCGGGACAGGAGGCGGGGGGGATTGCCAAACCCTCGTTCTTTGACCGCGGCAGGATATCCGTTCGGGCGACTTGGTTTTGCGCGGAGCCCCGGCGCCGAAAACACCCGGTTCAAAGCAAAAGGCGCTTGCGGTTTTGCGGCAAGCTGAGCAAAGGCCTCCGCGAAAAGACATATTCAAATTCAAACGCGCGGCCCCTGCGGGCCGCTTTGGGGCCCCGCAACCCCTTGTCGGCATCGGGCGGGGCCCGAGGATTTGCGGCGAAGCGGTTCACCTCGCCGCGGACGATGCCGGCAGGAAAGGAAGGTGTGAAATTTGGCAAAGAGCAACGGCGGCGAGGCCGCGGCAAACGAGAAAAAGACCAAAAAGCCCAAAAAGGAGCACAGGGCGCTGCGGATAATCGGCAGGGTCATCCTGTGGATGGTGTGCCTCGGGATTATCGCGGTGTGCGCGATTTCGGTGGCGGCGGCGATGTACCTCGCGAAGGTCACCGCCGGCGACGAGACGCTGCTCGACCTCAACTCGATCAAGCTCAACTACGCCACCCGTCTGATGGCGTACGACCGCGACACCGAGGAGTGGTATGAGTACCAGCGCCTGTACGCGAGCGACAACCGCGTGTGGGTCAACTTCGAGGACATGCCGGACGAGCTCATCGACGTCCTGGTGTGGTCGGAGGACAGGCGCTTTTGGACCCACAACGGCGTCGACCTGCGGCGCACGATCATGGCGTTTTTGAATGAGTACATCCTCAAGGGATATTTTTACGAGAACACGCAGGGCGGCTCGACAATCACCCAGCAGTTGATTAAAAACATCACCGACGACACCGACGTCGAGGGCGCGTCGGGCGCGCTGCGCAAGGTGCGCGAGATCTACCGCGCGTACATGCTCGAGCGGCGCTTCACCAAAGAGCAGATACTCGAGGCGTACCTCAACACCGTCAACCTCGGCGGGCAGGTGTACGGCATCGAGGCCGCGGCCGACTACTACTTCGGCACGACGACATCCGAGCTGACCACGGCGCAGGCGGCCGCCATTATCTGCATAACCAAATACCCCGGGCGCAACGACCCCTATCTCAACCAGGACGCGAACGGCGTCAACCAAAACAACAAGTTCGAGCGCGAGACGATCCTTTGGACGATGCACGAAAACGGCGCGCTGAGCGACTCAGAATACAAAGAGGCGGTTGCCGAAAGCGACGCCTTCAGCTTTGACGAGCCCAAGACCACGACCAACCTCTCCAACGAGGTGTGGAGCTATTTCACCGACACCGCGGTCGAGTCGGTCATCGCCGACCTGCAAAAGTACAACGGCCTTAGCGAGCAGGAGGCCGAGAACCTGCTGTTCAACGGCGGGCTGACCGTCTATCTCACCGTCGACCCCAAGGTGCAGTCGGTCGTCGAGGACGTGGCGTTCAACGGCAACGACTACTACGGCAACGCGGGCAACGCCGACTATTATTACGGCAGCCAGGTCAGCGGGTATGAGGACGACACCTACGACATCTGGCCCGTGGAGTATCAGCGAGACGACGACGGCAACCTTATCTATGACGACGACGGCTTCAAGGTGCCGCTCGAGGCGGGCGACCAGAGGCAGGCGGCGATGGCGGTGGTCGACTATGACGGCAACATCGTCGGCATCGCGGGCGGCATACGCGAAAAGACGACCTCGCGCAGCCTCAACCGCGCGTTCGGTCCCTATTCGCTGCGCTCGACGGGCTCGTCCATCAAGCCCATCGCGGCGTACGCCCCCGCCATCGAGATGAACACGATACACTATTCGACCCTCTTTCCGGACAGGGCGTTCATGCAGCTGGGCGGGCGCGACTGGCCGAGAAACTACAGCAACTCATACGGCGAATACGGCACGTCGGTGACCGTCTACAAGGCGGTGTGCGTGTCGCTCAACACGACGGCGGTGTTCACCCTCAACACGGTGGGGTATGACTACGCCTACGACTTCATGGAGTCGAGCCTCGGCATCACCACCCTTGTCGACGACGATGACGGCGTCACCAACGCGGCGGGCGAAAGGCTGTCCGACCGCGGCATCGGCCTCACCCTCGGCGATCTCACCTACGGCATCTCGCCGACCGAGATGGCGGGGGCCTACATGGTGTTCGGCAGCGGCGGCTACTATGTCGAGCCCCACTGCTACACCCGCGTCGTCGACTCGTCGGGCGAGGTCATCCTCGACAAGGAGGCGCTCATCCTCAAGACGCAGGCCCTCAGCGAGGAGACCGCATTTATCATGAACAAGATGCTTCAGGGCGTCTTCCGCGAGGGCACGCTGATGAACGCGCGGCCCCGCGGCACCAACCTGACCTATGCCGGCAAGTCGGGCACCTCGTCCGACAACAAGGACTTTTGGTGCATCGGCATGAACCCGTACTATGTCATGGCGATCTGGGAGGGCTACGACGAGCCCGACTACATGTCCAACGTAAGACCCCACCCGACGCAGCTTGCCTTTAGGGAGGTCATGACCCAGATAAGCGAGCAGTATGAGGAGGAGGCCAAGCCCTTCCCCGACTGCGACAACGTCTACGCGGCGACCTTCTGCATCGCGTCGGGCGACCTTGCGTCCGCCGCCTGCCCCGAGACGCGCACGGGCTGGTACAAGCGCGGCGGCCCCGCGCCCGGCAACGAGTGCATCCACGAGCTCGCGCCGCAGCCCGCACAGCCCGCCGCGTAAGCGAAAGGGATTGTTACTCGGCGGGCTTTCGGGCCTTTGTGATAGCGGTTTTGTGTTTTGGCTTTGTCTGCCGCGCGGCCGTCGGGCTGCGCGGCAGAAGCATGTAGTTTGATGTGCAGGGCAAGGGCGGCTTTGCTTTGACGTCCCCCCTGCCGGCGGGGCTTTGTGTAGGCGCACCCCTCACGGCGCGCGGGTTGCCTCACGTGCCTACCGCGAGCCCCAAGAAGCCCCCGCCGACCGTTCGGAGCTTCCCCCGCGGGGGAAGCTCAAGAGCACGCGGGATGAACATAAGCTTCGGGGTCTGCTGAGAACCCAAGCCCCCCTTGGGTAAAGGGGGGAGGACCGCGGAGCGGCGGGGGGATTGACAGGTTGAGACTTCGAGCCTTACACAAGCTTGGGTTATACGGCAAGCCTTTGGCAACCCCTCCGTCGGGCGAAGCCCAACACCTCCCCTTACTCAGGGGAGGCTCAAGGGCAAGCGGCCCAAGGACAAATTTAAGCTTTAAGCCTTGGAAACCTTCCCACACGGGGAAAGGGAGGCCGCCCCGCGGCGGATGAGGGGCGAAGGGGCCTGTTGTTTAGGACGGGGATGAAGTTAAGCGAGCGAGCTTGAATCACCCCTCATCATTTGTTTAAGGGGCTTTGCGGTGCAATTATGTTAAAAAAGAAAAATATCTCCCCGGCGCAGGTTGTGGCGCTCGACTTTTTGGGCCTCATCCTGCTCGGGACGGTTCTGCTCTCGCTGCCGATTTCTTCGGCCGAGGGCAGGTTCACGGGCCTGCTCGACGCGGGCTTTACCGCCGTCAGCGCGACGTGCGTCACCGGGCTTGTGGTGTTCAACACCGCGACCTATTGGTCGATGTTCGGCAAGACGGTCATCCTCGTGCTCATCCAAATCGGCGGCCTCGGCGTGGTCACCCTCGGCGTGACGGCGGCGATGCTTTCGGGGAAAAAGATCGGCATCAAGCAGCGCTTCACCATGCAGGAGTCGATCTCGGCCCCGCAGATGGGCGGGATTGTGCGCATGACGGGCTTTATCCTCAAGAGTGTCGCGCTGTTTGAGGCGGTGGGCGCGGTGCTGCTTAGCGTTCGGTTTGTGCCGATCTTCGGCGTGTGGACCGGCATATGGTACGCGATTTTTCACTCGATCTCGGCGTTCTGCAACGCGGGCTTCGACCTCATGGGGACGTCGTCCCCCTTCTGCTCGCTCACCGGCTTCGCGAATGACGTCGTCGTCAATCTCGCCGTGATTTTACTCATCACGATAGGCGGCATCGGCTTCACCGTTTGGGACGACATAAAGCGCAACGGCTTCCGTGCGCGGCGCTGGCGGCTGCAGACCAAGCTGGTGCTGACGGTTTCGGCGGCGCTGGTCGTCGTGCCCGCCGTGCTCTTTTACATACACGGCTTCCGCGACGCGTCCTTTGCGAGCCTAAGCGTGCCCGAGCGGGTGATGGCGTCGGCGTTTCAGTCGGTCACGATGCGGACGGCGGGCTTTAACACCGTCGACCTCGCCGCGATGGGGGAGGTCGAGCAGCTGATGATGATCTTTTTGATGCTCGTCGGCGGCTCGCCGGGGGGCACCGCGGGCGGCTTCAAGACGACGTCGCTTGTGATCTTTGCGCTGTGCGTGTCGGCGACCGTGCACGGCAAGGACGACCTCGAGGCGTTCGGGCGCAGGGTCCCGCGCAGCATCACCCGCGCGGCCATTGCGCTGGTGACCGCCTATCTCGCGCTGTTCCTGACGGGCGGGTGCGTCATCGCACTGAGCGAGGACGTCACGCTCATGCAGGCGTTGTTTGAGGCGGCGTCGGCGGTGGGGACGGTGGGCCTTACGCTCGGCATCACCCCCTCGCTCGGCGCGCTCAGCAAGACGACGCTCATGCTGCTGATGTATTTCGGGAGGCTGGGCGGCCTCACGGTGATGTATGCGCTCAGCGCGCGCCGCGCCCCTTCGCCGTCGCAATACCCCGAGGAAAACGTGACAATCGGCTGACAGATATACGGGTTTAACAACAAAAAAGAGGAGTGCAGAGATGAAATCGGTTTTGGTGATAGGGCTCGGGCGCTACGGCAGACACGTCGCGCGCAAGCTGAACGAGCTCGGGCACGAGGTTTATGCGATCGACATCGACGAGGAGCGGGTCAACGGGGCGCTGTCCTTTGTGACCCGCGCGCAGATAGGCGACGCGACAAACACGCGGTTTATGGAGACGATCGGCGTGCGCGATTTTGACCTGTGCGTGGTCGCGATCGGCGACAACTTTCAAAGCTCGCTCGAGACGAGCGCGCTGCTCAAGGAGTGCGGCGCGAAGTTTGTGCTTGCGCGCGCCAACAGAGATGTTCATGCAAAATTCCTGCTGCGCAACGGCGCGGACGACGTCATCTACCCCGAGAAGGAGTCGGCGCTGCGTGCCGCCGTCAAGTACAGCTCGGACAGCATATTCGACTATGTCCGTCTGACCGACGAGTACTCGATCTACGAGACGGCGATCCCCTCGAGTTGGGCCGGCAAGAGCGTCTCCGAGCTCGCGGTGCGCAATAAATTCGGGCTGAGCATACTCGCTGTGTGCCGGGGGGATGACCTCAACCCCATGCCCGGGCCCAACTACCGTTTTTTGGGCGACGAGCGGGTGTACGTCATGGGGGAGAACAAGAACGTAACCAAGTACGTCGCGATGTGCGACAGGGATTAGCCGCCCGTCACGCGGCTGCCGAATCAGACAGACAGGAGGGGAGGCCCGACGTGACACGCGTGCCTCCCCTGAATTTGCCGAAAAAGCCCGATACGTACCGCACCGAAAGAATGGCTTGTTGTGGGCTTAGGTTGTTAAAAATAGGTTATTTTGACGACGGGACTCTGCGCGGTCAATCCCTCAGTCGACTGCGTCGACACGTCTCGCATATTTCCGCGAGTTGATCGAATGTAAGCGGAACGGACATTTGACAGAATTCACGAGAGCATGTGAACCCTGCCGAACGCCGTACCGACAGCGTTCGGTAGGGGGCCTAAGGGCAAAGAACAAAAGCAAAAACGAGATTAAAAGCAGGGGATGCAGGGGGGGATTCCGTGCGTGTTCCCCTGCGAAATTGCGGCAGGGCGGGTCTCAGCCGGTCACAAACTGTTTCAGTCTGCCGTACAGCGCGCGGTCGACAACGGCGGTGATGAGGCAGCCGTCCTCGCGGTACGCTTCGCTCAGGATGTTGCCCCGCTCGCGGATCTCGGCCGCGAGCGACAGCTGGTCGAACGGCAGCAGCAGGGTGCAGCGGATGACCCGCTCGGACAGCTCCTTCGAGATGCGCTCGAGCAGGACGTCCAGCCCCTCGCCCGTCCTGGCCGAGACGTGGATGCCCGGCAGCGCGGCGGCGGTGTCGCACAGGTCGCACTTGTTGAACACGGTCAGCTTTGGGATGTCGTCGCAGCCGAGCTCGGATATGACGCGGTCGGTCACCTCGAGGCTCGACATCCAGCTGCCGCTCGAGGCGTCCGCGACCCGCAGGATGAGGTCGGAGAATTTTATCTCCTCGAGTGTCGACTTGAAGGCGTCGACGAGCTCGTGCGGGAGCCTGCTCACAAAGCCGACGGTGTCGACCAGCACCACCTGCTGGAGGTTGCCGACCTCAAGCTTGCGCACGGTGGGGTCGAGCGTGGCGAACAGCTTGTCCTCGGCGGTGACGGCGGAGCCGGTCAGCGCGTTTAACAGCGACGACTTGCCGACGTTGGTGTACCCGACGAGCGACACGACGGGCACGCCCGCGCGCGTCCTCGTCCTGCGGGTCTCGTCCCTGCGCCTTTGCACGAGCGCGAGCTTTTCCTTGAGGGCGGTCATGCGGCTTCTGATGTACCGTCGGTCGCTTTCAAGCTTGCTTTCGCCGGGTCCCCTCGTGCCGATGCCGCCGCCGAGGCGGGAGAGCGCCGTGCCCGCGCCCGCGAGTCGGGGCAGGCGATAGCTCAGCTGTGCGAGCTCGACCTGAAGCTTGCCCTCGGCGGTCACCGCCGCCTGTGCGAAGATGTCGAGGATAAGCGCGGTGCGGTCGACAACGTCCACCCCCACCGCTTTTTCGATGTTTTTGAGCCGGGTGCCCGACAGCTCGTCGTTGACGATGAGCAGGTCCGCGCCGAGCCGCTCGCACACCTCGCGGGTCTCGGCGAGCTTGCCCGCGCCGAGATACCCGAAGCCGTCGGGCTTGTCGCGCGTCTGCACCACCTCGGCGACGACGTCCGCGCCCGCCGTGTCGCACAGCGCCCGCAGCTCGCGCAGCGCCTCTTCGACGTCGTATTCCCCCGTGTCCACCAGCGCGACGACCGCGCGCTCCCGATTGTTTTCCATCCCGGTTCTCCCTGTCCCCGCGTCCGCGGCGTTTTGGGGCGGGGCGTTCGTTTGTGTTGCCGTCGCCGCCCGCCCCGTTTATAATACTATTATAGCCGCTCGGTTAAAAAAATAAAAGAACCGCGGGCCGTGAGCAATAACCCCCGCCGTGCGGATTTGAGCGCGTCGGCGGGGCCCCGCAACGGGGTAAAAGCGCGGCACAGGCGCCCTTTCGGCGTCCGCGCAGCATGAGGAGGTTTTGAAAAATGAGGATAACGGTTCTTATCGAAAACACGTCGGACGACGCCCGTCTCGCGGCGGAGCACGGCCTGAGTATGCTCGCGGAGGACGGCGGCAACGCCCTGCTCTTTGACACGGGGGACAGCGGCAGGTTTGTCGACAACGCGCGCGTGCTCGGCAGGGACCTGACGCGGGTGCGGGCGGTGGCGCTCAGCCACAACCACTACGACCACACGCGGGGATATCTGCGGTTTGTGCGCGAGTTCGGCGCCGGGCACACCCTCTACCTTGCGGCCAACTTTTTCAAGGTGTGCATGTGGGACGGCGGGGAGGAGCTGGGCAACTGCCTCGTGCCCACGACGGGGCCGCTTGACGCGGCAAAGCTCAGCGAGCTCGGTGTGAACCATCGCCTCGTCTACCGCGACGTGCACCCCGTCGAGGAGTTCCCGGGGGCCTATCTCGTCGGCAACCTCGAGCGCCTGTGCAGCTTTGAAAAGCCCGATGAGACGAACTTTGTCTATGAGGCGGGCGAGTTTAAGGTCGACCTCTACCGGGACGAGCAGGTGCTGGCGCTCAAGACCGAAAGGGGCCTTGCGATCCTCACGGGGTGCGCGCACACGGGGGTTTGCAGCATCGTCGAGACGGTGAAAAAGCGGTTCCCCGGCGAGAGGGTGTCGGCGGTCATCGGCGGCACCCACCTTGTGGCGTGCGACGATGAGCGCATAGGCAAAACCGCGGAATATCTCAAAAACAGCGGCATACAATTTATCGGAGGCTGTCACTGCACGGGTGAGAGAGGGCTTTGCGCCTTCGGCAAGGAGGGCTTTGCGACGCCCGGCTGCGGCTTTACTTTGGAGGTATAGGCGAGGGCTTCGGTTTGCGCTTTGGTTTTTACAAGCTTGAGAGTGCGGGCAACGACTATCTGTACATCGACTGTTTTGAACACGAACGCCGTCTTTCGCGCGGCGCCGTTGTCTCCCTGTGCGGGCGGCAGACGGGCGTCGGCGCGGACGGCGTTATTTTTGTGCGCCCGAGCGACGAGGGCGACTGCGCCATGGATATCTACAACAGCGACGGCTCGCGGGCGCTCATGTGCGGCAACGGTATACGGTGCGTCGGCGCGCTGTGTCTCGCGCTCGGCTACGCGGGCGAGCGGCAGCGGATATCGACGCCGTCGGGCGTCTTTGAGGTGTCGGTGAGAGGGGAGGGGGACGGCGCTTTTTGGGCGTCGGTCGCGCTCACGCCGCACATCGAGGGCCCGCCGCGCAGGGTGTGCGCGGCGGGCAGGGAATTTTGGGCGACCCCCGTGTCGGTGGGCAACCCGCACACCGTCATCTTTGCGGACGATGTCGACGGGCTCGACCTTGTGTCGCTCGGCCCCGAGGCCGAGGGGTGTCTCGGCGGGCGGCGCAACGTCGAGTTTGTCGAGATGCAGCAGGGCTCGGCGCTCAAGGTGCGGGTTTGGGAGCGCGGCTCGGGCGAGACACTCTCGTGCGGCACGGGCGCGGTCGCCGCGGCGCTTGCCGCCGCGGGCGGGGGCGACAGGGCAGATGTCGAGGTGCGGTACCGCGGCGGGGCGCTCAGCGTGGCCCTCGAGGACGAGCGGGCGGTTTTGTCGGGAAGGTGCCGGCTTTTGTTTAAAGGGGAAACGGAGGAAGCGCTTTGGGCATAGCGGATAATATTTCAGTGCATGAAGCAAGCGGCGCGGGCGCATGCATGTGCGCGGCGGACGCCGCGGGCGGGGGCTGCGGGTCGACGGACACCTCCTGTGCGGTCGGCGGTCGGCCGGCGGGGGATTCGCAGGGCGGGGACAGGGTCCTCAACGCCGACCTGCTGCACTTTAAGCAGGAATACCTCTTCAAGCGGACGGGCGAGGCGGTCGCCGCCTACTGCGCGGGCAACCCCGGCGTGCAGCTCATCGACCTCGGCATCGGGGATGTCTCGATGCCGCTCGCGCCCTGCGCCGCGGCGTCGGCGGCCGAGGCGGCGGTGGGCATGACAACGCGCAGCGGGTTCCGCGGCTACGGCCCCTACGAGGGATACCGCGCGCTGCGCGCTGCGCTCGCCGAGGACTATCGCGCGCGGGGCGTTCGGGTCTCGCCCGACGAAATCTTTGTCACAAACGGGGCCAAGGGCGGGCTGTTCCTGCTGCTCAGCCTCTTTTCACGCGGGGTGTGCGCGGCAATCCCAAACCCCGTCTACCCGGCCTACCGCGACGCAAACGCCGTCGCGGGCAACCGGGTGAGCTACATCGAGGGCAGCGAGGACAACGGCTTTTTGCCGCTGCCGCACGACCTCGGCGGAACCCCGCAGCTCATCTATCTCTGCTCGCCCAACAACCCCACGGGCGCGGTCTATGACAGGCGGGGCTTAAGCGAGTGGGTGGCGCACGCGCGCCGCTGCGGCGCGGTGATTATCTTTGACGCGGCCTATCGCGACTACATCTCGGGTGATGCGCCCGCGAGCATCTTCGAGGTCGAGGGCGCGGACGAGTGCGCGGTAGAGATAGGCTCGTTTTCCAAGTCGGCCGCGTTCACCGGGGTGCGGTGCGGCTGGACGGTCATCCCCGAGAGGCTTGAGCGGGACGGCGCCGGGCTGCGCGGGATGTACGGGCGGCTTGCCGCCGTCGCCGACAACGGGGTGTCCTATCTCGTGCAGCGCGCGGCGTGCGGGGCGCTCTCCCTCAAGTCACAGCGGTACAACCGGCGCTGTGTCGGGGTCTACAAAAAAAGCGCCGCCGTCCTCTCGGACGCACTCGCCTCGGCGGGGCTCGCGGCTCGCGGCGGTGTCAACTCGCCCTATGTTTGGGCGCGCTGCCCGAGGGGCATGACGAGTGAAGAGACCTTTGGGTTTCTCCTGAACAGCGCGCAGGTTGTGTGCACGCCGGGCGACGGCTTCGGCAGCGCGGGCGAGGGGTATATAAGGCTGTCGAGCTTTTGCGCCTGCGAAACGGCGGAGCTCGCGGCGAAACGGATAGAAAAAGCGCTGAAAACGCTGTAGAAGACCGTCAGATATGGTGGAATTGCAAATAATTTGTAGCTTAAATGTTAACAATGTCGTGCAACATTGACAAAACCTTGTTTTTGTGGCATAATAACCATACAAGGTTTGTATGGTTTGAGGTCGGCGGCGGAGATCGCGCATGCAGGTTAACTTTTTGATTTCCGTCGGTTTTTGTCCCCTCTCCCCCGATTCTGTGGGCGGGACGAAACAGGTTTAACCGTTTTACCCAAGCGCGGCAAGCATAACCGCACAGCCTGCGGTTGTGCTTGTCTTTTGCTATATTTTTTTGTTTTTCCGCCGCCTTTGCGAAAGCGGCGGTTCCGCCGCAGGACAGAAGGTCGGCGGGGCGCGGGCATCTGCACAGAAGCCCGCGCTCTGCCCGAATGCGAAAGGAGATGTGTCTTAAGATGAAAAACAAGCTTGTTGTCGCGGCCTCGCTCGGGAACTGTGTGCATGTGGCGGGCGCGGTGCACTTTTTGGCGCTCGCCGAGGACGAGGGCTATGACACCCTGTTCCTCGGGCCCGCGGTGCCCGCGAGCGTCATTGTCGAGTGCGTCAAGCGGGAAAAGCCCGACATCGTCTCGCTGGGCTACCGCCTCACGCCCGCAAACGTCGTGCCGCTCGTGCAGGAGCTGAAGAGTCTCGCGGAGGGCATCGATCACCGCCCCGTTTGGGTGTTTGCGGGCACCGGCCCCGTCGCGCGAGAGGCGGAAAAGCCAGGATTTTTTGACGTTGTCTTTGACGGTACCGAGGACATCGACGACTGTATCGCCTTTTTGCGCACGGGCAGGGTGCCGGGCAGGGCACAGCAGAGCGATTTTGCCGACACGCTCGAAGAACGCGTCGACGAAAAGGCCCCCTATCCGATCCTGCGGCACCACTTCGGCCTGCCCTCGTATGAGGACACGCTGCGGGGCGTCGAGCAGATAGCAAAGGCGGGGGTGCTCGACGTCATCTCGCTCGGCATCGACCAGAACACGCAGGAGTTTTTCTTTAAGCCCGACAGGCGAGACCCCGCCATGGACGGCGCGGGCGGCGTGCCGGTGCGCAGCGAGGACGAGTTCCGGCGCCTCAAGGAGGCGTCGGCGTGCGGCAACTATCCGCTCATGCGGTGCTACAGCGGGACGGATGATGTGCTGCGCCTTGCCGAGGTTCTGCGGCGCACCATAGACAACGCGTGGTGCGCGGTGCCGCTGTGCTGGTACAACGAGCTGGACGGCAGGGGCACGCGCCCGCTGCTGCAATCGATGCGCGAGGCGCACGAGCTCATCCGCCTGCACGCGGGGTGGGGCGTGCCCGTCGAGATAAACGAGCCGCACCACTGGGGGCTTCGCGACGCCCACGACGTCATCTCGGTCGCGATGGCGTACATCAGCGCCTGCAACGCAAAGAAGCTCGGCGTGTCGACCTATGTCGCGCAGTATATGTTCAATATCCCGAACTCGATGAGCTTTTCGATGGATCTCGCCAAGGTTTTGGCGCAGGACGAGCTGGTCGAGGGGCTTGCGTCGCCCGAATTCCGCGTGCTGCGCGAGGTGCGGACGGGGCTGCCGTTTTTGTCGGGTGACATCGAGGCCGCAAAGGGCCAGCTCGCCGCGTCGACCATGCTGCAGATGGCGGTCAAGCCGCACATTATCCACGTCGTCGGCTTCAGCGAGGCCGAGCGGGCCGCCGACCCGTCCGTCGTGATTGAAAGCTGCCGCATCGTGCGGGGCGTGGTGCGCTCGGTGCTGCACGGCGCCGCCGACATGACGGCCGACCCCGCGGTGCAAAGGCGCAGGGACGAGCTTGTGCGGGAGGCGAGGTACCTTCTCGACTTTATCGTAGAGCGGTACAAGGGTGTAAGCGCCGACCCGCTGTGCGACCCCGCCGTGCTGACCGACTGTGTCAAGACGGGCATTTTGGACGCGCCGCACATCGTCAAGCGCGGCGACTACCGCGGCAACCTCGCGACGCGCATGAGCGGCGGGTGCTGCCTTGCGTACGACCCGCAGAACAAAAAGTTTTTGACCGAGAAGGAGCGGCTCGCGCGGCTGTTTTCGGGGCGCGGCGACACCTCGGCGGCATGACACAGGAGGGCAAAGGACAATGGACAGAAACAAGATAGCGGTCATCAGCACGGGCAACGGCGGGCAGTCGATGGCGGCCTACCTCGCGAACAGGGGCTGCCGCGTTTCGCTCTACGCCCGCGAGCGCGAGCGGGTGGACATGTTTAAGGACAGACGGTTTGTGCTCGGCGGCAGGGTGAGCGGAGAGGTCGAGCTCGACCTCATAAGCTGCGACATGAAGAGCGTGATCGAGGACGCGTTTTTGATTATGGTCACGACCCCCGCGCAGTACCACCCCGCGGTGGCGGCGGCGATGGCGGACTGCCTGGAGGACGGGCAGATCATCGTGCTCAACCCCGGCAGGACGCTCGGCACCTATGTCTTTGAGCACGCGCTCGAGGAGTATCGCTGCAAGGCAAAGCCGGTGCTCGCCGAGACCGACACCTTTGTGTTCACCTGCCGCAGCAGGGAGCCGGGGCACCCGATGATCTATGAGATAAAGCGCGGGGTGCGGGCCGCGGCGCACGACCCCGCCGACACCGAGCGGGTGACGCAGCTGCTGTCCGACCTGTTCGGCGACGTGCGGCCCGCGGCGAGCGTGCTCGAGACGGGGCTCAGCAACATCGGGATGATCTTTCACCCCCTGCCGATTTTGATGAACATAACGCGTGTCGAGGCAAAGGAGGACTTTTTGTTCTACATCGAGGGGATATCCCCGCTCGTCGCGGACGTCCTTGAGCGCATGGACAGGGAGCGCGTGCGCGTCGCCGAGGCGCTGGGCGTTAAGGTGCCGTCGGCGGTCGAGTGGCTGGGCGAGCGCTACGGCTCGACGGGAAACACCCTCTACGAACGGATACAGAATACCGAGGCGTACAAAAACGTCCTCGCGCCCACCGACATCGACACCCGCTACGTCTTTGAGGACATCCAGACGGGCTGCGTGCCGGTGATCCACCTTTCGCGCAAGGCGGGGGTGCGCGTGCCCGTGATAGGCTCGGTCATCAACTGGGCGTCCATCCTGTACAACCGCGACTTCAACCGAAGCGGAAGAAACGACCAGCGCATCAACTTTGACAAGCTCATCGACGACATGATCGCGGCGGGGGCGATCCCCGCGCTCCGATGACGGGGCGCCCGTCCGAGCAAATCGGCACAGAGCCTTAAGTCCCGGAAAACTTCCCCTACGGGTGAAGCTTAAGGGCGACAATCCCGCAGTCGCACAGGTGCGACAGCTCCCTTTACACACACCCCGCATACTCTCGCGGGGCGTGGTCGCGCGTAAGCGGAACGGACGCGCGACAGAATTCCCGAGAATATGGGAACCCCCGAACGCCGTACCGATAGCGTTCGGTAAGGGAGCTTAAGTGCGCGAAACCCGCGGGATGGGCGTAGGCTTCAGGGCTCGGAAACCTTCCCCCTCGGGGGAAGGGGGACCGCCCTGCGGTGGATGAGGGGTGAAGGAATTTCTTATTCATCGCAGGGATAAAGCAAAAAACTTGCCGCCTCTCATCTCGTCCTCGCGGGCTGTTTGTCCTCTTGCGGGCCTTCCTGCCTCCCGAATCCGAGAAGGATGGAGGCGGTCATCACAGCCGGCAGGATGTACCCGTACAGCACGAACGGCGTCACCTGCTCGGGGGAGAGGGGGGCCTGTGTATTTGAGGCAATGCCCACGGCGAAGAGGACGGCGGGCGTCCGGGGCAGGGCGTAGACAAGGGCGTTGGACTGCGCGTCGAGCAGGTTGGCGGCGCGGCAGGGGGATATGCCGAACCTTTTTGACAGCGGCTTCGCGAAGGAGGGGCCCACCGCCAGGATTGCGGGGGCGTTGAGGCCCATGGCCGCGGAGAGCAGCAGCAGCACCATGGCGGAGATGATGAGCTCCGCGCCGCGGGCGGTTTTGACCCGTCCCTCGAGCGCGGCCAGCAGCTTTTTGTCGCCGCCGCCCCCGCGCATGAGGGCGACGGAGCCGAAGAGCAGCAGCGCGAAGACGCCGACCTGTAGCATGGAGGCAAGCCCCGTGTACACGATGCCGTCCACCGTTCGCTCGAGGCCCGCCCCCGAAATCCGAAACAGCGCGTCGGGCGCGCCGCTCCGGGGGTCAACCTGCAAAAATGCAAACTGTCCCGTCGCGACCCCGACGACGGCGGCGCTGACGATGCCGACCGTTGTCGCGATGATGATGTCGCCGCACTTTACCGCGACGGCGACGGTGAGCGCGACCGAAAGGAGCATCCAAAACGCCGACGGATCGTATTCGGCGCGCGCCCCGGGGGCGCCCCCCTCGCCGCCGAGCACAAGGCCGCAGACGGCAAAGGCAGCCGCCGTGAGCGCTGCGGAGAGGAGCGAGTATTTTAAGCGGCTGCGAACGACGTCGGGGACGGCGGCCCCCTGCGAGGAGGCCGAGCATATCGTGGTGTCGGAGACGGGCGCGAGGTTGTCGCCGAAGATCGCTCCCGAGATGACCGCGCCCGCGAGCAGCGGCGGGCAGCACCCCAGCGCTGTCCCTGCGGGGTACAGAACCCCCATGCCCGCGGTGATGGTGCCGAAGCCCGTCCCCGACGCGGTGGAAAACAGTGCTGCGGCGATAAAGGTCACCACGGTGAAGGCGGCGCTGCCGACCCCCATGTTTGCCGCAAAGCCGGCGATTGCCCCGGCGAGCCCCGAAGAGCGCAGCATCGCCGAAAACACCCCCGCGAAGAGCCGGCACACAAAGGGGGTGACGACCTCTTTGCTCGCAATCCCCGAGACGATGCAGTCGGTGTACGCCCGTTTGTCCTTTGCAAGCGGCATCGGCAGCACCAGCGCCGAAAAGGCGGGCAGCCAAAGCGCGCCGTCCGATATCGAGCCGCCCCAAAAGGAGGTGACGACGATCAGGAGGATAAAGACGATAAACGGGGCGAAGGACACCCACGCCCCGCCGTAGAATTCGAGGCGGGGGGACGCCCCCGCCGGGGTTTTTCGCTCATGCACGTTCCCTCCACACCGTGAGGATAAAGCCGTCCGCGTTGTTGCCCGAGTGTTGACAGACGAGGCCGTCCGGCAGGGTGAAGCCCGCCGCGGCCCTGTCCGCCGGGAGATAAAAGATGTCCGCCGCGCGGCGGCCGTCCGAAAAGCGATATCCCCCGCCGTCGAACGGATAGCCCTTTATCCAATCGACGTACTCCTCGAGCGACAGGTTTTGCGCGTTCATGACGGCCGAGTGGGGATAGCCCACATAGCGAAAGTGCCACGGCTCGCAGGCGATGCCGGTCACCGCCTCCTTGTCCCGCCCGTAGCGCTCGACAAAGCCGAACCGCCCGGCGTTCAGGCGGAAGCGCCGGCAGACGCCCTCGTTCGGGAAATCGGGGCGGATAAAGTCGATGGGCTGTTTGTTGAGCGCGAGATCGACCGCAAGGCCCGTCTCGTGCTCGCTGCACCCCGGCAGGGCGACATACCGCCGTGTGAACGCGGGCCCGTTGGCTTTGAGGGAATCGCGGTAGAGCGCCTCCTGCTCGGCCCGCGTGCGGTATCCGCTCACCGGCAGGATCTCGTCCCCGCAGCCGAGCGCGCGAAACGCCCTCGACAGCATCGCCTGCGCCTGCGCAGCGAGGGATACCTCGGCGCAGCTGCTCTCGAGCGGCGCAAGCCGGTCGCTGTACGGCGCGCGCAGAGGGTGCTCGGCGTTCACAAGGATGAGGTCGCCGCGATAAACAGCCTCTTTGTCCAATTTCAGGTTTTTCATATCAGATGTACATCCTTATCAGCTTGTCGAGCAGCTGCGGGAGGGTAAGACCCGCCCCCTTCATCATGCTCGGGAAACGGCTCATCTCGGTGAGCCCCGGGATGGTGTTGACCTCGTTG
This sequence comes from uncultured Oscillospiraceae bacterium, assembly GCA_964433495.1. Classification (GTDB taxonomy): domain Bacteria; phylum Bacillota; class Clostridia; order Oscillospirales; family Ruminococcaceae; genus CAYSRC01. The sequence continues at coordinate 119,954 of CAYSRC010000001.1, forward strand.
AAAACGATGCCGCCCCCGGGGGTCAAGAACAGATCCACCCGCGCAAAGCCCGAGCAGCCGAGCGCGCGGTAAATCGTTTTGGCGGCCTCGCAGACGCGCGCCTCGCACTCGGGGTCGATGCGCGCGGGCATGTGGATCTTGGCGGTCGCGCGGTGATACTTTTCTTCATAGTCGAAAAAGCCGCTGCCCGCAAGCTCGACCTCGTCCACGCGGCCCACGGTGAGCTCCCCGATCCCCATGACGGCGCAGCCCACCTCAAAGCCGTCGACGTTTTCCTCGATGATCGCCTCGTCGTCATACCTAAAAGCGCGGTCCAACGCGCCCTCAAGTTCGCACAGCGAGGATATCCTGCTGACGCCGTAGGACGAGCCCGCCCGGACAGGCTTTACAAACAGCGGACAGCGCAGGCCCTTTGCCGCGTCCGCGGCCCGCCCGCGCAGACGCTTGTGCAGGGTGACGGCGCGCGGTGCGGCGACTCCGGCGCTCTCGGCGAGGCGGTGCGCCCTGTCCTTGTCCATGCACAGGGCCGAGGACATCGTGCCGCAGCCCGCTACCGCGATGCCCGCAAGCTCGAACATCCCCTGCACCGTCCCGTCCTCGCCGTTCTTCCCGTGCAGGATGGGCAACGCGAGGTCGACGGGCACCGCTTTTACCCCACCGTCCGCGAGCTCGAGCAGGCCGTGCACGCTGCGATTTGGGGAGACGGCGACCGGGACGAGCGCCGAGGGGTCGTCGGCCCAGCTGCCGTCGCGGATGCGCTCGTATCCGCCGAGATAGCGGAACCAGTCGCCGCCGCGGGTGATGCCGACGGGGACGACGTCATAGCTGTCCGCGTCGAGGCTGTCAAGGACGGAATAGGCGGAGTGCAGCGAGACGCCGTACTCGGGCGAGCACCCGCCGAAGATCACCGCGATTGTCTTTTTTCCCATTTCATGCTCTCCTTTTTTTCAATGATTGTACCCGCGGGGAGCGGATAACCGATTTCACATGTCGAGGTGTAGAGGCTGCGAACCCGCGACTGCCCCGTCTGCTTTGACACCGCGCGTCGGTCGACCGTACACACCCTGAACACCCGCCCGACCGATTCATAATAGGACAGCGAGCGGTTGAATATCTCGTACCGCTCGGGCAGCTCCGCGTCGGACAGGATGCGGCCGTACATACAGCGCTCGTCAAAGGTGATGTCGAGCTGGAAGGTGTAGGGCGTGTCGTTTTTCACCTTGAGGTCGAGCCATCCCTCGCTTATCGTGGCGTCGGTCCCGAAGGGCAGCTCGGGGGTGGTGGAGGGAAACTCCTCCGACGGGTGGCCCGTGTGCTCGACCGCCGTCATCGGGGTGTGCAGAAACAGCCAGAACAGCAGGGTGCTCAGCTGGCACAGGCCCCCGCCGCGCGCGGCGACGAGCTTCCCGCCCGACAGGACGAGCCCGTCCTTATAGGGGACCTCCCTGTCGGCAGAGCGCGCCCGCTGCCAAAACGAAAAGGTCTGCCCCGGGCGGATGAGCAGCCCGTCTATCGTCGCCGCCGCGAGCTTGAGATTGTGCACCTTGTTGTATTGGTACCTGATGTCCCGGCCGCTCTTTTCGTTTATGAGCAGTGAAGAGGCGCGGAACGCCTCGTGGGGCAGCGCTGTCCCCGAGACCTCGTCGGCGTAGTCGTTTTTGTCGAGCAGCATTCCGAGATAGAACAGCCTTTTTCGCTGGCGGATGCGCAGGGGCAGCAGAGCGGGGAACACCTCGGTCAATCGTTTTCTTTGCATATATCCTCACCTGTTTCACCGGCGGCCGGATCGGCGCGTGCGCCGCAGGGTCCCCCCGAGGGGGGGAGGGTCGGCCGCACCTGCGAAACGCGTCTTGTGACATCGCCCGGCAAAGCGGGCCTCGGCCCGCGCGCCGGACATGCCGTGCTTTGCGCGCCGCCGTGCGCCTGTGCCGCTGTTTTAATAGAGAAAAGGACGTCCCCGTTTGCGGGACAATACTATTGTCCTACAAACAGGGACGCCGTTTTTGCGTTTTGTCGTGATAAATTGTGATGATATTTTACTGAATTTCTTACGATTTTCCTACGAAAGGGGAAGGGTGACGGTGAACTCGACGGTGTCGTCCGCGCTCTTTGCGGTGATCGTGCCGCCGTGGTGCTGCACGATCTCGCGCGCGATGGCAAGGCCCAGCCCCGCGCCGCCGCTGCCCGAGCGCCGCGAGCTGTCGAGGCGGTAGAACTGCTCGAAGACGCGGCCGAGCCTTTCGGGCGGGATGGTGTCGCAGCGGTTTGTGAAGCGGATGACGGTTGACGAATCGCTCTGCGAGGCCTCGACGGAGACAACGCTGTCGTCATAGCTGTAAAATGCTGCGTTTCGCAGCAGGTTATCAAACACCCGCTGCATCTTGTCGGCGTCGCAGCTTATCATGATGTCGGGCGCGGCGTCGACGGTGCAGCGCAGCCCCTTTTCGGACAGGATGGGCATCATCTCAAAGGCGAGCTGCTCGAGCATACGGGTCAGGTTGACCCTGCCGTACCGCAGCTCGATATCGGACAGGTTGAAGCGGGTGATCTCGAAGAACTCGTTGATCAAATCCTCAAGGCGCTCGGCCTTGCCGAGGGCTATCCCGAGATACCGCTCCCGCAGCTCGTCGGATATCTGTCCCTCGTCCCGCAGCAGCGTCAGGTAGCCGATGACCGAGGTGAGCGGCGTCTTGAGGTCGTGTGCGAGGTAGACGATGAGGTCGTTTTTGCGCTGTTCGGCGTCCTTTGCGGCCCTCGCGTCGAGCAGCGCCCTTTCCCTCGCAAGGTTGAGCTCGTGCTCGGTGTCGGACAGCGCCTTTGAGAGAACGATCGGCTCGGGCTTCGGGGAGGCGAGCAGCTTGGAGGCGTCGGTCACCTCGTCCAGATACCGCAGCGGCTTGGTTATAAAGTGACGGGTGATGATCACCCATCCGACGAGCGCCGCGGCCATGAAGATCGCCCAAAAGTTGTTTCTTAAAAACGAGAAGAAAAGATAGGCGGTCTCACCCATATGCGGCATGAGGTTTTGAGATATAAAGCCCCCCAAAACGGTCGTCAGCATCAGGGCCGCGGCGTACCCCGCGACCGCGGCGATATACTGCAAAAGAACCTTTTTTGACAGGGGCCCCAACCCCTTTCGCTTTTTATTCAATGGTATAGCCGACCCCCCACACCGTTTTGATGAATTTGGGATTTCGCGCCGATTCGTGCAGCTTTTCGCGCAGCCGCCCGATGTGCGCCATGACGGTATTGTTGTTGTCGAGATATTTTTCGCCCCACACCGCCTCAAAAAGCTCCTCGCTCGAGACGACGGCGCCCTGTCGCTCGCACAGGACCCACAGGACGGAAAACTCGGTGGGGGTCAGGGGCACCTCCTTGCCGAACAAAAAGCACTTGTGGGTCGCCCTGTTGATGCAAAGGCCGCGGATGCTGTGTTTGTTGTGTTCCGCGGCCGCGCCTGCCGGGTCGTTGTACGTTCGGTATCTTCTCAGCTGGGTCTTGACCCGCGCGACGACCTCCAGCGGGTTGAACGGCTTTGTGATGTAGTCGTCCGCGCCGAGGGTGAGGCCCATGATCTTGTCGCCGTCCTCCACCTTGGCGGTGAGCATGATGATCGGGAAGTAGAACCGCTCGCGAATTCTTCGGCAGAGGCTGAAGCCGTCGATGTCGGGCAGCATGACGTCGAGCAGGGCGAGGTCGGGCGGGGACGCCTCGAGGGCGCGCAGCGCATCGGCCCCGTTGTAAAACTTGCGGACGGCAAAGCCGTCGTTGCCGAGGTAGATTTCGATGAGGTCGGCTATCTCCTTCTCGTCGTCCGCAACCAAAATGCTCTCGTTCATAATCGGTTGAACACCTGCCAATCGGTAGAATTTGCGCGCCCCTGCCGCCGCGTTTCACGGCGGCAGGGGTGTGGCTTGTCTGCAAAGCAGCCTAAGTTTATCACAATATCGTCAAAGAATAAATGGGTTTGCGCGGCCGTCCGCCCCATTTTTTGCGCCGCTTTTTTGGGAGGCGTGTATATTGCGGCGGTTTTTGACCACACTATCCTCGAAAAGGATGTGTGTAGCTTATGAGTAACTTTAAAAATTTCATGAAAAAGAACGGGTTCTACGTCGCGCTTGTCATCTGCGTCATGGCGGCTGCGGCGGCGTCGATCACCGCGGTGGGGACGATCCTCGAGAACATTGCGCCGGCGCCCGCGCCCGACCGCGTCGGGCAGACCCCGAGCGGGCGGGACGACCCCGAGGACACCCTGCCGTCCGACTCGGAGCAGCAGGATATCCCGGTGCAGGAGCCGAAGGAGGACACGGTCGTTCACCGTGAGCAGCCGACGGTCAGCGACGACCCGCTCATCCCCGTGTACAAGCGGGCGGTGGACGGCGGGGTGTCGTGGGCGTTCTCGGGCGACGAGCTGGTCAAGAGCAACACCATGAACGACTGGCGCACCCACAACGGCGCCGACTATACTGCGGCGGACGGGGACAAGGTGCTTGCCGTCTATGCGGGCGAGGTGCTCAAGACGGTGGAGGACCCGCTTTGGGGCAGGACGGTCGAGATAAAGCTGGACACCGGCTATGTCGCGGTGTACGCGGGGCTTAAGAGCTGGAGCGTCTCGCCCGGAGACAGGGTGTCACAGGGTGACGTGATCGGGGAGGTCGGCAACACCTCGGTGCTTGAGAGTGCCGACGCCGTGCACCTGCACCTCGAGATCAAGAGCGGGGACAGCTATATCGACCCCGAAAGCCTGTTTTAACGGCCCGTTTCGGGCCGGGACAAAAAACAACCCCGCCCTCGTTCGTTTTAGGGGCGCAAAAGACGCCGCGAGGAAGCTCGCGGCGTCTTTTGCGCGTGCATATAAAGCCGAGAGCGGGATGCCCGCTGTAAATGCGGCGGGCCCGCTTGCTTTTTCAGAGAAGATGTGAGCCGGGCGGCAGCGCAGTGCGCCGAGCATCGGGGCGCCGCGCCGCCGTCAAAGACCGACCGGCGCCGAGGGGCCCTCTTACCAGAGATGCACCATCTCGTTGTACAGGCCCATATAGCTCTCGGCGGCGCGCTTCCAGCCGAAGTCGCACCGCAGCGCGCGCCGGACAAGCTCTCTCCAGTGGTTCTCGTCCTCGTACGCGGCCTTTGCGCGCAGGCAGGCGTCGAGCATGTCGTGCGCGTTGTAGCTCTGGAAGGTGAAGCCGTTGCCCTGTCCGTCGCCGCTGTCGGTGATCGAGTCGGCGAGGCCGCCCGTCACCCGGACAATCGGCAGGGTGCCGTAGCGCAGCGCGATCATCTGGGACAGGCCGCACGGCTCGGACTTGCTGGGCATGAGGAACATGTCGGCCCCGGCGTAGATCTTGCGGGCGAGCTCGGGGATGAACGCTATCTTGACGCCGCAGCTGTTGGGGTAGCGGTTGGCGAAATCCCTGAAGCAGTTTTCATACATATAGTCGCCCGTGCCGAGCACCACCATCTGCATGCCCGAGAGCAGGATGTACTCCATGACGTATTTGATGAGGTCGATGCCCTTGTGTGACACGAGGCGCGAGATGACCGCGATGACGGGCGCGCCGTTGTCCTCGAGGGAGAACTTTTGAAGCAGCTCCTTCTTGCACGCCTCCTTGCCCTTGACGAACGCCTTTTGCGAGTAGTTTTGGATGAGGTTGGGGTCGGTGGCGGGGTTGTAGACGTCGGTGTCGATGCCGTTGAGGATACCGCACAGCTTGTACTGCTTTTCGCGCAGCAGCGGGTCGAGACTGTGGGCAAACCACGGGTCGAGGATCTCGCGGGCGTAGGTGGGGCTGACGGTGTTGACCTTGTCCGAGCACTCGATGGCGCCCTTCATGAAGTTGACGCAGCCCTGATACTCGACGAGCGACGCGTTGCGCCCGGTGAGGCCGAGCACGTCCTCGAGCATCTCGTAGCCGTACTGTCCCTGGTACTGGATGTTGTGGATGGTGAAGAGGGTCTTTATGCCGTAGTAGCGCGGGTCGCTGCGATAATAGGCGTTGATATAGACGTTGACGAGCGCGGTCTGCCAGTCGTTGGCGTGGATGATGTCGACGCTGAAGTCGCAGTGGCGAAGCATCTCGAGGATGGCGCGCGAGAAGAACGCGTACCGCTCGCCGTCGTCGTAAAAGCCGTACAGCCCGCTGCGCTTGAAGTAGTACTCGTTGTCGAGGAAGTAGTAGGTGACCCCGTCCTTGACAAGCTTAAACAGCCCGCAGTATTGGCTGCGCCAGCCGACGGGGACGTAGAAGTTGGTGATGTACTCCATCTGCGCGCGGTACTCGGGCTTTACGTCGCCGTACAGCGGCAGAACCACGCGGCAGTCGGCCCCCGCCTTGACAAGGGCCTTCGGGAGCGAGCCCGCAACGTCCCCGAGCCCGCCCGACGCGACAAAAGGCGCGCACTCGCTTGCGGCAAAAAGAATGTTCATGTATCTGCACCGTCCTCTTCTTGAAAATGTGGTTTTGGTTTTTAGGTGCGCGCGGCGGCGCCGCAGGCAGCCCCGCCCCAAAGGGCACGCGGGACGCCGCCCGCATGATTTTGCACGGGCAGCCGGGCCTTAAGGGCCGAAGGGCGGCTTTGCCCGGGCGGGGGCGTCCGCGTCCCCGCCGGGCAAAGTGCGAAAAGCCCCGGGCCGTCATTCGAGACAGGCGCGCTCGACTAAACGGTCACCGCCTTGCGAATGTAGACGGGATAGCTCTGCTGGCCCACAAGACTGCGGCCGTCGCTTATCGTGACGTCCTTGTCGGTGATGATGTACTGAAGCGAGGCATTTTCACCCACGACCGTCTCCTGCATAAGGATGCTGTTCTTGACAACGGCGCCCTTTTTGACGGTGACGCCGCGGAACAGCACGCAGTTCTCGACCTCGCCCTCGATGACGCAGCCGTCGGCGACAAGGCAGTTGCTGACCTTGCTGTCGACGCCGTAGCGCACGGGGGCCTCGTCCCGTACCTTTGTGTAGACGGGGCGGTCGCCCGGGAACAGCGCGCTGAGGTTGCCCGGCTCAAGCAGGCCCATTGACGCGTCAAAATAGCTGTCGAGGCTGTACATGCGGCTGACATAGCCGTCGTGCACATAGGCGTGCACGTTGTAGTCGGCAAGGCAGTTTATCAGCACGTCGCGCTCAAAGTTGGAGAGCATCCGCGCCGCCGCGTCGGCGATCATCTTGACGAGCAGGTCCTTGCGGATGATGAAGATGTTCATGCTGAGCTTGAAGCCGTCGTCGCAGCGGTTGAGCATGAGCTCGCGCACCCTGCCCGAGCCGTCGCTCTTGACCGCGACGCAGTTTTTGACGATCTCGTCGTTGGGCGCGAGGTTGCAGCACACCATCGTGATGTCGGCGTTGTTCGCGGTGTGCTCGGCCATGACCTTTTTGAGGTCGAGGTTGCACAGATAGTCGCAGTCCATCATCACGACGTACTCGGTTTTGCTCGACTCGATGTAGGTCAGGATGTTGCTCAGCGCCTCGATCCTGCCGTGGTAGATCGACTCGTTGGTGCCGTAGTAGCTGTGCGGGGGGAACACCGCGAGGCCCTCTCTCTTGCGGGCGAGGTCCCACGAGCGCCCGTTCTCGAGGTGGTCCAAAAGGGACTGATAGTTGCTCTTGGCGATAACGCCCACCTTGGTCATCCCTGCGTTGACCATAGAGGAAAGCGCAAAGTCGACCATGCGGTAGCGCCCGCCCACCGGCAGCGACGCCATCGAGCGGTGGGAGGTCATCTCCCCCATCGACAGGTCGTGCATGTTTGCAAAGATTATGCCGAGTGCTCTGCCTCTTAACATCTTGTTTCACCGTCCTCCACGTCGTCGTATACAATGGCTTTTGCTTTGACACGGGCGTTTTTGCCGACGCGCTTGTCGTTTCCGACGACCGCGACGCCCCATTTATCACGGTCCTCGACGTCCTCGGGGTTCTCGCCGACAATCGCGCCGCTCTCGACCGTGACGTTCTCGGCGATGATCGAGAACCGCACCGACGCGCCCGACTTTATCACCGAGCCCGGCATGACGATGCTGTAGGCGACGTCGGCGCCCTCCTCGACGGTGACGCCCTCGAACAGCACCGAGAAGTCGACGCCGCCCTCGATGACACAGCCCTCGCTCGCGATGGAGTCCTGAATTTTGGCCTTGGGGCTGACAAAGTGCGGCGGGGCGACCGGGTTTCGGGAGTATATCTTCCACGACGGGTCCCACAGGTCGAACGGGACGTTGGGGTCGATGAGGTCCATGTTGGCCTCCCACAGGCTGTCGATGGTGCCGACGTCCTTCCAATAGCCGCTGAAGCTGTAGGTGAACATCCGCTCGCCCGCGCCCAGCATGGCGGGGATGACGTCCTTGCCGAAGTCGTTGCTGCTGTCGGGCTTTTCGCTGTCCCGCTGCAGGTACTCGCGCAGCTTGCTCCAGGTGAAGATGTAGATGCCCATCGACGCGAGGTTGCTCTTGGGGTTCTTGGGCTTTTCCTCAAACTCGTAGACCGAGCCGTCGGGGTTGACGTTCATGATCCCGAAGCGCGAGGCCTCCTCCATGGGCACCTCGAGGACGGCTATCGTGCACGCGGCGTCGTTTTTCTTGTGCGCCTCGAGCATCTTGGAGTAGTCCATCTTGTAGATGTGGTCGCCCGAGAGGATGAGCACGTACTCGGGGGAGTAGCGGTCGATGAAGTTGATGTTCTGATAGATGGCGTTTGCGGTGCCGAGGTACCAGTCGCTGCCCGACGCCTTTTGATAGGGGGGCAGCACGTGCACGCCGCCGCCCATGCGGTCGAGGTCCCACGGGCGGCCGTCGCCGATGTACTCGTTGAGCTCAAGCGGCTGATACTGTGTGAGCACGCCGACGGTGTCTATGCCCGAGTTGACGCAGTTGGACAGGGGGAAATCGATGATCCTGTACTTCCCGCCGTAGGGCACTGCCGGTTTTGCAAGCGTTTGGGTCAGCGCGTAAAGCCTGCTGCCCTGTCCTCCCGCGAGGAGCATGGCGATACATTCTTTCATAGGTCAACATCCCTTCTCTTAAAGCGCCCTGGGCGCCTTGAAATACATTACCGACATGGGCGGCAGGTCGAGCGAGATCGACTGCTCAAAGCCGTGCATGGGGATCTTTTGGGTCGAGCGGCGCAGCGGCTTTTTGACGCTCTTGCCGCCGAACTCCTCCCACTCGGTGCTGAACGCGAGGGTATACGCGCCCTTTCTCGGCGCGCCGATGCGATAGCCCGTGCGCTCGACGGGGGCAAAGTTGCACACCACGACGATCGTGTTTCCGTCGCGGTCGGTCCTCGTGAACGAGATGACGTTCTGCGAGTTGTCGTCCGCGCCTATCCAGCCGAAGCCGTCCCAGCTGTCCTCGATCTGCCACATGGCGGGCGTCTTTTTGTAGAAGCCGTTGAGCTTTTCGACAAAGCCGTTGAAGCGGCGATGCATGTCGTACCCGAGCAGCAGCCAGTCGAGCTGCTGCTCGTAGTTCCACTCGATAAACTGCGCAAACTCCTGCCCCATGAACAGCAGCTTTTTGCCGGGGTGCGCGTACATGTACGCCAAGAATGCGCGCAGGTTGGCGAACTTGTTCTCGTAGTCGCCCGGCATCTTGTTGATAAGCGAGCACTTGCCGTGCACCACCTCGTCGTGGGACAGCGGCAGCACATAGTTCTCGGAGAACGCGTAGAACATCGAGAAGGTGAGCTTGTCGTGGTTGTCCTTGCGGAAGAAGGGGTCGAGCGACATGTACATCAGCATGTCGTTCATCCAGCCCATGTTCCACTTGAAGTTGAACCCGAGCCCGCCGTCCGACGCGGGCTTGGTGACAAGCGGCCAGGCCGTCGACTCCTCGGCGATCATCAGCGCGTTGGGATAGCGCGCGAACACCGCGGAGTTGAGTTTTTGGAAGAAGGAGACCGCCTCGAGGTTTTCCTTGCCGCCCTTTGAGTTGGGCGACCACTCGCCGTCCTTTCGGTTGTAGTCGAGATAGAGCATCGAGGCGACGGCGTCGACGCGTATGCCGTCGATGTGGTACTCGGACATCCAAAACAGCACGTTGCTGATGAGGAAGCTCATCACCTCGGGCTTGCCGACGTCAAAGACCCTTGTGCCCCACTCCTTGTGCTCCATGCGCAGAGGGTTTTTGTCCTCGTAGCAGTACCCGCCGTCAAACTCGCACAGGCCGAACTCGTCCTTCGGGAAGTGGGCGGGCACCCAGTCGAGCACGACGCCTATCCCCGCGCGGTGCAGCTTGTCGACAAAGTATTTAAAATCGTCCGGCGTGCCGTAGCGCGACGTCGGCGCGTAGTAGCCGGTGACCTGATACCCCCACGAGCCGTCGAACGGGTGCTCGGCGACGGGCATGATCTCGACGTGGGTATAGCCCATCCTCTTGAGATAGGGCGCGAGCTCGTCCGCGAGCATGCGGTAGCTGAGCAGCGAGCCGTCGGGGTTGCGCTTCCACGAGCCGAGGTGCATCTCGTACATGTTGACCGGCTTGTCGTACAGCGGGGCCTTGGACGACATATAGCCGTCGTCCTTCCACTTATAGCCCTCGAGGTCGTACAGCTTGGACGCCGTCGCGGGGCGGGTCTCGCAGTGGAAAGCATAGGGGTCGCTCTTCATGAGGACTCTGCCGTCGGAGGCGACTATGCGGAACTTATAGCAGTCGTAGCGCCGGGCCCCTGCGATAAATCGCTCATAAATTCCCCCCGAATCGGGAAGAAGCTTCATCCTGTCGGCGTCGGGGTCCCAGTTGTTGAAGTCGCCCGTGACCGACACCCCCTGTGCGTTGGGGGCCCAAACCCTGAATATGTACCCGTTTTTGCCCCCCTTGCGCGCGGCGTGCGCGCCGAAGTAGCGCTGGGCCTCAAAGTTTGTGCCCTCGTGGAAAAGATGCACGGCGAGGTTTCCTTTTTTGGTCGCCATATTCTGAACTCCTGTGAAGAATTAGTTGTCCCCCGTCCCGGCGCGCAAGGGACGACGGGCGCGCCGGAGGGACCGAAGGGCGGGCCGCCGGGCGCGCGCCGAAGCACGGCGCGGCTTTAAGCGCGGCAGTGTGCGCGCAGACGCGCCGCGCATACACTCCCATCTGTAATAATAATACCAACAAGGGGGCGAAAATTCAATAGAGTTTTGACAAATATGTCAGAAATCGGCGATAGAATTTCTTTGGGTTAGTGAAATTTATATAAAAAAATCAGAACTTTTTTGTCATTTCACACAAAATAGTGAACATGTGCACGTCTTATTTGAGATGTTTTTTACACCATATACGCTGTTTTTGACGCCCGCTTCGGAGCGCGGCTTTTGAAACGGGTAAAAATGTGCTATCCTTTTTACGGGGCCGCCGGGCGTCGCGCTGCGGGCGGCCGCATATTCTGCATTTATATTCGGGGGGAACGGGCGATATGATTTTGTTTGTCTGCTATGAGAGGTGCTCGACCTGTAAAAAGGCGAGGGAATGGCTCGACGCGCGGGGGGTTCGCTACACCGAGCGGGACATAAAGGGGGACAACCCCTCGGCCGACGAGCTGCGCGCGTGGCAGCGCGCGAGCGGGCTTGCGCTGCGCACGTTTTTCAACACGAGCGGCGTTTTGTACCGCGAGCTCGGCCTGAAGGACAGGCTCGCGGACATGCCGCAGGACGAGCAGCTCGCGCTTTTGGCGTCGGACGGGATGCTGGTCAAGCGCCCGATCCTTGTGACCGACAAGGGCGTCTTTGCGGGCTTTAAGCCCGACGAGTGGCAAAAGCTGCTTTAAAAACGGCGCTCGCGCGGCGGGGGAAAAGCGGCGGAGAAACGGCAGTGCGCGCCTTTCGGCGCGGCAGGGGGTGCGAGGTGGACTACAGACCTTTATCACGCGAATTCTTTGAGCGCGACGCGCTCACCGCGGCAAGACAGCTCGTGGGCAAGCTGCTCGTCAGCCGCGAGGGCGGGCTGTGCGCGGGCAGGGTGGTCGAGACCGAGGCGTATCTCGGCCGCGACGACGATGCGGCGCACACCTTTAAGGGCGCGACCGAGCGCACGCGGGTGGCCTTCGGCGGCAAGGGACTCGCGTATGTCTATCTTATCTACGGCATCCACTGCTGCCTGAATGTGACGGCGGGCGGCGACGGCTGCCTTGTGCTGCTGCGCGCGCTCGAGCCGCTCGAGGGGCTCGAGCTGATGTACCGCAGGCGGCCCGCGGCAAAGGATGTGTTCGGGCTGTGCTCGGGCCCCGGCAGGCTGTGCGCGGCGTTCGGCGTCGACCGAGGCCTTTACGGGGCGGACATGTGCGCCGAGGGCCCGCTCTTTTTCGCCGAGGCCGAGAGCGCCCGCGACGTGGGGACGTCGGCGCGCGTGGGCATTGACTACGCCGACAGATGCCGCCTTGCGCCGTGGCGGTTTTTTGAGCGGGGCAACCCCTTTGTCTCAAAGGGACGCCCCGGACGATGAGCGGCCCCGCGCGTGCGTTCGCACAGGGTACGGCTGAAAAACGCCGCCGCGGGCGGCGGACGGGGGGCGGCTCAAGCAGCGCTTGAGCCGCCCCTTTGCAGCAAAAAGGCAAACTCAAGCGACGGTTGCTGTACTTGAGGGCACGGGGTTCGGTATCATGGTGTCACACAGAGCGGACGGCCGACGGCGTCGACACGGCCGCGGCGGAGGTGATAAAATGATGCTGAGACTGTTGAGACTGTGCGGCGTATGCTCGTGGCTGTGCGCGGGCCGCCGGGGGGCGGAGCTGATGTTGATTGAAAACCGGTGTGCGATGCTCGAGCGGGCGCGAAGGCCGATGTAGCCCGCGCGCTCCGTGTGCGGCGCGCGGCCGCAAAAAACGCGAAAAAACCGACGGAGGACAAGGAAATGTTTGACACAATGCGGGTTGCGCGCTCGATAAAGGAGCTGAGGCGCAAAAACAACATGACGCAGATGGCGCTCGCGGACGAGCTCGCGGTCAGCTATCAGGCGGTCAGCAATTGGGAGAGGGGCAACTCGATGCCCGACATCTCAAAGCTGGGGGACCTCGCGCGGGTGTTCCACTGCTCGATAGACGAGCTTTTGGGCGAATCGCGCGAGACCGAGACGGTGAAGCGGGTCATGGACGACGACGACGGCACGGCGGTCGGGACGGTGGACGAGCTCAAGGACGTCGCCGCGCTGTTAAAGCCCGACGAGACGACGAAATATGTCGAGCACATCGCCGAGAGCGGCGGCGGGGAGATAAGCCTGTCCGACCTCGTCGAGCTCGCCCCCTTTCTCGACGAGGAGATGCTCGGCACGCTGCTCGAGACGGCGGACGCGCTGTCGGATGCGAAGGGGCTTGCGGCGCTCGCGCCGTTTTTGTCCGAAAAGCAGATGAGGGACATCGTCGGCAAGCTCGACTGTGAGGCCGACGCGGGGCTCATTGCGTCCCTTGCGCCCTTTGCGGACGAGCAGACGCTGGAAAGCCTCGCCGAGCGCATGGAGATGTCGGGCGGTATCGGCAGCCTCGCTTCCGTCGCCCCCTTTTTGTCGCAGCAGGCCCTTGAGCGGCTGGTTCAAAGGGCGGACGAGGCGGGTGAGCTCGGCAGCCTCGCGGCGATCGCCCCGTTCATGTCGGCCGAGAGCATAGGCGCGGCGGCGGAGCGGATGCTCGGGCGCGGCGGGCGCGTCGAGGATATTGCGGCGCTTGCCCCGTTTATGGACGAGAGATCCCTCGGCAGGATAGTGCTGGGCGCGGCAAGGGACGGCAGGCTGGCCGGGTTGAGCGCGCTCTATCCCTTTCTCGACAGCGGGACGATCGGCGAGCTTGTGAAGATAATCGTGGTCAAGCAGGGGGCGAAGGGGCTCAAGGACATCGCGCCCTTTATGTGAGGCGGCCCCTCGCGGGGGCCCGATAAACAGGGGCCCCGTGTCCCGGGAGGCTGTCGGCCGTCCTCCCGGGGCGTTTTTTTGTGTGCTGCGGCGCTTGACCCCGGCATATCCTTTATACTATAATGTCGTTTGTACGCCCCTGCGGCGGCAAAAAAAACAGAGGTAAGCGATAAGGAGAGAGTTATGAACAAGAGGTTTGCAGCGGCACTCGCCGCGGTATTGGTTGTGGTTCTCGCTTTTGCGGCCTGCTCGGGCGGCAACCCCGCGAACTATAAGCAGGGAACCGTCAGCGGAGACACCTTTGAAAGCGAGTGGATGGGCCTTCGCTTCGAGTGCCCCGACACCATGGCCATGGGCACCGACGAGGACATGCAGGCCGTCATGGACGCGGGTAGCGAGATGACGGGCGCGGACACCTCCGGCGTGGAGATGGTGTACGAGATGATCGCGCAGAGCCCGATGGGCTTCCCGAGCGTCAGCATCACGAGCGAGCGCCTGTCGGTCAACGTCGACGAGGACGGGTACATCGAGATATCGAAGCAGCAGTTTGAGTCGGTCGCCGAGCTCGGCTACGAGTGCGGAGACACCGTCGAGGCGTCGCTCGGCGGAGTCACGTTCAAGATGATGCCCGCCGAGGCCGACGCCATGGGCATAAGCATCTATCAGCGCATGTACTGCATGAAGAAGGACGGGTACATGGTTGTCGTGTCCGCGTCCGCGCTCGACGAGAGCGAGCTCGACGCAATAGAGGGCTGCTTCTCGGCTTATTAACCCGTTTGAGGTAAAGATGGGGCGGGAGGCGCGCCCGCGCGCCGTGCACCGGACATCGAAAGGGGGAGGGGCTTGGCCCCTCCCCCTTTGGCTTGATTCAGGCCCCGCGCGGCGAGGGGCGGGTGCAAGCTTTAAGGTTTGCTGTATCCCAAGCCCCCCTTACTGCGCGGTCGGCCGTAATCGGTAAGGGGGCCTCAAGGGCCCGCACTTCCCTTAAAAAACAAAAAATGCCCCGGCGCGCTGCGGGGCCGCGGAGGAGATATGGACAAAAGATTAGGGCTTATGATAAAGAACGAGCGGCTGCGGCGCAACCTGTCGCAGGGCGGGCTTGCGCGCGGCATCTGCGCGGTGTCCTACCTCAGCAAGATCGAGAACGGGGGTGTGAACGCAAGCGAGGAGATCGTGCGGGCGCTGCTCGCGCGCCTTGAGCTGCCCGAGCCCCCGCAGCAGCGCGAGCTTGCGCGGTGCCGCCGCTGCTTCGCAAGGCTGTTTGACGAGTGGCTGTGCGGCATGGACGCAGGGGAGGTTTACGGCGAGGCACTCGAGTGCGCGGAGCTCGCGCGCTTCGGCGCGGCGTCGGATGAGAGCGCCGTGGCGCGCGGGATACTCGCCGCGACGGGACATCTTTCGGCGGACGGCGTCTCGGACGAGATAGCCGCGCTCGAGGCGGGCATGGACCCGGAGCTCAGGGCGCTTGCCCTGCTGTGCCGCGCGGAGCTGTGCTCGGACAACCGGCCGTCGGCACTCGAGCTCGCCGAGCGCTCGTTTTACGTTCAGCCGTCGGCGCGCGCGGCGTACACCGCGGCAAGCATGTGTTTTTACATGGGCCTTGCCGACCGATGCGCGGAATGGGCACAGCGCGGTTATCCTGCCGCGGCCGAGTCGGGCAGCGTGCGGCTCATGCAGGCGATAACGATCCTTCAGGGCAGCCTCTGCTGCTTAAAATGCGACACGCGGGGCGCCGAGCGGTTTTACGGCAGGGCGCTGCGCCTCGGGCGCCCGAGCGAGCGGGACCTTGCAAGCGATGTAAACTATAACCTCGGGGCCACCTATCTCGAGACGGGCGACAATGTTAACGCCGAGCGCTGTCTTGCGCACGCAGGGGAGCTTGAGGGGGAGACGGGTCACAACGTCCTGCTTCACCAAAAGCTTGCGCTGCTCTACGCCCAAACGGGCAGGCGGGAGAGTGCGCTTGAGCAGACAGCCCGCGCCCGCGCGCTGCTCGGCGAGGCGGGCCCGGACGATGGGCGGCTGTACGGGCTGATGCTCGAATTTTGCGAGCTCATCTGCTGTGAGGGCGAGCGGGATGCGGAAAGGCTCGAGAGGATCCTGAGCGAGCTGTGCGACGGGTGCCGCGAGAGCTTCGGCGTCGGGTTCTCGAGGTTCTACGGCAGGTATTTAAAGGAGCTGTATGTGTCTCAGCGGAGATATAAGGAGGCGCTCAGGCTGGAGGAACGGCTGAAGATGACTTAGCGAAAGAGAACGGCAGCCAAACCGTAGTTTCTCAATTTATTGAATTTAAATGCCTTTGTTACGGTATATTTGAGAATTATTTCTCAAATATACCGTCTTTTTTGCGGATTAAATGAGAGGTATAATTATCTTTATAAATCGATAAAGGCGGTGCTTTGATGAGAGCGGGCGGTCTTTGGAGCAGGAATTTCACGATAATCACCCTCGGTACGGTGATAAGCGCGATAGGCGGCACGGCGATGAACCTCGCGCTGAGCCTCGTTGTGTTCGACAAAACGGGTTCGACGCTGCTCAGCGGGCTGTACGCCTCGGCGGGTGTCATACCGAGCGCGGTGCTGCCGGTGCTGGTCGCGCCGGCGGTCGACAGGGGCAACAAAAAACGGCTCATTGTCGTGCTCGACTATCTCAGCGCGGCGGTTATGTTCGTCTTTCTCGCCTTTGTGCGCGCCAACGGCTTTGTGTACGCGGGCTACATCGTCTTCAGCCTTGTGCTCGGGTGCATTTCGGCCGTGTACGGCCTCGCCTACGACAGCCTTTACCCCGAGCTGATCCCCGAGGGCTTCGCCCAAAAGGGGTACGCGGTGTCGTCGCTCATCTATCCGCTGGTGACGACGGTCATGTCACCCGCGGCGGCGCTCGTGTACTCAAGCGTCGGCATCGAGGCGCTGTTTGCCGCCGAGGGGGCGCTGCTCGCGCTTGCCGCGACCTGTGAAATCTTTATCGAGTATAACTCCGCGCCCAAAAGCGCGGGTGTGTCCGGGGGGATAGGCGCCTATTTCAAGGACATCGCGGAGGGCGTGCGATATCTCAAAAAGGAAAAGGGGCTCGTGAGGATATACGCCTACATGTCCTTTGCGGTCTCGTCGAGCGAGGCAAACAGGCTCATGTCGGTCGCGCGGTTCAGGACAGGCGCGGGCCTCACCTCGGCGATGTACTCGGTCCTTGCCTCGGCCGAGACGCTCGGCAGAATGCTCGGCGCGGCGGTGCACTACGCCGTGAGGATACCCGAGGGCAGCCGCTATAGGCTGACGGTGTTCGTCTACACGGTGTACGAGCTTTTTGACGGCGCGCTGCTGTTTTTCGCCTTCCCTGTGATGCTTGCCGTCAAGTTCGTGCTCGGCTTTCTCGGCGTCAACACCGCGACGCTGCGCACGGCCGCCGTGCAGAGCTATCTGCCGGGCGGCATGAGGGCGAGGGTAAACGCGGTCTACAACGCGGTGAGCTACCTCGGCGTTTTGCTCGTCGGCCCCGTCGCGGGCGCGCTGGGCGAGGTCATGGATTACCGCGTTGTCGCGGCGCTCTTTTCGGCGCTGACCCTTGCGGCGATGCTCTGTCTTATCGTCAGGGGACGGGAGAGCGTCGAGCCGGTCTATTCGGCGAGGACGGACGGCGCGGACTGAGCGCCCGCCGGGGCTTTCGGCGGGCGGGGACACGGCAAAAGGAGTTCGCCGTTCCGTGCCGTTTTTCTTTTTTTGTTCACTCGGTGGATTTTTTTGCAAGGGCGGTATATAATCTATACTGCGAGCGGCCCGTCATCGGGCGCAAAAAACAAGGACAAGAGGATCGGGAGGTATTGCGATGAAAAAGAGGTTGGCTTCGGCGGTTTCGATTTTGCTTATTGCGGCGGTGTGCCTTACGGGCTGCGGCGGGAAGTACGTGCAGGGGACGGTCAGCGGCGACACATGGACGAGCGAGTGGCTGGGCATGCGCTTCACCTGCCCCGACGGCATGAGCATGGACGACCCCGCAAGCTACTCGGACGACACCGTTACATACGAGCTCGCCGCCTACGACGCGCTCGGCGGGACGAGTGTGATGGTGATGGTTCAAAAGACAAACGAGGACGTGGCGGCTCAGCTCGAGGACATCGAGGACATCGTGCACGATGCGCTCGGCGAAATCGACGTGACCGCGGGCGAAACAACCGAAAAGACGCTCGGCGGCGTCACCTTTACCGAAAAGCCGTGCGTGATGTCGAACACGGTTGCCTCGTTCTGCCTCAACATGTACTGCCTCTCGAAGGGCGGCTATGCGGTGGGTATAATCATCCTCTCGCCGTCCGAGGACGATATCAGGGCTGTCGAGTCCGCTTTTGAGGCGCTGTGACCGCGCCCTGCGGGGAATTTTAAATAACGGCTGTTTTGCGCGGGATGACGTAAAACGGCCGTTTTGCTTGACAGAGCAAAGAAACTACCGTATAATTTCATTGTCGTATTTTTCTATGTCCCTTAAAAAGGAAAAAGGCAGTGAAGCGGGAAAAACCGCACCGGCTCCGTCACACAAGAGAACGCGCCCGGCGGCTGAAAGGCGCGCGGCGGACAAGGGCGGGCTGCCGCCCCGCAGAGCCCCGGCCCGAAGAGGGCGGCGAGCGCGCCGCGTTAAGGCGCAAACGAGAGGCGGCGCAGACGGCTTTTGCGCGCCGCAATGTGGGTGGTACCGCGGAAGTCGTGTTAAAAACGGCCTTCGTCCCTTGTAAGGGGCGTAGGTCTATATTTTTTTGCGGGAAAATTAAAAAAACAGGGTGATTTTTATGGAATGGACGGGTCTCAACCGCCTGCGCGAGATGTTCCTCGAGTTTTTCGAGCAGCGCGGGCACAACAGGATGGACAGCTTTTCCCTCGTGCCGCAGGACGACAAAAGCCTGCTGCTGATAAACTCGGGGATGGCGCCGCTCAAAAAGTACTTTCTCGGCCAGGCGAAGGTGCCGGGCAACCGGGCGACGACCTGCCAAAAGTGCATAAGGACCCCCGACATCGAAAACGTCGGGCACACCTCGCGCCACGGCACCTTTTTTGAGATGCTGGGCAACTTCTCGTTCGGCGACTACTTCAAGCGCGACGCGACGCGCTGGGCGTGGGAGTTTGTCACAAAGGTCGTCAAGATGCCGGTCGAGCGGCTGTACGTCTCGGTGTTCGAGGACGACGACGAGGCGTACGACATCTGGACAAAGGAGGTCGGCGTCGCCGAGGACCACATGGTCAGGCTCGGCCGCGAGGACAACTTTTGGGAGATAGGCTCGGGCCCGTGCGGCCCCTGCTCCGAGATATACTTTGACAGGGGCGAGGAGTACGGCTGCGGCAAGCCGACGTGCGGCGTCGGCTGCGACTGCGACCGCTATGTCGAGTTCTGGAACCTCGTGTTCACCCAGTTCATCTCGGACGGCAAGGGCGGCTACACAAAGATGGAGCACGGCAACATCGACACCGGCATGGGCCTCGAGCGCCTCGCGTGCATCTGCCAGGGGGTCGACAACCTGTTCGAGGTCGACACGATACAGAACATCATCAAGCACGTCGAGAAGATCGCGGGCGTGCGGTACAAAGAGGACGCGAAGGCCGACGTGTCGCTGCGCGTCATCACCGACCACATCCGCTCGACCGTCTTCATGATAGGGGACGGCATCGGCCCGTCCAACAGCGGGAGGGGCTATGTCCTGCGCAGGCTGCTGCGCCGCGCGGCGCGCCACGGCAGGCTGCTCGGCATAGACAGGCCGTTCCTGTACGAGGTCGCGGATACCGTGATTCACGAAAACCTGCAAAGCTATCCCAACCTCAACGACAACGCCGAGTACATCAAGCGGGTCATCAAGGCCGAGGAGGAGACGTTCGCCAAGACCGTCGACCAGGGCTCGGCGCTGCTCGACGGCATCCTTGACGGGATGACGGCGAAGGGCGAGACGGTGCTCGACGGCGACACCGCCTTCAGGCTCAACGACACCTACGGCTTCCCGCTCGACCTCACCAAGGAGATCGCGGCCGAGCGCGGCTGCACCGTGGACGAGGACGGCTTTAAAAAGGCCCTCGACGAGCAGAAAAAGCGCTCGCGCGAGGACACGCTTAAGAATAAGGTGAGCTGGGAGACCGACCTCTACAAGGGCCTTGCGCTCGCGCCCACCGAGTTTGTGGGCTACGATACGCTCAGCTGCCGCGCGAGGATCGGCTTCATCGCCGCGTCGGGCGCGTCTGTCGAGACGGCGAGCGAGGGGGACGAGGTCACGGTGGTGCTCGACAGAACCCCGTTTTACGCCGAAAGCGGCGGACAGGTGGGCGACCGGGGCGTGCTCAAGGCGGGCATGGCAAGGGTCGAGATAAGCGACTGCCGCAAGACGCCCGAGGGGTACTACGCGCACACCGGCGTCGTGAGCGCGGGGGTCATCTCGGTCGGCGACGAGGCCGACGCCGAGGTGTGCGCCGACACGCGCCGCGCGACCATGCGCAACCACACGTCGGTGCACCTGCTCCAGGCGGCGCTGCGCGAGGTGCTCGGCGAGCACGTGCACCAGGCGGGCTCATATGTCGACAGCGAGCGCTCGCGCTTTGACTTCTCGCACTACGAGGCGGTGAAGCCCGACGAGCTGAGGCGCGTGGAGGAGATCGTCAACCGCAAGATTCTCGAGGCGAGCGAGGTCATCCACCGGGTGCTGCCCATCGAGGAGGCCAAAAAGCTCGGCGCGCTCGCGCTGTTCGGCGAAAAGTACGGCGACGTCGTGCGGGTCATCGACGTGCCGGGCTATTCGGTCGAGTTCTGCGGCGGCACCCATGTGCACAACACTTCCGAGCTCGGGCTGTATAAGATATTGTCCGAGTCGTCGGTCGCCTCGGGTATCCGCAGGATAGAGGCCGTCACGGGCGCGGGGGTGCTCGCGCTGCTCGAGGAGCAGCAGCGCATCGTCGCCGACGCGGCGGCGGCGCTCAAGGCGGGCAGCGGGCGCGAGCTTGTCGGCAAGGCGCGTGCGGCGTCCGACAGGCTGCGCGAGCTCGAGCACGAGAACGGCGACCTCAAGGCAAAGCTCGCGAGCAGCGCCGTCGACGGCATGATGAACAGGTGCGTAGACGTGGACGGTGTAAAGGTCTTCGCACTTGAGACGGAGGGCGGCGCGGACGCGCTTCGCGCCGCCGCCGACGAGATAAAGGGCCGCTGCGCAGACGCGGTCGTGCTGCTCGCGTCGACGAGCGGCGGCAGGGTCACGCTGTGCGCGGCGTGCGGCCCCGAGGCGGTCAAGCGCGGCGTAAAGGCGGGCGACCTCGTCAAGCGCGCCGCGGCTGCCGTCGGCGGCTCGGGCGGCGGCAAGCACGACATGGCGATGGCGGGCGGCAAGCAGCCGGAAAAGATCCCTGCGGCGCTCGAGGGCGCGGCCGGCATCGTCAAAGAGCTGCTGGGCTGAGATTAAGCGCCGAAGAACGGTTCGCGAACGGCGCTGTGTGCGCAGACGCAGACACGGACAATTGGTTTTGTCGAGATAAAACGAATTATATTCTAAATAATATACGGGGTTTGCCGAAAGGAGGGTGAAAAAATGGGGGACTGTCTTTTCTGCTCGATTGCGAGCGGCGACGTCCAAAGCGAGATAATTTATGAGGACGAGGTGTGCGTCGCGTTCAACGACATCGCGCCGCAGGCACCGGTGCACTTCTGCGTCATCCCGCGCGAGCACATCGCGGGCGCGGGGGACATAACGCCCGAAAACAGCGCGGTCGTCGCGCACATCTTTGAGGTCATCGCGCGGCTCGCGGAGCGGATGTCGATACGCGACGGCTTCAGGGTCGTGACAAATGTCGGCGAGGACGGCGGACAGAGCATCAGGCACCTTCACTTCCATGTCCTCGGCGGAAGGAAGCTCAACTGGCCTCCGGGCTGATCCAAAAGATACACAGGCGGCGGGCTGCGGCGGCAGGTTGTCCGTCCCGCCCGCGCAACAACATTTACAAACGGCCGCGCCCGAGCGCGCCGCAAAAAGGAGTTTCGATTATGAGCACTTATGAGCTGAAGGTTGCCGGCCTCACCCGGCAGCTCCCCATCTGCAAGGTCAACGACGAGCTGTCGATTGCGGCCTTTATCATGTTTTCCGACGTAGAGGTGACGGTCGCGTGCGCATCCGAGCTGCTGAAAAAGCTGCCCGAGTTTGACATCATCGTCACCGCCGAGGCAAAGGGTATCCCCCTCGCCTACGAGATGGCGCGCCAGAGCGGAAAAAACTATGTCGTCTGCCGCAAGATGAGCAAGCTTTATATGCGCACGCCCATCGAGGTGTCGGTCAAGTCGATTACCACCGCGAGGATGCAGACGCTGTTCCTGGACGCCGACGAGATGAAGATGCTCGAGGGCAAGCGGGTGGTCATCGTCGACGACGTCATCAGCACGGGCGGTTCGCTCTACGCGCTCGAGACCATCGTGCAAAAGTCGGGCGCGATCATCGCGGCCAAGGCGGCGGTGCTCGCCGAGGGCGTCGCGGCCGACCGGGACGACATCATCTATCTCGAAAAGCTCCCCACCTTCGAGAAGACGAAGTAATCGGATGTTTTTGTTGCGGCCCCTTCCCCGCAGGACAGCGAGGGAGGGGCCGCGTTTAACGGCGGGCGCCCTGCCGCAATCTCAAAAAGCATGATTCAACAAGCTAAAACAAAGGGGGGCGTTCTCGATGAAAAGGCCGTTTGCCGTCGCGGGGTTTGGCTACGCCGCTGCGCTTGCGGCCTTTTTCACTGCGGGGATCGGCTGGCCCCTTGTTGCGGCGGCGGTGCTTCCCGCCGTATGGTTTGTCATAGGCAGAAAAATCGGCAGGGCCGTCTCCCTTTGGGTGTGCATTGTGCTCTTCGCGGTGACCGCGGCGGCATTTGTCGCTTACATGGGTGCGCAGGACGCGCTGTCAAGGTCGCTCGAGCTGTGCACCCGCGAGGGCGCGGCGCTCGATGTGACGGTGCGCTCGCACGTCGACTACCCGAACAGCACCCTGTACAGGTGCCGGGTGGATGCGGTCGACGGCGAAAGGGTGAGCAACACCTCGCTCTCCTTCTTTTCGGCATACGGGCTCGAGGACGGGCGCAGATATACCCTTGCGGGGGAGTTCACAGTCTACCGCGCCGACGCGGCCGAGGGGCTTTCGCTCGACGCCGAGGGTGTCAGACCCGTGCGCGACCTCGGGGTGTCCGCCGTCACCGATTTTATCCTGCGCACGAGGCGCGCGGCCGACGGGGCAATCCGCCGGTACCTCGACGGGGAGGGCGCGGCGCTCTGCCTCGCGCTCATCACGGGCGACCGCTCGGGGCTGTCGCTCGAGACGCGTCTCAGCTTTTCGCGCACCGGCATCGTCCACATTCTGGCGGTGTCGGGGCTGCACATCTCGATCTTGTTCGGCTGTCTTGCGGGGCTTTTCAAGCGTCTGGGCGTCGGCGTCGGGCCGACGGTCGTCCTGCTCGGGTCGTTCGGCGTGTTCGCGTGCCTCTTCTACGGCATGACCCCGTCGGTGATGCGGGCGTGCATCATGGGGATGACGGGCTTTGCGGGCGACGCGCTGGTGCGCAGGCAGGACGCGGCCAACACCATGGGCCTTGCCGCCCTTGCGGTGCTCCTGCCGTTCCCCGGCGCGGTGACGGGCGCGTCGTTTTTGCTGTCGTTCGGGTGCTGCGGGGCGATACGGCTTGTGTTCCCGGCGCTCGAGCGGCGGATGGACGGCGCTCTCCCGGGCGAGGGGCTGTTCGCACGCGCCGCCTGCGGGGCGCTCAAGGCGGCGGCGCTCAGCGTCACCGTCAACCTGTGCATACTCCCCGTGCTCATGTTCTTTGACATGGAGCTCTCGCTTGTTGCGGTCGTGATGAGCCCGCTTGCCGTTGCGGCGGTCGGCGCGCTCATGCCGCTTATCCTGCTGCTGTGCGCGCTGTCGGGCGTGCGGGCTTTGGCATTGGCGCCCGCCCTGCTGTGCAGGCTTTTGTCGGGCGCGATTCTCGGCGCGTCCGGGTTCCTTTCGGGCCTTGCGTTCGCGAGCATCCCCGCACGGTCGCCGTGGACGGCGGCGTGCTTTGCGGGGTGCCTTGTGCTGGTGATAATCAATCGCCTCTCGCGCGGGAGGGTATCCGCGCGCTTGACGCTTGTGTGCTGCTGCGCGGTCGTCCTGTGCGCGGCGGGCAGCTTTTGGGCGTTCGGCCGCGGCAGAACCGTGCTGACCGTCTACCGCGACGACGGAATCCTGCTGACGCGCGACGGCAAAAGCGCCGCCGTGCTGTACACCTCGTCGCAAAACGACATGCTGTATATCGACAACTATCTGCGTTTGCATTTTGCCGAGACCCCCGAACATGTTATAATATCAAGGGCGAACGTCGGGCTCGCGGCCGAGCGCGCGGCGCAGGTGTTTGAGGGCTGCGCCGCAGTGGGGTACGGCGAGCTTGAGGGGGAGGTCGACCTTCTCGGCTTTTCGGTCGAGACGCGGGGCAGGTACGCGGTGCTCTTCACCGCGCCCGACGGCACGACGGTGCTTGCCCTCACGCGCGACGACCCCGAGCTTTTGGACGAGCTCGGGCCGGACGTTGTGATCGCGACCGAGCGCGAGCGCGGCTACACCGTCTATGCGGGCGGGGCCGCAAGCGACTTTGAAAGCGGCGAGAGGTCGAGCTATATTGTGGGCGGCGGAACCGCGAGAAGGGTGGACTGAATGAAAAACCTGAGGTCTGGCGAGCTTAAAAAAGCGCTTAACGACGGCATCCTGCGGCTGTATCTCGTTGCGGGCGACGACGAGTTTTTGCTCGACTCGGCCGAAAACGCCATCCTCGCAAAGCTTGCGGAGGAGGGCGCGGACGAGCCGGTGCGCCTCGACTTTGAGGACGCGGACGAGGAACGGCTGCGGGCGGTCTTTTTCAGTGTGTCCTTTTTCGGAGCGCGCCGCTCGGCGGTTTTGAGGGGGGTCGGCGTCTCCAAAGCCCTTTTGAGCGAAGCGCGCAAAAAGCTGCTGCGCGAGCTTTTTGCCGACCTGCCCGACGACCTCACCGTCATCCTGCGCTATGCCGACGCGGGCGCGCGCAGGTTTTCCGTGCCGAAGTCGCTCGTCGAGCTCGTCGGCGAATGCCGGGACAGCGCCGTGGTCACGTGCGAGCGTGCCGCGGTGAACCCTGCGGCGGCAGCGGCAAGAATGATAAAAAACGAGGGCTGCAGCGCCTGCGACCGCGTCGTGTCCGAGATAGTCGAGCGCTGCGGCGACGACCTCATGTCGATGAGCAACGAGATAAAAAAGCTCGCCTCGCTGGCGTCGGGCGGCGAGATAACGGCCGAGCATGTGCGGGCGCTGTGTATCTCGGGCTGCGAGGACAACGTGTACGCCATGCTGAGCGCACTCGAGGCCGGGCGGATAAAGGACGCCCTTGCGGTGCTTGAGGACATGCTGGACATGAAGACCGACCCGCTTATGATCTCCTCGACGATGAACATCGCCTTTTTAAACAGCTACCGCGCCCGGCTCGCGAAGGAAAAGGGGCTGCCCGTGCGGTATCTCGAGGACAGCTTCGGCTATAAAAAGAACGACAGGCGGCTCGCCGTCGCGATGAGCCGGTGCGGGAGGTATTCGGTGCGGCAGCTGGAGCGGATAATCGAGCTGCTGTACGAGCTCGACGCAAAGCTCAAGTCGTCCAAGGCGGAGGGACGAATTGTGCTCGAGCAGTATATTGTGCGGATTGCGCTCGAGATAAAAAACGGGCTTGCCTGACGGACGGCGCGTCTGCTCCGGGTGAAGACAAAACGGGGCGTCGCCGCTCTTGTCTGCCGCCGTCAGGGCCGTTTTGTTTGATTGCGCGCGGGCGATGGGTCGGGGACGGCCGGGTGCGAATTACTCATTGTATATTTTCGACATTTTACGACGTTTTTTGATTTCTTTCGACCCGAAATCGGGGACGAAAATGGGCTGCTTTCCCCTTTTAGAGGTTAAATTTATACTTTAAGTTATAATCTCGCCGTGCAGGCCGAGCCTTACCGAATGCGGCACGACAGTGGGCATTTAAGAGACCGACGCCCGTTTCGGGATGATTTTGACTGTGAGGGTTCATCGGATGATAAAGACCGATTTTGCGGTGGTGGTCGAGGGAAAATATGACAGGATGAAGCTCGAGGGGATCGTCGGCGCGCTTGTTGTCACGACGGACGGCTTCAATATCTTTAAGGACGAGCAAAAACAGCGGCTGCTCAAGCGCCTCGCCGCCGAGACGGGGGTCGTGATCTTCACCGACAGCGACGAGGCCGGGTTCAGGATAAGGCGGTTTGTGTCGGATATCTGCCGCGGCGGCAGGGTGCTTCACGCCTACATCCCCGACCTTGCGGGGAAGGAGCGGCGCAAGCAGCGGCCCGGCAGGGCGGGGCTGCTCGGGGTCGAGGGGGTTCCGAGAGAGGCGATCGAGAGAGCTTTTTTGGACTCGGGCTGTGTGCACATCGCGTGCGGGGAGGGGGACGACGGGCCGCGAGAGGCAGAAGCGCGCGTGGCGGACAGCTGTGACGGCAGGTTCGGTGTCGAGACTGCGACGGCAAACCCCTGTGCGGGTGCTGCGGGCGATTATGTCGGCGGGCCTGACGGTGCGGCGCAGCCGGTACCCCTCCGGTCGGGTCGGACGGACGGCTTTGACGGCGCGTCGGGAAGGCCTTGTCCGGGCGGGGATTGCGCTGCCGACGACGACCGAGGCGAAGTTACCCCCGCGGATCTCTATGCGGACGGCTTCAGCGGCTCGCGGGGCGCGGCAGAGCGCCGGGAGAGGCTGCTGCTTGCGGCAAACCTGCCGACGCGGCTGTCGACCTCGGCCGTCTGCAAGCTGCTGACGCGTCTGTACGGCAAGAGCGGCTATCAAAAGCTGCGCGACAGCGTCCTCGCGGACGGGTCGCCAAAGACCGCGGGGGAGAAAAGCGGCCCCGGCGGGACGGACGGCGAGGCAAGAAGCGCCGCGGTCGATACAGACGCCTGAGCGGGTATCGATAGGAAGGAACCGGCTTCGACCGTTCGGGACCGGCTCGTCTCAGTACCGACATGCTTTTTGTATCCGGCGCGGTCTGTCCGGCTGACAGCAAAAGAGGGACCTGCTCTGTTCGAGCGGGGCCCCCTTTTTTGTGCGGTGCGAGCAAGCGCGCGGGCCGAGACGTCCCCCGCGGAAAAGGCGGGCGCGTCTGCGGCTTCGGCTCAAAGATCCTCCAACAGCTGCTGCGCCGGGATGCCATATAGCTTGGCGAGCGCGATGAGGTTTGCGGTGGATGGGTCGCAGCTGCCGTTTTCCCATCGGCTCACCGCCTGTCGGCTGACCCCGACGGCGTCCGCGACAAACTCCTGCGTCATCCGGCACCGCATGCGGTTTTCGCGCAGCCGTTCGGACAATGACATGCGAACGGCCTTTGCCTCGTCGCGCTTCGGGGTGTCCCGCAGGTATTTTTTGAGCGCCCTGACGACGAGCACCGCGATGTAGACGGACAGGGCAATCATGGCAATTGCCGCCGAGAGGGAAAGAATCGTCACGGTAAAATGGATTTTCATGGTTCGACCTCACTTTTCGTTGTCTTGCTATCATTTTACCGCGTGTGCGGGCGGTCAACCACCGGCTATCGCGCAATTTTAGGTTGCGCGCGGCTTTTTTGGGGATGTTTTGCAAAAGCGACCCGTTTTCGCTCAAAGGATGCAGATGTGAGGTTCTCTTGCCGACTGTTCGTCCCTCTTTATACACACCCTGCATATTCCCGCCGGGTGGCCGAATGGGCGAGCTTAATAGGAACGACAGCTCGCCGCTCCGCGCGACAGATGCGCGTCGTAAGCGGAACGGACATTCGACACGCCCCGCATACTCCCGCGGGGCGGCCGCATGTTAAAGGTACGGACATGCGGCCGAATTCCCGCGAGCATGTGAACCCTGCTGCGCGCCGTTTATCTTTCGCTGCGCGCGTCAAGGGAAGCTTTGGGCTCGCTGTAACCACGCGGCATTTTACATAGGTACGCGGCGTTTACTGCAACCTTATTTCTTAGAAACGGCCTGCCCTTAAGGCCCCCTCACCGAACGCAATCGGTATGGCGCCCGCTCACCGTGAACTGTAAGGTGCTCAAAAAAGCAGTTGATCTCAACGTTCCAAAACAAGAACCGAACAAGGGGCTGCCCCCTCGTTCGGTTCTTTAATATATGGAATATACCCGATAACAGATTTACCGACCTGCGAGCGACGCTGAGTCAGCGGTCGGTCTCGGTCTCCGCGTCCTGCTGCCGGCCGCCTGAGTCGGTTTTGCCGCTTTCGGTCTTCTCGGCGGGCTTCGGCGGCGCGTCCGACGCGCGCGAGAACATCACGGCGTAGTCGGCGATCTTTTCCGCAAGCTCTGCCGTCAGGCTGCCGCGCCTCATGCGCCAGCCCCAATTTCCCCACGCAAGGCCCGGGGTGTTTATGCGGGCCTCGTCGCCGAGCCCGAGGTAATCGGACATCTGCGCGACGAACAGGAACGAGTTTGACTGCATCCCGGCGCGGATCATACCGAAGTTGACCCCCTCCCTGTCGTTGAGGCCGAGATACCGCTCGCTGAGCCTCTTCTCGCGCTCTGACAGGGAGCTTGCCCAACCGCAGACGGGGGCGTTGTCGTGCGTGCCGACATAGCACACGCTGTTTTGCTTTATATTGTGCAGCAGATAGTGGTTGCCGGGGTTGCCGTCAAACGCGAACTCGAGCACGTTCATGCCGGGGAGCTCGGATTTCTCCACAAACTCGTGCACCTCGTCGCTGAGGTCGCCGAGGTCCTCGGCGATGAAGCTGAGACCGTAGAACCACGAGGTCAGCATCTTGACAAACGGCAGGCCGGGCCCGTTCACCCAGTGCCCCTTTTTGGCGGTCGTCTCGCCGGCGGGCACCGACCAATAGGTGTGAAAGCCGCGGAAGTGGTCAAAGCGGATCATGTCGTACAGGCGCGACGCGCCCTCGACGCGCCGTATCCACCAGCCGTAGCCGTCCTTTTTCATGGCGTCCCAGTCGTAGAGCGGGTTGCCCCAAAGCTGCCCGTCCTCGCTGAAGTAGTCGGGCGGCACCCCGGCCACCGCCTTGGGGCAGTTTTTCTCGTCGAGCTGAAAGCTCTCGGGCGACGCCCACACGTCGGCCGAGTCAAACGCTACATAGATCGGCATGTCGCCGATTATCCCGATCTTTTTTTGGCGCGCATAGTCGCGCAGCGCGTCCCACTGGGTGTAGAACAGGTACTGAATGTACTGCCGGATTTCGGTTTCGCACCGCAGCTCCTCGCGGTACCGACGCAGCGCGTCGGGGCGGCGAAGCCGGATGTCCTCGTCCCACTCGTACCACGGCTTCATCCCGAAGCGGCCCTTGAGCGCCGTGTACAGCGCGTAGTCGTCAAGCCAGCCCGCGTTTTTTTCGCAGAACACACGGAAACCGTCCTCCCGCCGCTCGAGGCCCCGCTCAGCCGCCGAGCGCAGCAGCGCGTGACGGGTGTTGTATATCGCGCCGTAGTCGACCCGCTCGTCGCTCACCTGCCTGTCGGCCTCGGCGATCTCCCTTTTGTCGAGCAGCCCCGCCTCCTCGAGTTCGTCGAGGTCGATGAAATAGGGGTTGCCCGCGTAGGTCGAAAAGCTCTGATAGGGCGAGTCGCCGTAGCTTGTCGGCCCGACGGGCAGCATCTGCCACCAGGACTGCCGCGCGTCGACGAGAAAGTCGACAAACCTTCGCGCCTCGGCCCCGAGTGTGCCGATGCCGTGCGCGGACGGCAGCGAGAAGATGGGCATGAGTATTCCGCAGCTTCGTTTCATTGTAACCCTCTTTTGCGTGTTGTTTGTACAGCATCACCGCGGGACGCTCGCCGAAAGGGCAGAGTCCCCGTCCGTCGGATGTCGGGCGCTTTGCCCGTGCCTTACTTGAATATAATATATCAATTTGTCCGGCCTTGCAATAGACAAATTGTGCATATAGCGCAAAAATCAGCCGTATCTTGTCCACGGCTCCTGCCCGGGTCGGGGAGATCTCTTTGTCCCGGCGCGTTTTGCGCGAAACCGAGCGGGCGCCGACGGATGAAGCTGAAAGGGGGTGAGAGACGCCGCATGCCCGGCCGACGCCGCCTGCCCCGCCGAAAAGAGCAGCAAAAAAGAGCGCAAAACAAAACCGCCGCAGAAAACTGCGGCGGTTTGCAAAAGAAAGAAAAGGAGGAAAAAGAATGAAAAAACTTTTACTCGTTTTTCACAAGCGCTCTTAGCTTGTAACTATATTGTAACTTATTTGTATCCATTTGTAAATAGTTTTGCGGAAGTTTTTCTGCCGTCAATCTGTACAATCTTTTGCGCTTTTTTATGTGCAACAGGCACAAATATCGAGGGAAGGGGAGGCGATTTAAGCGCATTGACGCGCGGCGGCGGCGGTGCATATACTGTGTTGTTCCGCCGAAGGACGGCGGAACAACACAGACGGAGGCGGTGAAGAGCGTGGGTCTTGTTGTCATGAAGTTCGGCGGGACATCGGTTGCGGACAGGGAGAGGGTGTTCAACGCGGCGAGGATCATCATGCGCGAGCGCGAGCGGGGAAGCGAGGTCGCGGCGGTGGTCTCGGCGCAGGGTGACACGACCGACCTGCTGACCGCGCGGGCTCACGAGATCACCCTTGAGCCTGCGGGCCGTGAGCTCGACGCGCTGCTGACCACGGGCGAGCAGGCCTCGGCGGCGCTGCTGGCGATGGCGCTCGACAAGCTCGGCTGTCCCGCCGTGTCGCTCAGCTGGGCCCAGACGGGCATCACGACCGAGCACATGCACGGCAAAGCGCGAATCGAGCGCATCGACGCTTCGTGCATAAAGCGCGAGCTCGCGGCGGGACGGGTCGCGGTCGTTGCGGGGTTTCAGGGGGTCGACAGCGAGGGAGAGATAAACACCCTCGGGCGCGGCGGCTCGGACACGAGCGCGGTGGCGCTCGCGGCGGTGCTCGGGGCGTCTGAGTGCCTCATCTACACCGATGTCGAGGGGGTGTATTCGGCCGACCCTCGGCGGGTGGCGGCCGCAAAAAAGCTGCCCGCACTGCGGTTTGACGAGATGCTCGAGATGGCGACGCTCGGCGCGCAGGTGCTGCTCGGGCGCGCGGTCGAGCTCGCCGAGCGGTATGACGTGCGGCTCAAGGTTTTGTCGGGCTTTACCGACTCACAGGGTACGGAGGTGAACAGCGTGGGTCTTGAGGGGATGCTGGTCAAGGGAGTCGTGCGCGACGACGCGAGCGCGCTCATCTCGGTGTGCGGGGCGCCCGCGGGCGAGGCCGCGGGAGAGATTTTTTCCCGCCTCGGCGGCGAGAGGATATGCTGCGAGGGGATCGTGCAGTCGGCCGAGCGGGACGGGCGCAGGGATATCTCGTTCTCGGTAAAAAAAGAGTGGGCGGACAGGGCGGTTGCCCTTGTGCGCGACCTCGCAAAGACTTATAATATACACAGTGT
Source organism: uncultured Oscillospiraceae bacterium (assembly GCA_964433495.1). Lineage (GTDB taxonomy): Bacteria > Bacillota > Clostridia > Oscillospirales > Ruminococcaceae > CAYSRC01. The sequence goes on from CAYSRC010000001.1 coordinate 151,176, forward strand.
GTCATGCGATCGCGAGATATCGCGCGTCTCGCTTGTCGGGGCGGGTCTGTCGGGGTACCCCGATGTGCCGGGGCGGCTGTTGTCCACCCTTGCGGGCGCGGGGATCGCGGTAAGACACGTGTCCTCGTCCGACACGAGGCTCACGGTAATTGTTTCGGGAAAGGATGCGGCGCGTGCGGTGTCCGCCGCGCACAAAGAGTTTTTGGAATGATAAAGGTTGAGAGAGAGAAGCTGTACGACGGCGTCCACTTCACCTCGTGCGGGGGCGGCTTCAGGCGCTCGCGCATGACGGTTTTTCTGAGACTCCCCCTGTCGAGGGAGACGCTTACCGCCTCGGCGCTGCTGCCCTATGTCATGACGCGCGGCACCGAGGGGGTCCCCGACACCCTTGCGCTCAAGCGCACCCTCGAGGGCATGTACGGCTCGAGCCTCGACGCGAGCTATCTTTTAAACGGCATGTCGAGGATCGTCGGCGTGTCGGTCACGGGGCCCGATGCGAGCCTGCTCGGCGGGGGCGGGGAGAACGCGCGCAGGGCGGGCCTTCTGCTCGACGCGGTGCTGGCCCCCTTTGCCCGGGACGGCGCGTTCAGGGCAGACTGGGTCGAGATTGAAAAGGACAAGCTGCGCGAGGCGATAAGCTCGGTCGCGGGCGACAAGCGCGAAATGTGCCTGCGGCGTCTCGACGCCGCGGCCTATGACGACGCGCGCGCGCTGCCCGAGGACGGGCTCGAGGAGGACATCGACGGCATCACGCCCGAGAGCCTGTACGACGCGTACAAAAGGGTGCTCGCCGAGAGCGAGATCGAGATCTTCTTCGCGGGCGAAAACCCCGGCGAGGCGCTCGAGATGTGCAGCAGGAGGTTTGAGGGCAGGGCCGCGGGACGTGCGAAGATACCGGCGCTTGAGCCCCTCTGCTATGACGAGGTGCGGCGCTCGGCTCTGTCGGCTTCGGTCGAGCAGGACAAGCTCGCGGTGCTGTACAGCACAGGCCGCGTCGAGACGGGCGAGAGCAGGGCGGCGCTGCGCGCGGGCATCGAGATCTTCGGCGGAAGCGCAACCTCGCGGCTGTTCGGCAACGTCAGGGAGAAAAAGAGCCTGTGCTACTCGATAGGCGCGCGGTATTCGCCGTTGCCGGGCGGCGGGATGTACGCCGACTGCGGCGTCGCGCACAAAAACATCGAGACGGTGCAGCGGGCGATCGACGACGAGCTCGGTGAGTTCATCAAAAACGGCCCCACGCCCGAGGAGATCGAGAACAACAGGCTGCTGTTCAGAAGCATCTACGGCTCGGTGGGGGACAGCGCCTCGGGACTCATCGGCTATTGTTTTTCGCGCCTGCTCGAGGACGGCGTGATCACCGAGCCCGAGCACGAGCTCACGCTCATCGAAAAGGCGGGCGCCGACGAGATGGTCGAGGCGCTGTCGCGGCTCAAAAAACGCGCGGTAAGCGTCATAACGGCTTGAGGTGGACGGTATGGAGATAAAGGAGATTAAGCTCGGCAGGCTCGGCAGCGTGTTTGAGGGCAGAACCTCGTCGGGGCTTTGGGTGTCGGTGTTCCCGATGAGGGGCAAGAAAACCGCGCGGGCCGCGTTCGGTGCGAAGATAGGCTCGATCGACCGCGGGTTCACCTCGGGCGGCCGGCATGTCGACGTGCCCGCGGGCGTCGCCCATTTCTTAGAGCACAAGCTGTTTGAGAGCGGAGAGGGCGGCAATGCGTTCGACCTCTTTGCGAGGACGGGCGCCGTCGCCAACGCCTATACATCCTATGAAAGCACGGTGTATCTGTTCGACACGACGCTCGAGCTTGGAAGCTCGCTCGAGGTGCTGCTGCGGTTTGTCACCTCGCCCTATTTCACCGCCGAAAACGTGGCGAAGGAGCAGGGCATCATCGCCGAGGAGATCAGCATGTACGACGACAGCCCCGATTGGAAGCTGTCGGAGGACCTTTTGCACAGCCTCTATCCCACCCACCCCGTGCGCGACGACATCGCGGGCACGGCGCAGAGCATCTCGGAGATCACGCCCGAGATTCTGTACGACTGCTACGGCGCGTTCTATCACCCGTCCGAGATGGCGCTGTGCGTCGCGGGCGGCGTCGAGCCGTCCGAGGTGTTCGAGACGGCCGAGCGGGTGCTGTCGGGGGGGTCGACGGGTGGACAGCCCGCGCGGCGCGACGAGCTGTGCGAGCGCAGCGGGACGGCGCAGCGCAGCACAGAGCGCACCATGCCCGTGATGCTGCCGCAGTTTTCGCTCGGCTTTCGCGAGACGCCTGCGCCCGAGGGCAGACAGCGGGTGCTGTGCGCGCAAAGGGTCAAGCTGATAACCGAGCTCATCGCGGGAGAGTGCTCCGACCTCTACCGCGCGATGTACGACGGGGGCCTCGTCAACGAGAGCTTTTCGGCGGGGGACCTCACGGTGCGGGGCGCGATGTCGGTCTCCTTCTCGGGTGAGAGCACCGAGCCCGAGCGCGCGGTCGAGGCGATAAGAAGAGAGCTCAAGCGGGTCAAGCGCGAGGGCTTTTCGTCCGAGCGGTTTGAGCAGGTGCGGCGCGCCTATATCGGCAGGACGCTGTGCAGCTTTGATTTTCCCGCCTCTGTCGCCTCAAAAATGCTCTATTGCCGCTTTAACAATTGCGATTTGTGCGATATAATAGACTGTAACGTGACAAAGCAGCAGCTTGAGGAGACGGTGAGCGGCATGTTCGCCGACGACCTCAGCGCGACCGCCTTTGTCAAGCCCTCGGGCGAGCTGTAAACGGGCTTGGGCGCTGCCCGCGGGGCGTCAAAAAGGCTTGTCCCGCCGAAAGCGGCCTGCCGCGTTTAATATGATTATGCGGCCGCGCCGGCGCGGGCCCTCTCGGGCGACGCCGCAGCGGCTTCACATAAAGGAGATATAGGAACAATGGCATTGACCAAAGTTGTGTTCCCCGGGCTCGGCATCGAGCTCGAGGTGGGCAGGGTGGCCTTCAGGATAGGCGATTTCCCTGTCTATTGGTACGGGATACTCATCGGTGTGGGTGTCCTGCTCGCGCTGTGGTACGCGCTTGCGCGCTCACGCGAGTTCGGCATAGACTCCGACAGGATGCTCGACGTTGTCCTGGTGGGCGTCATCGCGGGTGTGGTCGGTTCAAGGCTCTACTACGTCGCCTTTGCGGCCCCCGGTGAGTTCACCTCCCTCGCCGATGTCTTCGACATCAGAAAGGGCGGCGTCGCGTTTTACGGCGCCGTCATCTTCGCCGCGCTTGCGGGCGTGATCATGTGCCCGCTTCGCAGGGTGAAGCTGCTGCCGATGCTCGACCTGACCTCGATAGGGTTCCTCATCGGGCAGGGCATCGGGCGGTGGGGCAACTTTGTCAACCAGGAGTGCTTCGGCGTCAACACGACGCTGCCCTGGGGCATGACGAGCGACACCGTCAGCTCGTACCTCACCATGCACGCGGCCGACATTGCAGAGCACGGCATGACGGTCGACCCGTCGCTGCCCGTCCACCCGACCTTTTTGTACGAGTCGCTGTGGTGCCTTCTCGGTTTTGTGCTGTTAAGTGTTTATGTCAAGCGCCGCAGGTTTGACGGCGAGATAGGGCTCATCTACCTCGCGTGGAACGGCGCGATGCGGGCGGTCATCGAAGGGCTTCGCACCGACAGCCTCTATATCGGCAGGCTGCGTGTCTCGCAGCTGTTGGGCGCGCTTATGGCGATCGCCGCGGTGGCGGTCATCATCGTCGTGCGTGCAAAGCAGCGCCGCTCGGGCGACCCCGCCTATCTCATGCCGTGGGGGCACACCGACAAGGCAAAGGCCGAGCTCGACGAGCTCGAGCGCCTGAGAAAGGACAAAAAGTCCGCGGTCAAGGTGTCCGAGAAAGCGGATGAAGGGGCCGAGGCGTCCGACGAGGGCGGGGAGAAGACCGAGACAGCCGAGGCGGCGGAGAAAAAAGAGACCGCCGAAACGAAAGAGGACGGCGGCAAACCCGAAGCCGTCGAAGAGACGGAGAAGAAGGGTGTCGAAACGGCGGCGGAGGCCGAGGGCGAAAGGGTCGTCGATGACAAGGCGAATGCCGACGAGTCCCGGACTGCCGAGGCGGCGGAGAAAAAAGAGGCACCGGGAAGGGAAGAGGAGGCCGGAGCCGCAGAGGACGCCGAGGGTGCGAAGAGCGCGGAAATCCCCAAAGCTGCCGACACGGCGCAGGAGAAGAAACCCGAAAAGGCGGCGGATTCGGACGGCAAAGAGACTGCCGAGACGGCGAAAAAACCCGCAAGGGGCAGAAAAACGGCGAAAAGCGCGGCGAAGCTTGCCGCGGACGCCGTGAAGATACTCGGGAGCGTCGACGTCGCGGCGGAGCCCGAGGGGAAAACCGACGCGAAGACCGAGGCGCAGGCGGCCGAGAACGGCGCGCCGGAAAAGAATCGGAGAACACGGCCCGAGCCCGAGGCGGTCTCGACGGACGGGGAGACCGCGGAGGCCGACGGCAAGGCGGGCGCGAAGGCCGAGGAGAAAGCCCCCGAAAGGGCGCAGACGGCCGAAGAGGGCACGCGGGATAAAGAGCAGGCCGCACAGACCGAGCCCGAGAAAAAGGCCGCGGACGAAAAGCCCGCAGCCAAGTCGGGGACAAAGTCGGGAAGCGGCAGGAAAAAAACGACCTCTGCGGCGAAGACGTCGGGCGGCAGGACTGCCGCCTCGACCCCGGGGGGCAAAAAGACCGGGGCGAAAAAGACGGCCGCCGCAAAGGACGCCGACGGCGCGAACGGCGGCGAGACAGCCGGAAAGAGCGCGGGCGGCGGGACGGCGAGCGTCGAGAGCAAGTCCGCAGCCCAAAGGAGCGGGTCGTCCCCGAAGGGCGGCGCGGCGTCCAAGAGCGGCGGCAAAAAAAGCGCCGCAAAGGGCGCGTCGGCCCGAAAGACCGCGTCCGGCCCGGAGGGCGGCGCAAAGGCCGACGCGGCCGATGACGCAAAGCCAAAGCCCGCGCGCAAGCGCACGGCCGCCTCGAGCGCAAAGGGCAAAAAGACGGCGGACACCGCAGCAGCCGCGAAGGACACGCCGCCCGCCGACGGCAGCGACAAGGCTTGATCGCCCCCGCATTGCGGCAGGTTTTTTATATCAAACAAAAAGGACGCCCCGCGAAAAGCGGGGCGTCCTTTGTACTCTCGGCCGCCCTTTGCATGCGAAACCGAACGACTTGGCGCTATTCTTCATAGTCGAGCGCCTTGTCCTTGAACAGGGGGCTCGCCCAAAAGCGATGAAAAGGGACCCCGAGCCCCTGACACAGCCTTTTTATCGTCCCGACGCCGGTGTTTTTTATCGTCGGCGGATCGGACAGCATGGCGTCGACGGTGCTGTGGTGCACACCCGACCGCTCGGCAAGCTTGTTTGAGCTCATCTTCTTTTCGGCCATGAGCTCCTTTACCCGTTCGCACACCGCCTGCTGCGCCGTCATACACCCATCCTCCCCGCGGATATACCCGCAAGAAAAGTATAGGGTACGCCCCATGGATTTATCGCGGTTATATCCGCGAAAAATGCTTGACTTTGCGCAAAACGGGGATATTATTTTTGTGAGATCACATTTCGGCCGTTATCCTTTGGCCGAATGGGGAAAGGGAGAGTTGCTTTGAAAAGGGTTCTGATTGCTTTTGTTTTGGTCCTGTGCCTCGCGCTCGGTCTGTCGGGCTGCGGCGTCGAGATTTCATCGGCGGCGCCGAGCCCGCCGCCATGCTGGCAAAAGGTGGGGAGATAAGGCTTGAGCCCGTCTACGACGCCGAAAAAGAGGCGAAGCCCGACGAGATGCAAAAGGCCGTCGAGAGGCTTGTGCCCGTGTGGTCGAGCAGCGACGAGACGGTCGCGACGGTGGACGAA
>CAYSRC010000002.1:0-54595 GCA_964433495.1 uncultured Oscillospiraceae bacterium
GCGTCTCTTTGCAAAAAAAGCCTGCACCGCGCGGGTCGGCTTGCAGACGCGGCCGACCGCTGCCGCGTTTTGCTCCGCGAAAGGGCGGATGCCGTCTTTCGCGGACATCTAAGGGGGTGACAGGCGGTTTGCAGAGCAGTTGCGGCGCAAACCGCCGCCGAGAGGGGGAAATTTTCCCCCTACGGAAAATCCCGACGCGATGGTATACGCGTCGGGATTTTGGAGCGGGTGATGGGAATCGAACCCACGTATCCAGCTTGGAAGGCTGGTGTTCTGCCATTGAACTACACCCGCACACCCGCTTTTAACGTGTCCTATTATAACAAGCTGCGGGGGACATTGTCAAGCGGGCGCCCGCTTTTTGTGCGTTTTAACCTATGGATTAGCAGGACAAAATGTGCTAAAATCTAAAGCAGAGATTTACACAGAAAAAAACAAGGGAAAGAGGTGCTTTTTGTGGGAAAATTTGTCATCAAACAGACAAAAAACGGCGGCTATAGCTTTGTGCTGAAGGCGGGAAACGGCGAGGTCATCGGCAACAGCGAGGTGTACGGCTCGCTTGCCGCGTGCAAAAACGGGGTCGAGAGCGTGAAAAAGGTGTGTACGGCGCACGTCGAGGATCAAACGATCGAGGGCTTTGAGACACTCAAGCACCCAAAGTTTGAGATCTACAAGGACAAAAAGGGCGAGGTCCGCTTTAGGCTTAAGGCTGTCAACGGTGAGATCATCCTCACGGGCGAGGGCTATTCCTCAAAAGCCGGCTGCAAAAACGGCGTCGACTCGATAGGCCGCAACGCGCCCGATGCCCCCGTCGAGGTCGAGGAGTGAGGTCTCAGTTTTTGGGCGCTCCGCTTATAAACGGCCGTTTTTTTGGCTTTGCATATCTTTAGTTGTCAAGAGGACACGGCCGACGCCGTGTCCTCTCTTAATTCGGCGTCCGAATACGTGGGAAGACCCGCGATTATTTCTAGGGAGGCGCAGATAAGCCGAGCAAAAGAAACAACCTTCGAGGTATTAACGGCAAAGCTTTGACGGCCGCATTGACAAAAGCCGCGGAGACTGTCGCCGCAAAAGGTTGTTGACAAGCAAGCTTCTTTGTGATATCATTTTGATATCATACAACGAGGAGTTGATTACATTGTCAGAAAAACGCTTCGGCGGCGGCAAGAACGGCATAGCGGCGATGCTGCTCATCATTCTTTTGTACGCGGCGGCCGTGGGCCTTATCGTCTTGGGCGCGACAAACGACGAGACGTGGTACGGCGTCACGATGATCGCGGTGGGCCTCGTGTGGGTCGTGGTGGGGTGGATCCCCCTGTGCGGGCTCAAGGTGGTCCGCCCGCAGGAGGCGCTGGTGCTGACGCTGTTCGGCAACTATGTCGGCACGATAAGGGAGCAGGGGTTCTATTTCGTCAACCCGTTCTGCACGGCGGTCAACCCCGCTGCGAGGACGAGGCTCAATCAGAGCGGGGACGTCGACAACAGGCTGCGGGCCGCCGCCGCGGGCGAGGGAGGCCAGCAGCAGGTCGAGACGGTGAGCAAAAAGATATCCCTCAAGATCATGACGCTGAGCAACAACAAGCAGAAGATAAACGACTGCCTCGGCAACCCGATCGAGATCGGCATCGCGGTGATGTGGCGGGTGGTGGACACCGCCAAGGCCGTCTTTAACGTCGACAACTATAAGGAGTATCTTTCGCTTCAGTGCGACAGCGCGCTTCGCAACATCGTGCGGATATACCCCTATGATATTGCGCCCGGCGTGGACACCACGGGGGACGGCATTGCGGACGAGGGCAGCCTTCGCGGCTCGAGCGAGATCGTGGCGGGCAGGATACGAGACGAGATACAGTCCAAGGTGGCGGAGGCGGGTCTCGAGATCATCGAGGCGCGCATCACCTATCTCGCCTACGCGCCCGAGATAGCGGCGGTGATGCTGCAAAGACAGCAGGCGTCCGCCATTATCGACGCGCGCAAGATGATTGTGGACGGAGCGGTCGGGATGGTCGAGATGGCGCTCGAGCGGCTCAGCGAGAAGGGAGTCGTCGAGCTCGACGAGGAGAGAAAGGCGGCCATGGTCTCCAACCTGCTGGTCGTGCTGTGCGGCAACCGCGACGCCCAGCCCGTCGTAAACTCGGGAAGTCTGTACTGATGGCGGGCGACAAAAAGCAGGTTCCGCTTCGCTTGTCCGAAAAGCTGTACAACGACATCGCGGCGTGGGCGGAGGATGACTTTCGCTCGGTGAACGGACAGATCGAGTATCTTTTGACCGAGTGCGTCAGACAGCGGAAAAAGAACGGCGGGTATGTCGGCAAAGAGATCGACAAGCCGCTCGATATCGACATAAAGTGAGGAAGAATGCTGCAAAGCCGCGGCGGTGCGCCGCCGCGGCTTTTTGTCGTTTGACCGTTTGGGCGGGAGGGCCCGGCCGGGGCGGGATTACGACGCGCTTTTTTCGGAATCTCGACGCGGCGCACCTCGGCGTCTTGTTGTTCGAAGGTTACATTTAACGGAAGCCGCCCCGCACTGCCGGGCGAATGGGGCGGAGAGCGCGGCATCGGGGCGCGCTCCTGCGGACGAAAGAGCACCGTACAGCAGGGCGGCAGATGAAACGCCTGCCCTCACACGGTGAACGCTGGCGCGAGAGGGCAAGAGGCCTTGGACTGAGGGGTCCGTCGCGCTCTCGCAGAGCGCGCAAAGCGGCGGCTGCGGTTTTCGGCTGCGCCGCACCGCATCCAAGGTGTCTCTTGACCGGCACCTTGCGCACTCTCGCGGGCAGCGCGCAAGGCGGCGGCTTTGGCGCTTTGGCTTTCCTGCACGCCGATCCGCGTCCGAAGCTGCTTTTGCTGAGACGGGGCGAAAAAGAAAAAAAGCACTTGACAACGCGCCCGTGTGTGTGTAATATTGAATATGCTGTTAAATCAATCGAAAAGGAGGCGCCGAGGATGACCGATTTGAGGACGATATCAAACGACGACAACAGGATGCAACACGGTTCGACAGGGGACATTCACGGTGCGCTCGCTTTTTGACCGAAAAGCGCTTTCAGGCCGCCTTGGGTGATTGCCCACGGCGGCTTTTTTGTGCGGTTTTCGGCGGGTCTTTCGGCTGCGGCTGCGCGTGTTTTCTGTCGGTCCGCTGCGCGGAAAGGGACTTTTTGAGATGCAGATAACGATGGAGAAGCTGTGCGCAGGCGAGGCGCAGGAGTTTTGGGACGCCCACTTCACCTATCTTGTCGAGGACGGGATAATCACCGAGGAGTGGGAGAGGGATTGGTTTTCGGGCCGCGAGTACCGCGGGTACATCGAGCGCCTGACGGAAAGGGAGCCCGACCGGCTCCGCATGGTTTGGTTTTTGCAGGACGGCGAACGGGTGGGCGCGACGCAGTATGTCACCTATAAAAGCGAGGACGGCAAGTGCTTTATCCTCGACTTTTGGGTCTTTCCCGCGTTTCGCGGCGCGGGCGTGGGGCGGCGGTGCTTCGATAAGCTGCGCGAGTGCACGCAGGCCGACGGGGCGCTCTATTGGCAGCTGAACTTCGCGACTGAGGGCGCGCACAGGTTTTGGCTCGCGCAGGGGTTTTGCGACACGGGCGTCGACGAGCACGGCGTGCCTCTGATGGAGAGACGGGCAAAATAGCCGGCAAAATAGCTTTTGTTTGCCGAAGGCCTTTTTAGGGCCGGTTTTTGCGGCTGCGACAGGACGTCGCCCGCCGCTTTGGACGGCGGGGTTCATCCGACGTCTTTCGGCAGGGGGGCCGAGATCCCGCGCCGAAATCCCCGGGGCCGATGCTCCCTGCCGCTTGCCGGCGACGGGGCAATTCACAGTATTTTCAGTGAGGAAGCATATGAACGCAAAAGAGAGAGAAAAGAGAAAGAGCAGCGGCTTTTTGAGGGACAGTATGCGGGGCAGCGTGCGATACCTTGTGCTGGGCGCGGTCGCGGTGCTGGGCGCGGCGGCCGCAGCCTACGCCGTGCCGCTGGTCACGGGGTTTGTGGTCGACTACATCCTGCGGGGGGATCCGTCGCAGCTGTCGGGGCTCGTGGTCGCGCTGACGTCGGGACACACGCGGGAGTTTTGGCTGCAAAACCTGTGGATCCCGGCGCTGGTGCTCGTGGGCGTCACGATAGCGAACGGGCTGTTTGTCCACCTGCGGCAGCGCGCCACGGCCGGGGCGTCGGAGGGCATCGCAAAGCGGATGCGCGACACCCTCTACACCCATCTTCAAAACGTGCCCTACGACTATCACAAGCACGTCTCGACGGGCGACCTCGTACAGCGCTGCACGTCGGACGTCGAGACGGTCAGGCGGTTTGTCAGCACCCAGCTGCTCGAGGTGGTGCGCACCGTCGTCATGGTCGCGGTGGCGCTCGTCTTCATGCTGTCGCTCAACGTCAGGATGGCGCTTATCTCGGTCGCCACGGTGCCCTTTATCTTCGGGTTTTCGTTCGTCTATTTCAGCAGGGTAAAAAAGAGGTTCACCGAGGTGGACGAGGCCGAGGGCAGGATCTCCACCATCATGCAGGAGAACTTCTCGGGCGTGCGGGTGGTGCGTGCATTCGGCCGGCAGAAGAGCGAGACCGACAAGTTCCTCGAGGCGAACGGGGACTATCGCGACAAGACCTACCGCCTTATCCGAATGCAGGGCATGTTTTGGGGCGTCTCCGACTCGCTGGGGTACCTTCAGATCCTCATCTCGCTCGCCGCGGGCATCGTCTTTGCGGTGAAAGGCGAGATGACGCTCGGCAACGTGCTGATCTTCTCGAGCTATACGAGCATGCTGGTGTGGCCGGTGCGGCAGCTCGGGCGGGTGCTGTCCGACTTCGGCAAGTCGACGGTGGCGCTCGGCAGGCTCGAGGAGATCATGGCGGTGCCCGAGGAGAGCGAGCCCGGCGCCGCGCTGACGCCCGAGATAAAGGGCGAAATCGAGTTTCGCGACGTCACCTTCGGGTACGACACGCCCGACGAGGTGCTAAAGGGGATATCCTTTAAGGTCGAGCGCGGGCAGACGGTCGCGGTGCTGGGCGCGACGGGCTCGGGCAAGTCGTCCCTTGTCCACCTGCTGCAGAGGCTGTACCCCTGCACGGACGGCCGCATCACGATAGACGGGGTCGATATCAACGACATCGAGCGGCACCATCTGCGCAAAAACATCGGCATCGTGTTGCAGGAGCCGTTTCTCTATTCGCGCACGATCATGGAGAACATCCGCATCACCGACCCCGGGGCGAGCGACGAGGAGGTCTTTGAAAACGCGCGCATGGCGGCGGTGCACGACGTGATTGCGGGCTTTGAGAACGGCTACGACACCGTCGTGGGCGAGCGGGGCGTGACCCTTTCGGGCGGGCAGAAGCAGCGGGTCGCGATTGCGCGGATGCTCATGCAGCGCGCGCCGATTCTCATCTTTGACGACAGCCTGAGCGCCGTCGACACCGAGACCGACAGCGCGATACGCCACGCGCTCGAGACGCGCAGAAGGGACACCACGACCTTTATCATCTCGCACAGGATAACGACCCTGAGCGAGGCGGACTTTATCATCGTCCTCGAGGACGGCCGCATCGCCGAGCGCGGCACGCATGAGGAGCTTTTGAAAACGGGCGGTCTGTACAGCAGGATTGCGGGCATACAGACCGCGGACGCCGAGGGAGGTGACGCCGTATGATGCCCGAGGAAAAGGAATTTGACGAAAAGGTCGACATAAGAATCTGGAAAAAGCTGTTTCGGTACGCGTTTCGCTTCAAGAAGATCCTGTTCGCGTCGATGGCGATGATGATCGTCGTGGCGGGCATCGACATCGCCTACCCGCTGATGTCCAAATACGCGATCGACAGCTTTATCGTGCCGGGGACGACACAGGGGCTGCCGCTGTTTATCCTCGTCTACTTTTTGATGGTGGCGATCCAGGGCGCGCTGGTGTTCGGGTTTATCACCCTCAGCGGCAAGCTCGAGATGAACATAAGCTACGACATCCGAAAGGACGGCTTTGTCAAGCTTCAGGAGCTGTCCTTCTCCTTTTTTGACAGGACGCCGGTGGGCTATCTGCTCGCGCGGATGGTGAGCGACGTCGCAAGACTCAGCGAGATGCTGTCCTGGAGCTTTACCGACGTCGTGTGGGCGCTCGCGTACATGTTCGGGTGCATCGGGGTGCTGTTCACCCTCAATGCGTCGCTCGCGCTCGTCGTGCTCGTCATCGTGCCCTTTCTCGCGGTGTGCTGTCTGTATTTTCAAAAGCGCATCCTGAAGCAGCAGCGGGTGGTGCGCAAGTGCAACTCCAAGATCACGGGCGCGTTCAACGAGGGGATCATGGGGGCGATGACCACCAAGACCCTTGTGCGCGAGCGCGCGAACGCCGAGGAGTTCTCGCAGATAACGGGCGACATGAAGCGCGCGTCGGTGCGCTCGGCGGTGCTGTCGGCCACCTTTATGCCGCTTGTCATGCTGCTCGGCAGCGTGGGGACGGCGCTTGCGATCACCTCGGGCGGCTCGCTCGTCGCGGCGGGCGCGATGGGGCTCGGGACGCTTGCCGCGTTCATCAGCTATTCGACCCAGCTGTTCGACCCCATACAGTCGCTTGCGCGCATCCTCGCCGAGTTTCAGTCGGCGCAGGCCTCGGCCGAGCGGGTCATCTCGCTCATCGACACCCCGTGCGAGATAACCGACAGCGACGAGGTCACGGCGGTCTACGGGGACAGCTTTGCGCCCAAGCGCGAAAACTGGCCCGAGATCGCGGGTGGGGTCGAGTTCAAAAATGTGTCGTTTGCGTACAAAAACGGCGAGCGGGTACTCGAAAACTTTTCGCTCAAGGTTGAGCCGGGCGAGACCGTCGCCCTCGTGGGCGAGACGGGCGCGGGCAAGAGCACCATCGTCAACCTCGTGTGCCGATTTTACGAGCCCACCGAGGGCAGCGTCCTGATAGACGGGGTCGACTACCGCGAGCGCTCGCAGCTGTGGCTCGAGGAGAGCCTCGGGTATGTGCTCCAGACGCCGCACCTGTTTTCGGGCACGATTGAGGACAACATAAAATACGCCGACAGCTCGGCATCGCGCGAGCAGGTTCGCGCTGCGGCGAGGATGGTGCACGCCGACAGCTTTATCGAAAAGCTGCCCGACGGGTATGACACCCAGGTGGGCGAGGGCGGCGCGCTGCTCTCGACAGGGCAGAAGCAGCTCATCTCGTTTGCGCGGGTGATTCTGGCCGACCCGCGGATCTTTGTGCTCGACGAGGCCACCTCGTCCATCGACACCGAGACCGAGCAGCTTATCCAAAACGCGATAACAAGGGTGCTCGACGGGAGGACGAGCTTTATCGTCGCGCACCGCCTGTCGACGATCAGGGGTGCGGACAGAATCCTCGTCATCCGCGACGGCAGGATAACCGAGCAGGGCAGCCACCGCGAGCTCATGGCGCAGAGGGGCTATTACTACAACCTCTATACTAACCAGTTCAGGGACGAGCGCAGCGGCGAGGAGCTCGCGGGAAAGCGCGCGGACAGGGGCTGAGCCCGCTTTCCCGGCAGGGGATCCTGACATCGATCGTCTGCCGGGCAGACAAAACAAAACGACAAGCCGTGCCGGGAATCTGTCTTTGAGGGCAGATTCCGCGGCGCGGCCTGTTTTTGTCGGTTATTGTTTTTTGATAGAAGGCGCGTTTGCAGAACACAATTTGTTCGGCGTTCGATGAAACCGGTGGGAGAGGCAGGGCATGTATAAGGAAAGCTGTCGACGCAGTCGATTGAAGGATTGATTGTTTGAGAAAAACCATATCGCTTAAAAAGGCTTTTTGTCGCAATCTCAAGCCCGCTGCCTGCAATCCCTCCGCCGCCCCGCGGCCCTCCCCCCTTTGCACACGCCTCACATACTCCCGTGGGGTGTGGTCGAGCGTAAAAGGAACGACGCTCGAAATGCGGCGCGCTTTACGCGCTCTGTGCGGCTCGACGCGGCAGGAGATGTTTAGCGCCGCAGGCTCGTGTTCGGCCCACTTTGCGCCGACAGCCCCGCTTGTGTCGCGTGCACCGAAAGCGATATGCCGTATCATTTCAATCCCTCCGCCGCGGCCGGTGAAGCGGGCCCCGCGAAATACCGGCGCGACATCCCGTGCTCAGGCGCCCTTTAAAACCGAGAGCAGCCAGCCAAAGAAGAATTCGCTGTCGGCGCTTTTGGCATAGCGGCAGTTGGGCGGCATGACGACGCCGTTCTTGTAGTTTCGCGAGAGTATCGTTTCACCGTAGGCGTACCCGCGGCCGAGGTCGACGTGACAGCTCGTGAACTCGACATCGGTCAGAACCTCGGGGTGCAGCGCCGCGCAGACGGCGAGCGGGTCGTGAAGCGCGGCGCCCACCGACGCCCCCTTTTGGGAGCCCATCAGCTCGCTTGCGTGAAGGCGGTGCTCGATAAGTTCCGCGACGAGCAGGGCGGGCCTTGTGCCGACCGCCCTTATCTGCGCTGCCTGCTCGCGGTTTAACAGCGCGTGCGATGTCGCGTCGAGCGAGACCATCGTGGTCTTGATGCCGCTTTGCAGAACGATCTCAAGCGCCTCGGGGTCGCACCAGACGTTGAACTCGGCCGCCTGCGTGGGCGCATAGATGTCGTGCGAGCCTCCCATCAGGACGATCTCGCGTATCTTGGGGGCTATCCGCGCGTCAGCGCGCAGCGCGAGCGCAAGGTTTGTGATCGGCCCCACCGGCACCAAGGTGACGCTTTGGTCGGGCTGCGCGAGAAGGGTGTTTATCAACCACACCGCGGCGCTCTCGGGGCGGGGCTTAAGCGCCGTCGGGGGAAGCGGCAGGTGGTCGGTGTGGACGGCGGCGTCCTGGTCGGCCGTGCCCTCGCGGCGCGGAAGTTCGAGAGCCTGAAGACCCCACGGCACAAGGGTCGAGACGAGCGGAAGCTCGCTGCCCATGTAGACGCCGACATCGCCCCGGCCGCAGCACTCGACGGTGCGCAGGGTGTTGTCGGTGGTGTTTTTCAGCTCGACATTTCCGCCGACGGTGCATATGCCGAGCACGTCGCACTCGCGGCTGAGCAGCGCGCACACGATCGCGACCGCGTCGTCGCTGCCGGTGTCGACGTCGAGGATAAGCTTCTTTTTTTCCTGTTCCATATAAACTCCTTGCAAAGCATTTTAAAGGTAAAAGCTGAGTTTCGCTTTATCATCCTTTGAACGATAGGGGATTGAAAAGATACGGCATATCGCTTTCGGTGCACGCGGCACGCGTGACAATAAAAACTTGTTTTATATTTTTCCTTTCGGCCGATAGGGCTGTCTGTGGATGTGTCACGCGAAAGTTTTAAAGCCTTTGTCCTCTAAGGGACAGCCTGCTCTGAAAAGTTTTTTCTTCCTTTCTTCGTGAGAAAGGAAGCGAAAGAAGCTTCGGGGGGTTGCGATTCCCCCCGTACCCCCTAAACGCTTGAGAGGAGGGCCCGCCCGCGCAGCCCCGCTGAACAGCAAAGAACGACATGCGCGGGGCTGTCGGCGCGGACGGGCCGATTATGAACCTGCGGTGCTAACCCACCCCCTGCTGCTGCGGGCCGCACAGAGCGCGCAAGGCGCGCCGCGCGGCCCCGCGCGGCGTCCCCCTCGAGGGGGACGCGCCTTCCGAGGGATAGATGCAAGCTTTTGGAGCCGGAAACCTTCCCCCTCGGGGGAAGGGGGACCGCTTGCGGTGGATGAGGGGTGCGGTGGATGAGGGGTTAGGAAACTTCTCATCTGAGCAAGACTCAAGTCAACAGGTCAAGCTATCCCCTCATCAGTCAGCTACGCTGACAGCTTCCCCCCACGGGGGAAGCTTAAGGGCGCGCGACCCGAGGGAAAGCGCGAAGCTTTAGGACTTACAGAAAGCTCCAAAGTTGCTGTAGCCCAAGCACCCTTTGTGCAAAGGGGGGAGGGCCGCGAAGCGGCGGGGGATTGACGGGCCGAGACCGAGTTCAGAGCTGAGGGTAGAGCCTGAGCATTAAGTTTGAACAGACAATTCCTCAGCCGACTTCTTCGGCAGCTCCCTTTACGATGGGGCATTTTAAGATCCGCTGCAAAAAACTCAAACCGCGCAGTCGGTCTGCCGCGCCTACCCCAGCAGCTGCTTTTCGATTTTTTTCGCGGTCTCGGTGGCGGCGATGCCGCCGAGCGCGGTTTCCTTGAGCTCGTGCGGGAGCGACAGGCCGACGCGGTACATCGCCGCGATCACCTCGTCGACGGGTACGGCGCTTTTCTGCCCGGCGAGCGCCATGTCGGCGCTTATGATCGCGTTGACGGTCTGGCTTGCATTCCTGAAAGAGCAGGGGAGCTGGACGAGCCCCGCGACGGGGTCGCACACGAGCCCCATGCAGTTGATGAGCGCGATTGCCGCGGCATGGGCGCAGGTCTCGCCGTCGGCCCCCGCGAGATAGCACGCCGCGGCTGCCGCCATCGCCGCGGCCGAGCCGCACTCGGCCTGACAGCCGCCCTTTGCGCCGCTCACGGTGGCGTTTTTTGTTATCACCGCGCCAAAGCCGCCCGCGACCGCAAGCGCCTCGATTGTCCTCTGCCTTGTCGCGCGCAGCTTTTTTGAAACATAGATGAGCACCGCGGGGATGATCCCGCACGAGCCCGCCGTGGGCGCGGCGCAGATGAGGCCCATCGACGCGTTCACCTCGCAGCAGCTGAGCGAGAGGGCCATGGCTTCGCTTAGGCCTGCGTCGACAAGCGTGCCCCCGCCGTGCAGCTGTCGCTCGCTTTGGCCCGAGATGAGGGTGTCGGACATGCCGCGGCTGAGCGCCCTCGTCGCGCTCTCGCTCATCACCGAAAAGCGGCGGGAGAGCTCGTCGACGATCTCCCCGCGCGTTTTTCCCGTCAGCTCGGCCTCGTTTTCGATGACGGCGTCGGAAAGCGAGAGGTTGTTTTCTCGGCAGAGGTTTAAAAGAGAGGATATCGAGTTGTACATGTCGGTTCACCCCATTAAAGGCGGTTTGTTTTATCCGGGCGGGCGCAAAAAACGGCTAAAGCGGGGGATATCCGCCCCTAAGGCGGCACGGCGTGCCGCATCGTTTCGGCCGATATGGTTTCTCGGTAAACGCGCTGAGAGGATGCGGCTGTACGGCGAGGGCGGCAGGCTTTTGCGGGCGCGGTGCGCAGGAGGACGGCGGGGCTTTAAGCGAACGGAACGGAAGTTTGCATCAAAAGGCGGCCAAAGGCGTTGCGCCGATGTCCCGGCGCCCGCGCGGAGCTCACGGTCAAAAAAGAACCGCACAAAGAACTTCACAGAGCGCGCTCGTCGGGCACTATTCTAACACCCGCGCGGAGATCACGTTGTCAAGCCGCGCGATCTCGTCCGCGAGCGCGGCGGGGACAGGGGTGTCGGTTTCAATCACCGTGAGCGCCTGCGCGCCCTTTCCCGCGCGGCCGAGGCGCATGACCGCGATGTTTATCCCGTTCTCGGCGAGCAGGTTTGTCACCGCGCCGACAACCCCCTTGCGGTCGTACTGACGCACCGCGAGGGTGGGCGAGCTCGCGGTTATCTCGGTCGGGATGCCGTCGAGCGAGGTTATGACGATGCTTCCGCCGCCGACGCTGCTGCCGACGACCGACGTCACCTCGCCGTCGTCGTGATAAAAGTTGATGACGCAGCTGTTTTCGTGGGCGTCCGCGAGCTCGACCGTGCCGAAAGAACAGCGAAGCCCGCGGGCGTCCGCCTCGTCATAGGCGCTGCGGATGCGCTCGTCAGTCTCTCGCAGACCCATCGCCCCCGCGAGCAGCGCCCTGTCGGTTCCGTGGCCCTTTCCCGTCCTCGCAAAGCTTCCGTGCAGCAGAAACTCGACGCGGGAAAACGGCTTGCCCGAGAGCTGCATCGCCGTCCTCGCAAGCTTGAGCGCGCCCGCCGTGTGGCTGCTGCTCGGCCCGACCATCACCGGGCCGAGCACGTCCAAAATGCTGATGTTCATTCGGTTTACTCCTTGCGCACGGTTTCCCGGGCGCGGGTGTTTTTGATAACAAAAGGCAGGACGTCCCGCGACTGAGAGGCTGCGGGCTCCGCTCGTTTTTTTGGGAGAGCGGTAAAACCCGCTTAAAGGGCGGAAGGAAGGGCTTCCTCTCTATAATAAAAGACAGTTATCGGGTGAAGGACAAACCCCTGTGCGGGCCGGTCGAAACCTGTTCGGGGATGAAAAACAGCCGTCACGAGGCCTCGTAGATGGACAGCAGCGGCACGTTGACATCGTTGCAGATGTCGGAAAAGCCGTAGACAATCAGGATATCGTCAAAGCCGCCGCTGTCCCGCAGCTCGCTCATGTTGCCCTTAAAGTAGCGCAGGTCGACGAGGGTGATGTGCGAATAGTGCCGGGTGAGAAACGGGACAAGGCAGTCGGCATACGAATCCTTTATGACGAGCAGAGAATCCTTTTTGCCCTCGCCGCCGCCCGTGTCTATCTCGGTGTAGGCGCTGTTGCCGTATAAAAATGCGGCGTACTTGTCCCGCTTGGAAAACTGCTCTAAGTTGTACAGACCGTCGTGGCTCTCGTCACCCTTTGTCAGCACGGCGTCAAAGTCAAAATAGGTGATAGTGTCGGGGGTGACCCAGGCGTTTTTGGCCTTTGAGTAGCTTGTGCCGAGGAAGCCCTCGACGGTGTGGGGGACGAGCGAGTCGTAATCAAGGGGCGCAAAGCCCGACTTTTCCGCAAACAGGCGGTAGGCGAGATAGGCGCCGTAGCTCGTCCAGTGGTGGTCGGTGCGGTAGTAGATGTATTCGCCGCTGTGCATACACAGCGCGTCCTTTGCGTTGATAATGTTGCACGCGTCGGCGAGGTACTCGTGCATCTCGCCGATGAAAAAACCCTCGTCGACGGTGGGGAGCCCCTCGGGCACAAGGTCGCGCAGCACATACGCCGAGGTCGGCACGACAAGAAAGGATACATCGCAGGGCGCGTTTTGCGCGAAGACGCGGACGGCCTCGAGGTTCTTTGCAAGCTGCGCCTCGTCAAAGCTGAACATCTTGGGAAACAGGTAGCCGTCGGCGCCGTACACGACGCCGTTGTTTTCCGACTTTAAGAGCGCGCGTTCGATCAGCGACTTTGCGCCGATCCACTCGTCGCGCAGCGGGAACTGGTCGGAGATATAGTCCTCGTATCCGCTTGTAAAGCTGCCGTCGAGCAGGCGCTCGAGGCTGAACTGCGGGCTCTGCGCCAAAACCTTGTTCTCGTTTTCCGAGAACTCGCGGTCGGGCAGGACGATGCCCGCGGCAAAAAGGAGGAGGATGATTGCCGAGACGACGGCAAAGAGAGGGCTTGCGCCGCGTTTGGTGTCCTTCATTGTTTGGCGCCTCCTTTAAAAGCGAAAATAGAGAAACGGGTTGTAGGTCGCGTCGACGAGATAGGCGACGCACAGCACGAACAGAGCGGTGAGAAGAACGGTTTTCAGCGCGGTGCGCCGTTTTATCTTTTCGTATATCCTCCGCGAGAGCGGGAACGCGAAGAAAACGCTGACCGCGAGGCTCACGCCGTAGTTTTTGAGGTAGTAGAGCGCGCCGACCGCCGCGCCCGAGCCGACCGAGGCCGGGACGAACAGGCGGTTGAGGAACACGCCCAGCAGCTGCATGTCGGTGACCTGGAACAGCGCCCAGCCGAACAGTATTGCAAACAGGGCGTAGACGTGCGAAAACGCGGTGTGCTTGTCCAAAAAGCGCTTAAATCCCGCCTTTTCGATGACGAGCAGTAGGAAGAAGTAGAGGCCCCAAAGCAAAAAGTTCCAGCCCGCACCGTGCCACAGGCCTGTGCACGCCCAGACGACAAACAGGTTGAAGATGTTGCGTGTCGCGCTGCAGCGGGAGCCGCCGAGCGGGAAATAGAGATACTCGCGGAACCACGAGCCGAGGGTGATGTGCCAGCGCCGCCAAAACTCGGTCGCCGAGCGGGAGGCGTAGGGGAAGTCGAAGTTTTCGGGAAAGTTGAAGCCCATCATGCGCCCGAGGCCTATCGCCATCTGCGAGTAGCCAGAGAAGTCAAAATAGAGCTGGAGGGAGAAGGCGACGAGCGCGAGCCACGAGAGCCCGGTCGAGGCCGCGCCGAAGCCGATCGTCTCAAGCTCGGTCCACAGCGCGCCGACATTGTTCGCCAGCAGCACCTTTTTGCCGAGGCCGATGACAAAGTCCTCGGCGCCGCGCTCGAGCATGTCGGCGTTTATCGTGCGCGTTTTGAGCTCGGCCGCAACGTCGGTGTACCGCACGATGGGGCCCGCGATGAGCTGCGGGAAGAGAACCACAAAGGCGGCCATGTCGATGAAGCTTCGCTCGGCGGGGACCTTTTTGCGGAAGACGTCGATGGTGTAGGACAGCGTCTGAAAGGTGTAGAAGCTTATGCCGAGCGGAAGCGTAAGACCCAGCGGCGTGACCGAGAGGCCCAAGAGCCCGCCGACGCTGCCGATTAAAAAATCGAGATATTTAAACACAAAGAGAAAGCCGAAGCTCACAAAGAGCGCGACGCCGAAGCACAGACGCCGCAGGCCCCGCCGCTCGGAAAAGCGGTCGATGCCTATCGCGCACAGATAGTTTGTGACGATGGTGACGAGCATCACGGGGAGATATCTGACCTCGCCCCACGAGTAAAAGACAAGGCTGACGATCAACAGCACGAAATTTTTGGCCTTTTTCGGCGCGGCGTAGTAAAGGATGAGCGCCGCGGGAAGAAAGCGGAAGACGAACAGTACACTGCTGAAGGCCATAGAAAACTCCTTGTGTTGCAAAATGGCGGCGCGGACGATGGGATTGGGCCGTCACCGTAGTATTGACAGAGAAAGGGCGGGTTTAAGCAAAAGCGGGATGTGCTGCCGGCCATTGACGGGGGATTATGACCCTGCCCTTTGGCTCCCTTACCGAACGGCCGAGCTTAATAGGAACGATAGCTCGACACTCCGCGCGGCAGATGCGCGTCGCAATCGGTACGGCGTTCGGGGGTTCCCATACTCTCGGGAATTCTGCCGAGTGTAAATTGTACGACACTCGGCACACCCTACGGGAATATGTAGGGCGTGTCGCGCGTCCGTTCCGCTTACGCGCGACTACGCCCCGCGAAAGTATGCGGGGTGTGTGTAAAGGAAGCTGCCTGTGAAGCGGGCTGAGGGATTGACCGAGAAAAGTCATGTCATTTGAAAAGACTTTTTGTTACAATCTCGGCTCGCCGCAAACAATCCTCCCGCCGCTCCGCGGCCCCCCCCTTTTACACAGGGGGGCTTTTGGGGCTCGCAGCAAAACATTATGACTTGTCGGTTGTTATCACGGGATCGCCGCAAGGCGGCCACGACAAGCGAGCGAAAGCGAGGTTGCCCGTGAAAACGTTCTCTCAGCCGTCAAAAGTTGACGCAAGTCGAGCTTTTGGTAACGGCGTGAGGTTATTATCACGGGATCGGCGCGAAGCGCCCGCAACAAATGAGGCGTCGCTTCGCCGAATTTGCCCGTAACAATGTTCCCCGCAGTTTGAGGCTTCGCCTCAAACGCCCATGCGTTGTTAAACGCATGGGCCGGTCAATAGACGTCGACCCGTCAAGGTTATTATACCATGATGCCGCCCGTAGGGCGGCCACAACAACACAAGCGAACAAAGCGAGCGGTGTTGCATGGTTCAATGTTCTCAAGGCAAGCGCGAAGCGCTTAAGCGGCCGCACAGCGGCCGCTTAGCCGCGCAAGCGGTCCCTTGGGGTTATTATACCATGAACCCCACCCGCGCACAACGAGAGAAAACCGAACACGCCGTTCGGACGGCAGCCCGTTTCGGCGCGGGGCATCTATTTGCCGTTCGCGGCAGATACTTTGTCCGCAAAGAAAACAGCGGCGCTTCAAACGCCGCTGTCCTGCCTTTCTGACGGTATGGTTCGTTTACTTTCTTTTAATCACAACGGTCTCGGTCGAACCGTCCCTGACCGCCTGCTCAAGCGCTTTGACGAGTTCGACAAAGTCGTTTGAGGTCGTCGTCGCGCCGGCCACGATGTCGATGGCCTCGGACGAGGGGTTCTCAAGATACTGGTTGATGAGATCCTTGTAGTACTTTTCGGGATAGGTGCCGTTGACCGAGGACATTGCGTCCCGCATCTGCTCGGACTGCGACTTGAGCGCGCCGTCGGCATTCACCGCGTCGGCGGTTATCGAGACGACACGGCCGTCCTCAAAGGTGATTTCGACAAAATCCTTATAGCCGGTCGTGTCATAGTCCTCATACTCGACGCGGTAGGTGCCGTCGTTGATCACCACTTCGCCCTCGGCGCACCCGACAAAAAGCGCCGTCAGCAGAGCGGCGCACAGCAGCGCCGCAAAAAAACGCTTCATGGAAAAATACCTCCGTTTCCTACGATAGGCCGCGCAGCAAGGGGAAAAACGCACGGCCGTTGAGTTGGGAGATAGGGCGCAAAAGCCCATCTTCTGCACGCGCCGAAAGGCCGGGACAAGCGTCCGCGGCAGGGCGCCGTGCTGGTACATAATAGCACCTTTTCGGCTTTATGTCAAATCGAAGGGTGTCGAACGGGCGCCTCCCCGCCCCCAAAAGACGGTTTTAACGGCCGAAATGCCGCATCGCAGAGGGCGTGCGCCGCAAATAAAGGGATTGACGAAGAGGAAAAATAACCTTATTATTTATAGTGGATTTTGAAGGGTAAGAGCCTTGCAGTGCGTTCGCCGCGCTGCGGGCGCGGATCGAGGGGGGCGAAGGGTTTGACAGCCGGGCGGTACGTATTTATCATCAACCCGCAGGCGGGCAGAAGAAACGGCGGCATAAAGCTTGCCGAGGAGATAGAGGCGCGCATGGGGTCGCGGGGGGCCGCGTTTTCGGTGCGCTTTACCGAGCGCGAGGGCCATGCCCGCGAGATGGCAAGGGAGGAGGCTGAGACGGGCGACGGGGTGGTCGTTGTCAGCTGCAGCGGCGACGGGACGGTCAACGAGTGTGCCGACGGGCTTGTCGGGCACGACAACGCGGCGCTCGCGGTGATCCCCCGCGGCAGGGGCAACGACTTTGTCAAGTCGCTCGGGCGTATCGAGGATTTTGACATCGACGCCGCCGTCGACGGGGAGATCGTGCGTATCGACACCCTCGACGTAAACGGCAGATGCTGCCTCAACCTCGCCTCGGTGGGCATCGACGCCGACGTCAACTCGTACATCGGGCGGTACAGCCGCATCCCGCTGCTGCGCGGGCCGATGGCCTACAACCTCGCGCTGGTCGAGCGCCTCTTCAAGCCGCTGTCGCGCGAGCTCACGGTGAGCATCGACGGCGAGGTGTCGCAGGGCAGGTTCCTGCTCGCAGCCGCGGGCAACGGCCGCGTGTACGGCGGCGGATACAAGGCGACGCCCGAGGCGCTGCTCGACGACGGCCTCATCGACGTCGTGACGGTGAGCGAGATTTCCCTTTTAAAGGTGTCGGGCGTGCTGGCGGACTACAAGAACGGCAGGCATGTCAAGGACGGCGTCGTCGCGGACAAGCTCAGGGGATGCCTCAAATATGTCAGGGCAAAGAGCCTCAGGGTGACCTCGGAGAAGCAGGAGTTTGCGATAAACAACGACGGGACGCTGAGCTTTGGCAGGGTGATGGATGTGCACATCGTCCCGCGCTCGATAAACGTCGTGGCGCCGCCGCGGTGCGACCGCAGGGGGTTGTCGGCGGCAGAAAGGGGCTGAAGGCGCACGGGCTCTGTGCGCCCCCTCGGCGAGCCGACGGGGGCAGCCGCGCCGCATATTCTGCCCGAGGGCCGGCCGGGCGCGCCGCAGCGGAGAAAGAGGACGCCCGTTGCCCGGTTTTTATGGGCCGTGCGGACAAATTCGGTCAACACCTGTCTCGCGGCCCGGCCTGCGGGGCACGGCTTTACACGGCGCGCAAAACGGTGTATGATATATGATCGGAGAGCAAACATTTGTTCTGACACAAAAAGGGGCTTTAGGTCCCTTTTTCGCGCGAAGGAGAGAACAGGGAGAATCTGACATTGGCTGAGACAAAACGGTACAACAACGAGAGCATCAAGGCCCTCAAGGGCGCCGACAGGGTGCGCAAGCGACCCGCGGTCATCTTCGGCTCGGACGGCATAGAGGGCTGCGAGCACTCGATATTTGAGATCATCTCCAACTCGCTCGACGAGGCGCGGGAGGGATTCGGCGACCGCATCGTCGTCACGCAGTTTGCGGACAACTCGATCGAGGTCGAGGACTTCGGGCGGGGCATCCCCGTCGACTACAACCAGAAGGAGAAGGAGTACAACTGGAAGCTGCTGTTCTGCGAGCTGTACGCCGGGGGCAAGTACAACAACCTGACGAGCGGGAGCTATGAGTACTCGCTCGGGCTAAACGGCCTCGGCCTGTGCGCGACGCAGTACGCGTCGGAGTACATGGAGGTCGAGATATACAGGGACGGGTTTAGGTATAACCTCAGCTTTAAAAAGGGCAACCCCGACGGGGAGATGAAAAAGGAGCCCGCGCCCAAAAAGCGCTCGGGCAGCCGCATCCGCTGGAAGCCCGACCTCAAGGTGTTCACCGACATAAACGTGCCGCGCGAATACTTTGAGCAGACGCTCAAGCGGCAGTCGGTCGTCAACGCGGGGGTGACCTTTTTGTACCGCAGGCAGACGGCGGACGGCGGCTTTGAGCAGACCGAGTACTGCTATGAGCACGGCATAAGCGACTATCTGAGCGAGATATCGGACGGGCGCGAGCTCGCGCCGATACAGATCTTCGAGGGCGAGCGCACGGGGCGCGACCGCGAGGACATGCCCGAGTACAAGGTGAAGATGTCGTTTGCGGTGGGCTTTTCGCGCGAGGTGAGCTTTATCGAATACTACCACAACTCGAGCTTTCTTGAGCACGGCGGCTCGCCCGACAGGGCCGTCCGCCTGGCGTTCGTCGCCAAGATAGACGCGCTGATAAGGGAAAAGAAGCTGTACAAAAAGGACGAGAGCAAGATAACCTTTGCGGATGTCGAGGACTGCCTGATGCTCGTGTCCTCCTCCTTTTCGAGCGTGACGAGCTATGAGAACCAAACCAAAAAGTCGATAACCAACAGGTTCATCGCCCAGGCGATGACCGAGTTTTTGAAGCACAGCCTTGAGGTCTATTTTATCGAGAACGACAAGGACGCCGAGAAGATAGCGAACCAGGTGCTCATCAACAAGCGCAGCCGCGAGAACGCCGAAAAGACCCGCCAAAGCCTCAAAAAGACCCTCCAGTCGGCGGGGGACATGGCGAACAGGGTGCAGAAGTTTGTCGACTGCCGCTCAAAGGACCTGACCCGGCGCGAGCTGTACATCGTCGAGGGCGACTCGGCGCTCGGCGCGTGCAAGCAGGGCAGGGACGCCGAGTTTCAGGCGATCATCCCGCTGCGGGGCAAGATCCTCAACTGCCTCAAGGCGGACTATGACAGGATATTCAAAAGCGAGATCATCACCGACCTCATGCGGGTGCTGGGGTGCGGGGTGGAGGTCAAGAGCAAGGCGAACAGGGATCTGTCGACGTTTGAGCTTGCCAACCTGCGCTGGAGCAAGGTCATCGTGTGCACCGACGCCGACGTCGACGGGTTTCAGATACGCACCCTTGTGCTGACGATGCTCTACCGGCTCACCCCGACGCTCATCGAGCGGGGGCTTGTGTACATCGCCGAGTCGCCGCTCTACGAGATAACGGCGGGCGAGAAGACCTATTTTGCCTATTCAGACGCCGAGAAAAACAGGATAACCGCCTTGCTCGACGGCAGGAAGTTTCAGCTTCAGCGCTCAAAGGGACTCGGCGAAAACGAGCCCGACATGATGTGGATGACGACGATGAACCCCGCCACGCGGCGGCTCGTGAAGGTCTTGCCGTCCGACGCCGAGGCGACGGCCGACATGTTCGACCTGCTGCTCGGCGACAACCTCGCGGGGCGCAAGACATACATCGCCGACCACGGAAGCGAGTATATGGACGAGCTTGACATAAGCTGAAAAAGGAGTGCAGGATGGCACGAAAAAAGAGAGAGACAGCGGCGGAGCGCAGCGCTGTCGGGGAGAATATCGAGATAGAGGGCGCGGGGATAACGCGGGAGAGCGGCGTTGTCGACACGCTGAGGACAAACTATATGCCCTACGCGATGAGCGTGATCGTGTCGCGCGCGTTGCCCGAGATCGACGGTTTTAAGCCCTCGCACCGCAAGCTGCTTTACACGATGTACCTCATGGGTCTGCTCAAGGGGCAGCGCACAAAGTCCGCCAACGTCGTGGGCCAGACGATGAAGCTCAACCCGCACGGCGAGGGCGCGATATACGAGACGATGGTGCGCATGGCGAGGGGCAACGAGACCCTTTTGCACCCGTATGTCGACAGCAAGGGCAACTTCGGCAAGGCGTACAGCCGCGACATGGCCTACGCGGCGTCAAGGTACACCGAGGTGAAGCTTGCGGAGATAAGCGCCGAGCTGTTCAGCGACATCGGCAAGGACACGGTCGATTTTGTCGACAACTACGACAACAGCATGAAGGAGCCGACGCTCTTCCCGACGACCTTCCCGGCGATCCTCGTCAACTACAACATCGGCATTGCCGTCGGCATGGCGAGCGCCATCTGCTCGTTCAACCTCAACGAGGTGTGCGAGACGACGGCGGCGCTGCTCAAAAACCCCGACCACGACATCGCCTCTACCCTAAAGGCGCCCGATTTTCCCGGCGGCGGCGAGCTGCTGTACGACCCCGCGGCGATGCGGGAGATATACGAGACGGGGCGCGGCTCGATAAGGGTGCGGGCGCGCTATCGGTATGTCAGGGAGAACAACTGTATCGAGATAACCGAGATACCGCCCACGACGACGGTCGAGGCCATCATGGATAAAATAGGCGAGCTCGTCAAGGCGGGCAGGGTGCGGGAGCTGAGCGATATGCGGGACGAGACCGACCTCAAGGGCCTGCGGCTCACCCTCGACCTCAAGCGCGGCGTCGACCCCGAAAAGCTGATGAACAAGCTGTTCAGGCTCTCGCCGCTCGAGGACACCTTCGGCTGCAACTTCAACCTGCTCATCGCGGGGACACCGAGGCTGCTTGGGGTGCGCGAGATCCTCGAAGAGTGGACGGCGTTCAGGCGCGAGTGCATCCGCAGGCGGGTGTGCTATGACCTCGCGGGCAAGAAGGACAGGCTGCACCTGCTCGAGGGCCTCTCGCGCATCCTGCTCGACATCGACAGGGCGGTCAGGGTCGTCCGCGAGACCGAGGAGGAGCGCGAGGTCGTTCCCAACCTGATGATTGAATTCGGCATCGATGAGACCCAGGCCGAGTATGTCGCCGAGATCAGGCTGCGGCACCTCAACCGCGAGTACATCCTCAACAGGGTGGGCGAGTCGGACAAGCTGCGGGACGAGATATCCGAGCTTGAGGGGGTGCTTGCCGACCGCAAAAAGATCGACCGCATCATCATGCTCGAGCAGGCAGAGGTCGCCCAAAAGTACGCGCAGCCCCGGCGCACCGGGATATTGTACGACGTGCCCGAGGACGAGCCTCTTGAGGAGGAGAGCGTGCCCGACTACCCGGTGCACCTGTTCTATACCGAGCAGGGGTACTTCAAGAAGATAACCCCGCTGTCCCTGCGCATGGGGGGCGAGCACAAGCTCAAGGAGGGGGACGCGATAGCAGAGCACGTCGAGACCAAAAACGACGCGAACCTGCTGTTCTTCACCGACAAGCGGCAGGTGTACAAGGCGAAGGCGGCCGACTTTGCGGACGGCAAGGCGAGCGCGCTTGGCGACTATGTTCCCGCGGTGCTCAAGATGGACGAGGACGAGCACCCGACGGCGCTTGCCGTGTGTGAGGACTACCGCGGACACATCGTGTTCTTCTACAAGAACGGCAAGGCGGCCAAGGTGCCGCTTGCGGCGTTTGAGACCAAGCTCAACCGAAAACGGCTGCAAAACGCCTACAGCAAAAAGAGCGAGCTTGCGGCGGTGAGGGTGTGCCGCGAGGACGAGGAGTTTGCGGTGTTCACGACAGCGGGCAGGATGCTGCTCGTGAACACGGCGCTTATCCCCGAAAAACAGACGAAGGACACGCTGGGCGTCGGCATCCTGACCCTCAAAAAGAACGCCGAGGTGGACAGGGTCGTGCCCCTCGCGGAGCTTGAGCTCGACAACCCTCAAAGGTACCGCACGAGGACACTGCCCGCCGCGGGCGCGCTGCTGCGGGCGGAGGACGCGGCCGAGCAGCTGACGTTGGGCGAGCGGTAGGGGGCGGCCCTCCTCTCAGTCGGTTCCTGCGAGCAGAGGGGGGCTTATCGTCCGCTGTTTGGGACTTTTCGGCTCGACTGCGGGTGATTTTGAGGCGGACTGAGAACCCGGCCGAGCAGCCGACGCCGGGCGGGCGGTAGGGGGCATGCATACGGTTTGTTGCCATATGGGGCTTTCGGCTCGGCCGCAGAGTGTTTTGCGGCCGCGGGGCCCGCGGGAAGCCGACGCCCCGTGTGCACCGGGAGGGCTGTGCGCTGCTTTTTTGGGTCGCAGCGCGCGGGCCGACCGGGTGGCGGTGTAAAGAATTTGTTCGTCCCTTTTTGAGCGGCGCCGAGGCGGAAAAAAATAAAAAGCGAAAAAGGTCGGGTTTGCACTTGCCAAGCGGGGACAAAAATGGTATACTGATATTCGCTATCCGCAAGACGCGAGAGCTATGATGTGCGCCCGTAGCTCAGGTGGATAGAGCAACTGCCTTCTAAGCAGTGGGTCGGGGGTTCGAGTCCCTCCGGGCGCACCAATGAGTTTAAAGCGGAATATGGTGGGTGTAGCTCAGTTGGTTAGAGTACCAGGTTGTGGCCCTGGGGGTCAAGGGTTCGAATCCCTTCATCCACCCCAAAATCCCGACGCGTATATGATTGCGTCGGGATTTTTTCATAGGGGGATTATCCCCCTCTTGACGGCGGTTTGCGCCGCATTTGCTCTGCAAACGGCCTGTCACCCCCTTAGATGAAAGCGTTTGACGGCTTACAGCCCAAACGCTTTTTTAAAAGGCGCGCAAAGGATAAGCGCGCCCGCGAAAGGGGGCAGGCTTTGAACAGCTGACGAACACAATCGGATTCGCCCGATTGACAAAAACCAAAAGTATTTATATAAACAAAATTTGTTTGTTGCAGCGCGGCAGCAACGACCTCAGGATCCCTTGTGCAAAGGGGGAATCCGAACGCAAAAGGATAAGCGCGCCCGCGAAAGGGGGCAGGCTTTGAACAGCTGACGAACACAATCGGATTTGACCGATTGACAAAAACCAATAAACAGAATTTGTTTGTTGCGGCGCGGCAGCGCCGACCTTAGGATCCCTTGTGCAAAGGGGGAATCCGAATGCAATCGGTACGACGGGCGACACAACTCGCGGGAATATACCTTGAGGCTCCCTTACCGAACGCAATCGGTACGGCGTTCGGCAGGGTTCACACGTTCCCGTGAATTGTGCCGCATGTCCGTACCTTTAACATGCGGCCACCCTACGGGAATATGTAGGGCGTGTCGAATGTCTGTTCCGCCGCCATTCGACCGACTCGCGGGAATATGCGAGCCGTGCCGTACCTGTGCGGCTGAGGGATTGACCGAAAAAAGCCTTATCGCATGAAAGGACTTTTTGCTGCAATGTCAGGCTGATCGCCTGCAATCCCTACAATCCCTACAATCCCTTCGCCGCACCGCACCCTGCCGAGAAACGGCAGCTTCAGCGGGTCTCCCTTTTTAAAAAAATGGGGGCGGCATTTTGGTTTCGGCAGACAGGCTTGCGGCGCTCTCGTGTAAGCGATTTTCTTCGCGGGTCAATCTCCCGTTTGCCGCGTGAGGGCCCGCGTTATCCCGCCCGCTCGACGGCGCTGTCGCAGAACGCGACGATTTGATCAAAGAGCTCGGCGTCGACCTCGCTGACGAGGAACCTGTCGACGGATGAATAAAACCTGTCGAGCTCTGCCTCGGGTATCTCGCCGCCGTACTCCTCGCGCAGTCTGTCAAGCTCTTCGTCGAGCTCGTCGCCGTACCGAAGGGCCTCCTTTGACTGGACAAGGTTTGAGTGCCCGTTCTGCCCGGGCTCGCTTCGTACGATGTACTGCACGTTTGGGTTGGTTATGCTGTCCCGAGAGGCGTATATCGCCGCGCTGTCGGGAGGGATGACGGTGTCGGCATCGCCCTGAATGACAAGCACCGGCGTGTCTGCTCGGTTTATTGCGTCAACGGCCCCCGCGTTCGCGCCGGCGCCGAACAGCGCGAGCTGATAGAGATAGATGTACGGGTACTCGATGTAGCTGAGAAGCCCCATCGAGTCCTTTATCCACTCGATGACCATCTGCATGGGCCGGTTAAAGCCCGCCACGCTCACCGCCGCCGCGATGTCGTGCCCGCGCGGCAGCACGGCGGAGACGGCATATCCTCCCCAGCTGTGACCGTACAGAAGAACAGGGAGGCCCGCGAACTCGGGCGCGCTTTCGACATAGCACAGCGCGGCGTCGAGGTCGAGCGCCGACTGGTTGGGCCCCACACAGCTCTCACCCTCGCTGTTGTGGCACCCGGTGTTGTCAAACGCAAGGACCCGAAAACCGCTGTCGACAAAAGCCATTATCTCGGCGCAGTAGTTTTCCGCGCCGCCGCCCATGCCGTGTGACATGACCACGAGCCCCTTTGTGTTCTGCTGCCCGAATACATAACCAGCAAGCTCGTTTTCTCCCGACATAAAACGCACGGCGCTGTAGGGGTATTCGCCGCTTATATCGGCATACCGCAGGTACATCGTCCGCTCGCGCGGGACGGTTCTGCAAAATGCCTCGTCGTATCCCAGCTTGATAAACACCATCGAAGCGATTGAAAACAGGACAAAGACCGCCGCCAAAGCCCACAGGGCTATCCGGGCGGCCTTTTTGGTTCTCGGCTTTTTTTCATCCATTTTTAGAACCCCCTCGGGAGAATTGCGCGCTCGGACGTTTTTGCCCGCAAACCGATGCGGCGGGGCGGCGTTCAAAGAATCGCCGCGCCCTGTACCGTGTCGGGCGTGTACGGGATGCGGTGCGCAGTGTGTCAAGCGCCGACGCGTGATTTAAGTATATCACGAGGACGACGCGAAAGGATTAAAAAAACATTAAAAAGAGGCCGACGCGATGTCCCGCCGCAAAAACCGCGTGCGGCGCGGCGGCTCACGGCGGCCGAGAGCGCGGTCCGGCGGGGGAGGACGGCCCGCGGCGCATAAACAGGAAAAAGGTCCCTGCCGCAAAAGCGGCAAAGACCTTATAAACTGTCCGATGATACATGAACGCAAAGCGCCGTTCGGTCTTTATTGCTGCGCCTCGGCGGCCTTTTGCTCGGCCTCGCGCTTTTCGGCCTCCTGGGCCTCGAGGACGGTGTACGCCACCTTGCCGACCAGGGTCTTGGGAAGCGACTCCCTGAACTCGATCTCCTTCGGCATCATGTACTTTGCGATGTTTTTGCCGAGATAGTCGAGCAGCTTTGCGCGCGTCTCGTCGTTGGGCTCGTACCCCGGCATGAGCACGACAAATGCCTTGACGCGCTGCATCTTGTATTTGTCGGGCACGCCGATGACACAGCTGAGGTGCACCATCTCGTTGTTGTCGATGATATTCTCTATCTGTGAGGGATAGATGTTGTAGCCCGACGAGATAATCATGCGCTTGATGCGCTGCTTGAAGTAGACAAAGCCCTCCTTGTCCATCATGCCGAGGTCGCCCGTGTGCAGCCATATCCTGCCGTCCGCGTGGACGCGCAGGGTGTCGGCGGTCTCCTGCGGCTGGTTGATGTACTCGAGCATGACGGTCGGGCCCGAGATGCAGATCTCGCCGTCGTAGCCGTAGGGGAGCTCTTCGGTTGTACCCTGCTCGACAATCTTGTAAAAGGTGTCGGGGAAGGGGAAGCCGATGGTGCCGTCCTTGTCGGTGTTGTAGGGCGTAAGGCAGCTCGCGGTGACGCACTCGGTGGTGCCGTAGCCCTCGCGTATCTTGACGGTCGCGCCATGCTCTTTGAGAAAGGCGTCAAACCTGTGCTTGAGGTCGATGGGAAGCGAGTCGCCGCCCGAGAAGATGCCCTTGAAGAAGCTGAGGTCATAGCCGTCCCAGTCGACGTGCAGCATCGCCTCGTAAAGGGTGGGCACGCCCGCGATAAAGTTGGGGTGCTGGTCTTTGATGAGCTGACAGTAGCTCTCGGCATTGAAGCGGGGCACAAGCACGCAATGGCCGCCGTTTATCAGCATGGTGTGGATGCAGACGCCGAGGCCGAAGCCGTGGAACATGGGCATGACGGCCAGCATCTTGTCGCCCGGCTCATAGCACCGGGCCATAGCGAGAACCTGCGCGCCGAGCGCGTTGAAGTTGAGGTTGGAGAGCAGGATGCCCTTCGAGGTGCCCGTCGTGCCGCCGCTGTAGAGGATGACGGCGGGGTCGGTGGCTTCGCGGGGGCACTCGACGTCGCCCTTTACGGTTTTTGAGAGCGCCTTGAAAGCCTTCCAGTTATAGGTTCCGCGGGTGATGGGGGGCTTTTTTATCTTGCGGCCCATCGTGAGGCCGTAGCCGAAGCGCTTGATTGCGCCGAGCTCGTCCGCGGGGGTGCTGACGACGAGGGTCTTGAGCGGGCAGGACTTCATCGCCTCAAAGAATTTTTCGTGCGCGCCGTCGAACACAATCGCCGCGACCGACTCGGAATCCCGCAGGTAAAACTCGATCTCGCCGACGCTCGAGAGCGGGTGGATCATGCAGGCGACCGCGCCCAGCTTGTTGACGGCGTAGAGCGCCGCGACGCCCTGCGGGCAGTTGGGCATGCACACCGTCACCCTGTCGCCGGGCCTTACGCCGACGGCATACAGCGAGTTTGCGCACAGGTCGACCAGCTGCAGCAGCTTTGTGTATGTGCCTGTGGTGCCCATATAGCTGTACGCGGTATACTCGGGATACCGCTCGACGCACGCGGCAAACTCGCGGTACATCGTGCGGCGCGAATACTCGATGGTTGCGGGGACGTCACCGTAGCTTTTAAGCCACGGGGCGTTGGGCCTCTTTTCAGTCATAGTCTACCTCCTCGCCCGCGGGCCGCTCGAGCAGCTCGGGGTTGTCCAAAAGATGTTTTAAAAGCTTGAGAGACTTTGAAAAGTAATATCCGTCACCTATGCGCTCGTCAAGTGTTATGCCGACGTCGACCATGTCGCGCATCTCATAGCTGCCGTCGTCCGAGAAGACAGGCGCCTTGTGATATCTGCCGATGACGACAAACAGCGAGTTGGTGCCGAAGTTGGTCAGATGGTGATAGCCGGCCTTGAGGTTGATGCTGCCGAGGTTGGAGATAAAGGCCGTCGCGTGGTTGGGGTCCTCTTTGATCAGGCTGTCGGGAAGTCTGCCGTAAAAGTCGAGGCGTCTTATGAAAAAGCCGACGATCCGAAGCAGCCAGCGCGGCAGCTTGACAAGGCTGCCCATCTGATCCATCGAGTTGTCGATCTCGCCCCTGTCGCGCACCCGCATAAGGCGCTCTTTGATGTCGTTATGTATGCTGTCGAGCGTCGCGTTCTCGTCGTACTTCATAAACAAAAGCGACTCGGAGCCCGTGTCGGAGAACACGTTTTTGACCGTGAACGCGACCGAGACCTCGTCCCGCTGATAATAGCGGTAGCCCTTGTAGAACCTGTTGAGCACGGGGCGAAGGTGGATCATCTTGACGATGGCGGCGACGATCACGTGAAACGGGGTGTATTTGTACTCGGGGTTTTCCCCGTTCTTTTTTGCGACATAGCGGAGCAGGTTGGTGATATCGATCTGCTCCTGTATAAAAGCCTCGTTGTCCGCTTCGTTGACGTAGACATAGGGCATGAAGAGATGCATGGGGTCGGCCTTGGTGATCAGCGTCGCGTCCCGTCTGTCGCCGAAGCGCTTTTTCTTCTTTTGAGGCATAGATTACTCCTTTCCGATGCCGTTCAAGGCAATTTTTAATAAATTGTGAACAGAAATAATCATACTATATTTTGCGGCGGCTGTCAATCAGACAGTTACAAATTGGTTACAATTCGCGCGGCCCGCGCACGACTGGAAAAACGTTGGAAAACTGCGGACATTCGGCCGCGCCGCCCGCCCGCCGTGTGCGCGCATGGGTCACGGGGGAGAGGTCTGCGCAGGACGGCGGGGCGCCGTCGCCGCCCTTTCCGATGCCGCTCTTCCGCGGCTTTCCGCAGGCCATCGTGTCGGGTACATTCCCGAGAGGACAGCGGCCCGCAGCGGGGAGGGGGGTGGACAAAGACAAAACTGATGATATACTGAATGCAGAGTGAACAACGCGCCGGGAGGTACCGTTTTAAATGTTTTGCAGATGCTGCGGAAAACAGATTGACGACAAGAGCGACTGCTGCCCCTTTTGCGGCGGCCGCGTGAGCGCCGTGCGGGGCATATCGGGTGTCGCACCGTCGGGAGGCGGCGCGCCGAACGGCGGGGTATCATATAACGGATCTTTTCACAGCGCACCGAACGGCGGTACACCGTACAATGCCCCCTACGGAGGGGCGCAGAACAATGACATGCCGTACAACGCCCCCTACGGCAGCGCCCCGAACAACAGCACGTCGTACAACGCTCCCTACCGCGGATACGGCGAGCCCGCGCAGATGTTTTCGGGCAAACGAGGCGGCGCGCGGGGGATGCTGCTGAGCGTGCTCGGCGCACTGGCGGCCGTGGCCTTCGTCGTCTGCTTCATCGCCCTGTCTTATGATGAACCCGCGCAGCCCGACACCCCCGCGATAACCTTCCCGTCGACGCTCGACCCGCCGTCCCCGCCGTCCCCGCCGTTGCCGGGCGACCCCGGGGTGATTGCGGGCGGCGACATAGCGGGCGTCGAGTTCCGCGACCCCTACACCGTGCTGAAGGGCGACGGCTCGGACACCGTGACGGTCATGGTGTACATGGTCGGCTCGGACCTCGAGTCGGACGGCGGCAGTGCGACCGCGGACATCGCCGAGATGCTGCGGGCCGACGGGTCGGACGGCGTCAATGTGGTGCTCGAGACGGGCGGGTGCTCAGACTGGACCGACAGGCGCATCACCGACGGGCAGGTCGAGCGATGGCTCATCGAGGGAAAGAACCTTGTCAAGCTCGACGAGCGGGGGACGGCGCGGATGCTGTCGGTGAACGAGCTCGCCGATTTCATCGGCTTTTGCAGTGAAAGCTACCCCGCCGACCGCTATGGGCTGATCTTTTGGGATCACGGCGGCGGCTCGGTGTACGGGTTCGGGTACGACGAGCTGCACCCGTCCGATTCGCTGTTTCTGCCCGACATATCCAACGCGCTCGAACGCGCGGGCGTAAAGTTCGACTTTGTCGGCTTTGACGCCTGCCTCATGGCTTCGGTCGAGGTGGCGTACACCCTCGAGCCGTACGCCGACTGGCTGATTGCGTCGCAGGAGACCGAGCCGTCCACCGGCTGGGAGTATTCGTCCTGGCTGAGCGAGCTGTCGGACAACCCCTCGCTCCCGACGTCCGAGTTGGCAGGCGTCATCATACGCGACTATGCGCGCACAAGCGAGGACACCGACACCCTCTCGTGCATATCGCTGCGCGAGATGCCCTATGTGTACGACTGCCTGTGCGCCTTTATCGACGACGCGGACGCTCTGCTTGCGCAGGGCGGGTTCAACTTTTTGTCGTCGAGCAGGGCAGCGGCGTGCAGCTTTTCATACGGCGAGTATGACCTTGTCGACATCGTCGACCTCGCCCGTGCGATGGACACCGACTCGAGCGAAAAGCTCATAAAGGCGGTCGAGAGCGCGGTCAAGTTCCGCAACGACAGCGCCGCAAACGGCGTGCACGGTCTGTCGATGTATTACCCCTACACCGACCTCGACGCCTACCCGATGGCGAAGGGGTTCTACAGGTACATCGGGTTCGAGCGGGTGCTCGGCTTTTTTGACGGGTTCATCGAGACGATGATGTCGGGCAGGACGGGGGAGGCGGACTCCCTCTTCCCGCTCGGGGGCCTCGGCGGGGCCTATGTCGCGTCCGGCTTTGAGACGGTGGCGGACGGCAGCGGCGGGTACGTCGTGCCCGTCTCGCCCGAGCAGTGGGAGGAGATCGTCTCGGTCGAGCTGTCGCTCGTGGTGGACGACGGCGACGGCTACATCGACCTCGGAAGCGACGCCGTCTTTTACACCGACGACAACGACAACCTCGTGCCCGACTTTGACGGCACGTGGGTCGCCGTGGGCGGGTGCGTGGTGCCGAGCTATGCGCAGAGCACCGTGGTGACCGACGACTCGACGGTGTTTGTCAGCACCGTCAGCGCCCTGCTCAACGGCGAGCAGGAGATAGAGCTCGAGCTGCGCTGGATCGACAGCGTCGACAACGGCTACATCGCAGGCTATCGCGCGGCCGACAGCGGCTCACAGGGCGCGCTCGGCAAGCTGCTTCAGCTCAAGCAGGGGGACACGCTCGAGTTTGTGTGCGACAGATACGGCTATGACGGCAGCTTTGAGGGCCGCGAGATGTTCGGCGAAGGGGTCACGGTGGGCTCGCGTATGCCGGCGGTCACGTACGAGCGGACACAAGGCGACCGGCTGCTTGTGTGCTACAGGATATCGGACGTTTATCAAAATATTTTCTACACCGACATGGTCGAGGTTGAGTAGACGGCGCGCCCGTTTCGCGTGTCCTCTGCATGTCCCCTGTTAAGGCCGCGGCTCAAGACGGCTGCCGACGCCCGCACGGGCATTTGGCCGGCGGCTGCCCGCCCTTGCCGGCTTAAGAACCGAATTAAAGAAATAAAAAGAGCGGTCGGCAGTTTCTGCCGGCCGCTTTGGGCATTTTGTCAAACGCGATGCGAGAGGCCCGACGCAAAAAAGGCGCTCGGGCACAATCGCACAACGCGGTACGAGCATATTTAATTGAAGATAGCATTATTAAGACAATAAATACAAATACAAGTTGTGCGAAGCCGCCCCGCAAAAGAGCTTTTTGGGGGTGACGCGCGGGGAGACCCCCTGCGTCAGTGGAACGAGTCGACGATAAAGGGGGCTTCGTCGGTGTTGAGGTAGATGGTGCCGACCTCGAGCGTGGGGGAGAGCATCGTCTTTGCGTCGCACGTCTCGTAGCGATAGCGAAGAAGCGGCGTGCCGATGTCGACGCGCAATGCGGCGGAAAGCTCGTCGTCGGCGGCGACCGCCTTGCAGTGGCCGCGCCTGTAGCGGAAGTCGATGCCGAGGCGTCGCACCACCGTCGCGAAGGAGACAGTCTCAAAGTTGAACCGCTCGATTCCGGGCAGGTCGCTCGTCTGGATATAGCTTGAGATGTACGCCGCGGGGACGCCGCCGCAGAGATACACCCGCTTGTAGGACAGCATCCGCGAGAGGTCGACATAGCCGGGGAACTGCTCGCAAAAGCTGCCGGGGCAGGGGACGAGGCCGAGGGAGAGCGTCTTGGTGGTCACCTCGGCGTCGGTGTTGTTGCGCAGATAGTTGGTGAACCCGCGCGAGGCGTACTCGCTCTTGTTCTGCGCGTCTATCGCCGGCAGCACCATGGTGCCGCGGCCCTGTATCCGCTTTATCCTGAACGTCTTTTCGAGGCTGCTCAGCGAGGTTCGGACGGTGTTGCGGCTTGCGGAGTATATCTTCGCGAGCTCAAATTCGCCCGGCAGCAGCGAGCCCTCGGGATAAACGCCCATATTTATCTTGTTTATCAGGTCGGCGGTGATCAGCCGATGCTTGGGGATCTGTTTTTCGGTGGTTTGACTGTGGGTGATATGCATTTTATATTTACCTCATACTCCTGCTTAACATATCATGCAAAAACGACTGTGTCAAGTTGCTGTCAATTAAATTTTGCACAAAAATAATGATAGATAATCAGCAAATTTGCCTATTGAAAATATACAGAGAGCTGTTTTATAATTATCTATGTGAGATGTAGGTACAAATATGCGTTTAAAAAGTATCGGAGGAGCCATGGCAAACGTAATTACCCAGATTTACGGAATTAAAAACCTTGAAGACGCGCAGATGTGCGCAAAGCTCGGTGCCGACCACATCGGCGTCGCGTTCGGCGAGGTCAAGCACCTCGGCCCGCAGCAGAAGGACTGCGCCCAGGCAAAGTATATATTCGACAACCTGCCCGACACCGTTGTCAAGGTGGGCCTTACCATCGCGAACGACGTCGACGAGATCATTCACGACCTGTCGCTGTGCATGCCCGACGTCTATCACCTCTCGGGCGACATCCGCGACATCCCCCCCGAGGGCGTCAAGAGGATCCGCGACACCTATCCCGGGCTCAAGATCATGCAGGCGCTGCCCGTCTACGCGGGCGTCCCGTATGAAGAGCAGTGGCCCGAGCTCCTCGAGCTGATAAGAAAATACGAGCCGCTGACCGACTTCTTCCTCATCGACACCAAGGAGCCGACGAGCGACATCGGCATCGGCGCGACGGGCGCCACCCACGATTGGGGCATCGACCGCGCGATCATCGAGGCCACCGACGTCAAGTGCATCATCGCGGGCGGTCTCGACGCCGACAACGTCGCCGAGGCCATCCGAGTCACAAAACCCTACGGCGTCGACTCGTGCACGCGCACCAACCTGCCGCAGGCCTTCACCGACGAGACGGGCAACGGCAAGGACCCCGAAAAGGTCAAGGCGTTCATCGAGGCCGCTAAAAATGCCTGAGAGGTTTTCCCGCGCGATCGTCATGGGCGACGCGTGCGTCGACGTCACCGTCCCGCTCGAGGGCATCATGTCCCCCGAGCACAGCGGCGCGCCGTCCGATAAGCGCGTCGCGCCCACGGTGGGCGGCGGGGGCACAAGCGCCAACACAGCGGTCGCGCTCGCGAAGCTCGGCGTCCCCACGGCGTTCATGGGCACCCTCGGCGAGGACTACGGCGGCAAGTTCATGCGCGCCGAGTTCGCCGAAAAGGGCATCGACGACAGCCTCACCGTCACCGACAAAAACAGCAACACCGTCTGTGTCTTCGCGTTTATCGAGCCGGGCGGCGAGCGCCACCTTTGGGCGTTCCCGCGCGAGGACGTGTCCTACGTCAACTACGACCTCGAGGGCGTCGACCTCGACAAGGTGCGGACGGCGACCTGGCTGCACGCCTCGGGCATGACCTACATGTTCGACGGCAGCGTGCGCCGCACCCTTCCCGTCATCTTCAAGGCGGCCTACGAGGCGGGCGTGCCCACCTCGTTTGACCTCAACACGCGTGTCGGCGACGCCGAGAGCCTTGACGAGGGGATAAAACAGGCGGTTTTGGACACGCTGCCCTATGTCAGATATCTGCTCGGCTCGGGCAAGGATGAGTTCTACAGCTTTTGCCCGTGCGGCGACTGGCGCGACAGCGTGAGGAGCTTTGCCGTCGGCGGCAGAACCGTCATCGCCCGCATGGGGGGCGAGGGATCCTACACCGTCAGCGAGGCGGGGGAGGAGCTCCAAAGCGCCTACAGGGTGCCGGTAAAAAACACCACCGGCGCGGGCGACGCCTTTAACGCCGGGTTTATCGCGGGCATGCTGCGGGGGCTCTCCCTCTCGGACGCCGTGGGCTGGGGCAACGC
The DNA here is from genome assembly GCA_964433495.1 of uncultured Oscillospiraceae bacterium. Taxonomy (GTDB): domain Bacteria; phylum Bacillota; class Clostridia; order Oscillospirales; family Ruminococcaceae; genus CAYSRC01. Next base: position 33,470 of record CAYSRC010000002.1, read on the forward strand.
TGTCGCCGCGTACAAGGTGTCGGGCAACAGCTCAAGATACACACCCGACGAGCAGACCCTGCTCGAATTCATACAAAAGACCGAGAGGGCGCGCTGACATGCCGGACAATACCGAAACACAGAATAAATCAAAGAATAAATACACCCTGATGGGTCTCGTCGGTGTCCTCATCTGGGGCATGAGCAACGCCTTCGGCCGCTCGCTTGCCGAGACCTACGGGAACTTTTCCTCAAACGGGCTCAACAACCTCGGCGCGGGCGTGCTCTCCACCGTCACCCAAATCAAGCGCTCGGGGATTAAAAGCTACAAAAAAGCCCCGCTCAGCTACTGGCTCATCTGCGGGCCGCTGTACATAATCTACAGGCTCAGCACCAACCTCGCCATCGGCATCGCCGAGACGCGCGAGCAGGTGGTGACGAGCGGGCTTATCCGGCTGATGTGGCCGCTCATGACGCTTGTCGTCGCGGTGATCATGTTCAGGGACGAAAACAGGGTGTCGCCCTGGTTCCCGGTGAGCGTCACCGTCTGCTTTATCGGCATCCTCATCGCCAACGCGGACGGCTCGAATTTCTCGATTCTGCACACCCTCAAGGTGATGTTTGTCGACGCGTTTTGGCCGAGCGTGCTCTCGCTCATCTCCTCCGTTTCGTGGGGGCTCTATTCCAACCTCAACCGCAAGATAGTGGGGGACGACGATTACGACGCCGCCGGGCTCTTTATGATCATCACCGGCGTGCTGTGCTACGGTGTGACGGTCTTTGTCGACGAGCCGCAGCAGCTTGCCGTCCAACAGCTCGGCGAACTGTTCTACCTGATCGTTCTCTCGGGCTTCCTTGCGACGATGTTTTGGAACCTCTCGATGCAGAAGGGCAACCACATGCTGATTATCTTTGTGGCGAACTTCCTGCCCGTCTTCTCCACGATTCTCAGCGCCGTGCTGCTCGGCGTCAAGCTGACGCTCCCCGTGATTGCGGGGTCGGTGCTTGTCGTCGCCGGGACGATTTGGGGCAAGGCGTGCATCGTGGCGGCGCCCCCGAAGAGCACCGCCGAATAAGCCCGGGAGCGTTTGCAGCGAGCCGTCCGAAAGCCCCCATTTTTTATAGGGAGCCTAAGGGCGTGCGACCCGATGGATGGGTGCAAGCTTTAGGGCCTGCCGAGAGCCTCAAGCCCCCCTTGTGCAAAGGGGGGAGGGCCGCGAAGCGGCGGGGGGATTGACGGACGAAGCCTAAAATTCCGAGGCAAGCTTGATTTCCAAAGTAAATTCCTTGACAAGGCTTTACAATTCCTCAGTCAGCTAACGCTGACAGCTCCCTTTACACACGCCCTGCATAGTCCCGCAGGGTGTATCGAACGCCGTACCGATTGTGTTCGGTAAGGGAGCCTAAGGGCGTGCGACCCGATGGATGGGTGCAAGCTTTAGGGCCTGCCGAGAGCCTCAAGCCCCCCTTGTGTAAAGGGGGGAGGGCCGCGAAGCGGCGGGGGGATTGTATGCTGTGAGCTCATGCTGCAACACAAGGCATGTTCATGTGAAAAAAGCCTTGCGCAGTCAACCCCTCCGTCAGCTCCGCCGACACCTCCCCTTGCACAGGGGAGGCTCAAGGTCAAGGGCGCAATCCCTCAGTCAGCTGCGCTGACGGCTTCCCCCGTGGGGGAAGCCCAAGGGCCGAGGGAATAGATACAGACTTGAGGGCTTGCTGTATCCCCGATTTTCCCTTTTTTCCCGCGCGTAAGCGGAACGACGCGCGGTAAGGGAGCCTTAAGAGCCTGCGGCCGCCGAGCGGTTCACCCCGCTTCGGGCCGCCCGCGATGAATTTAAAACAACATAAAGCTCAGAGAGGAGACCGTCGTCTGATGAACAAATTTACCTCGGTTCTGTTCGATTTTGACGGCACAATCGCAAACACCGCCGCCGACGTGTGGGCGTCGGTCGACTATGGATTTGACCGCTGCGGGTACTACCTTCCGAAGAGCTTTTCGCGCGACAACCGCAACCTCGCGCTGCCGATCGACGAGATGGCAAAACGCCTCTATCCCGGCATCTCCGAGAGCGACTGCCGCAGGATACGGGGCAGCGTGAACAACCATTACAGATATGTCACAAGCTATGACAAGACGGTGCTCTACGACGGCATCGCAGAGCTGCTGGGCTTTTTGAAGAACAAAAGCATCCCCACCGGCATCCTCTCCAACAAGGGGCACATGTCCCTCGGGCGGATTTTGGAGAAAAAGGGCTGGGGCTGGTATTTTGACGACTACTGCGGCGCCAAGGATTCCGAGGGCGACGTGACCACCAAGGAGGAGCGCCTCAAGCGGTTTTCGAGCGGCTTTGACACCACCCGCTGCGTCTACATCGGCGACACGGCGTGGGACGTGACCGCCGCAAAGCAGAACGGGTTTATGTCGGTGGGCGTGCTGTACGGCGACGGCGACAGGGACGAGCTGCTTTTGCAAAAGCCCGACGTGGTGTGCGAGACCTCCCGCGAGTTAAGAGATTATTTTATCGGAGAATTGGATACAAATGCTTAACAACTTCAGACACTGCACGCCGACCTGCTTTATCTTCGGCGAGAACGCAGAATGCAGGATAGGCGAACAGCTTGCGGCGGACGGAATAAAAAAGGTTCTTTTGTGCCGCAGCTCGGACAAATTTCTGTTTGAGACAGGGCTCATGGACAGGGTTCTCGGCGAGCTTCGCTCGCACGGGATAACGGTGCTTGAGCTCGACGGCATCGTGCCCAACCCGCGCCTCGCGAGGGTTTATGACGGCATAAAGCTCGCCCGTGAAAACGGGGTCGACGCGGTGGTCGCCGTCGGCGGCGGCAGCGTCATCGACACCGCAAAGACGGTGGCCGCGGGCGTGCTGTACGGCGGGGACGTGTGGGACTTTTTTGAGGGCAAGCTCAAGCCGCAGCGGGCGCTGCCCGTTTCGGTGGTGCTCACCCTGCCCGCGACGGGCAGCGAGTCGGGGGGCGTCGCCGTCATCAATAATGAGGAAAAGCACATCAAGGCGCTGACGAGCAACGACTGTCTGCGCCCGCGCTATGCGTTCATGAACCCACAGCTGTGCTGTTCCCTTCCGCCCTTCATCACCGCGTGCGGCATCGCCGACATGCTCTCCCACGCGATGGAGAGATACTTCACCGACGATGACGAGCTCAACTGCATCGACTTCATGTGCGAGGGCGTCATGGAGGCAATCGTGAAGTTCGGCGCGCTTGTGATGAAGGAACCCCAAAACTACAAATACCGCGCTGAGGTCATGTGGCTGGGCACGGTGGCGCACAACGACACCGTCGGCGTCGGCAGAAACCAGGACTGGTCGTCCCACAACATCGCAAACGAGCTCAGCGCCCTGTACGACACCCCGCACGGCGCGAGCCTTTCGATCATCACCCCCGCGTGGATGGATTATGTCTGCAAGCAGCATACATGGCGTTTTGCTCGCTTTGCTCGAAAGGTGTTCGGCGTCGAGGCCGAGGACGACGACGCCGCGGCCCGCGAGGGCATCCTGCGCCTGACCGACTTCTTCAAGTTGCTCGGGCTGCCCACCTCCTTTGAGGACTTCGGCATCGAGACCGATCGCATCGAGGAGATGGCCGAGACCGCGAGCCACGCCTTCGGAAGCGACGTCATCGGCTCCTGCATGGTTTTGAACAAAGACGACATTGTCAAGATATTCAACAATGCCGTCCCTAAAAGATAAAAGAGAGGACATATCATGAGGAAAATCATCCTTGACTGCGACCCCGGACATGACGACGCGTTTGCGATTATGCTCGCGGCAAAGCACCTCGATGTGCTGGGCGTCACCACCGTCGGCGGCAACGGTCTGCTCTCCAACACCACGCGCAACGCGCTTCAGGTGCTTGAGAAGATAGGTCGCACCGACATTCCCGTGTATCCCGGGCACGCCGGGCCCTCGACGGTGCCGCTGGTCATCGCGGCAAACGTCCACGGCGAGAGCGGCATGGACGGCCCCAAGCTCAACCCGCCCAAGCGCAAGCCCGAGAGCAAGCACGCGGTCGACTTCATCGTCGAGACGGTCATGGCCAACGACGACGTGACCCTTGTCGCCACCGGCCCGCTCACCAACATCGCCTCGGCGCTCAACAAAGAGCCCCGCATCGCCCAAAAGGCCAAGGCGCTCTATATCATGGGCGGCGGCGCGTACTGCGGCAACTGGACCCCTGCGGCCGAGTTCAACATCTGGGTCGACGCCGAGGCGTCCTACAAGGTGTTCAACAGCGGTCTTGACCTCTATATGTGCGGCGTCAACCTGACGCGCCAGTGCCCCGTCACCAAAGAGGACATCGAGACGATGCGCTCGTTCGGCAACGGCGCGGGCGTCTTCGCGGCCGAGCTGCTCGACTTCTTTGCGCACGGCGGCGATGCGCACCTGCACGACGCGTGCACCGTTGCGTGGCTCATCGACCCGTCCATCGTCAAGTCGGCGTACCTGCACGTTGACATCGAGCTCAACGGCACCCTTACGCGCGGCATGACGGTGACCGACCTGCGCCCGCTGCAGATGCACGACCCCGATGTCGACTTTGATCTCGACTCGCCCAAGAGATGGGACGACGCAGAAGAGGGCTCGCCCTTCAGGGGCAAGGCGCCCAACACCCACGTCGGCATGCGCTTTGACATGGATAAATTCCGCAGGCTGCTGTTCGACACCCTCAAGAGTTACGACTGATTTTGCGGGCGCTCGGCGGTATGATTTGAGCGCCGAGAGGCTGTCCCGCCCTTAAAAAACGAGCGCGCTTGCCTTGTTTTTGACAGGGGAGAGGGGCCGCCGCCGCGCACGATGCCGCCGCAAGACGCGGGTCTGCCTTAGGTTTATAAAACGCGACAACACGCGACAACGGGGCCTTTTTGCCTTTCTCTGCAAAAAGGGAGGGGGCGTCGGAATTGCTCTTCGCAATTCCGACAAACAGGCCTTTAATCCCTCGGCTCGCGCACAAAACGGTTCCCCCGCGCACGGAGGTGCGCAAAAAATAAATATTCCCAAGAAAAGAGGAGTAAACATGAAAAAGTTTCTTGCACTTCTTCTCGTCCTCGCCTTGACGTTCGGCCTTTGCGCCTGCGGCGGCGGTGGCGGGAACGATGCGAACGTCGACAACCAGGGCGGCGACAACGCCGGCGGCGGCGCCGACCCCGGTACCGACGGTCCCAAGCCCCTTAAGATCATGATGTACGTTGTTCAGTCCCTCGGCACGCTGAGCTGTGAGGACCTCATCTATGAGGAGCTCACGAGGTTCTGCGAGGAGACGGGCTCCACGCTCGACACCTACGAGTGCAACAGCGACGACACCAAGCACTCGACCACCCTCCCCGAGATCTGCCAGCAGGGCTATGACGTGATCGTCACCGGTTACTACAACATGCCCGAGCACGTCGAGAGGGCTGCCGAGATGTTCCCCGACCAGAAGTGGATTCTGTTTGATACGAGCGTTGACTATACGCTTGACTACACCAAGAACATCGCCAGCTTCGCCTGCGACCAGAACACCCTTGCCTTTATGGCGGGCGCGCTTGCCGCTCTGATGACCACCGCCGAGGGCGACCCCAACATCAACGCCGACAAGGTCGTCGGTTGGTGCGGCGCGGCGGTCAACACCGCCATTGAGGACTTCCTCATCGGCTACATCGAGGGCGTTCACTATGTCGACAAGGATATAAAGGTTCTGTACAGCTATGTCGGCGACTGGGTGAACACCGCCAAGTGCAACGAGCTTGCGACCAACCAGTTCAACCTCGGCGCCGACGTCGTCTTCACCGTCTGCGGCGGCGCGGGATTCGGCGGCTGCGAGGCCGCTGCCTCTGCCGGCCACTATGCCTTCGGCGTTGACACCGACTTCGGCGCGCAGCTCGAGGCTTCGGGTTCCCCCACGGCCGACTATGTCGTGTCCTCCGCCATCAAGCAGTTCGGCCGCGTTGTCTATGACGCGATGGTCAAGTTCTACAACGGCGAGCTCGAGTTTGGCAAGCACACCCAGTTCGGCGTTGACTCCGGCTATCTTGAGATGGTCGAGACCCCGCAGTTTGTGAAGGTCGTCAAAGAGGGTATGCCTGAGGTTTACGCTCAGTATCAGGCGATAGTCGACGACCTCATGGCCGGTAAGATCCCGGTTGACACCGCTGTCGGCGCCACCACTGAGTTTATCGATTCCATCAAGGCCACTGCGGACGCCGCCGAGTAAGTTTTGCTCGACACATAAGCAGATTTAGGTCTGTGCCGGCCGTCTTTATACATAGTTAAAGACGGCCGGCTTGTTTAAAGTGTCTTTAGGCATTTCAAAAAAATTCTTCCGTATTGATTTGGAGACAAGCAATGGATAAAGACAAAAGCGTTAACATGAATCATGACATTGTTCTCGCAATGGAGAACATAACCAAAATTTATGATAACGGCTTTGTCGCCAACAAGGATATAAATTTCCAGCTTCGCAGGGGCGAAATCCACGGACTCGTAGGAGAGAACGGAGCCGGGAAGACGACCCTGATGAAGGTTCTTTTCGGCCACGAGAGCCCTGAAAGAGGCCGAATTCTCCTTAACGGCGAGGAAGTCCACATCGAAAGCCCCTTACACGCGCTCGCGCTCGGCATAGGCATGGTTCACCAGCACTTCATGCTGGTCGACTCGCTGTCGGTCGCCGAGAACATGGTGCTCGGCACCGAGCCCACAAAGTCAAAGCTTTTCTATGACAAGAAAAAGGCCGTCGAGATGACCTATGAGACGGCAAAAAAGTTCAACCTTCCCGTCGACCCCAACGCGCTTATCAAAGACCTTTCGGTCGGCTACAAGCAGAGGGTCGAGATACTCAAGGTTCTTCTGCGCGGCGTCAACATCCTCATCCTTGACGAGCCGACGGCGGTTCTCACCCCGCAGGAGACCGACGAGCTGTTCGAGCAGCTCATCGAGCTAAAAAACCAGGGCTATACCATCGTCTTTATCAGCCACAAGCTTCAGGAGGTCAAGCAGATCTGCGACCGCATAACCTGCCTGCGCCTCGGCGAGGTCACGGGTTCGGCCGACATAGACGATGTTTCAATTCAGGATATCTCCCGCATGATGGTCGGCAGAGACGTCATGCTCGATATCGACAAGGAGAAGGCGCAACCCAAGGACACCGTCCTCAAGGTCCGCGACCTCGTCCACGTGAACAAGTTCGGGGTCAACGCCCTCAACGGCGTGTCCTTCGACGTCCGTGCGGGAGAGATTCTCGGCGTGGCGGGCGTCGAGGGCAACGGCCAGAGCGAGCTGTCCGAGACCATCTGCGGTCTTATCCCGCTTCAAAATGGCTCCATTGAGATAAACGGCAAAAAGATCGGCAAGACACCCATCAACGTCATCCGTCAGATGGGCGTCGGCATGGTTCATGAGGACCGCATGATCTACGGCGTCTCCTCGACGCAGGCTATCCAGGAGAACCTCATCTCCGACCGCTATTACAAAGCGCCGTACAGCAAGAAGGGCGTGCTCGACCACAAGTATATCGAGAGCCGATCCAAAGAGCTCATCGGTGAGTTTTTGGTCAAGTGCGACGGGCCCGAGGCCCCCGTCAAGACCCTTTCGGGCGGCAACGTCCAAAAGGTCGTCGCGGCGCGCGAGTTCTCGTCCGACCCCAAGCTGCTCATCGCAAGCCACCCCACCCGCGGCATCGACGTCGGCGCCACCGACCTCATCAGGCGCAAGATCGTCGAGCTTCGCGACAATGAGGACACGGCGGTTCTGCTGTTCTCGGCGGACCTCAACGAGCTCATCAACGTCAGCGACAGCATCATCGTCATGTTTGAGGGCGAGGTCGTCGCGTATTTCGAGGATCTTACCGGCGTCACTCCCGAAACCCTCGGCGAGTACATGCTCGGCATCAAGAAGCAGGACGCTTCGCTAATCGGAGGTGTTCTCCATGAGTAAAAAGAAACAAGAGTATCTTACAGCGATACAGGTCGAAAAGCGGTTCAGCATGATAAGGACCGCGATGGCGGCCGGTGTCGCGCTGCTGGTGTGCTTCCTGCTCATCCTGCTCAGCAGCAAGGCGCCCGGAAAGGACATTCTCACATTCCTGACGGCGCCGGTCTCGAGCTTCAACAGGTTCTGCACCTTCCTCATCAAGCTCAGCCCGCTGCTCTTTGCGAGCTGTGCTATCTGTATCCTTTTCTCCGCCGACACGCCCAACCTCTCGGTTGAGGGCTCCATCTTTATCGGCGCCATCACGGCCACGCTGGTGGGCGTTATCGAGGGCATCCCCCCCGTTATCCACTTCATCCTCATGGCCCTTGCGGGTATGCTCGGTGCGACCGCCGTGCTGCTCATCCCCGCGATCCTCAACTACAAGTTTAAGGCGAACATGCTGGTCTGCTCGCTGATGCTCAACTATGTGTGCAACCTGCTCGGCAACTACCTCGTCACCGGCCCCATGAAGGACCCCGACGCCGGGTGGGAGGCGAGCCACAAGATCGCGCTGTCCGCCAAGCTGCCCAAGTTCATCAACATCGGGCCCGCGCAGGTTCACATCGGTCTTCTCATCGGCCTTGTCGTCGTGTTTGTGACCTGGTTCCTGCTCTACAAGTCGAGCTTCGGCTATCAGTCGCGCACGGTCGGCGCCAACCAGTCGTTCGCGCGCTTCTCGGGAATCAACGTCGGCAAGATCGTTGTTCTCGGTTCGGTCGCGGCGGGCGCTGTCGCCGGTCTCGGCGCGGCGTGTGAGATCTCGGGCTACTACGAGAGACTTCAGTGGGCCAACTCCACCGGCTACGGCTGGGACGCGGTCATGATCGCGACCCTCGCGCGCAACAACCCGAAGTTTGTCATCCCCGCGGCGGCATTCCTCGCCTATGTCCGCACCTCCGCCGACGTTCTCAACCTCACCTCGGTTGTTCCCATCGAGGTCGTTGAGATCGCCCAGCAGGTCGTCATAGTCATGATTGCGGCCCGCGGTCTGCTCCACGGCCTTGAGAAAAAGTCTGTTGTCGCCAACGCCAACAAACAGCTCAGCGCCGAAGCGAAAGAGGAGGCGTAATTTATGCAGGAGTTTATTTCCGCTGTATTTAAAGAAAGCACGCTCACCGCTATTTTGAGGATGGCGACGCCGCTCATCTTTATCGCGATGGCCGCGTGCATAGGCCGCAAGGCGGGCATCTCGAGCATAGCGTATGAAGGTATGGCGCTGTTTGCGGCGCTCGGCGGCGCGCTCGGCAGCTCGTACACCCATTCGCTGTGGCTCGGCGCGCTCATCGGCATCCTTGCCGGTATGCTCATTGCGCTTATCTTTGCGTATTTCGTCCTGTTCCTCGACACGAGCCCGATGCTCATCGGTCTTGCGCTCAACACCCTCGGAAGCGCGGGCACGATCTATACCCTGTTTATCTTTACGGGGCGCAAGTCGGACACGGCGGCGCTTGCGTCGTCGGTGTTTCCGCAGGTCAAGCTCGACTTTCTCAAGGATGTTCCGGTGCTCGGCGCGCTGTTCGGCGACACCAACCTGCTGACCTATGTCGCCCTTCTCTCGGTCGTCGTGGTCTTTGTGCTTATCTACAAGACGCCGTTCGGTCTTCGCGCCCGTTCGGTCGGCGAGGACCCCAACGCCGCCATCTCGGTCGGCATAAACGTCCGCAGGACGAAGTTTAAGGCGATGATGCTCTCGGGCTTCTTCGCGGCCATGGGCGGCCTGTTCATGTCGATGGCGTACATCCCGTACTTCACCAAGAACATGCTCTCCGGCCGTGGATTTATCGGTATCGCCGCGTGCAACGTCGCCGCGGGTCATCCCGTCGGGGCGTTCCTGTGCGCGCTGCTGTTCGGCGCGGCCGACGCGGTCGCGAACATCGCGCAGACCCTTCGTCTGCCCGCCCAGTTTGCCTCGATGATCCCCTACATCGTGACCATCGTCGGCCTGTGCATCACCGGCATGACCGAGGGCCGCACCAAGAAGGCGAAAAAGGGTAAGGGCGAGAAGGCTGAGGCATAACGCCGATGCCGCACATCGAACTTAAGCTCTATCCCGGATACGGGGAGGAAAAGCTCGAGAGATTCACCGAGCTTTTGGTAAAGGACGCGGTCGAGGCGCTCGGGGTGCCCGAAAATGTCATCTCGGTGGCGTATGAAACGGTAAACCCCGAAGAGTGGGGCGACAAGGTCGCAAAACCGCTCATCGAGGGGCGAAGAACCCTTCTCAAAGCGCCGCGGTACTGAAGCCCTTAGGGTTTTTATGCGGTTACCGCCCGTCCCCGACATCTTCACTTTTTGTTCGGCGGAGGCGCTCGGGGCAGGCGGGACGCCGTGCCTCAAGCGGCCGGCGCAGCTATATAGTTTCTTTGCGGCAGCGGAGCCGAGCTTTCGGCTCCGCTGTCCGAGGATGCGGCGCTTTTGCGGGGCTGCTGTCTGCGTGTGTTCATTTGAGGGGACAAGCCGTCGAGCTCGCTCGACGCGGCGGGGCGAACCGGGTTCCCTTTCGGCTCCGGCATCCCGGGGCGCGGCGGGGGCCGCCCGATTTCCCTCTTAAGCGATTGCGCAGGGCGCGGTGCGCACGGCGGGGAGCGGCTCGATTTCGGCTCCACTTTTATATTACGATCTGCGGAGGTTTGCCATGAAATACATTGCAAACGGTGCGGTGATAACGAACAGGATCATCTTCGGCGACGGCAGGGTCATCGAGAACCTGATGGGGGGCGGGGGATTTTATGCCTTTACCGCCCTGCGCCTTTGTACGAGGGACAGTATGCTCGTGTCGGGCGTCGGCAGGGACTTTGACGAGTTTTACGGCGAATGGTACGACAGAAATGAGTGCTGCCGCGACGGCCTCCTCGTCAAGGTCGAAAAGACAAACTACAACGAGCTCAAATACTTCCCCGACGGGCGCTATGTCGAGTACTCGATATACGGCCCCGAGTATGAAGCCGAAAACTACCCCAAAACCGTTTTGACGCCGAAGGAGTTTGAGCCGTTTGTCGGCGACGCGCGGGGCGTCTATTACGGCTCGGTGGTCAACGCCGAGACCAATGCCGAGCTCGGCGAGCTCAAAAAAGGCAGAAGCTTCAAACTCATGTGGGAGATCCCCGAGAGCAATGTCGACCCCGCCGGGGAGATCTATCGTGCGGGCGGCTTAAACGCTCTGCGGGACCACATGAAGCATGTCGATATCTTTTCCTGCAACAAGCCCGAGAGCTTTAGGATATTCGGGGTCGACAACGTGGAGGACGCCATCGCCTGCTTAAAACGGCTGGAGCTGCCGGTGTACTACAGGGTGGGCAGCAAGGGCGCCTATATGATCGACAGGGGAGAGGCCTATTTTGTCCCCATGATAAGCTCGGTCGCAAGGGAGCTCGAGATCGACCCGACCGGCTGCGGGAACACCTCTACGGCCGCCGCGATGTGGGCGTACTGCGAGGGGATGGATCCGCTTATGTGCTGCGTCGTCGGCAACGTTGTCGCGTCGTTCAACGTGCGGCAGTACGGCCCGTTCGTCGACATGTCCGAGGGCTCGCAAAAAGAGATGATGCGCTTTTGCGAAAAGGTGTACGCAGAGCTTAAGAAGGGCTGAGAGGCCCGCTTTGACGCGCGGCCGGGCACAGGCCTTGACATGCCGGGCACGGGGGTTCGCGCGGGAGGCGGGGTGAAAGCATCCGCCGAAAATGACGCGGGGGCGTCCGACCGGCTGCGTGGGGAGCTGTTTTCCCCCGCCGCGATGTCGAGGTGGGGCGTCCTGCGCCGACGCGTCAAGCGGGCGTAGACCCCGACGGCTTGGACTCGGCCGTGCATGCTGCTCGCCCGGATGCTCTAAAGCTGCGGGCAGCGCTTTGCCGATGGGCGCGCCGCTTCGCAAACGCTGCTTACTCGGGCGCTTGCGGGGTATTCCCCCGCGGCGGCGCCGGGATAAGGCCGCTTGCGCCGACGCGAAAAATGTCGGACGGGGAGGGGACGGCTTCATGCCGCGCGGGCGTAAAAGGGATGCTTGACGATCCTTTTCAAGAAACCCCTGCGCGGCTATTGACAGCGCCCTTTTTACACCTCATAATATGGTCGGCGGCCCGATGTGCGAATGTCCCCGACGGGCGGCCCGGGCGGTGAAGAGCCGCACGGGGTTCAATGGCGGGACATGCTGTATGCTTTGTTTAACACGCCCTGTTTACCCAAAGAGGGCAAAGGGGCTTGAAAGGAGAACTTATGAGTAAAAAGGAATTTGAAAACTCGCTGCTGCGGCAGGCGAGGATAGGCGAGCAGATGATCAACCTTGTCTTTGACAAGGTGTCCTCACAGCTCGACGAGGTGCTGCCTATCAAGGAGATCTTCGACGCCCAAAAGATATTCATCTCGGGCTGCGGGGACAGCTGGCTCGCAGGCATCGCGACAAAGCCGGTGTTCGAGTCGGTCACCGGGATAGAGACCAACGTCATGCGGGCGGTCGAGTTTTCACGCCACCTCAACAGCAAAAACCTCGGCTATTCGCCCAACACCCCGATGGTCATCCTCATCTCCTACTCGGGCGAAGCGACGAGAGCCGTCGAGTGCGCGATACGCGCCACCGGCTGCGGGGCGAACACCATCGCGATAACAAGCAACCCCGAGTCGCGCCTTGCAAAGGCGTGCCGCCACGTCGTCAACGTCGGCCTGCCCCCCGAGGGCGAGTATTTCCCCGGCGCGACGACCTACAACGCGTCGATGGTCGCGCTCATGCTCATCGCGCTGCGCATCGGCCGCGCGCGGAACACCGTCTCGCACGACGGGTACGAGGACATGAAGAGAGAGCTCAAGCGCTATGTTGCCGCGGTGCAGAGCAAGGTCGAGGAGTACGACGACAGGGCGTTTGAGATAGCGAAGAAGTGGAAGGATCTTCGCTGCATCGACTTCATCGGCGACTACGCCGACTACGCCACCGCCTACTTCGGCTCCGCGAAGGTCATCGAGACGTACGGCGGGTACACGACCTACGACGACTCGGAGGACTGGTGCCACATCAACTACTTCCTGCTGCACCCCGAGACGATCGGCAGGGTGGTCATCACCAACAAGGCGACCCCCTCGTACGGCAGGATGCTCGAGACGCTTGCCGCGGTGAAGTCGCTGGGCAGCCCCTGCATGGTCGTCACCGAGGCCCCCGCGTCCGAGTTCCCCGAGGGCTTTGAGGTCTTCACGATGCCCAAGCCCAAATACTTTTGGCTGGCGCCCCTTATGCAGCATGTGCCCTTTAACCTTGTGTCGGGCTATATCGCCGCGATGAAGGGCGAGACCGCTTTCCGCGAGGGCGTGCCCGAGTTTGACGACGAGATACTCAACGCACGCCTCAAGGCCGGGACCGAAATCAAGATTGTGTGAGGGAGCAGCAAATGGTATACAGTGAGACAAAAAAGCTCGAGACGGGCAAAAACACCGTTCACGACATAACCGCGGAGGTCAACGCGGTGCTTGCGGCGAGCGGGGTCAAAAACGGCATCCTTGTCGTCGAGACCAAGCATTCGACGGCGGGCATCGTCCGCACGACCGCGTGGGGGCACGAGGTGCTTGACGACCTCGTCAAGGAGATGCGCAGGATCGTCCCCGCGCGGATCAACTTTAAGCATGAAGAGTCCCCCGAGGACGCCGCCGGACATCTCAAAAACGCGTTTTTCGGAAGCTCGGTATCCTGCATCGTCAGGGACGGCAGGCTTGTCGCGGACGGAGGTCTCGGCGTCTACTTCATGGAGTACGACGGCCCGCGCAGCAGAATCTACGACGTGTGTGTCGTAGGGGAATGACGGAGGTAGAGCAGCATGAATTATAAGGATTATCAGAGCGAGATGCTCAGGCAGACGTGGAACTCGGTGCGGGACGTCAACACCATCGCCGCCGCCGAGCCGTTTGAGCTGTTTGAGAGCTGCGTGCCGAGGGAGGTCGCATCCGCCGTGAGCAGGGTCATCCTGACGGGCTGCGGCGACAGCTACTGCGCGTCGATCGCGGCGAAGCCCGTTTTCGAGAACGCCGAGCGCTCGACAAGGACGGGCATGGTGCCCGGCACCCCCACCGAGGCGCTTCGCAACGTCGAGTTCTCCCGTTACTACAACACCTACAAGGGTTGGGAGCCGTTGACCACCCCCAACACGATGCTGTGCGCGGTGTCCATCTCGGGCGCCCCCAAGCGCCCCACCGAGGCCGCTGCGAGGATGAGCGCCGTCGGCGGGAACAGCGCGGCGTTCACCACCAACCCCAACAGCGAGCTCGCCCTCAATTCCGACTATGTCGTGCCCATGTGTCTGCCGCCGTGCGACCTTGCGCCCAACGTCACGTCCTACTACTCCTCGATGTTCTCGCTTATCATGTTCGGCCTATATATAAGCGTCGCAAAGGGGCAGATCTCGCGCGAGGACGCCGAGTACAGCCGCAGGGGCCTGCTCAGGTATGTCAACGCCTACACGGGAAAGGTCATGGACGAGATCGCGAAAAAGGCGTTTGAGCTCGCCGGGCAGTGGGACAAGGACGGCGTCGAGGTCATGGACTTTGTCGGCGACGGCTCCGACTACGCCACCGCGTTCTTCGGCTCGGCCAAGATGGTCGAGGCGTTCGGCGGCCTTACGACCAACGACGACTCGGAGGGCTGGTGCCACATCAACTACTTCATCAAGAACGTCGACAAGGTCGGCACCTTTATCGTCGCCAACACCGACTCGCCCTCCTTCAGCCGCGAGCTCGAGACGATCAAGATCGCGTGCAGGCTCAGAAGCCATGTGGCGGTGATCACCGACGGCGACGAGTCGCTGTTCCCCGAGAACGCCGTCGTGTTCAAGACGCCGATGCCGCAGTCGCCGTGGATGTCCGCGTTTATGCAGCACATCCCCATGGACTTTGTCGCCGCTTACTACGGCTGCTTCCGCGGCACGATGCCCTTCAGGCGCGACAGCGAGGTTCACATGAAGGACGCCGACTGCGCAAGGTTCCGCCAGAGTAAGATTGAGATTGTGAGGTAGCGACTTATGGGATTCATGAAAAAGATCGCGCTTAAAACCGAGTTTGAGGGTATGCACGACGTCACCGCGCTCGTCCAGCAGGCCGTCGCGGAGAGCGGGGTGCAGGAGGGCTTCTGCATCATCCACAGCAACCACACCACCGCAAGCCTCATCGTGACCTCGTTTTGGGACAAGAGGGGACATGTTGACTTTATGGAGGAGATGGACAAGCTCATCCCGACCCGCTATGATTACCTCCACAACTTCGACACCCCGACCGACGCCGCGGGGCATATCAAGTCCGCGCTCGGCGGCACGACCCTGACGCTGATCGTCACGGGCGGCAGGGCGCTTCTCGGCTCGTCGCAGGGCATTCTCTTTGCCGAGTTTGACGGACCGCGCGACAGGCAGTTCTTTGTAAAGGTTGTTGCAGACTGATTTGCGCGCTTTGCAAAATGCGCCGTGCCGGACAATACGGCGCGGGGCGAGAGTCGCAGTTTAAAACAAAGAGCCTGCGGTGCAAACCGCGGGCTCTTTTTTCGAACCGTGGGACGGTGCGGGCGTTGCCCGAAAGCTCTGAAAACAAAGGCTTAACCGCAATGTGCCGGCCTTGTCCCTTTATATGCGCTCACTTTTGCTTGTGCTTCCTCTGTGGTTTCATAAGGGCAAAAATGAGGGAAGGAAAAAACATGCTGTATGTTTCATAGAAGAGGATTAGATAAACGATGATTTCGGCGGAAACCTACAAAAACAACCCATGCAGAGTTTTTTCAATCCCGTATTGGAAGGCAAAGAGCCTAACAGTGCCTTCCAACATGAGAATTGTTCATGGCGATGAATTTGATGCAAAACTGCTTGATAATTACTCGGACAGAAGATATTTTAGGTTAATACACAATCTGTCAAACATACCGGAGTTTGGTGCCGCGGGAATAAGCTTAGAAGTTATTCAATCCGACAGAAATGACGAACTTGCGGATATGATAAACCGTTCATATACCCACTCTGAAATACGCGTGTCCGCGGATTATGTCAGCAGCTTGTCTGCAACCCGGGTCTATTGCCCGGGGTTATGGATAGGCGCTGTTTTTGACAAAAAACTCATCGGCTCAATTATATGTGACTTTGATGCAGAAGTCGGCGAGGCGATTATTGAATGGCTTCAGGTGCTGCCGGAATTCAGAGGCAGGGGGATAGCTTCTGTCCTGATTTGCAAAGCTCTAAAAACAATGAGCGGTTTTGCTGATTTTGCGACGGTCTCGGGTGAATGCGATAACCCGACAAATCCTGAAAAGGTGTATCGGCATTGCGGTTTTTCCGGGGAAGACGTGTGGCATATTCTCTATAAAAAGTAATATGAACAAGACGGCGGTTATGCGGATTTTTGCAGTGTGAAACACCCGGAGTGCAAACCGCAGGTTTGTGTGAGGGGTGTATTTTGCTACCAAACGTGAGGTTCTATAACTTGCCGAAAAAACAACCCTGCATCAAGAGACGCTGCTTTTGAACGCCTGATCATAGGTTCCTTTTATATTTTTTATGTTTTTTTCAAAAAAGCACCCCTCGAACATTTGTCCGGGGGGCTTTCGGTAAGAATAAAACAGGCATTAAGCTGTGCCTGCAAAACACAGCTTTGCAAAAGCTGATACAGAGCAAAAGGCCAAGTACAGATAGTATAGCTCAAGCGAAAAGCTTACCCTTTTTGAACCTTGACGACGCAATCCTCGCTCTCAAGCTTTGTGACAATCTCTTCGACGGTCATGCCGTAGAACGGGGATTTTTCGGCGGGCATAACACTGTCGCCGCCAAAACCACCCTTGCCGTCGTACGACTCGATGTAGTGATAGTACAGCACACCGTCCACAAACAAAATGTCGTCGTACCGGTCTTCGGGCCCGCCCTGCGAGGTTATCAGCCAGCTGCCGCTGCCGTACTCGGTCTCTTTGGGGGTGTCCTCGGGCTCGGGGTCGCCGCCGTCGGGCGCTGTGTTTTCGGGCAGGGTCACAGGCTCACCGTCGTCGGGCTCTGTGCTTTCGGGCAGGGTCACAGGCTCACCGCCGTCGGGCTCTTGGTCGGGCTCGTCCCCGGGCTTGGCGGCGCCGACTTGGACGCTGCCGTCGCCTGAGCCCGACGATATCTCCGCGAGACCGCTGCCGGTGCTGTCAGCCCTTTTTGAACAGCCGCACATCACCGACGACGCAAAAGCGGCGCAAAGCAGCAGGACAGCGATGGTCTTAAAGGTCTTTTTCATATGGTTTTAGACTCCTATTCTATCGGTTCAAAGTCGGCCGCGCCGTGCTTGCACAGCGGGCAGATAAAGTCGTCGGGCAGGGTGTCGCCCTCGTAGATGTAGCCGCACACCTTGCACACGAACCCCTTTTTGCCCTCGGTCTCGGGACGGGGCTTGACATGGCTTTGATAGTAGCTGTAGGTCATCGTCTCGACGTCCGAAATCACCCTTGCCTCGGTGATGCCGCACAAAAACATGGTGTGGGTGCCGAGGTCGACCGTCTGCTCGACCTTGAGAGACATGAACGCGTTGATGTATCTCGGCAGAAACGCGAGCCCGTTGTCCGAGTGAAGCGGCTTGAAGCCGTCAAACTTGTCCGCCGTCCTGCCGCTCGAGAACCCGAAGCGCTCAAAAATAGAGAAGGGCGCGTCGGTCGTGAGACAGTTGACGTTCATAATACCGGTCTTTTCGATGATATGGTGGGAATAGTTCTGTTTGTTTACGACGACGGCTATGCGGTTGGGGGTGTTGGTCACCTGGGTGACGGTGTTGATGATCATCCCGTTGTCCTTTTTGCCGTCACCCGTCGTCAGGACATAGAGGCCGTAGCCGAGCTTGAAGAGCGCGGTGAGATCGTTTTTGTCGGCGGTGTCGTCGCGCCGTGCGAGATACTCGCCGCACAGCTCGTGCGCGAGACTGTCAAGCGCCTGCTCGCTTTCGAAGGAGAGCGCGGAGCTTATGCGCACGGCGGTCTTAGCAAAACTAATGTCCTTGCAGCTCTCGAGCATCCCGCGCATAACCTTGGCGGCAAGCGGGGCCCACGAGCCGTTTTCGATGAGCGCGACGGTGCGGTTTTTGAACCCGCGCTCGCACAGACGGTCGATAAAGTCGCGCATAAACGGGAAGATCCCGGCGTTGTAGGTCGTGGTGGCGAGCACCAGCTTGCCGTAGCGGAAGGCGTCCGCAACGGCGGCGGACATGTCGCACCGCGCAAGGTCATAGACCTTGACCTCGGGGCAGCCGTCGGCCCTCAGTTTGTCCGCAAGCCTGTTTGCCGCCTCGGCCGTGTGACCGTAGACCGAGGTGTACGCGACGACGATGCCGTCCTTTTCGACGGCGTAGGACGACCAGGTCTCATACAGCCCGAGATAGTGCGCGAGGTTGTCGCTGAGCACGGGGCCGTGAAGGGGACAGATCTTTTGTATGTCGAGCGAGGCGGCCTTTTTGAGCAGCGCGCCGACCTGCGCGCCGTACTTGCCGACGATGCCGATATAGTAGCGCGCGGCCTCGTCGTCCCACGGCTCGTGCGCGTCGAGCGCGCCGAACTTGCCGAACCCGTCGGCCGAGAACAGCACCTTATCGAGACTGTCATAGGTCACGATGACCTCGGGCCAGTGTACCATCGGCGCGGTGACAAAGGTGAGCGTGTGCCGCCCCAGCGACAGGGTGTCCCCCTCGCCGACAACGACCCGGCGCTCGGCAAAATCGGTGCCGAAAAAGTTGCCCATCATCGCAAAGGCCTTGGCGGACGACACGATCACCGTGTCCTTGTAGACCTCCGTAAAATTCGCGATGTTGGCGGAATGGTCGGGCTCCATGTGCTGGACGATCAGATAATCGGGCGAGCGGTCGCCCAGCACGCGCGCGATGTTGTCGAGCCACTCGTGGGTAAAGTGCGCGTCGACGGTGTCCAGGACGGCGGTCTTTTGATCGACGATCACATAGGAGTTGTACGACATGCCGTTGGGGACGCGGTACTGCCCCTCGAACAGGTCGATCTTTCGGTCGTTGACGCCGACATAAACGATGTCGTTGGTGATGTTCATTTGTTCTCCTTTCGGGACGCCGCGGACTCCTCGCCGCGCCCTTTATAATTGATGTTGTTGCGGCGTTTTCTCCGTATGCTGTTGAAAACGGCCCGGTTTTAAGGACACCCGCCGCTTCGCGTTTGTGCCCATACGGAGTATTCCTTGTTTTGTTCGGTATTAAACCATCGGGGACACTCAAGGGCGTTCGATCAGTCCTCTATGCGGCCGTCGGGCCGCAGCACCCTCGGCGGGATGCAGGCGGCGGTTGCCGAGCTGAGCGACTGGCAAAAGCCGTCGACAAGCCCCTTTGACAGCATGTACCGTTCGGCGAGGTCGTATTCGCGGCGGCTGAGCTTTCGCGCAATCTCCCGGTACTGCGCCGCGTCGCCCATCGGCAGATACTGCCCCATGAGGCTCAAAAGAACGGTTCCCGGGGCAAACGCATCCGCGAGGTAATCGAGCACGCGGCGGGTGTCCGCGAGGTGGGACGGCAGCACAAGGTGGCGCACGAGCACCCCGCGCACGAGCAGGCCGTTGCTTATGCGAAACGGCCCCGTCTGCCTGACCATCTCGCGCAGGGCGAGACACGCCTTTTCAAAATAATCGGGCGCGGACGAGTACCGATTTGAGATGTCGGGGCTTTGATATTTTAAATCGGGCATGTAGACGTCGATGAGGCCGTCGAGGGTCTTGAGCGTCTCGACGCTCTCATAGCCCGACGAGTTCCACACGACGGGGACGGGGAGCTTTTTTATCTCGAGCGCCCGCCTTATCCACGGCGTGAAGTGGGTCGGGGTGACAAGGTCGATGCAGGACGCGCCGAGGGAGACGAGCTTAAAGAATATTTCCGACAGCTCGTCCGGGGTGACGGCCTTTCCGATCGCGCCGCGGCTTATCGCCGCGTTTTGGCAGAAAACGCACCCGAGCGAACACCCCGAAAAGAACACCGCGCCCGCGCCGCCGCTTCCGCTTATGCAGGGCTCTTCGCCGGTGTGCAGCCCGAAGTGGGCGACGACGGGGCTTGTCCCCGCGCGGCACACGCCGCCGCCGTCAAGCTGCCGACGAACGGCTCCGCAGCTCCGCGGGCAGAGCGAGCAGATATAATCGCTCACAGCTCTTCGCCCGTCAAAATCTTGAGGACGCTTCGCATGACGTCCTCGGCTCTGTCGATGAAGTTTTCGCGCACGGTGAGCGCGGCGCGGCGGGAGGGGACGTCGAGGTCGACCGAAAAGATCTCTTCGCCGCTCGTTTCGCACACCGCGCAGTGGACGGTACAGCCGCCGTTTTGCCGCTCGGTGATGGTCACGCGGTTGCTGCGCGCGTTGATGCGCCTGCGCACAAGCTCGCTGAGCCGCGCCGACGAGCGCTCGTAAACCGTGCGGGGCAGATCGTCGGACAGCAGGGAGGCGATGTTGTGCCCCGACGGCGTGATGGTGTACCAGTCGTCGAGCACCGTCACGTGGCCG
This sequence comes from uncultured Oscillospiraceae bacterium, assembly GCA_964433495.1. Classification (GTDB taxonomy): domain Bacteria; phylum Bacillota; class Clostridia; order Oscillospirales; family Ruminococcaceae; genus CAYSRC01. Next base: position 53,897 of record CAYSRC010000002.1, read on the forward strand.
AGCGAGCCGAGCTCGCTCAGCGCGTCGGCCGTCTCAAAATAGTTGGCGCAGCCGCAGCCCGACACCGCTTCGAGTATGTCGTCGCTGAGCACGGGCCTGTTCTCGTCGTCGAGCAGCTTGCAGACGAGTATCTTGATCGCCGACGGGTCGTTGAGCCCGCCGAGGTCTACCCCGGCGGTAAAAGCATCGGTCGACATCGGTATCACCTCCGAATGGTTGGTTGGCGTTTTTCGCTCTTAGCTATCAAAAAGAAGTAGAAGTATCGGATCGGCCCGCATCAAAGCCGCCGGTGAAGCGCACGCCCGAAATACCCTGCGACCGCCGGCACTTGAAGTTCCCTTGCCGAACGGCCTGCCGGGCTGCCGGGCTGCCGGGCTCAATAGGAACGATAGCCCGGAAGGCGCATAATACTGCGCCGCATGTCAAACGTCCGTTCCGCTTACGTTTGACCACTCCGTGCGGTAGATGCACGTCGTAATCGGAACGAAAGCCTGAAAGGCGCATAATATCGCGCCGCATGTCAAATATCCGTTCCGCTTAAGCTCGCCCGCGCGACTACGCCCCGCGAGAGTATGCGGGGTGTGTGCAAAGGGAGCTGTCACAAAGTGACTGAGGGATTGACTGAGCAAAACCTTATGACTTGTCGGTTATTATCACGGGAACGGCGCGACAGCGCCCGCAACAAATGAGGCGGTCTTC
>CAYSRC010000002.1:54695-102420 GCA_964433495.1 uncultured Oscillospiraceae bacterium
TTCTCGGCGGTTTGAGGCTTTGCCTCAAACGCCCATGCGCCGAGAGCGCATGGGCCGACTGCCCGCAGGGCAGCCCTGCCGTTTCCGCAAAGCTTCATGACTTGAACGGTTATTATCACGGGAACGGCGCGACAGCGCCCGCAACAAATGAGGCGGTCTTCAGCCGAATTTGCCCGTGACAATGTTCTCGGCGGTTTGAGGCTTTGCCTCAAACGCCCATGCGCCGAGAGCGCATGGGCTGACTGCCCGCAGGGCAGCCCGCCGAGGTTATTATACCACACATCCCCCATCCGCTCAATTAAAAACGCTCACAATTTCTCTGTCGCAGCCGTCGGGGGAGTAGACGAACCTGTCGATATGGTCAGAGCTTATAAAGTATCGAAAGGCCGTTTTCTCCCGCCTCTCGCGGAAGCAGTCCACGATCGACAGCTTTATCTTCATGCGCCGGGGCAGGATGCTTTTGATGAACACGCTCGCGCTCATGCCGACCTCCGCGCCGGGAAACGGCTCGGACAGCCCCGACAGGTTGGGGGTCAGCTCGATAAACACCCCGTAATCGAGCACGCTGCGCACGGCGCCGATCACCGTCTCGCCCTGCGAAAAGAGGGCGGCGTTTTGCTCCCAGGTGCCGAGCAGCTCCTTGTGGGACAGCAGTATCCTGCCCTGCTCGTCCCGCGCGCGCACGACGCACCGCAGCACGTCCCCCACCGCAATGCGCTCGGCGGGGTGGGGGATGCGGGATACCGACACGGCGTCGACCGGCAGCAGGGCGGAGATGCCCGCGCCTATGTCCGCAAAGCAGCCGAACTGCCGCACATGGGTCACGCGGCACTCGATGATGTCGCCCGGGATGAGCTTTGAGAGATACCCGTCGTTCACCTCGCTTTGGACGGCGCGGCGGGACAGCCGCGCAAACGCCTGCCCCCGCGCGTCGGCGAAAAAGCCCGTCACGACAAATCGAACGGGCTTGCCCACGCGCGAGAGCACCGAGATCTCCTTCGAGGTCCCGTCGCCGAGACCGAGCGCGCACTCCTCGTACGGGACGACCCCGGTGATACCGCGGCATAGCGGCACGATGAGGTTTTTGTCGCGGTCGAACGCGCTCGCCTTCGCCTCGAGCGGCACACCCGCGTAAAAGGCAGACCGCAGCCCCGTGATGTCGGCGGTGAGCCGTGTGTTTTGTTCGGTGTCTATCAGAGCGCCCTCCCAAAATCCGTTGTTCATTTTCCTTTCCCCTCGGCACATTTTTTGTACAATGATATGCCGAGGCGGCATGGGGCATGACAGGGCGGGGCAGCGCCGAAGGCGGCCCGACCCCGCGGCCCGTTTGCCCATGCGATGCGCGGCGTGCGCAATCCGACGCCGCACATGCCCTTTCGGCGTGCGGTGTCATTTGTTTTGCGTTGGCCCGCTTAATGTGTTATAATAGCCCCAAAGCGGCTTTTGACGGTGCTGTTTTTGCGCCGGTCTGCGGTGTTGAGCGCGCGAAACCTGCAAAAGGGGTATTGACGGACACAATGAGGATAGCGGGAATAGACCCCGGGTACGCGATTGTGGGTTACGGGGCGGTCGAATACAACGCGAGCAGGTTCACCGTCGGCGAATACGGCGCGGTGCTGACCGAGGCAAAGACGCCCTTCACCGACAGGCTGATGCAGATAGACAACGAGCTTTCGGCTTTTTTTTCAAGGGTCAGCCCCGAGGCGGTGGCCGTCGAGAAGCTGTATTTCACCAACAACCAAAAGACCGCCATCGACGTCGCACAGGCGAGGGGCGTCATTCTGCTTTGCGCGGCAAGGCGCGGGATACCCGTCTTTGAGTACACCCCCCTTCAGGTCAAGATGTCGGTCGTCGGCTACGGCAGGGCGGAAAAGAAGCAGGTCATGGAGATGACGCGGATGATTCTGGGCCTCGACAGCGTGCCCAAGCCCGATGACACCGCCGACGCACTTGCGATAGCCGTCTGCCACGCGCACACCGCGGCGTCGCAGATGGGAAGAATACTGTCATACGCAGGGAGGCGGTAGACGATGATCCGTATGTTAAGGGGCACCGTTGAGGAAAAGACGACGGACAGCGTCGTGCTCATGTGCGGGGGCGTCGGCTTTTTTGTGTCGATCCCGACCTCGGTGTACGCGTCCCTTCCCGAGGCGGGGGGCGAGGCGACCCTCTACACCTGCTTCAGCGTCAGGGAGGACGGCATGGAGCTGTTCGGCTTTGCCGACCGCGCGCAGCAGACGCTCTTCAGACAGCTGACGGGCGTCTCGGGCATAGGGCCCAAGGCGGCGCTGTCGGTGCTGTCGATGTACGACCCCGACAGGGTCGCGCTCGCCGTCGCCGCGGGGGACTACAAGGCGTTCACCGCCTGTCAGGGCATAGGGCCCAAGATCGCGCAGCGCATTGTGCTCGAGCTCAAGGACAAGCTGAAGATAGGCGCGTCGATCACGGTGTCGGCCCCGGGCGGGGCAGCCGCCCCGCTTTCACAGGGCGCGGCGTCCGACGCGGCGGCCGCGCTGGTCGCGCTCGGCTTTTCGGGAAGCGAGGCCGCGCAGGCGCTCGCGAAGCTGCCCGAGGGCATGAGCGCCGAAGACATGATCTCGGCGGCGCTGCGCTCGCTCGCCTCGAGATAACAAAGGGGGAAAGGGATGTTCGGCAGAGAAAACGAGTTTGACTTCGAAAACCGCCTTGTCGCGCCCGAGGAGGCCCCCGAGGACGCAGACGGCGAAAACTCTCTTCGACCCAAAACGCTCGAGGAGTACATCGGACAAAAGCAGGCGAAGGAAAACCTTTCGATCTATATGAAGGCGGCGCAGGGGCGCGGCGAGGCGCTCGACCACCTTTTGCTCTACGGCCCCCCGGGGCTCGGCAAGACCACCCTCGCGCAGATTGTCGCGCACGAGATGGGGGTCAACATACGCGTCACAAGCGGCCCCGCAATCGAAAAACCGGGGGATCTCGCGGCATTGCTCACAAATCTCGCGCCGGGGGATATACTGTTTATAGACGAGATACACCGTCTTTCCCGCGCGGTCGAGGAGGTTTTGTACCCGGCGCTCGAGGACTTTGCGCTCGACATCATCATCGGCAAGGGCCCGTCGGCGCGCTCGCTGCGCATCAATCTGCCGCAGTTCACGCTGGTCGGCGCGACGACGCGCGCAGGGCAGCTTACCTCGCCCCTGCGCGACAGGTTCGGGGTGATCCTCAAGTTAGAGCTGTACACGCAGGGCGAGATCGCCTCCATCGTGCGGCGTTCGGCGTCGATTTTGGGGGTCGAGTGCGACGAGAGCGGCGCCGCCGAGATAGCAAAGCGCTCGCGCGGCACCCCGCGCGTGGCGAACAGGCTGCTTCGCCGCGTCAGGGATTTTGCCGAGGTGCTGGGCGACGGCAGGGTCACGCGCGAGCTTGCGGACGCCGCGCTGACGCGCATGGACATCGACGAACTCGGGCTCGACAACATCGACAGACGGCTCATGCGCGCAATTATCCAAAACTACGCGGGCGGCCCCGTGGGCCTCGAGACGCTTGCCGCGATGCTGGGCGAGGAGGCGGTGACGCTTGAGGACGTGTGCGAGCCCTACCTAATGCAGATCGGCTTTTTGTCCCGCACCCCGCGGGGGCGCTGCGTGACCGACGCCGCATATAAGCACCTCGGCCTCGAGCGCGAGCCCGCCGAGGGCGGCGCGCAGCAGCGGCTGTTTTGAGCGGCGCTGAGGGTATTTTTAGTTTATTACTAAGCTGACGAGGCGGGCCGATGCCGACGATGTGCATGTGTCCGCAGGACGCGGTTGGCCGTGCGGCACTTTTGATCACTGCCGGCAGGGGGACCTGCATCGCCGGGCGGCGAGGCAATCCGCCGCACAAAATGCTGTGTTAAATGACGGGGCCCTGCCCCTTCTTGAATCTCTTTTTAAGGAGTATGATCGATCTATGGGACGACTTTTCGGCACCGACGGCGCGAGGGGCATAGCAAACGAGGACCTCACGTGCGAGCTCGCCATGGCAATCGGCCGCGCCGCAGCGCACACGCTCACGCGGCACAACAAACACAGGGCAAAGATAGTCATCGGGAAAGACACGCGGGTGTCAGGCGACATGCTCGAGAGCGCGCTTGCCGCGGGCATGTGCTCGGTCGGCGCGGACGTCGTGCTTTTGGGGGTCGTGCCGACCCCGGCGGTGGCCTATCTTGTCAGGCGATACGGCGCGGACGCGGGCGTCGTCATCTCGGCGTCCCACAACCCGGTCGAGTTCAACGGCATCAAGCTGTTCAACGGCGACGGGTTTAAGCTCGCCGACGAGATAGAGGACGAGATAGAGGCGTTTGCCGCCGAACGCTCGGACGAGATAGAGCTCAAGACGCGCGGCGAGATAGGCTCGATCGAAAAGATAAAGACTGCCGTCGACGACTATGTCGGCTATCTTGCGTCGTGCGCGAGCGGCGACCTCAAGGGGCTTCGCGTCGCGGTGGACTGCGCGAACGGCGCGTCGAGCGAGACCGCGAAAAAGCTGTTTTCGACGCTCGGGGCCGACTGCGTCTTCACCGGCGACCGCCCCGACGGCAAGAACATCAACGACGGGGTGGGCTCAACCCACCTCGACAACCTGCGCGCACTTGTCAAAAGCGCGGGCGCGGACATCGGCGTCGCCTTTGACGGGGACGCCGACCGCTGCCTCGCGGTGGACGAAAAGGGCGGCGAGATCGACGGGGACAGGATCATCGCGCTGTTCGCCGAGGAGCTTAAGCAGCAGGGCAAGCTCGCGGGCGACACCGTTGTCGTAACGGTGATGACCAACCTCGGCTTCATCGACTTTTGCAAAAGGCGCGGCATAAACGCCGTGCGCACCGCCGTGGGCGACCGCTATGTCTTGGAGGAGATGCGTGCGAAGGGGTACTGCATCGGGGGCGAGCAGTCGGGTCACATCATCATGACCGACTACAGCACCACCGGCGACGGCGAGCTGACGGCGGTAAAGCTGCTGCGCATCCTCAAAAAGCGCGGGTGCAGGGCGTCCGAGCTCGCGGGCGACCTCACAAGGTACCCGCAGCTTTTGCTCAACATCAAGACGACGCCCGAGGGCAAGCAGGCCTATCTCGAGGACGACGGGCTCGCCGCCTTTATCGAGGGGCAGAACGACGCCCTCGGCGACGAGGGACGGGTGCTTGTGCGCGTCAGCGGCACCGAGCCGCTCATCAGAATCATGGTCGAGGGCCTTGACGGCGGGCGGATACGCGACATCGCCCACGCCATCGAGGACAGGATAAACGAGAGGATAAAGGCCTGATGAGACCCGCGCAGGGCTGGAAGGACTACGAGCTCATCGACTGCGGTGACAGGCAGCGGCTCGAGCGGTGGGGCGATGTCGTGCTCGTGCGCCCCGACCCGCAGGCCATCTGGAAAAAGAACGACGCGCTCGCGCTGTGGAACAGGGCGCACGCGGTGTACCGCCGCTCGGATAAGGGCGGCGGCAGGTGGGTCTACAACAGGCCCGTCCCGCCCGAGTGGACGATTGCGTGGCGCGGCATAAAGCTCAACGTCACACCGACGGGCTTTAAGCACACCGGCGTCTTTCCCGAACAGGCGGCGAACTGGCAGCTCTATCTCGACATCCTCGGCGCCGCCCGGCGCCCGGTAAAGGTTTTAAATCTCTTCGGCTACACGGGCGCGGCGACCGTCGCCTGCCTCATGGGCGGCGCGTCGGTGTGCCACGTCGACGCGAGCAGGGGCATGGTGGCGGCGGCCAAACGGAATGTCCTGCTCAACGGCCTCGGCGGCGCGGACGTCCGCTATATCGTCGACGACGCGGCAAAGTTTGTCGCGCGCGAGATCCGCAGAGAGGTGCGCTACGACGCGCTCATCATGGACCCCCCGAGCTACGGCAGGGGGCCGTCGGGCGAGGTGTGGAAGCTTGAGGACAACATCTTCGAGCTCGTGCGCCTGTGCGCCGGGGTGCTGAGCGACAGGCCGCTGTTTTTTGCGCTCAACTCCTACACGGCGGGGCTTGCGCCGTCGGTTTCGGGGTACATCGTCTCGCGCGTCTTAGGCTCGCGGGGCGGTCGGGTGACAAGCGACGAGATCGGCCTGCCCGTTACCGACAGCGGGCTGTGTCTGCCGTGCGGCAGCACGACGGTTTTTATTTCCGACGAGGTGGAGAAGGACAATTGCGCAATATAATCGAGATCAAAAATGTGAGCTTCGGCTATGACGACAAGCAGGTGCTGCGGGACGTCTCGCTCGACGTCCGCCGGGGGGAGTTTTTGGCGATAATCGGCGCGAACGGAAGCGGTAAGTCGACCCTTGCCAAGCACATGAACGCGGTGCTGCTCCCCGAGAGCGGCGCGGTGCTCGTCGAGGGCATGGACACTGCGGACGAAAAGCGGCTGTTCGACATACGAAGGACGGTGGGGATGGTGTTTCAAAACCCAGACAACCAGATCGTCGCGTCGGTCGTCGAGGAGGATGTCGCCTTTGCGCTCGAAAACCTCGGCGTCGAGCCTACGGAGATACGCAGGAGGGTGGACGAGGCGCTCGACATCGTCGGCATGCGGGAGCATTCGCTGTCCGCGCCCTATCACCTCTCGGGCGGGCAGAAGCAGCGCATCGCGATAGCGGGCGTCCTGGCCATGCGCCCCGACTGCATCGTGATGGACGAGCCCACCGCGATGCTCGACCCAAAGGGGCGCAGGCGGGTCATCGAAACGATCGAGGACCTCAACAAAAACCACGGCATCACGGTGGTGCTGATCACCCACTATATGGAGGACGCCGCCAGGGCCGACAGGATCGTCGTCATGAGCGACGGCCGCGTCGCCGTCGAGGGCACGCCGCGCGAGGTCTTCCGGGACGCGGGGCGGATCAAATCCCTCGGGCTCGACGTGCCGCCCGCGAGCGGGCTGTGCCGCGAGCTCAAGCGACTCGGGGCCGGCATCGACCCGACTATTGTGTCGCCCGACGAGTGTGTCGAGGCGATCGCGGGGCTGTTTCGCTGAAGCCCGCGCCCGAAGGTAAAAAAGCGGCGGCCGTTCAAAAAACTGTTGACGGACCGAGACAAAGGCCTTAGGCGAGTTCGGTTCCGGAGGTAAACATTGTCAATCCCTCAGTCGCACATGTGCGACAGCTCCCTTTACACAAGGGAGCCGAAGGTCAAGGGCGACCCTTAGCTTATTTTTGCGGAAGTGGTTGCATGGGCGAGCTTAATCGGAACGATAGCTCGCCGCTCCGCGCGACAGATGCGCATCGTTCCGATTGCGTTCGGTTGCCCCCTTTTTACACAAGGGGGCCGCGGGACGGCGCTCGATTTTGGGATGAGAACGCCCAAAACAAAGCGTTTGCATCCCCGGGAGATTCGACCAACAGACAAAGCGGAACGGCCGAAACAGCCCTACTCCTTTACAAAAAGGGGCTTCGGTGCTATAAATATTCTTGCGCGGCAAGGCCGCGATAAGCAGTTTTTTTCAGGAGACGCAATGAGCGCAGTGATTGAAACAAAAAACCTGAGCTATGTCTACTCTCAGGGGATGCCCGACGAGAAGCTGGCGGTGGACAACGTCAGCATCTCGGTGGAAAAGGGCGAGCTCGTGGGCATAATCGGCCACACGGGAAGCGGCAAGTCGACCCTTATCCAGCATCTCAACGGCCTGCTGAAGCCGACGTCGGGCAGCGTCCTTGTCGACGGCGAGGACATCTGGAAAAACAAGGACAGGATGCGGGAGTTCCGCTTCAAGGTGGGGCTTGTTTTTCAGTATCCCGAATACCAGCTCTTTGAGGAGACGATATACAAGGACATCGCCTTCGGCCCCAAAAACATGGGTCTTTCGGACGGCGAGATAAGGGACAGGGTTCTCAGCGCCGCGCGCTTTGTGGGGATCGGCGAGGACATGATGGAGCGCTCGCCCTTCGAGCTGTCGGGCGGTCAAAAGCGCCGCGCGGCGATTGCGGGGGTGCTCGCGATGGATCCCGAGGTTCTTGTGCTGGACGAGCCCACGGCGGGGCTCGACCCCGCGGGGTGCGACGAGATTTTAGGCGAAATAAAAAGCTTTCACCGCCAGCGGGGCACGACGGTGCTGCTGGTCTCTCACTCGATGGACGACGTCGCGTCGTTTGCCGACCGGGTTTTGGTGATAAACAGGGGCGGCGTGTTCTGCTTTGACACGGTCGAAAACGTCTTTGCGCGGGCGTCCGAGCTTCAGAGCCTGGGGCTGTCAATCCCGACGGTCACGGGAATCTTGCTCGAGCTGCGCCGGCGCGGCATACCCGTGCAGTCAAACGCCTTCACCGCCGAGAGCGCCGCGCGGATCGTGCTGGACGCGCTTGAAAGGAGCAGAGCCGATGCTTAAGGACATCACCCTCGGGCAGTACTTTTACCGCGATTCGGCGATCCACAAGCTCGACCCGAGAACCAAGCTGCTGTTTACGCTGGTGTACATCGTGCTGCTCTTCACCTGTAAAAACTTTGTGTCGCTCGGCGTCATGCTGCTGTTCTGCGCGGTGTTGTTCGCCGCGGCAAAGATACCGATCAAGCTTGTTTTCAAGAGTGTAAAGCCGATACTGCCCATTGTCGTCTTTACCTCGATATTAAACCTCTTCTTCGTGCAGGGCGACGTATTGGTCGAGTTTTGGGGGCTGCGCATAACCTATCAGGGTCTTTATTTTGCGCTTATGATAACGCTGCGCATTATCGCGCTCATCGCCTGCTCGTCGCTGCTGACCTACACGACCTCGCCGATTGCGCTGACCGACGCCATCGAGCGGCTGCTGAGGCCCCTCGCGAAGCTCAGGGTGCCGGTGCACGAGCTCGCGATGATCATGACCATTGCGCTGCGATTTATCCCGACGCTTATCGAGGAGACCGACAAGATCATGTCGGCGCAAAAGTCGCGCGGCGCGGGGCTTGACACCGGCAGGTTTATCGACAAGGTCAAGGCCCTCGTGCCGGTGCTGGTGCCGCTGTTTATCTCGGCGTTCCGGCGCGCCGACGAGCTCGCCCTCGCGATGGAGTGCCGCTGCTACCGCGGCGGGGAGGGCAGGACGCGCCTCAAGCAGCTGCGCTTTGCGGGCGGGGACGCGGCGGCACTCGGCCTTTGTGTCGCCGTCACGGCGTCGGTCGCGGCGCTCAACCTGCTTCTGCCCTCCGTCATATGACCGAGAACATCCTGTTGACCCTCAGCTTTGTCGGCACGGGGTACCACGGCACCCAAATTCAGGCAAACGCGCACACGGTGCAGGCCGAGCTTCAGCGCGCGCTCAAAAGGCTGCTGGGGTCGCTGCCCGACATCAAGTGCTGCTCGCGGCTCGACGCGGGGGTACACGCGCGGGAGTTCACCGTCAGCTTTAAGCGGGAGGGCGTCCCCGCCGACGCGTCGGTCGTCGCGGCGCTCAATGCGGCGCTGCCGCCCGACATACGGGTGCTGTCGTCGCGGCGGGTGCCGGACGGGTTTCACGCGCGGTATTCGGCGCGCGGCAAGAGCTATCGCTACCTCGTGGCCGACTCGCGCGTGCTCGACCCGTTTTTGTACGGGCGGGCGCTGCGGTTCGGCGGACACATCGACGAGGCAGAGCTCGAGCGGACGGCGCAGGTGTTTGTCGGCGCCCACGACTTCAGGGCGTTTTGCTCCTCAAAGACCGACGCCGGGGACACGGTGCGGACGGTCAGCCGGTTTTCGGTGACGCGCGCGGGCGACCTTGTGCGGTTCGACGTCACGGCCGACGGCTTTTTGTACAACATGGTCAGGGTGATGGTCGGCACGCTGCTCAACGCGGCGCGGGGAAAGGTCGGCGCGGAGGATATCGCGTCGGCGCTCGAAAGCGGGGTGCGCACCAACCTGTTTGCCACCGCCCCCGCCGAGGGGCTGTACCTTGTAAAGGTTATCTATTGACGGCGCTGCCCTAAGCGGGACGCAGGGCTGTCCGACAGGGCGGCGGAGGCGGCCGCGCATCCCCGGGCGGGAGAGCCGTGCTTTTAAGAGAGATTCACCGCGGCGGGGCGGGCTGTGTTCCCGCAATGCCTGTTTTGCGGGAGGCGCGATGCCTCTGAAAGACAGGTTCCGTGTGTTGTCCTGCGGCGACAGAATAAAAACGAGCGGCGGGGCGGGCCGTATTCCTACAGCGCCCTGCCTTTTGCCGAGGGACGCGGCGAAGGGCTGTCTCCTTGAAGGGAGAATCCGCCGCAGCGGGATGCAAAAGCCCGCGTCGGACGCCGCGCCGCCGGCGATCGATTGACAAAAACGGACGGATGTGGGCCGCTTTTGCCGCGCATTCGACGGCGAAGCAAAGCGCGGCGGGCGGCTTGTTGCCGGAGAGAAAAAGGATGAACGATGAGATAACCGCCGCAAGGCGAAGAAAGAGAAGAAAATATCACATCAAGCGCTTCGGGCTGTTTGTCAGCGTGCTGGCGCTCGCGGTGCTCGGGATGTTTGTCGCGAACGCCGTGACGCAGACGACCTTCAGGGACATCGCCGACTTCGGCGCGACGCTGTTTGCGGGCGGCGGGGGATATCCCGCCGAGCTCGGGACGTCAAAGCCCGTCAAGGTGTGTGAGATGTCGATGGCGTACGCCGTTCTCACCGAGGACGAGCTGATCATCCGCTCGGGCAGGGGGGCGCACCTCTTCACCTGCGCCCATTCGCACGTGTCGGCGGACATCGCGGCGTGCGGCAACAGGCTCGCGCTCTACAACCTCGGCAGCCGCGACGTGACGGTGTTCAACAGGACGCGGGAGATCGCCTCCTTCACGACCGACAACCCGATCATCGACGGCGCGGTGGGGGGCGACGGCGCGGTGGCGCTGCTGACCGAGAGCGAGCGCTACTACTGTCAGCTCGAGGTGTACGCGAACGGGCTGTACGAAAAGCGCATGACCTGGTACGGCTCGGGCGGCTTCCCGCTCATGTGCGAGCTGTCGTCGTCGGGCGGCAAGGCCGCCGTGGGGTGCGTCACGACCGATTCGGGCGCGATTATAAGCGAGATAAACGTCATTGACATCGGCTCGGGCACCCAGATGACGGGCACGCGGGTCAAGGGTCTGCTTCTCGGGATGCGCGTCTATTCGGACGGCGGGGTTTTGGCGGTGACCGACGAGGGGGCGTATTCGCTCGCGCCCGACGGCAGCGTCAACAACGCGGTCGATTTCGGCGGGACGCCGGTGCTCTACATGGCGTTCGAGGACCGCTCGTTCGCGGTCGCGTTCGGCAGCAACAACAAGCCCGCGGCAAACTTTATTCGGTATTTCACGGGCGATCTCACCGAGGTGTTCAGGGCCGATTCGTGCGGGCGCATTGCCGACATATACATCGCGGGGGGATACATGTACACCCTCGGCGACGGCGAGATCGTGCGGTACAACCGAGTGGGCGAAATCGAGAGCCGGTATGCCGCCAACCGAAACGCGTTCAAGCTGTTAAACTACTACGGCATCATTGTGCTGCGCCCCGACATGGCGGTGCGCATATCCGACCCCGAGCGGGAGGACCGAAGTGACTGAGGGCTTAGAGGCTCCGATTGAAAAGTGCGGCGGATATGCCGCGCGTTCACACTGCATACACATAAAGGGGGTATAATCCTTGACGTGGATAATCTACGACGCGGCGGTTGTCGCGATATTGGCTGTCGGTTTTTTGATATGCTGGCACAAGGGGCTTGCAAGCTCGCTCGTGGGTCTTGCCGCCGTCGCGGCGTCGGGCGTCGCAGCCTATGTCCTGAGCGGGATGGCCGCGCCCCTTGTGTACGACGCGCTCTTTAGGGAAAAGGTCGAGCAGGCCGTCGGCGCCGCCGCGCCGGGGGCGTCGGGCGGCATCGAGTGGCTCGACCGAATCGTTGCCGACACCGCGGCGGGCGCGGCGCAAAACGGGCTTGCGGCGGCGCATTCGACGGTTGAGGGCGCTGTCCGCGTGATTTTGGGCATAATAATATTCGCGGCCGTGTCAGTGTTGCTGTCCGTTGCCGCAAAGGCGTTTAAAAAGATAAACGACGTCCCGGTGCTCGGGACGCTCAACCGCCTGTGCGGCGGTGTGCTGGGCCTTGTGATCGGCGTGTTTGTCGCCATGCTCGGCGCGACCGTCTGCGCGGTCGTCGTCGCGGTGTCGGGCAACAGCTTAAGCTGGCTCAACGTCGACATTGTTGACAAAACCTACCTCTTTTCGGTATTGTACAGATATAACCTTTTTGTGTTCATCTGACGCCGCGCTCTGTCCCGCTTGAGGGGGGACGGACGGCTTTGCTCCAAAGTGATTTTATCCAAAGGCAGGGATACCGTATGCTTTGTACAAGATGCAAAAAACGCCCCGCTGTCGTGTTCATGTCGCGGCTCGAGGGGGACAAGACCATCAACGAGGGGCTTTGCCTTGTGTGCGCAAAGGAGCTCGGGATAAAGCCTGTCGACGACCTCATGAAAAAATTCGGCATCAGCGACGACGATCTCGAGGCGTTTGCCGAGGGCATGGCCATGCCGGGCGACGAGGGCGAGGACGGCAGCGACTTTGAGGCGGGGGGGACGCCCTCCTTCCCCAACATCCTGGGCGGTTTTTTCAACTCGATTCAGCGTCCCAAGGATGAGAAGGGCGAAAAGCAGCGCCAAAAAAAGGAGCCGGGCAAGGGGGACAAGAAGTTCAAGTTCCTCGACAACTACTGCGACAACCTGACCCAAAAGGCACGCGAAGGCAGGCTTGACCGAATCGTCGGCCGCGACAAGGAGATCTACCGCACCCTCCAGATCCTGTCGCGCAGGCAGAAGAACAACCCCTGCCTCATCGGCGAGGCGGGCGTCGGCAAGACGGCCATCGCCGAGGGCATCGCGCTGCGCATCGCCGAGGGTAGCGTGCCCGCGCGGATGCTCGGCAAGGAGGTGTATCTGCTTGACCTTACGGCGCTTGTGGCGGGCACCCAGTTCAGGGGCCAGTTTGAGAGCCGCGTGAAGGGGCTGATAAGCGAGGTCAAGAGCGCGGGGAACATCATTCTCTTTATCGACGAGGTGCACAACCTCACCGGCGCGGGGGACGCCGACGGCGCGATGAGCGCCGCCAACATCTTAAAGCCCGCCCTCTCGCGCGGCGAGATACAGGTCATCGGCGCGACGACCTTTTCCGAGTACCGCAAGTACATCGAGAAGGACCAGGCGCTCGAGCGGCGCTTTCAGCCCGTCAAGATCGAGGAGCCCTCGCTCGAGGACACGGTCGAGATACTGAAGGGCATCAAGGGCTACTACGAGAGCTATCACCATGTGAGGATATCCGACGAGACGGTCGAGCTCATCGCGGCCCTGTCCGAGCGGTATATCTCCGACCGCTTTTTGCCCGACAAGGCCATCGACCTGCTCGACGAGGCCGCCGCCTGCTGCGCGCTCGGCAGCGCCGAACTGACCGAATACCTCGAGGCGCAGAAAAAGAGGGACGCGCTGTCGGCCGAGGTCGAGGCCCTTTCGGCGGCCGAGGAGGTCGACTACGAAAAGGTCGCGTACGACCGCAGCGAGATCATCAAGCTCGAGGCGAGGGCCGACGAGCTGAAACCCGCCGTCGACGCGCTCGAGGTCACGGCGGACGATCTCTCGCGGGTCATCGAGCTGTGGACGGGCATCCCCGCGAACAGGATACAGCAGAGCGAGTACAAAAAGGTCAGCGGGCTTGAGGAGGCGCTTAAGCGCAGGATAATCGGGCAGGACGAGGCGGTGAAGCTCGTCGCGAACGCAATGAAGCGCTCGCGCGTGGGCCTCAGCACCCGCAGGCGGCCCGCGTCGTTCATCTTTGTCGGGCCGACGGGTGTCGGCAAGACCGAGCTTGTCAAGGTGCTGGCTGAGGAGCTCTTTGACTCGGTCGACCCGCTTATCCGCATCGACATGTCCGAGTATATGGAAAAGCACACCGTCGCGCGGCTCATCGGCTCGCCCCCGGGATATGTCGGCTTTGACGAGGCGGGACAGCTGACCGAGAAGGTTCGCCGCCGCCCCTACAGCGTCGTGCTGTTCGACGAGATCGAAAAGGCGCACCCCGACGTCATGAACGTGCTTTTGCAGATCCTCGACGAGGGCAGGGTGACCGACGGCCAGGGCAGGACGGTCAACTTTGAAAACACCGTCATCTGCATGACGAGCAACGCGGGTTCCAACATCGGCGGCTCTCTCGCGGGCTTCGGGGTCAAGACCGAGACCGCCTCGGGCGAAAAGTCGATGAAGGCGCTGCGCGATTTCCTGCGGCCCGAGTTTCTCAGCCGCGTGGACGAGGTCGTCGTGTTCAACCCGCTGTCGCCCGAGGGCTTAAAAAAGATAGCGGCGCTCATGCTCGACGAACTCAAGATGCCGCTGCTCGAGCGGTTTGTGACCTTTAAGTACGACGACGCCGCGCTCGAGACGCTCGCCGAGCTCTCGGACGGCGGGAAGTACGGCGCGAGGGATCTGCGCAGGGTGATCCGCAAGCAGGTGGAGGACAGGATTGCCTCGATGCTTGTCGAGCGCGCCGACAACCCGCCGAAGGGCGTGTCGGTGTCGGCGCAAAACGGCGAGATCACCGTTTCGGCGGTGGAGTAGCCCCCCGTGCCCTCCGCTTTTCGGCGTCCTTGGGCGACGCAGACGACAGCCCGCGGGGCGGCTCGGGCCTTGAACGCCCGCTCGCATGGGTCTGCGCCCCAAAGGCGACGGCCCTCGCTGTCCTCGCGCGGTTCTCTGTCTGTGACGGGCGCGTCCTACGCGCGGGCTCGACGCGCCCGCGGCCCGAGGCAGGACAGCGTTTTAAAAACCCCCGTTCATCGGGGGTTTTTACTTTCGCCGGACGTGACGCACCCTGTCTCTCCCTCACATGGGAAGATTAGACAGGAATTTGCCTCCGGGTTTTAAAAAACTGTGCGAAACGGCGTTTTTGCCGCTTTACTATTGTAAAGAGGTAAATCCATCTATATACTTAATACAGGCGGGCTTTATGCTTAAATTTTTGTCAGGAGGACAACGGTATGGACAGAGTGTACAACTTTTCGGCGGGGCCGTCGATGCTGCCGCTCGAGGTTCTTGAGCGCGCGGCATCCGAGATGACCTGTTACCCCGGCGCGGGGTGCAGCGTGATGGAGATGTCGCACCGATCGTCCTCCTTTGAGGAGATTATCTCGGGCGCCGAGGCCGCGCTGCGGCGGCTGATGAACATCGGGGACGACTACGCGGTGCTCTTTTTGCAGGGCGGCGCTTCGCTGCAGTTTTCGATGGTGCCGATGAACCTCGCCGCGCGGGGCGAGACGACAAACTACGCCGTGACGGGGCAGTTTGCCAAAAAAGCGTGGCAGGAGGCAAAGCGCTGGGGCAACGCGGTCGCGGTGACCTCGAGCGAGGGCGATTCTTTTTCTCATATTCCCGACATCACGCCCGACATGCTGTCAAAGGACGCGAAATATCTCCACATAACCGGCAACAACACGATATACGGCACCGTGTACAACAGGCTGCCCGACACGGGCGGGGTGCCGCTCGTGTGCGACCTGTCGTCGACGATCCTCGGCAAGCAGTTCAACGTGAGGGACTTTGCGCTCCTCTACGCCGGGGCGCAAAAGAACATGGGTCCCGCGGGCCTCACGGTCGTCATCGTGAAAAAAGAGCTGCTCGAGAGGGAGCCGGACGACGTCGTCCCGACCATGCTGCGCTATAAGGTGCACGCCGATGCGGGCTCGATGTACAACACGCCGCCCTGCTATTCCATCTACATCGCGGGACTTGTGTTCGACTGGGTCGAGAGGATGGGCGGCGTCGCGGAGATGGAGAGGCGTAACATCGAAAAGGCGTCGCTGCTCTACGACTGCATCGACTCGTCGTCGCTGTTTGTCGGCGCGGCCAAGAAAAAGGATCGCTCGATCATGAACGTCACCTTTACCCTCGCGCAGAGCGAGCTCACCCCGCTGTTTTTGGAGATGGCGAAGGGCAGGGGGCTCATCAACCTCAAGGGCCACCGATCGGTCGGCGGGTGCCGCGCGTCCGTCTACAACGGGATGCCGCGCGAGGGCGTCGAGGAGCTTGTGCGGTGTATGCGCGATTTTGAACGGGGCGAACGCAGATAGAGAGGAATTGTAAGTCATGTATAAGATAAAAAAACTCAACAGTATATCGCAGAGCATCGAGAGCGTCATCCCCGCCGACAGGTTTGCCGGCGAGGGGGCGGATGATTTTGACGCGGTGCTTGTGCGCTCGGCCGACATGCACGAGCTCGAGCTGCCGGACAGCGTCGTCGCCGTCGCGCGCGCGGGCGCGGGGGTGAACAACATCCCCGTCACGCGCATGAGCGAGCGGGGCGTCGTCGTGTTCAACACCCCGGGCGCGAACGCGAACGCCGTCAAGGAGCTTACACTGTGCGGTATGCTCCTGTCCTGCCGCGACCTGCTCGGCGGCGAGCAGTGGGTGCGCGAGCAGGGAGCGCAGGGGACACAGGGCGTCGAGAAGCTCGCGGAAAAGGTCAAGAGCAGGTTCGCGGGGCGCGAGCTTATGGGCAAGCGGCTCGGCGTGGTGGGCCTCGGCGCAATCGGCGTGCTTGTGGCGAACGCCGCGTGCAACGGCCTCGGGATGGAGGTCGCGGGCTACGACCCCTACATGTCGGTCGAGGCCGCGTGGAAGCTCACGCGCGGGGTCATGCACGCGTCGGGCATCGAGGAGATCTTCGCAACCTGTGACTTCATCACCCTGCATCTGCCGCTGACCGACAGCACGCGGGGCATGGTCGACGCGCGGCTGCTGGGGCGCATGAAAAGGGGCGCGGTGCTGCTCAACTTCGCGCGGGGCGGCCTCGTGGACGAGGACGCGGCGAAGGCGGCGCTGGCGGACGGCACGCTTGCAAAATACGTCACCGACTTTGCGGGCGACGGCATCATAGGCACAGAAAACGTGATCGCCTTCCCTCACCTCGGGGCGTCCACCGCCGAGTCGGAGGAGAACTGCGCGGTCATGGCGGCAAAGCAGCTCAAGAGCTACTTAGAGGACGGCAACATCGAGAACTCGGTCAACTTCCCGGTGTGCGAGCTGCCCCGTTCGGGCGGCTTCAGGGTCGCCGTCATCCACCGCAACGTCACCAACATGGTCGGGCAGATAACCGCGCTGCTCGCGGCCGAGGGCAACAACATCGAGCACATGATAAACACCAGCAAGGGCGAGTGGGCGTACACCCTGCTTGAGCTGGCCGACAGGCCCTCGCCCGAGTCCTTGGGAAAAATCAGTGAAATTGACGGCGTCGTCAGGGTGAGAACGCTTTTTTGACAGAGCGGCGGCCGTCGGAAGTTCAATCCCGCCGCAGGGTCGACGCCTGCGGCGGGATTAAAAATGTCTTTTTCTCCCCTCCCGCCTCAAAACGGCTGCGCAGGGCAAAGACGGCGCGGGGGCGCGGCGGGGCAAAAACCGCGCAAAAGCCATGCGGGGCGGCCCCGATATCACGCGCCCCGCGGCCGAAAAATCGGCCGGTGTAACTATGACACAAAACTTTTGAACGGACGGTCGATCAACTTCTGTAATATTTGCCACTGTTTGTTGTTTTGACGATGTGGTATACTTTTTAAAGTATTTATCAATATTATGGCTTTCGGTGTTCAAAAAAGGTCTTTTACTTTGACGGAGGTCTGTACGGATGAACAGCTATCGGAAATATGTCAGAGACAACCTCGACAACATCAAGCGCGACATAAAGCGGCTTGTCGACATCAAGAGCGTGGGGGACGCCCCCGTCGACGGCGCCCCCTACGGCGAGGGGGTGAGACGGGTGCAGCTCGAGGCGATGCGGATGTGCCGTGAGATGGGCTTTGAGGTGACCGACTGCGAGGGCAGGGTGGCCTACGCGCACTACGGCGACCCCGACAGGTTTATCGGGATCATCGCGCACATGGATGTCGTCCCCGCGGGCGACGGCTGGGACAGCGACCCATTCTGCTGCACCGAGCGCGACGGCTATCTTGTGGGCCGGGGTACCCTCGACGACAAGGCGCCCTTTGTGCTCGCGGCGTGGGCGGCAAAGTACCTCATCGACAACAACGTCAAGCTCGGCTACGGCGTGCGGCTCATCATCGGGCTCGACGAGGAGACGGGCATGAGCGACGTCGAGTACTATAAGCGGCACTGCAAAGCGCCCGTCTTCACCTTTACGCCCGACAGCAACTTCCCCGTCGGCCACGGCGAAAAGGGCATCTTTGAGGGCAAGCTGGTGTCGGGGCCCGTGAGCGGCGTCGTCAAGCAGATGCACGGGGGCCTTGCGAGCAACGTCGTACCCGACGCGGCGTCCGCGCTTGTGGACGGCGGTGTGCGCGACAGGCTGAAAGAGAGCGAGAACATAACACTGTCCGACGAGGGCGGCGACGTGCGGGTGTCGGCCCGCGGCAGGGCGGCGCACGCGGGCTTCCCCGAGGGGTCGCTCAACGCCAACTATGTTCTGATAAAATACCTGCGCGACATGGATGTGCTCAGCGGGTCGGAGCGCGCCGCCGCCGACTTTATCATTAAGGCGATGTCGTCCTATGACGGCGCGCCCCTCGGCATCGCGTGCGACGACGGGCTGTTCACGCCGCTGACGGTCATCGGCGGTATGCTCGACCTCGAGGACGGCAGGTTTGTGCTCGATATCAACAGCAGGTATCCGACCGCGATAACGCCCGAAGAGCTGGAGAGCAGGCTCAAAAAGGCGTGCGGGGACGCGGGCTTTACCCTTCGGGTGGAAGCGAACAGCGGCCCGTTCTACCTCTCGCCCGACCTGCCCGCCGTGCAGATTATGAACAACATCTACAACGAGGTCACGGGCAAAAACGACAAGCCCTATGTCATGTCGGGCGGCACCTATGCAAGGCACCTTGACAACGCGGTGTCGTACGGGATCGAGTTCCCGGGCGACGTCTTCCCCGAGTGGGTGGGCGGCGTACATATGAAAAACGAAGCACTGAGTATAGAGAGAGCGGCCGAGTCGTGCGAGATCTTTATCCGCACGCTGATAAAGCTGCAGGAAGTTTCCTTTTAAAAGCGGAGGATTGGAATTTTGAACAGGGTTTTGATTGTTGTAGACATGCAGAACGACTTCATCGACGGCTCGCTCGGCACCAAAGAGGCGATGTCGATCGTGCCGGGCGTGGTGCGCAGGATAGCGGAGTTTGACGGGCCTGTCATCTTTACCAAGGACACCCACGACGCCAACTACCTCTCGACGCTCGAGGGGGTCAACCTCCCCGTGCAGCACTGCGTAAAGGGCACCGACGGCTGGCGCCTCAACTCGTCGGTCGAAAAGGTGTGTCTCGACAGGCGCGCCGTCGGGGTTGAAAAGGACACCTTCGGCGCGAAGGAGCTGCCGCGCGCAATCGAGGAGAACTGCCCCGGGGTCAAGCAGATCGAGCTTGTCGGGCTGTGCACCGACATCTGCGTCATCTCGAACGCGATGCTCTTGAAGGCGTTCTTCCCCAACGCCGACGTCAGCGTGAACTCGGCGCTCTGCGCGGGCGTCACCCCCGAACGCCACAGTACTGCGCTTGAGGCGATGAAAAACTGCCAGATAACGATACTTTGAACGCCGTTTTGCTTTCTTGTTCCCCGAAACGGTCTGTCGCCGCCCCGCACTCCTTTGAGCGCGGGGCTTGCTTGTTGCTTTGTTGATTTAGGCGCTCAATGAGGGATTCCGCGCTTGCGCGGGGGCGGATCGCCGATGAAGCAGCGGGCTGAAGCGAGGCGCGGCGTCGTGCGAAAACGCTCTCGGGGGAAGCGTCGAAAGCAGTGCGCCCGGTTGAAGCGCCGTGCAGAGTGCCGCGTGAAAACAGCCTCGGAACGGGCGAACAAAGCTGAGGGAGGCAAGCGCGGGCGGTTTGCTCAAAAACGGTTGCCTGCCAAAGTGCCGGGTTGAGCGCACAGGCGTCGTTTTTGTCGTTCATTGCGCAAACGATCCCGGGCGGGGGCGCGGGCATAAGGAGGCAGCGGGCGGGCTGTTTTGAGAAAATGCCCGAAGTGCGCCGCGCCGCGGGCACCCGGCTGCGGCATGAACAGCCGCGCGGGCGGCGGGGAAAGGCTCACGCGCCGCAATGTGAACTCTTTCTGACATTATTGCCGCGCGGGCGGCGGGTGTATTGACTTTGTCCTGTTTTCGTGTAATACTGATAAAATAGGATGAAAACCGCCTCATAATAAGCTGCCCGCGCGCATGTACTGCCGGCGGGCGGGGAGGGGCCGCGTGTCGCGCACGGAGACCCCTGTTTTGACGGCTTTACCGATAGGGTGAAAGGAACGGAGAATGAACGGTTTTAAAGGACAAAAGTGCCCGTACTGCGGACAGGTGTTTTCGGAAAACGACGACATTGTCGTCTGCCCCGAGTGCGGCACGCCCCACCACCGCGGCTGCTACTTTGAGCACAAGATGTGTGCGAACGCGCACAAACACGGCTCGTTTGAGTGGACGCCCGAGATGCCGCACACAAACGCGGGGAACGGCGCGCCCGTCATCTGCCCGCGCTGCGGCAAGCAGAACCCGCCGCTCAGCCTGTTTTGCAACGCGTGCGGCATGGAGCTCGGCGACGTGCGCGCGGGGGAAAGCGCGGATGCCGGGGCGCAGCAGCGCCCGCTTGAGCCGTACGGAGGACAGGCGGGGACAGGCGGCGCGCAGCCCGACGGCCGCGGCTATGCCGACCCGTTCGGCGGCTACGGCGACCCCTTTGGGGGCGCGCGGCCCGTGCGCGAGGTCATCGACGACAACACCGAGTTCGACGGGATAAAAGCGCGGGATTGGGCGGGGTACATCGGTCCCGCGTCGACGCCCTATTACCTCGCAAACTTTAAGGTGCAGGACGTATACAAGCGCAAGACGGCGTTCACCTGGAGCGCGGCCATCGTCCCGTACGCCTATTTTGCCTACCGCAGGGTGTGGTGGGCGGCGATTGTCACGGCGGTGCTGAGCCTGGTGCTCTCGGTACCCTCAAGTCTTATCATGATGGTCGAGATGGGCGTTTCGCCGTTCGCGTTCACCATCTCGCAGTACAACACCCTCGGCACGATAAACGTCGTGTGCTCGCTGCTCTACCTTGCGCTGCGGCTGGTGTGCGGCATCTATGCGGTGTACATCTTCAGGCGGGACGCAGCAAAGCGCCTCGGGCGGATTGTGCGGGGCGAGACGGCACCCGTCTCGGGCCCGAGCACGGTCGGGGTTGTCGCCGTCGTCGCGGTTTATTTTATGGTTGTTTCGGCGCTCATGTCGGTCGCGATGTCGATGACGTTCGGCGTCTCGCTCCTTACCGACGGCGGGACAAGCGCCGTGTCGTCCCTGCTCGGCAGCGTCGTGCGGGCGCTCTGACAGCCTCCGGGGGCCGCCCGCTTCGGCGCATCTCGGCGCGTGTGCGCCGGCGTCACGCTTTCCCGCAAGGGCTTTGGGCGGAGCGCGGGGCATTCGGACGGCCCGCCTTCCCCGCAGGGGAAGGCGGGCGTGGGGCCAAGGTGCTTGACGCGCCTGAAAAACGCCTTGCAATCGCAGGGCAAACGCAAAATTTTAAAACAGCTTTAAAGGCGGAGAGACAGTCATGAAGGTCAAAAAAGCAGTTATTCCTGCGGCCGGGATGGGCACGAGGGTTTTGCCGGCGTCAAAGGCGGTGCCCAAGGAGATGCTCCCCATAGTGGACAAGCCCGCCATCCAATACATCGTCGAGGAGGCGGTCGCCTCCGGGATAGAGGACATCCTGATTATCACAAGCAGGGGAAAGGACGCTATCGAGGATCACTTTGACCGCCACCCGCTGCTCGAGCAGAAGCTTGCAAAGCCCGGCAAGGAGGCGTTGCTCGAGAGCGTCGTCGCGCCTGCGAACCTCGCGAACATCACCTTTATGCGTCAAAAGGAGATAAAGGGCCTCGGACACGCGGTCCTGTGCGCAAAGCGTTTTGTCGGCGACGAGCCGTTTGCGGTTCTGTACGGCGACGACGTCATCTCGGCGGGGTACCCCGTGACGCGCCAGCTCATCGACGCCTACGAGCGCTTCGGCCTTCCCGTGCTGGGGATAAAAGAGGTGACGCGGGAGCAGATCCTCAAGTACT
The DNA here is from genome assembly GCA_964433495.1 of uncultured Oscillospiraceae bacterium. Taxonomy (GTDB): domain Bacteria; phylum Bacillota; class Clostridia; order Oscillospirales; family Ruminococcaceae; genus CAYSRC01. The sequence goes on from CAYSRC010000002.1 coordinate 76,674, forward strand.
CGTCCATGAAGGTCGAGCACATCGAGGACAACCTGTATTATGTCGACGACATGATCGAGAAGCCGTCGCCCGAGCGGATTCTGTCGCTCTTCGCCATCCTCGGCAGGGTGGTGCTCACCCCCGACGTATTCCCGATACTCGAGACGCTGCCTGCGGGGGCGGGCGGCGAGATACAGCTGACCGACGCGATCAAGAGAATGGCCAACAGCGGCAGAGCGGTGGGGGTCGACTTTGTCGGCAGGCGCTATGACATGGGCAGCAAGCTGGGCATCATGCAGGCGTCGGTTGAGACCGCGCTCAAGCACCCCGAGATCGGCGAGCAGTTCAGAGAGTATTTAAAATCGCTCGAGCTGTGAGGCGTCGCGGATAGGCTGATTGAAAGAATAAAAAAACACGGCCCGCGCCGATAAATGCCCCAAACCGGCATAAGCCGACGGCTTGTGCGAAGAGGGGAATGTTCGGTAAAGCGGGCCCGTCGACACCGGGGGACGCACTGTCGCCCCGGTGTCGACGCTTTTTGGGGACGGGGGCGATGCCCCGAAGGACTTTGCGGCACACGGCGGAAGACGATGAAAAGGGGGGACGGGATGGACAAAGGGGTATATCGGGGTTACCTGATAAAGGGGGATCTGCGCGGTGCAATGAGCTATCTTAAGCAGTTCCCCGAGCAGGCAGCCCTGTATGAACGCTTTTCGGAGCTGTACGAGCGCGAGCGGTATATCACCTGCGACGAGGTCGACGCCGAGCTGAACGGGGTTTTGCTCGCCTATCAGCGGTATTATCGGGATGTGTTTTACCTCGGCGTCGGGCGGGAACGGGCGGCGGATGCGCTGAGAGACCGGCTCGTCGCCCTGTCGGGCGCCGACGGCGGCGTCTGCCTGGACGATTTGGAGCAGGGGCGGCTTGTCGAGCTGTTTGCCGAGCGCGGGCTGCACTTTCTGGGCGGCAGGACCCTGCCGCCATGTCGACACAGGAGATCGGGGCGGTTGCCGAAAGGCTGTTCGCGGACAGCATGACAGGGTAGAATAATCGGGCCGCAATGCGGGACGCTGCCGTCTGCGCACTGCGGCTTTTGTGTGCGGCCGTTAAATATGGCAACGAACCCGTCTTGTTTGTTCTATGAGGATTGTCCTTTCCGCCTCGCCGCTGCTCCCCGCTCGGTGACACGGTTCCCGCTTTTGTGCAATAAATCGATGTGACGGAGGTTTTCCCGGCGGCACATCTCCATGACCTCCGCTATGGGGTGAGACATGGTTTACTATTGCGGTTTTATAGTTCACAAAACGACAACTTGTCAGGCTGTCATTCTCTGATAATCCATCAAAACAAGCGGCGCGACGAAAAGTTCACCATGCTGATGGGCGGTCCGCTTTTTGTTTCCTGTCAATTTTGGGTTCAATATACTGCTTATCTATCATCAAATCGGCTGCCGTGATAAACGAATTGTGATACCTTTTTCGGCTTTCCGGCAGGCAAAGTCTTTTCGAAATTGCTGTATTCAGTTTTTTATAGGCTTGCGGCGTTTTGAATTGAATTGCCTTGGTCGGACAGTAGGCAACACAAGCCATACAACTATGACAATGATGATTCCAAACAGGGTGCTTTTCGTGAATCGAAATGTTTTGTGTCGGACATATTCCGGAGCAGATTTCACATCCCGCGCAGCTTTCATCGGTGTAAAAACCTTTGTCATATTCCCGTTCAACTTGCATATACGGTGTCATCACCTTAGAATAAAGCTTTCGCGTAAGCCATGCCATAGGTGGGTATGCCCTGCTCTTTCTTTCGGAAATCTCCTTACCGATCCTGTCAATCCTTTTTTCCATGTAGGGGATCATGAGTTTTTCCGGCGGAATGCCGTACACTGGCTTGCAACACAACGTAAAGCAATTCCGTAATTAAGGTGGGCCTTTTTTTCGGATAAAAGCTTTTCCATCGTTTCAAAAGCTTTTCCGTGTATTGCGATGTAGGTGGCAACCATAAAAAAATATGCATTAGGGTTTATTTTAAGATTTGCTGCAAATCTTTTCATTGTTCCGGGCAAATCCCATTCATAAACAGGGCAGACAAACCCGATCACATCGGCGGTTTCAGCCGATACATTTTTTTGCATCACATCGAACAGAGACAATCTCTGCGCCTCCGATTCTCTCTGCTATTCCAATGGCAGATCTCAAACTGTTTCCTGTACCGCGGTCTAAGAAAAGATTTATAAAAGCCCTGCTGGTTCTTATGGAGCAATACGATTTTAAGGACATTACGATTACACAGATTTCGCAAGAAGCCGGGCTTTCACGAAAAACATTTTATAGATTGTTCAAAGACAAAGAGGAACTCTTATATTTCTTTTTTGAAAAACTGTATAAAGAATGCTTAATCCGAATCAGGTCCCGACAATTACGGCATTATTGGGATGTTGTACAATGCTATTTTGATTTTTTCGGGGAACGCAAAGAGCTGCTGTCCCTTTTGAAAGAGAATAACCTGTCGACACTTCTTTTTGAGGGTTCTTACAAATACTCTTTCAAGGTCTTTGAATATGTCCGTTCAAAGGAAACAGCGGAGGCCTATTCCTCGTTTCTTCCGTATTTGCCGGCATATAGCACGGGCGGTATGTACAGTATGCTGTTAAAATGGGTGGAAGGCGATATGAGTGTTCCGTCCTCCCGGTTAATCGAAATATTAAAAACGGGCTTATGTCGGTTGAAATTTGAAACGTTGATTCACGCGCTGAAAGGCGATCATCGGATTTCTGTTATCGGTTATAAGAATGCAAGAATAAGAGGGATTCCGTCACCGGCATAGCGCCGATGTGTATAACCGGCTGTCCCGTTGAATTGCGGGTAACGCTGTTTGCGGGCCGCGCGAAAGCCGTTCTTTAGCTTTTCCGTGCTATGCACAGTTATCCGTGCTCCCACAGCCTGCTGTGCACATTTCCGTAATGCTTGTCTTTTGGGCTCGGCTTCTTCGGTTCAAAACAGTGCGGTGCCGGCGGCGTATCGTCTGTTTTCGCTCGCCTGCTTGTTTATCGAACATGAGCGTTCCCGCTCGGCAGGGCTCACACAGCCCCGTGAATTCTGTCGCATGTTCGTCCCGCCTGCGACGCGCATCTGCCGCGCGAGCGCCTCTCACAGATCCGCGCCTTTTGCGAACGCCGTTGCGACAGCGTTCGCAACGGACGCCGAAAGCGCAACCTCGAGTGAATTTGCAGCCGTGAATCCAAAAAAAGGCAGACAAAGAGTAACCGAAAACAACGGCAACCCCCCGCCCTCACAGGGCGGGGGGTTGCCGTTGCTCATTAGAATAACTGCTGCAATCAGTCGTTGACGTAGGGCAGAAGCGCTATCTGGCGCGCACGCTTGATAGCGGTGGTGAGCTCGCGCTGGTGCTTTGCGCAGGTCCCCGTGACGCGGCGGGGGATGATCTTGGCGCGCTCGGACATAAACTTGCGAAGCTTCGCGACGTCCTTGTAGTCGATCTCATCGACCCTGTCGACGCAGAACTGACAAACCTTGCGGCGGCGCGGACGCTGGCCGCGCACGGGACGCTCGGGACGAGCGGGGCGCTCGGGGCGCTGCTCGGAAGCTTCTGCGGCGGGTGCAGCCTGCTCGCGCACCTCCGCCTTGACTTCGTTGTTCTCCATTATCGATACTCCTTAGTTATTTGGGTTTGGGCGGGCGCGGCCGAGTCTCGCGGTCTCGCGGGATTCATGCGCCCTGTTTGACAAAGATGCCTTTGTTGCACCGCGCCGTTCTCAGAACGGCAGGTCGTCATCGTCGCTTATCACGGCAAAGTCATCGGCGTCGCCCGACGAATAGCTCGCGGCCGGCTCGGGCGCCTCGGTGGGCTCAGGGGCGCGCTCGTACGACGCACCCTGCGACGCGCTTCGGCTCTCGGTGAAGTAGACATTGTTCGCCAATATCTCAAAGGCCTTGCGGTTGCGCCCCTCCTTGTCGGTATAGGTGCGGGTTTGGATAGACCCGTCGAGCGCCATCATCTGTCCCTTGCGGAAATAGCGGCAGATGAACTCGGCCGTGCTTCTCCACGCGACGATGTCGATAAAATCGGTTTGGCGCTCGGCCCCCTGCTTGACGTAGGAGCGGTTTACCGCGATGGTAAAGGTCGTGACCGAGATGTTGGACGGGGTGTGACGCAGCTCGGGGTCGGCTGTCAGCCTGCCCATTAGTGCCACTTGGTTGAGCATTTGGCGACCTCCTTATTTGTCCCCTTTGCGGACAATGATGGTGCGAAGCACGCCGTCGGTTATCTGATAAACGCGGTCGAGCTCTTTGGGGAACTCGGTGTCGGCCGTGAAGTTGACAAGAACGTAGTAGCCTTCGGTCTCGTCCTCGATCTCATAGGCCAGCCTGCGCTTACCCCACTCGTCGACGGAGTCGACGGTACCGTTCTTGGCGATGAGGTCGGTAAACTTGCCGACAAGGGCCTTAGTGGCCTCCTCATCAAGCTTCGGATTGAGTACCATAATGGTTTCATAGCTTGCTGTCATCGATTTACACCTCCTTTTGGACTTTAGGTCCGCTTGCGCGGACAAGGAATACCTTTAAAAAGGCTCTAATATTATACTCCATCCGATCACCCCGTGTCAAATATAATGCGGGAAAACTGCGCGTTTTTTTGCTTTTTTCGCGCTTTTGCCGGCCGCGCCCGACAAAACCCGGGGATATCCCGCGCGAAGCGCCGCTCGGCCGGGGCGTCGCGCGATTTTGCCTTGCCCCCAAAGGCCGCCTCGCCGCGCGCGAGGTATATTTTTCTTCGCATGAAACCGTTCCCCCGCGCTGATACTAAAACTGCGCATACCCTTACGACAGGTGAAAAGGGGGACTTAAAACGGAAGAGAAAAACACATTTCACTCGGTGCTCATCGCGATGCTTGCGCTGATAGCCGTCGCCATGGCGGTCATTTTCACGGTGTCGGCGCTTGTGCCCGTCGGCGCCGAGGAGGGCGGTGAGCGGGACGCGACGGCCCCTGCGGGCAGGGCGGCGGGCACAAGCGCCGACGCGGCGTCCCGCCGTGCCGCGGGGAACACCCTTGACGAGACGCGCTACAACATTATCCCCGAGGTCGTGGAGACACTCTCCAAAACCAAGGTGGGCTGGGGCATAGGGCCCGCGAAGAACGACAAGGGGCAGCCCGAGGACGCCCTCGGCTCGCAGCAGAAATATGAGGCCCTCGGCGGGTACTTTGTCTTTCCCGAGGACGACAACATCCTCTATCTGACCTTCGACCTCGGCTATGAAAACGGGTACACCGCCGACATCCTCGACACCCTCAAGCAAAAGGGGGTCAAGGCGACCTTTTTCATCACGAGGGACTATGTCAACGAGGCGCCCGACATCGTGCGGCGCATTATCGACGAGGGCCACACGCTCGGCAACCACACCGTGACCCACCCGTCGATGCCCACCGTGTCGGATGAGCGGGTGCGGGCCGAGGTGTGCGACCTGCATCAATATATACTCGAAAACTACGGCTACACCATGACGCTGTTCAGGTACCCGATGGGCGAGTTCTCCGAGTACACCCTCGACATGATCAACAACATGGGCTACAAAAGCATCTTTTGGTCGTTCGCGTACAAGGACTGGGTGACCGACGCGCAGCCCGACCCCGCGTCGTCGCTCAAAAAGATCACCGATGCGCTGCACCCCGGCGCGATATACCTGCTGCACGCCGTCTCGTCGACCAATGCCGCGATTTTGGACGACTTTATCGACAACGCGAAGGCAGAGGGCTACACCTTTAAGCTGATCGACGAGCGCCTGGGGATGGGCGACACCTCCCGCGCTTCGGGCGCCGACAGCATTATCTGATTAAAACGGCCGACAAGTAGGTCGGAAAAACCGAGCGGCATCGCCGGCCCTTGTGGGGGGGGGCGATGCCGCTTGATGCGCCGTTACAACCGCCCTCACCCCTCCCGTGCGGGCGTCGGCGGGCGCCCGCCCTTTGTCCGGGGCGGTGCCCCGGGTTCGCGCTCGCGCTTGTCCTTATGTTCAGGGCCGCGCCCGCAGATTATGCTATGCCGCTTACAGGCTCATCCGCGGCGGCTTTGCGGCGCACCGTTATTCAACGTGTGTGGGCTGAAAAGGCCTGTCGGCGCCTCTCGACGGCAGTGAGAAACGGATTAGTTAGCACTCAATAATAGAGAGTGCTAATAATTCATATTCAGTTCACAATTAAAACACCTTTTGTTCACAGACGTCGCTTAATATAGGGGTGTCGGATGGTTCCTATCCGGATGGACATCGCGGCAGGGAGGGATTTTAGATGATAAATACCGATAAATATACAGAAAAATCGCTGTTTGCAATACAGGATGCGCAGAACACCGCCGTGCGAAACGGAAACCCCCAAATAGAGCAGCAGCACCTCATGAACGCGCTGTTGACACAGGACGACAGCCTGACGGTGCAGCTGCTCACGGGTCTCGGCGCGGACGTGCCGCGCATAACCGCCGAGGTAAAGGGCTCGCTTGACCGTCTGCCGAGGGTGACGTCCGCCTCGCGCCCCGAGGGGATCTATATCTCGGCCGACGTCGACAGGGTGTTTAAGGCGGCCGAGGACAGGGCGGCGTCCATGAAGGACGACTTTGTCTCGGTCGAGCACCTTCTGCTCGCGCTTGTCGAGTGCGCGAACAGCGAGCTCAAGGATATCTTTAAGCGGTTCGGCGTGACGGTGGACGCGCTGCTGGGGGCGCTCATGCGCGTGCGCGGCAACACGCGGGTCACCTCGGCCACGCCCGAGGACACCTACGATGCCCTCAAAAAGTACGGCGACGACCTCGTCGAGCGGGCGCGCAACAACAAGCTCGACCCGATTATCGGCAGGGACGACGAGATACGGAACGTCATCCGCATCCTCTCGCGCAAGACAAAGAACAACCCGGTGCTGATAGGCGAGCCGGGCGTCGGCAAAACGGCGATAGCCGAGGGGCTCGCGCAGCGGATCGTGCGCGGGGACGTGCCCCAAAGTCTCAAGGACAAGACCATCTTTTCGCTCGACATGGGCGCGCTGATTGCGGGCGCGAAATACCGCGGCGAGTTTGAGGAGCGGCTCAAGGCCGTCCTCAAGGAGGTCGGCAAGAGCAACGGCCGCATCATCATGTTCATCGACGAGCTGCACAACATAGTCGGCGCGGGCAAGACCGAGGGCGCGATGGACGCGGGCAACCTGCTCAAGCCGCTGCTTGCGCGCGGCGAGCTGCACTGCATCGGCGCGACGACGCTCGACGAATACCGCAAATACATCGAGAAGGATCCCGCGCTCGAGCGGCGTTTCCAGCCCGTGACGGTGGGGGAGCCGACGACCGAGGACACCGTCGCAATCCTGCGCGGTCTTAAAGAGCGGTACGAGGTCTACCACGGCGTAAAGATTACGGACAGCGCGATCATTGCCGCGGCGACCCTTTCGGACCGATATATCAGCGACAGGTTCCTGCCCGACAAGGCCATCGACCTTGTGGACGAGGCGTGCGCGATGATAAGGACCGAGATCGACTCGATGCCCACCGAGCTCGACATTATCCGCCGCCGCATCATCCAGCACGAGATCGAGGAGGCCGCGCTCAAAAAGGAGAACGATGAGCTGTCCCGCGAGCACCTCGAGGAGATACGGCGCGAGCTCGCCGAGATGCGAGATCGATTCAACGAGATGAAGGCGCGCTGGGAGAACGAAAAGCACAAGATAGGCGCGGTGCGCGAGATAAGGGAAAAGATCGAGCAGGTGAACGCCGAGATCGAAAAGGCCGAGCTCGAGTACGACCTCAACCGCGCGGCCGAGCTCAAGTACGGCAGGCTGCCCGAGCTGCAAAAGCAGCTTGCCGAGCACGAGAAGGACGCGAACGAGACCAAGAACACCCTGCTGCGCGACAAGGTGACCGACGAGGAGATTGCGAGGATTGTCGAGCGCTGGACGGGCATCCCCGTGCAAAAGCTGATGGAGGGCGAGCGCGACAAGCTGCTCGGCCTCGAGGGGATCCTGCACAAGCGGGTCATCGGGCAGGACGAGGCGGTCAGCCGGGTGTGCGACGCCATCATCCGCTCGCGCGCGGGCATCAAGGACCCGGGACGTCCGATAGGCTCGTTCCTGTTCCTCGGGCCGACGGGCGTGGGCAAGACCGAGCTCGCCAAGACGGTCGCGCAGTGCCTGTTTGACGACGAGAAAAACCTCATCCGAATTGACATGTCCGAGTATATGGAGAAGTACTCGGTGTCCCGTCTCATCGGGGCGCCTCCGGGATATGTCGGGTATGAGGAGGGGGGCCAGCTGACCGAGGCAGTCCGCCGCAGGCCCTATTCGGTGGTGCTGTTCGACGAGATAGAAAAGGCGCACCCCGACGTCTTCAACGTGCTTTTGCAGGTGCTCGACGACGGGCGGATAACCGACAGCCAGGGCAGGACGGTCGACTTTAAAAACACCATCATCATCCTCACCTCCAACCTCGGCTCGCAGCTGCTGCTCGACGGCATCGACGAAAACGGCGAGATAAAAACAGAGGCGCGGGACGCGGTGAGCGAGCTGCTCAAACGCTCCTTCAGGCCCGAGTTTTTAAACAGACTTGACGAGATCGTGTTCTATAAGCCGCTCACGCGGGACAATGTGCGGGCAATTGCGGATATCATGCTGGGCGAGCTCAACGCGCGCCTTGCCGAGCGAAGGATAACCTGCGTCTTTACCGACAGTGCAAAGGACGCGATTGCGACCGGCGGCTACGACCCCGTCTACGGCGCGCGCCCGCTCAAGCGGTTTATCCAGCACAATGTCGAGACGCTTGTCGGCCGCTGCATCATAGCGGACGAGGTCAGCGGCGGGTGCACCGTGACGGTCGACTGCGGCGAGGACGGTGGGTTCACCGCCTCGGTGAAACAAAAAGAGTAAACTGTGTATGCCGCGTCCGCGCCTCGCTTGTTGACTTTGTCGGCAAAAGGCAATATACTGAAACTATCAAAAAGCTTACAGGAGGATCGCGCCGATGAACAGTATGGAAAGACTTCGCGAGAGATACGAGAGGAAGATAAGCGAGATTGAAAACCGTGAGCAGATTGTGACGATTGCAAAGTGGGTCGGCGCCGCCCTGACGGCCGCGATTTTCATCGTGGGCGTCGTGAAGGCCGTGCTGCTCATCGTCGAGCGCGCGTCGGCAAAAAAACGCATCTGCTGCGAGGTGGGCGACGGGTGCGACAGCGACAGCTGCACGGTCGACCCCGAGAACGGCGAGCCGTGCTGCCCCTGCTGCGACGATGAAGAGGACGAGGAAGAATAAGAAACGGGTTTGCTCGAGCCGAGACAGCGGCATAGGGACGCTTTAGGCTCTCCCCGTGCGCCGCTTCGCGGACAAAAACCACCGTAAACAGCAAAACGCGCCCCGTAATCGAACGGTCGGGGCGCGTTTTTTGCGGCCTGCGCCCTTTTCGGTCGGGCGGAGGGGAAGGCCGAGCGGGCAGAGAGGATACCCGAACGGGCAGCAACCGCGGGACAGGGACAAAAAAGGGAGAATCCTGCCCCGCCAACTGTACAAAACCGGCATCTTGTTGTAAAATTATCAAAGAGAGCCCGGATTGCGGCTGCCGCAGCGCGGCCTTGTGCGCGGCCCTGCTCGGGTGAGGACGTTTTTCAAAAACAAAAAACAGCGGGGGGATTGAAAAATGAACACGATGGTCATCGGCGTTGCCGGCGGTACGGGAAGCGGAAAAACAACGATCACGCGGCGCATCCTGAGCGAGATGGGGGACGATGTAAGCGTCATATACTATGACAACTATTACCGCAAGCACGACGAGCTGTCCTATGAAGAGCGCTCGCGCCTCAACTACGACCATCCCGATTCCTTTGACACCGAGCTGTTTGTCAGCCACATAAAAAAGCTCAAGGCGGGGGAGGCGGTCGAGTCCCCGGTCTACGACTTTTCCGCACACAACCGGTCGAGCGAGGTCGTTGTGATAAAACCCGCAAAGATCTTGATTGTCGAGGGGATCCTAATCTTTCAGGACAAGGACATACTCGACAACCTCGACATAAAGATATACGTCGACACCGACGCCGACGTCAGGATAATCCGCCGCATCCTGCGCGACGTCAAGAGCCGCGGCCGCACGCTCGAGTCGGTCACCGCGCAGTACCTCACGACGGTGAAGCCCATGCACGAGCAGTTTGTCGAGCCCAGCAAACGCAACGCCGACATCATCGTGCCCGAGGGCGGCCACAACCTCGTGGCGCTCGAGATGATTATGGAACGGATTAAAAGCCACGTGCGCGAGCAGTGAGTTTTTAAGGGGAGCAGGCGCGCGACAAAAAGTCTTGCAAAACGGTTTGACAAATCTCTTTGTTTGTGCTATTATTATTTCCGTCACATGCGGATGTGGCGGAATTGGCAGACGCGCTAGATTCAGGTTCTAGTGGTAGCAATATCGTGGGGGTTCAAGTCCCTTCATCCGCACCATAACTGAACCGACAGTTGATACAATTATCGACTGTCGGTTCGTTATTTTTATGCGGAAAACCGCTGTCATATCAAGACTATTTTGTTTGCAAATGCACCCATTGGGAAACAGCCCCTCAAAACGGCAAAATCGTTGCTATCGTTGGACTTTTGCCCGCTGAAAATCGGCTGCTATGCGTTGAAAAGAACCCGGTATCGTTAGATTTATCTGCCTATGGGTGCATATCAAAACAAAGAGAAAACGGCTCGGAACTTGGGAGATCACTCAGGCTCCGAGCCTTTTTACATCTGCTCCGTTACTTCGATTCCGCTTTTGAAAGTGAAGGTCACTGTCTCATCCGCATTGATTGTGGCATGATCGACCGCCGTCAGCCAAAGGTCATCATTAAACTCTACGGGCATCTCCGTCTGCTCTGCCAGTGTCGCAGCAAAGGCACTGATGCGGTCATGCTGTTCCTTCCGGCGTTGCCGTTCTGCTTCAATGGCTTCATACTGTTTCTGCATTTTCTCATAACGGTGGGTATGGCGTTCGTATCGTTCCAGGTATTCTGTCTGGTTCTGCACCTTGATGGTATTCTCCTCAATGCACTGGCGGATCAATTCGCTTACGATCTCCATTTCATCTGCCAAGGTAGCTTGCTGCACATCCAATTCTTTGCAGTCGCACAAGGTGGCTTGTACCAGTTGGATATCCTCCAAGATATGTTCCCGATTAGCCATCAGCTTGCCGAATGCCCGCAGAAACAGTTCTTTTATTTCCTTTTCATACAGATGCGGCGTGGTGCAGCGGTGGTCACCTTTGAACTTGTCATTGCATTGCCAGATGGTGCGGCGGTATTTATCTGTGGAGTGCCACACCTTTGAGCCATACACCGATCCGCATTCACCACAGATGATCATAGAGGAAAACACACTGGATGCACTGTATCGGCTCCCCAAAGCCTTTCGTCTGGAGAATTCAGCTTGTACCAAATCCCACTCCTCTGGCTCTATGATGGCAGGATGGCTGTTCTCCACATAGTACTGCGGGACTTCGCCCTCATTGACCTTCATCTTTTTCTGTAGGAAATCCACGGTGAACTTCTTCTGCAATCTAGCATCCCCGCGGTATTTCTCATTTTGGAGAATGCTCTCAATGGTGGAGGACTGCCACTTCTCTTTGCCTGCCGGAGTGGGAATACCCTCCGCTGTCAGAATCTTGCCGATGGCGTGCGGTGTTTTGCCCTGCATGAACAGTCGGTATATCCGCTGCACCAATTCTGCCTCCTCCGGTACGATCTCCGGCAGGCCATCCGCACCTTTGCGATAACCGAGGAAATGGCGGTACGGCATCGTGACCTTGCCATCGGCAAAGCGTTTCCGCTGTCCCCAGGTCACATTCTCCGAGATAGAACGGCTTTCTTCCTGGGCAAGGCTGGACATGATGGTGATCAGCAACTCGCCTTTGGAATCCAGGGTGTAGATGTTTTCTTTCTGGAAATAGACCTCCACACCTTTTTCCTTCAGCTTGCGGACAGTGGTCAGGCTGTCCACTGTGTTACGGGCAAATCTGCTTACGCTCTTGGTGACGATGAGGTCGATCTTTCCATCCAGGGCATCCTGCACCATACGGTTGAATCCATCCCTGCGTTTGGTGTTGGTGGCGGATATGCCTTCGTCCGTATAGACCGCAACGAACTGCCAGTCTGGATTTGCCTTGATGTACTGCGTGTAATAATCAACCTGTGCCTCATAACTGGTGAGTTGCTCCTCACTGTCGGTGGAAACACGGGCATATCCGGCAACGCGCCGTTTGTGATGCATATGCGAAGGTATCCCTGTGTGCCTGTCTAATGTGGCAGGGATAACCGTAATATTCTTAGCCATTTGATTTACTCCTCTCAAGTGCTTTCTGCCGGGCGGCTCTTTCATTTCCTCCGTCCAGCTTTCTGACCTGGAGCGGTCTGTCCATCGTTTAACGGTCTCCGAGCCGTCCTCGAAACAGAATACCAAGGTGTTATCTTTCTTCGCTCTGATTGCCGTTATTTTATCGTAAAGGGCATCTGTGCTGCCCAGGACTTTCTCGGTGATGGAAATAAGCATATTTTCCGGGATCTGCTTGGATGGGCAGTAAGCCTTGCCCATCGTATTGAAAGTGCTGCAGATCCACACGGGACCGGTCTTGGTGACCTTACGGCGGTAGTGCTTTCCGCAGCCAACGCATACTATCATCCCGGTGAAAGGATATGTCTTTTGCTTAACACCAGGATGGGTATGCTTGTCGGCGCGGCATTTTATCTCCTCCTGCACAGCGTTAAACTGTCGCAGAGGGATGATTGGCTCGTGGCTGTCCGTTATGTGGTATTGGGGCAACTCTCCGTTATTTTGCAGTGTACGCTTAGTGAGATGGTTCTCACGGTAGGTTTGCTGAAGGAGCAGATTGCCTGTGTAGGCATAATTCCGCAGTACACGCATCACGCTGCTCTTGCACCAGGCATTGCCGTTGCGAGAGCGGATGCCTTTGTCATTCAGCATCTTCATGATCGCTGTGATGCCCATGCCGGAAAGATAACTATCAAAGATCAGTCGAACAGTCTCGGCCTCCTCCGGCACGATGATGTACTTGCCGTTATCGTAGCGGTAGCCCAGCAGAGTGCCGTTCCAAGGCATCCCATTTTCAAAGTTTCGCTTGATGCGCCATTTCTGGTTTTCGCTTGCAGACAGGCTCTCTTCCTGGGCATAGGATGCCAGGATAGAGAGCATCAGTTCTCCATCGGCGCTGATGGAGTGTATGTTCTGTTCCTCAAAGTACACATCCACCCCAATCAGCTTCAGTTCCCGCACCGTCTCGAGGAGGGTGACGGTATTTCTCGCAAAGCGGGATATGGATTTGGTGATGACCATATCCACCTTACCCGCTTTGCAGTCTTGTAGCAGTCGGGTAAAATTCTCCCGGTCTGCCTTTGTGCCGGTCAGCGCCTCATCTGCGTATACACCGCTGAACACCCAACCAGGATGACGCTGAATGAAGTCATTGTAATAACTGATCTGTGCCGATAAGGAATGCAGCATGGCATCCTTGCCAGAGGAAACTCTGGCATACGCAGCTACTCTGGTCAGCTTGGGTGCTTGCATCTTTTGCAAAGGCACCTGTTTGATTCTTCGTTCCATAATTGTCCTCAAATCTCACGAAAAGTATCGCTTTCTCCGTTGAGAACGGAAAGCATCATTTTCGCACCAAGACGAAATCCGATGAGGAAATATTCTCGTTCGGCTTCATCCGGTATGTGGTTTTGTGCAGATTCCATTTTGTCGACCAATGTACGGTCTGCCTCGTTCAGCAACTCTCTGAGCCTGTCTCCGCAAGCTACGACTTCCGTTAATGCTTTGGCATATTCGGAACTCTTACGGAAGGTCATCTCCCAGGGAGAAAGCCGCCCGTAGTAAAAGTCACGCATAATGTCCTTATTCATATTGCCCCTCCTTCCGATAGGTTGTATCACATATTCGCTCTGAAAGGGCATAATAGCAAGTCATTTCAGCGAAATATACTGCACAAAGATATGCCGTATTTCTTCGCCAGAATGTCGCAGCATTTTTGATAGTCTGCTTCGGTCAGAATACCGTTTTTGACCATGCTGCGGAATATCGTAGTGCTTGTGCGGTAACGGAGCAGACGGGTCTGGAGATCATCAGGCTGCTTTTCTGCGGGCGGCAGCGTAGCAGTCTCGACAGCAGTATTTGCGGTTTCTGTTGCCATAGCTAACGAACTCCTTTCCGCAGTACTGGCAGGTCAGCGTGTAATATGCTTGCTTGTTCACTTCGTCCTGGTGACTGTTCCAATATGCCATCCGGCACTTATCCGAACAGAACTTCTTTTCTTTCCTGCCCGGATTTTGCTCAATAGGCTTACCGCACTGCTGGCAAACAGACACACCTTCCGTAGGAGGATGGCGGCGCAGATGGGACTTTACCGTATTGGGCGAAAGATCCAGAATGTCTGCGATCCGTTTGTATCCGTAACCTTTGAGAGCAAGGTTTTTGATTTGGTTCTGAATGTATAATCTCATAGCTTTTCCTTTCCGACCCGGTATGGCGGGTCTAATCTCTGTGCCTATATAGGCGGACAACGGGCATGGGGTCGCGTGCGCAAATTCGCATAAGTTTTAGGGGGAATAGCCCCTGCAGGACGTTCCACAGGGGCATCCCGGAAATTATGCGGTCATCTGCATAACCTTGATGGCTTTAGGACGGATGAGTTTGCCGTCCAGAAACTCGTATGCCAGATAACCCACGCAATCCACCATCGCAAACTGCTCGGTAAGATTACGGACACTGACGGGGCGGCGGCTCACGATCCAGTAATAGTTGAAGTCACCGAATGCGATAGGCTTGCTGCCAGATTCGGCATTAGGCATAAACTCGGAAATGCAGACCTTCTTGCCCAGAATGGTGTCGTTGGACTGATTCCAGATAGGCTGTCCGGCATCGTCCTTGAGGGTACGCAGAGCCAGAGCGGTCTCATCGTTCATAAGCCAAGTGCCGTTCTTGCGATACTCCGGCTTGACGGAGAAGAACAGCTTGACCACATCATCGTAGGTCAGTGCAGGAGTGGTCACGCCGATCTCTGCGCCACCGTTCTCTGCCAGAATGCCGGTAGGCATATTCTCGCCGGTGCCGTTGATGAAGCCGTTGTCCTCAGCTCTGCCGAAGTTCTTGGCCAGGCGCTTTACCAGATAGTCCTCCACCTTGAAGTAAGGGTCACGGATGAGGGCATCCTCCAACTTGAGGAACATAGCCAGCTTGTGGCTCGCCAGAGCTATATCACTGAAATCAGCCATACCATCGGTGATGGGAATCGTGCCACCCTCCGGCACCCACACAGCCACATCATCACCCTCTACGGTCTTGATGTTGTAGGCATGGTCATAGATCTGGATGTCAGTGGCAAGGTTGCGGAACAGACCTTCCTGCTTGATGGCAGCCATGTACTTCTCCTGTCCCTTGGGCGTGATGATGAATGCGCCAGTGGCGGTGTCGATGCCTTTCACAAGATGCTCCTTGTGACCCTGCTTGCCACGGATGGCATTCCAGAAATGGGTCTCATAATCGTTGCCCTCGATATGGGGCAACATTTCGGTATAAGTTTTCATTGCATTTTCCTCCTTAATCGTTATTAGGCTTGATGGACAGACCGGCCAGATTGCAGTAATCGGCAAAGTCGGCACAGTCCATTTCAAACTCAAGGCCGACATCGTCACGGCGGATACAGGGTGCCTTGCTGATGGTCAGCGGAATGTTGTCCAGAGAGTAGACCGTAACTTTATCGTTCTTTTTGATCTGCTTTTCCAAAAATTCTTTCGTAATCATAGTGATCCTCCATTGTTTGATATGGTGTGTTTCTGCATCAACCGATGGCAATGACCGGCTTCAGACAGAGATGCTGCTTTTTGTAGAACGCCACAAGGCTCTCATAGTCCTTGAACACGAAGCTCCTGTGTCCGCCATTCAGAACATAGTTATACTGCTTGGCAAAGGTGACGGGAGTACCGTCTGCCTTGTAAAGTGTGATGGAATCGTGCTTGCGAAAATGCTCCTGTAGGAACTGCTTGGTGATCTTGTTGGTCATAGAATTTTCCTCCTTATTTCTTGGTGCAGGCACTGCATACATACAGGCCACGCTTGGTTTCATTGATATCCCCGCTGACACGTTTCAGGGCCGTGCCGCATCGAGGACAGCGGATATGGAAGGTGTCAGCGGAACTACTGTTCTCGGTACAGAGCCGGAAGTAGTGCGGAACCATTTCCTCAAGCCACATTTCGCTCTGCGCCTGGACTACGGTGCTGTTGGTGGCAGGGATCATTGCCACTTTCTCTGTACCCTCGGTATCGCAGTCGATAAGTGGATAGTAACGGATCTCGGTCATAGGTCACACCGCCTGTTCGTCAGCATCGAGGAATCGGCCCTTGCAGTACGCCAGAGCTTCTGCTTTTGTACCGTAGAACACAGCAGAAAAGCCGTTCTGTACTTTCCAAATATCCAGTTTCTTATGCCGGGACACCGTCACGGGCATACCATGCTTGTTCTGGAAAACGATATGGCAGTCATAATCCCGCTCGGAGAAGTCCTTGACACTGAAGTTTTTGATTTCCGGCTCGATGCCGTAAAAGAATTTGTGTCGCATTTTTCTGCTCCTTTCGTTGATTTTGGGTATATGGGTCACGAGGCGCTATACAATCATAGGCACCGCCTCCTTCAGTTGGTACTTGGTCATCCAAGTGTCGTTTTGACGAAAATATATGAAACTTGAAAATGCCCCCTCTACATTACCCACTGGACACAAGAGGTGCATTTGGCCGAAAAATCATACGTTTTATGATTTTCCATCCTCTCTATTTACTTAGAAAAAATGTCAACCCCCAGCAAAAGCACTGCTATAGATCATCCGAGGCATGAAAATGACAAGGTGTATCAAGGTCAAATACAAAAAGTTCTCTTAGGGAAAATTTCAGTAAAAAATCCATAAGAAAAAGTTTAGGAAATGACCTTGATACACCTTGCACACAGCCAGCTGGGTTAACCTCGATGAACCTCTTTTACAAAAAGTCTTCTTAGGGGAATTTTTCATAAAAAACTCATAAGGGAAAGTTTAGGAAATGACCTTCAACGAGGTTAACCCAGACAGCAGAACAGCCCCACAGGATCGTTCCTGTGAGGCTGCAATTCTTTGTTATGATATATTGGGGTAGCGGTCGATGATGGTCATTTACACAAAACTCTCTTATAGAAAAATTGCAGAAAAATTCTATAAGAGAAAGTTTATACATTGACCATCACAGACCGCTACCCCTGATGACATTAATACCTGGGTAGACCTCGTTAAAGGTCAAATACAAAAAGTCCTCTATAGAGAAAATTTTCAAAAAATCACATAAGGAAAAGTTCTGTAAATGACATTCATCGAGGTCTACCCAGCGTTGTGATTCTCGACTGCGCCATATCCTTTTACCCCAAGTGCTGATGGCGGGGTGCATGGTTTAGTTTTGCTCAATGCTCTGTACACATTTTCATGCTACCATTATACAAAGATAAACCTCAAAATGCGTCCACAGTATTACTCAACGATAGACATCACATATAACGGAACTTATCGCTGAACTATTGAAATTTTCACAAAAGTGTGATATAATATAGTATCTACTCTGTGGAGGTGTCGGCATGGCTGTTAGTTATAAAAAACTGTTGCATTTGATGATCGAGCGGGATATTACCAATGCTCAACTGATGCGGGATGCGAACATCTCTGCAAATATCATTACAAAGCTAAAAAACGGTCAGTATATTGCCCTGGACAAGGTCGAGAGTATTTGTTTTGCATTGGGTTGTACACCGAATGATATTCTGGAGTTTATACCAAATCAAAAATGACCTGTAGATAGGAGTAATAGAAATGGCTGTTAAAAAGAGCGAATTATACAGTTCCCTATGGGCGAGCTGTGATGCATTGAGGGGAGGCATGGATGCCTCCCAGTATAAAGACTATATACTCACCCTTCTGTTCGTGAAGTATGTTTCTGACAAGTTTACCGGACAGGATTATGCCGACATCGAAATACCCGAAGGTGGCAGCTTTGCCGATATGGTCAAGCTGATCGGCAAGAAGGAAATCGGCGAAGGCATCAATAAGGTTATTGCCAAGTTGGCTGAAGCCAACGGTCTGCGTGGTGTTATTGACAAGGTTTCTTTCAATGATCCCGATAAGCTGGGCAAGGGCGAGGAAATGGTTGAAAAGCTGAGTAAGCTGATTGAAATCTTCCGCCGTCCCGAACTGGATTTCTCCAAGAACCAGGCCGAAGGTGATGATCTGATCGGCGATGCCTACGAATACCTGATGCGTAAATTCGCAACGGAAAGCGGTAAGAGCAAGGGACAGTTCTATACTCCTGCAGAAGTGTCTCGTATTCTGGCCAAAGTGATTGGCATCGCTGAAGAGGACAACCCTTCTGCCACAATCTACGACCCCGCCTGCGGCTCCGGTTCGCTGCTGATTCGTGCGCTGAATGAAGCACCTATCGCTCTTTCCGGTTATGGTCAGGAAAAGGATACTACCACTGCCGGTCTTGCAAAAATGAATGCTGTTCTGCATGGCTGGGCAACAAGCACCATTATGTCCGGCAATACCTTCTCTGATCCTCAGTATTTTGAAGATGGATCGGATGAAACTGTGTTGCGTAGATTCGACTATATTGTTGCCAATCCTCCGTTCTCTATCAAAAACTGGACGGATGGTGTAAAAGAATACGGAAGATTTGATGGCTATGGCGAAAGACCACCAGAGAAGAACGGTGACTATGCTTGGCTGATGCATATTCTGAAGTCCCTGAAGCGTACCGGTAAGGCTGCTGTTATTCTGCCCCATGGTGTTTTGTTCCGTGGTAATGCAGAGGGCATTATCCGTGAGAATTTGATCAAGACCGGTTATATCAAGGGCATCATTGGTCTGCCTGCGAACCTTTTCTATGGTACTGGCATTCCTGCCTGCATCATTATCATTAACAAGGAAGACGCAGACGAACGCACCGGTATCTTTATGATTGATGCCAGCCATGACTTCGTAAAGGACGGCAACAAGAACCGTCTGCGTGAGCGCGACATCTATAAAATCGTTACCACTTTCAGTCAGCAGATTACCGATGATCCGCACTATGCCCGTTTCGTGCCTATGAGCGAGATCACCGGCAAGAACGGCTATAACCTGAATATCTCTCGCTATATTGACTCCGGTATCGGAGAAGACTTACAGAGCATCGAAGCGCATCTGAAGGGCGGCATTCCTGCAGCAGATGTGGATGGCATGGAACGATACTGGTCGGTATTCGGTTTATTGAAGAGTAGGCTGTTCTCGGTTTTGCGGGATGGATTCTATCAGCTGAATGTACCCAAGGACGAAGTACGCACTCTAATCCATGAGGATGAGGAGTTCTCTTCCTATGCCGACAAGGTGGATGCTGCATTTATGGCATGGCGTAGCGAGGTGGATGAGGAACTGCGCAGCATCAATGCCTATGTGGATGCCAAGGATTTGATCGTCCGTCTTGCGGATCATATTCTTATCCAGTTTGAGGGCATTGAACTGATTGATAAATATGATGTGTACCAGGTGCTGCTTGCATACTGGTTGGAAGTCATGTCTGACGATGTATATCTGCTGATCCACGATGGCTATGAGGCTGGTCGGGAACTCAGTTACGAATATGTGGTCAAGACCAAGACTGTGGATGGCAAAACTGTTACCGAAGTCACCGATAAGGTAAAAAGCTGGGATGGCAAGCTGATCCCCAAGAGCATCATCATCGATACCTATTTTGCGGAAGAGGCCAAGGCTATCGATGCCGCCGAGGTAATCATTGCTGATACCCAGGCACAGATCGATGAGCTGCTGGAGAGTGCCGAGGATGGTTCTGCCATTGCGGAACTGATGGACGAAAAGGGCAAAATTGCCGCAAAAGCACTGACGGCTGCCATTGATGAGATCCGCAGCAAAATCCAGTCTGCGGAAATCGATGCGCTGATGGCATTGCTGAATGCTCTGCCCATGAAGAAAAAGGACATGGACAAGTATCTGGCAGTACATCCCCTGTGCGCATCTGCCCGGAATGATAAGGGTAATGTAAATGCCAGCAGCATTAAAACTCGGATCGCAGAACTCCGTGCCACCACACCAGTTCCGGAAAAATATGCCGAAGATAATGAGCAACTGATGTCCCTGTATACCCTGATGACCAAGAATGACGAACAGAGCAAGCTGGTAAAGGCACTGAAGGCGGCACTGGAGCAGCTGGTCAAGGACAAGTATCCTGTTCTGACCGTGGATGAGATTAAGGAGCTTCTGGTCAATAAGAAATGGTACTATTCCATTTTTGACGGCATAGATGCGCTCTATGTGGCCATTTCCCACAGCATCACGGATCGCATTGTGGAACTGGCAGAGCGGTATGAGGATACACTGCCCACACTGTCTGCAGTGGTGGATGATTATGAAGCCAGGGTGAAATCTCATCTGGAAAGGATGGGGTTCAAATGGTAAAGCCATGGGATGTTGCAACGATAGGTGATTTCCTTGATTTCAAGAATGGACTGAACAAGGGAAAAGAATTTTTCGGCTATGGCACTCCTATCGTGAATTATACGGATGTATATAAAAAGCGTGGATTGAAAAGAGCAGATATCCGTGGTCGGGTATGTCTTACCCCTGACGAGATCCATCGCTTTTATGTCCGTAAAAACGATGTCTTTTTTACAAGAACTTCGGAAACCCCGGACGAAGTCGGTATGTCCTCTGTTCTGCTGGAGGATGTTGAAAACGGTGTGTTCAGTGGTTTTGTACTGCGTGGCAGACCGAAGAATGATATGTTTGTTCCGGAATACTGCAAATACTGTTTTTCCACAGAGGCAGTGCGGAATGCAATCATTACCGGGTGTACCTATACAACCAGAGCATTGACCAACGGCAAGCAACTGTCTGCCATTGAAATTCCTGTTCCTCCCAAACCGGAACAAGAAGCTATCGCCGCTGCTCTGTCCGCTATTGATGCTCTGATTGCCAATCTGGAAAAACTGATTGCCAAGAAAAAGGCTATCAAGCAGGGCACGATGCAGGAATTGCTTTCAGGTTCTTGCCGACTGAAAGGGTTTAGCACACCTTGGAAATCACATCGTGTTGGTGATCTCGGTGTTTTCTATAGCGGATTAAGCGGAAAAAGCAAAGCTGATTTTGGCAGTGGGACAGCTCGCTACATTACCTTCATGAATGTTTTGGCAAACGCAATAATTGATGTTCGAAAGCTAGAGAGCGTACGGGTTTTGGAAGGCGAGACACAGAACGCTGTAGCAAAGGATGATTTGTTCTTTAATACATCATCGGAAACTCCTGAAGAAGTAGGTATGTGTGCGGTACTCACAGAACATCTGGAGAATACGTATCTTAATAGTTTTTGCTTTGGCTTTCGCATTACAAGCGCTGAAATGTATCCCTTGTTTTTGTCCTATTATTTTAATAGTCAGGAAGGACGAAAAATAATGAGCGTTTTGGCTCAAGGCGCAACGCGGTATAATTTATCGAAAACGTATTTTTCTGATACTATTATCACCGTTCCCGAAAAAGGCGAGCAAATTGCGATTGCATCAATTTTAAGTGATATGGACGACGAGATTGAGCAACTGCATACAAAACTTGCGAAATATCAATATATTAAATCTGGCATGATGAGTGAACTGCTCACCAGCAGAATCAGACTGATAGACAAGGAGGATGCGTAATGGATCGTGTGGGAAGGCCTGAAATTGCTACCCAAAAGCGTGTGGTGGATTTCTTTCAGACCAAGCTGCGGTATAACTATATCGGTAATCTGAAAGACCGGGAAAACCGCAACATCGATGAAGAAAAGCTGATTACATGGCTGACCGATCATGGCTATTCCAAGACCATTGCAATCCGGGCGGTGGAGGAGTTGGTCAAAGCCGCCACCAATCTGCAGGATGGCTTGTACACAGCCAATCGGGAGGTCTATCGGCTTCTAAAATACGGTGCCAAGGTTAAAGAGAATGCCGACGAAAACGAGACTACGGTATATTTCATAGACTGGGAAACTCCCGGCGAAAACCTCTTTGATATTGCCGAAGAGGTCACCGTGGTTGCGAACAATGAGAAACGTCCCGATTTGGTCATTTATCTGAACGGTATCGCTGTGGCGGTTATCGAACTGAAAAAAAGCACGGTATCCGTTTCCAATGGCATAAGGCAGAACCTGACCAACCAGCGGGAGATGTTTATTGCTCCATTCTTCACTACCATGCAGTTCTGTATGGCCGGTAATGACAGCGAAGGTCTGCGCTACGGCACTATCAAAACCCCGGAGAAGTATTATCTGGAGTGGAAGAAGGACGGCTTTACAGAATACCCTGATGAGCGACATGAAATGGATGTTCATATTGAAGAGATCTGTGCTACCATCCCCAACAAACTGGATAGCGCCCTCTTCGCTATGTTCTACAAGGCTCGGTTCCTGAACTTAATCCACAACTTCCTGATTTTTGATAAGGGTCAGAAAAAGGTCTGCCGGTACAACCAGTATTACGGCATTATGCGTGCCCAGAAGCGTTTGTTGTCCGGAAAGGGAGGCATCATCTGGCATACCCAGGGCAGCGGTAAGTCTCTGACGATGATCTGGTTGTCCAAGTGGCTACTGTCCAATATCCCCACCGCTCGTGTGCTGATCGTTACCGACCGTGATGAACTGGACGAGCAGATCGAGCGGAATTACAAGGGTGTCAACGAAACCATTATCCGCACCAAGAGCGGTACCGATTTGTTGGCACGGCTGAACTCTCATGAGGATCGGTTGCTCTGCTCCTTGGTTCATAAGTTTGGTAAGCGCGGCGGCGAAGCTACCGCCAAAGACTATGAGCGGTATATTGAGGAATTGAAGGCATCTCTGCCTGCTAACTTCAGTGCCAAAGACGACATTTTTGTATTTGTGGATGAGTGCCACCGCACCCAGTCTGGCAAGCTGCACCTGGCCATGAAGACCATTATGCCCAATGCCATCTTTGTGGGTTTCACCGGCACACCGCTGCTAAAGTCGGACAAGGCTACCAGTATCGAGGTGTTCGGCAGATACATCCACAGCTATAAGTTTGACGAAGGTGTTGCTGACGGTGTAGTTCTGGATCTGCGATATGAGTATCGGGATATCCCCCAGGAAATCATGTCCCAGGCTCGGATCGATGCATGGTTCGAAGCCAAGACCCGTGGCCTGATGCCCAGAGCAAAGGCTCGACTGAAACAGGTTTGGGGCAATATGCAGACGGTGTACAGTTCCCGCTCCCGCCTGGAGAAGATTGTCTGCGACATCATTTTTGACTTCGAAACCAAGGCCCGTCTTGCGGACGGTAGTGGCAATGCCATTCTGGTGGCGGATGATATTCTGACTGCTTGCAAGTATTATGAACTGTTCCAGCAGAAGAATTTCCGCAAGTGTGCAGTCATTTCCTCTTATGAACCAAGTGTCGGCGATCTCCGCACCGAAACAATCAGTGATGATGAGGAAACCGATGCATACGAAAAATACCGCATTTATTTGAAGATGATCGGCATTGACCCTGATGCCACTGCGGATAAGGGCGGTATTGCCAAACGGGTCGAGGATTTTGAAAAGGCAGCAAAGAAGAAATTCATCGAAGAACCGTATAATATGAAGCTGCTGATCGTAGTAGACAAGCTGCTGACCGGCTTCGATGCACCTCCCTGTACATATCTGTATATTGACAAGACCATGCACGATCATGGCCTGTTCCAGGCAATCTGCCGTGTTAATCGTCTGGATGGTGAGGATAAGGATTTCGGCTATATCGTGGATTACAAGCAGTTGTTTGGCGATTTGTCTGCTGCCATGGAGAAGTATACCTCCGGTGCTTTTGAGGGTTATGCCGAGGAGGACGTGGAAGGGTTGCTGAAAGATCGCAAGGCTGAAGCGCAGAAGCGGTTTGAAAAGATCCTCGACGAACTGGACGAACTGTGCGAGGGTGTTCAGCATCCGAAGGATGAACTGGATTATCTGCATTACTTCTGCGGCGAAAACGGTATTGATGTGGATAATGATGAGGCATATGCCAGAATGCGTGAGCGACTGTACCGCCTGGTCAATGCCCTCATCCGCGCCTATGCTGAAGTGAAACCCATGATGGGAGAACTGGGTTATTCTGCTACACAGCAGGAACAGCATGACAAAACAGTCAATTTCTATATTGCCCTGAAGACTACCATCGGCCGTGCCAGCGGTGATTTTATTGACCTGAAAGCATATGAACCCGGTATGCGTTACCTGATCGATAATTACATCGTGGCGGAGGATGCCCGTATCATCGGTGACTTTGATGATTTCACCCTGCTTGATTTCATTTTGGCCCAGCGTGATAAAATGGAAGGTGACGGCACAAAGTCCAAGGAGCAGGAAAGCGCAGCAGAAGCGATTGAAAATAACATCCGCAAAAAGGTTGTTGAAAAGATCGTTCTGAATCCTAAGTACTACGAAAAAATGTCTGCGGTTTTGGAACAGCTGATTCTGGAGCGCAAGCAGGGTGTGATTACATATGCTCAGTTACTGGAGAAGTATATCGAACTCGCCCGTAATGTTACCAAGCCGGAGGAAAACGAAAGCTATCCTGAAAAGGTGCGCCATAGCGCCGCTATGAGAGCGTTGTATGATAATACCGGCTGTGATGCAGATCTTGCCGCAGCTCTCCACGCTGCTGTTATGCGTTCCAAAATGGATAGATTCCGCAATGACCCTGTTAAGGAGCGCCGCATTAAGCGCGAGCTGCTGAAAATCCTGAAATCCAAGGACGAGGTAGAGCGTGTTTTCAAAATTATTGTAGAACAAGAGGAATACTAATGCGTATGGTGGTAAACGGCATAGAAGTGTCCGTAACAAAAAAAACAATAAAAAATATGCACCTCTATGTCAAACCGCCGGACGGTCATGTGGAGGTGTCAGCCCCGGTCAATCTGAGTGATGAAAGTATTGAGTTGTTCATTAGAACAAAGATTGGTTGGATTCGGCGGCAGCAAGAGAAATTTGACAAACAGCCTCGGCAGACAGCCAGAGAGTTTGTTTCTGGTGAAGCGTTGTATGTATGGGGCCGACAGTATTATCTGATGGTCAACTACAGCAATAAGGGCAACTCTCTGGTTTTGGACGGTGAGAAGGCTATCCTTACCGTGCGTGAGGGTAGCACTACCGAACAGCGAGAAAAGTTCGTAAACGAATGGTATCGTGGTATTCTGAAAGCTGAGATTGAGCGTGTGCTGCCCAAATGGGAGCAGATTACAGGACTCCATCCTGATGGGTGGCAAACCAAGAATATGACCACCCGTTGGGGTACTTGCAATGTGAAAACTCGCAAGATTTGGCTGAACCTTCAGCTGGCGAAGAAAACCCCGGAGTGCCTGGAATATGTTATTGTACATGAACTGGTGCATTTGGTGGAAAAGGGGCATAATGATAATTTCGTTGCGTTGATGGATAAATTTATGCCTAATTGGCGTGATGTCCGAAAGAGTCTGAATAACCAGATTCTTGATTATTTGGATTTCGCATCGGCTGAAGAGTAAAATTCTACGATTGCCTCTCGAATGCTCTTATATGAACCTACCGTTATAAACGGGTATCTTGTATCGAACCGAGGGTGCAAACACATGTCTACTTGACAAAAAAGATGCAGAGCCCGTAAAGCCCCTATTTTAGGGGCT
>CAYSRC010000003.1:0-78862 GCA_964433495.1 uncultured Oscillospiraceae bacterium
ACTGCCTGCGGCAGAAGACAAAGTGCTGTATCCCGGAGAGCTGAAGAAGGTCATCTTCCTTATATTCCATCCAAAATCTCCGGCTCCAACCCGGCCAAAGGCTCTAAGGTAATCCTGTAGTCGTCCGCGCAGGAGGGAACGGCATCCAACGCGATCAATTCGGCTCGAACCGAGCGGTGCACCGCCGCTGAGGAGTATTGCCCCTCTTTGCAGTTGTGACGGAACCAGTAGAGCTTAACCACCTCCATAGAACCGTCGGGCCGCGCGGAAGAAGCATCGTTGACAAATAGGGTGCGCAGACACTCCTTCAGAACATCGGCATCCTGATCGGTAAAGCCGGTTTTTTCTGCGAGTTGAACGTTGACGGATCCCTTGATTTTGTACAGCCCGAAGCGGACAAAGTGCTTCATGCCCATGGTGTCGGATGTGCGGCCCTTGTCGCTGTTCTCACCATTCACACTCTTGGTTATCTGCATGTCCTCAATCTGCACGGGGGAGATGCTGACGCCTTGGTGAACGGATACCGGGCCGCGTACACCGACGGAGACGCCCTTTAAATCCTTAAAGGCGAACACTTGGCCGAAAGAGCGTACATCCAGCCATGTTTCGCACGCCTTTTGCGCATAGGTTTCGGGATCCTTAAAGTCCTTTGCCTTTCCCAAAACGGCGGAGGCCCGCTCGCTTAGACTCCCGTAACCGTCGCGACAGCGATCGGCGGACTGTACAAACACATCCTGTCCAAGGTCTTGCATCCGATTGCGCAGCTTGCGTTTGATGCACACATCGCTCATCTCACCCAAGCCGTTGTAGTCGGTGCGGGGGCTGTTTCCGTTGAGCGGGTCGCCGTTTGGATTTGCCAGCGACACCGAGACAAAGGCCACAAAGTCGATTTTGTTTTGCAAAACGCTCATCTTAGATTTCCTCCTCTGTTGTCTGCTGATTGTTTTTTTCGCTGCGATAAGCGCGCTGGTGATAGAAACCCAGCAGATAGATGTCATCCAGCTTTTGGTTCAATTCGCCGTCCGAGACGGACAGCTTGCCTGCAATTTCCTGTGTTATCCTGCGAAAGTGTTGTTGCAGGCCGGGTTTGAGGCGCTTATAGTAGGGCTCAAGCTTCTCTTCCAAAAACCGCCAGGTGGTCATAGGCCGCAGCGCAAAAACCTTCTGCATCCGCAGGGCATTTGTTTCCCGCCGGTCTTCGTCGGTGTAGGCGCTGTTCTCCACGGCATCCGCAACGGCAAGCAGGCGGCCGAACAGGTAGCTTCGGTCGGAACAGTTGTTATCTAAGGCCATATCCCATTCCTCCTCAAAATGGTCATAATGATATTTTCGAATGGCAGCGCAGGCTGTGAACAAGAGGTTTCGGCCCTGTTCTCTTTCATAAAGCGCAAGTCGGGACGCCTTTTCTGCCAAAGCGCGCTCGATGTCGAAGGGAAACAGCGTCTTGTCTATTCTACAGGTTGCCAGCCGCTGCATCTGCTGTTTCAAAATACGGTCGTCAATCTCTGCTTTTCCGTTTCTCGGTGTGCCGAAAGCAAGGCTGACAATTTGAAATAGAGAGGGGGATTGGATCCCGTACCTTCCGTTTTCCCAACAGCAGGTGCTCTCCCAGTTGTGCAGCCGCTCTAAAAAGTCGTTTGCAAGCAACTCATTGTAGTAGGTGACGGCCAAACGCCCGGTGGTAGCCGCGTCGAAGGCGGCAATCACCGCGCCCGAATCGGGGGGCAGTGCCTCCTTCCAGCCGGACAGCGATTCGCGAAGCTGCTTTTTATATTGGCTCGGGGTGACCGCACGCTGTTCGGTTTCGCTTTTGCGCCTCATGAATCCCGTCGCCCCGGGGATCGGAATCCCTTGGGGGTTCCAGCACAAAAAGGTTCGCCCGCCGTAGGAGACGCTTTGGTTGGCCACAAGCCACCGAAGAGCGTTGTGGACCTTTTGAGAAGCGGTGCGGCCCACTGTAGCCGCCTGCTGCGCTTCGCTGAACCGCCCCCTGTAGGTAAAACCGGCAGAATCATTAGAGGAAATCAGTTTGGCGTTTCCGTTAAAGGGGATGATTCCCTTCGGGTGCTGCTCGGCGACAACATCCGTTTCACCCGAAACCATGCAAAGAGCGTAAGAGTTGTTTGGCCTATTGTCACGGCAATAAGCAATATATGCTCTCATCAGCGCCTGATCGGTCCAACACGGCCCGTTGAATTGTTCCCCTAAACCGTTGACGACCCAACATACTGTCAGCTTCTCATTGTCGGGGCCGCCGTCGGAGGTCAGAGTAATCAATTCCGCCTCCAGCAAATCCGACAGAATCGTGCCGCTGCATACATAGGTTAGGATGGGCTGCAATTTGGGATGTGAGTGTTCCGAGTTTGCCCAATTCGACAGGGCCTCGATATAAAGAGCGTGCTTTTTTTCATCATACGGGGACACATAGCCCAGCTGATCGCACAGCGGATGAGCGCAGGGGGCGCTGGTTCTGCCAGCTGATTCCTCCGTTGCCGGGATGATGATTTTCGGCGCGTCCCTGCCAACGGCCCGTGCGGAGACAAACTGTCCGTCCCGGTTTAAGGTGATCTCGAGCTGGGCCCGCGTTATGATGTGGAAGAGGGGAGCCAGCGGTTCCTTTTCCTCTGCATATTCAATCCCGGCCCTATAAGCCATGGCGTCATAGGTCTCGGCGGCCTTTTGCAAAAGCCCCATCACTTCACCTCCCCGAATTCACGCAGCCCGGAGAAATTGTCCGTTTGTTCTCCGAAGGGCTTCATCTCCATCTCACGCAGGGTCTTGGCGAGCGGACAGTCCTCGGGGCGGGGAAATGTAATGATGCCCCGTTTCATCACGGGATACCAAAACCGGGCGGTCATCTTTCCGCGTGTCTCGGGTGAATAGGCCTCGTCGGCGTAGGTGATCCCGTGGTACATCATACCGAATCCCAGCTCCGGCAGTGTGTCATAATCGCCCGATCCTTCTTCGAACACACAGGGCTCCGCATACCCCTGGCACTCCCGGCTGCCGAGAAAAATATCACGGCGTCCGCCCTTTTCAATCATCCGTTTGGCGATATTGTGATGCTTGTTTTCGTTGCGGTCCCCGGCAAGCTCGGGGCGGTTTTGGTTCCATTCAAAGTGGGCCCGTACCTGATAACTGCAACTCTTTAAATAGGTGTAGTAGGACAGTTCGTTTCGGCTGTCCTGATAATGGATGGGACGGATGCCTTTTACCTCGGTCTGGATGCGATTCATGACCCGAACTGCATCTATGTACCAAATCAGGGTAGGCTTCCAATAAATCGAGGACAGGATGCCCTTAAGAGCCTCATAGGTAGGCACCTGATAGCTGCACTTTTCTCCGCCCACCCGCATGATCGGGTCGGAAAAAAGGGCATAGTCCCCTGTGACCTTGAATTCAACAATGTTTGGATGCTGCACTATATCACCCCCAAAAACTTAAGATTTGCTTCCTCCAAAGAAAAACCTGTTTCTGCACGGTAGTGTCCGCTGAGACCCAACGCGCCGCCCGGGAGGGGAATGAGGCTGTTTTCGTCGTTCAGACGGTCGATTTGATGTCGGAAAAGAGATACGGTGTAGGGCTTTGCCGCCTTGAGCAGGGAACGCAGATAGGCGGTATCCCACGCGGCCCTTTCACTGCACAGATCGGAGATGAGCGCCTTGCCTTTTTTGTAAGGGACTATCACATCCGATGTGTTGTCCTCAAAGACTTGAAAATGGCTTCCGGCCAGCTTGAACGCCTGGTTGAAATAGTAGGGGCGTTCCCGGGCATAGTGCTCGTTTAACGACAGCAGAGAAAACAGAGACGGGTGCTCCGGCAGCGCGTAGTCATGATATCCCTGCGGTTGCTTGCGGTACAGCGCGCGATAGTAGTACGCGATTGCCTCATCTGAATCAGGGCGGCCGCCATACAGCTCGGCATGCGTCAAAAACTCTCCCCAAAGCTCCTCGGTGGCGGCTTTGCCCCGTTCTATATCGGATAGATAGACAAGCGATTCGTTTTTGAGTTTCACCAAATAGACCGGGGCCAACGTCCCGGGCCCTGCTTCGCCGCTGCGGTTGCAGCGGCCCGCTGCCTGGATGACACTGTCCATCCCTGCTGAGAGGCGGATGACACAGGCAAAGGAGATATCCACACCGGCTTCGATAACCTGGGTGGAGATGCAGACGGCCTTTGGGCCGTGCCGCTCCAAAACGCGTCTCAGGGCGTTCAGCGTATCTCTGCGGTGAGCCGTGCACATGTCGGCAGAGAGGGAAAACGCTGAAAAGCCCCCATCCTTCAGCCTGTTGTACAGAGTCTTTGCCTCGGCCTTTGTGTTACAGATAATCAGCAGGCTGTTGACAGATTGCAGCTTTTCGAGGGCGAAACCGGCAATCTGTTCAAGGGACATGGTTCCGAGATGTCGGATATCCGTCCTTCTGAAAGCCTGCCAAAGGTCGGGGTCACGGGGAACGATGTCCCGGACAGGGCCGTGCATAGGATGCTCGATTTGCTCGGTGCAGGGCTGGGTTGCAGAGCAGAGAACCACCGTTGCACCGCATATCTCGGACAGGAAATTGACCGCAAGAGAAAACAGGGAGAGCATCTTGTCGGGCACCGTCTGAACCTCATCAATCACGATGACGCTGCTGCACAGAGAGTGAAACCGCCGTATACAGGAGGTCTTCCCGCAGAACAGGGTGTTCAATAACTGTACCAAAGTGGTGATGATGAGCGGAGACTCCCACGTCTCGGTGAGAAGCTCCCGCTCGTCAAGCTGCCGCTCACTTTCTTCCGTGTCAATCAAATCCGAATGGTGCTCTAAAATCAGGCTGTCGTCCTGTATGTAATCGCGAATGACCGCAGCATTTTGCTCAAGGATGCTGAGCAACGGGGAGGTGAAGATAATGCGCTTTTTGCGGTACTTCAGGGCGTGGGCGAGAGCAAACCTAAGGCCGGACAGGGTCTTACCCCCGCCGGTTGGCACGCTTAGTCGAAATATGCCGCCGGGCTGCTCTGCCGCCCTTCTGCATTGTTCGGAGATTGCACGCCGCGCACGGTCGATGGAGGATTTGAAGGGCAGTGCGTTCAGCCTTTCTTCCGTCCGGTCCAAAAGAGTCGACCACATGTGTTCAAGCTCTTTGTCGCTTTGAGCAGAGGGAAACGCAGTGCCCTCCATGAAAGCCGCCGTATCCCGCCTATCACCCTCAATCACCGCCGAGAGCAGCAGACGGGCCAAAAGTCCCGAATAAAAAGCAGTTTCCCTGTAATAACGCTCATTGTCGGCATCTTCCCCGGTCATGGCGCAGATGTTTTGCAGAACAGGCGTCAACTCGTTTTGAGCGGCTTGAAACCGTCGGTCAAGCTCCTCTTGCCCGATGCATCGATGAAAAAAGTTGTCCGTTGCCTCCCGGTAGCCCGTCCCTTCCTTTGTCAGTCGGTGCTGAAACCCGTTTTTTCGGTTTTCGTCTACGCAGTCGAACAATCCGCCGTGGTGCCCTCCGACAGCCAATGCCAACAGCTCCGCGACAATATCCTCGGGGCGCTCTTCCGAACAGCGGTGATACCGCTCCAACACAAGGCGCACTCCCGAAAAGACATGGTTTACCGAGCCGCGCACACCGACTCCGTCCCTTATGTAAGCCCGAAAACGATCGGTGTATTTCCCGAGATCGTGCAGCAGACCCGCCGCCTCTCCGACAGCGGAGAGACCGACGGATGAAAGAGCCTGCGCTGCATACCGGGCGGTATTCTGACAGTGTTCCTCGACCGTTTGCACGGCGATAACGGCACCGGAGGAGTCTTTTTTGATATGAGCAGGATAACATTCCATTGCTCCGCTCCCAAACATGTAAAAAGGTGTTTAATGCCCGATATAACGAGACAGGTTATAGAGTCGAACAAAGAAACGCATTCGAGTTAAAAGGAAATAATTTCTACAAAATTATTTTAACATAAAGCGCTATTTTTATCAATTTCTATTTCAATCAATTCATTACTTATCATTTTCACTAAAATGATCTTGAATAATTAAGAAGTTAATCTGATGCTGATTCGGTCTCCGGCATAACGCTCAGAGTGGATTGAAAAAGTGATGATGAGAAATGCCTCCCGATGGGGCAGGGCAGCGATAGTTTTTCTATCGCTGCCGTTTTGCGCGCGTGCCCAACTCGGCCGAGATCCGCTCACCCGGCAGAATCCGGCGTGCAGCGTGTCCGAGGCGATGGATAAGGGATATCCTGAACACCGAGCCGTGAGCCGCTTTGTATTCAGCCGATTTTTGCCAAAAAGAAAGAACGCCGGATTCACATCGAAGCCGACGTTCTCATGATATAAAACAAAGAAATGGGCCGCCGGACGCAAGGCGCGCGGCGCGCCAAAGAAGGGGCCCGCCGGGGATCTCCCGACAGCCGCAAAACTGTCGCCCCGCCCTTTACCCGATTGCCCTAACATAGACCTGACACGGGTTTGCCTCTCCCCACAGGGTAGGGAATATCTCGAATTCCTTAAACCCGAGACTTTGATAGAAGCGATTTGTGTCATCGTAGTCTTCGTAATGCCCCATAGCAACGGTTTTTACCTGAATGAACTCGTATCCCTGCCCCTTTGCGAAATCTAACGCCGCGTTGAACAGCGCCCTGCCGACGCCCTGCCTGTGAAATTCACGAAGGACGCCCATAACGGCCAGCTCGACCGTGCTCTTTCCCGTTTCTTTGAGGCAGAGAAAGCCGATGTCTTCCCCGTTTTTCTCCGCGGCGAAGAAGGGCTGACGGGCGCTGTCGGCGATGTACTGTTCCCTTGCATCCGCAAGGCCGAACCAATCGGGCAGGGCTTCAAGGATTTTTCTCGAAATCGCTCTTTTTTCGTTTTCGTTTGCAATTTGACGAATCATCAGTCTGTCACCTCAACAATGGGTTTGAAAATGCGGATTGCGGTTTACCGCAGCATTGCGGCAATCTTCAAAGCCCCCGGTCGGAGGCGCGGGATTTGTCGGATATTTTGAAAAATACTTGTGCAGAAAGGCGCTGCAAGAACACGTAAAGGAAGAAGAAAGAAAGGTGACGGTTAGGTATACGTTACCGGTATTTCAAATCCGACAGGCATAAAGAAGCCCCTTGAACCATTGTGTTTCAAGGGGCTTTGTGGTGGGGGCAACAGGGCTCGAACCTGCGACCTCCTGCGTGTGAAGCAGGCGCTCTAACCAGCTGAGCTATGCTCCCGTATCTGACGGCTTTTATATTTTACAACAGCTTGCCGTTTTTGTCAACCGCAAACCCGCGTTAAAACGGTCTCCGCCGGGTCGGGTGCCGTATAATTTAATGAGCAGCCTCGCGGGGAACGCCGCACACAACAAAAACATCGCTTAAAAACCGGTTCTAACCTGTCCTGCCCCGGTCATACACTCTTACAAAGGACAACCATGACAAGGATGTGAAAAAATGGACGAGACATATAAAAGACTTGTATCGATGCTGCCGTACGATCTAAAAAACGTCCTGATGCTCGCGGACGACGTTCTCTCGGCGAGGGCGACAGAGATCCGTCTGCGCAGCGGACGGCCTGTCGCGGTATATATCGGCGCAAAGCCGGTGTTTTTGAAGAGCAGGGGCGGGCGGCAGCACATCACCGACTGCCTTATGATCCGCTCGGCCGTGCAAAAGCTGTGCGACTATTCCCTCTATCGAAGGGAGAGCGACCTTGCGAGCGGATACGTCACCGTGCGGGGAGGCCACAGGGTCGGCATCTGCGCGACGATGAACGGGGAGAATGAGGTCGACTTCACCTCCATCGGCTCTGCGTCGATAAGGATTGCCCGCGAGGTGCGCGGGTGTGCCGACGTTATATTTGCTGCGACCTACGCGATAAGGCCCTGCTCGGTGCTGATAGCGGGCGAGCCGCAGTCGGGAAAGACCACCGTTCTCAGGGATTTTGCGAGGACCGCGTCCAACCCGCCCTATCTAAAAAAAACAGCGGTTGCCGACGAGCGCGGCGAGATTGCAAACGTGTTTTCGGGCATAAGGTCGCTCGACACAGGGCTGTGCAGCGACGTGCTGGACGGTTACCCCCGCGCGAGGGCGTTTGAAATCGCGGTGCGCACCCTGAGCCCCGAGATAATTATATGCGACGAGCTGTATTCCGAAGAGGATTTTCTGATGTGCAGGCGGGCGCGCTTTTCGGGCATCGACATCGTCGCGAGCGTGCACGCGAGAAACCCGGAGGAGCTGATGAAAAACGATTTTGCGCGCAGCGCCGTCGAGGCGGGGGTGTTTGACTATGTCGTCTTCCTCAAGGGTCAGAACAGAATAGGGGAGCTCGGCGACATTGCGGAGGTGAAGAGATGACACAAAAAATCGCGGCTTTTGCGCTTGTGGTTGCCTCGGCCTGGGCGTTCGGGTTTATAAAGCGCTCGGAGGACGTTGCGGCGTGCAGGATATGCGGGCAGATCCACGAGCTGTTGTGCGAGCTTCGGCAGTGCGTCGAGCTGAAGCTGACCCCTCTGCCCCGGTTTTTTGAGGATGCGGCGCGCAGCGAGCGGTTTGACAGGCTCGGCTTTTTGCGCGATATAGGCGAGGGGGAGGACGGGGATCCCGTGTGCGATTCGTTCTCTTGCCTGCTGCTGCGCGCGTGGGAGGAAAGCCCCGAACACCGTCTGCTGTCGCGGGACGAGCAGGAGGAGCTCGCGGGTGTGTTTTCGACGCTCGGCAGCGACAACACCTCGCGCGAGAGCCTCAAGCTCGCGCCCTCCATCCGCTTTTTTGAAGGGGCGTTTTCGCGCCGCGAGCGGGAAAACGCCGGCAAAAAGGGCGTGTACGAAACGGTTTGTATGCTTGCCGGAGCGGTTGTCGCGATTGTCTTGATTTGAGGTGGACGCCGTGGAAGTCGATTTTATCTTCAGGATAGCGGCAATCGGCATCATCGTCGCGGTCTTAAACCTTGTGCTGTCCCGCGCGGGCAGGGAGGAACAGGCGATGCTTACAAATCTCGCGGGGCTCATCGTCGTGCTGATGATGGTCATCAGCAAAATCGACGAGCTGTTTACCGCGATAAAGAGCGTGTTCGGGCTTTGAGCGCGGGCATCGACATCTTCGGCTTTTGCGCGGCGTGCGTCGTGGGGGCGCTGCTGTGCGTATTGGTAAAAAGGTACAGCCCGGAGCACGCGTTTTTGCTCTCCTGCGCGGTGGTGTGCTCGGCGCTCCTCTACCTCGTCCCGCTGGCGGGCAGCCTGTTTGAGGAGATAAGCGCCGCGGTGGGGATATCGTCGCTCGGCGAGGATTTCGGTTGCCTTGTCAAGGTCGCAGGCATCGGCGTCGTGTGCAGCGCTGCGGGGAACATCTGCCGGGACGCGGGGCAGAGCTCGGTAGCGGGCGCCGTCGACCTGTGCGGCAGGCTCGGCGCGCTCGCCGCCGTGCTGCCGATGTTTGTCCGCCTTTTAAACACGATTATCGGTTTGATGGGATGAAAAAGCTACTTATGTTTGCGCTCGTCTGCTCGGCGCTTGTGTCCTTCCCCGCGTGGGCGGCGGACGCAGCCTCGCTCGACATGTACGACGAGCAGCTCGAGCGGGGGACACGGATAATCGAGCAGTCGCTGCCCGACTCGGCGCGCGACTTTTTGGACGGCGGGGTCTTTAAGAGCGGCGAGGATCTGACACGGGCGGCCGACAACCTTTTGAACTCGCTCGGGTCGGCGCTCACGGGGCAGATAGGGGCGACGGCGAGGCTCGTCGGCACGGTGGCCGCCGCGCTTATTCTGTCCGCCGCCGTGAGCGGGGCGGCGGCCTCGTCGGGGCAGAGTGCGCTCGAAAAAACCGTTTCGTCGGCGTGCGCCGTCCTGTCGGCGGCGAGCGTGTGCGTGCACGCTTCGGGGCTTATCTCGCAGGCGGCAGAGCTCATTAAAAACACCGACGTCTTTCTCTCGGGCTTTGTGCCGGTGTTCACGGGCGTCCTCGTCTCGCAGGGAAGGGCGGCGTCCTCTGCGGTGTATGCGGCGTCGGTGACGGCGGTGTGCGCGGCGTCCTCGGCGCTGCTGCGCTGCATCGCGCGCCCCGCGGTCGGCGTCATCGCGGGCCTTTCGGCTGTGTCGCCCCTCAACGAGGGAGCATATGCCTCACTTGTCACAGGTCTCAAAAAGACGGTCATGTGGGTCGTCGGGATAAGCACAACGGTGTTTTTGGGGTTCACGGGGCTCAAGACGTCCCTTGCGGCGTCGGGTGAGAGCCTCTCGATGCGCACGGCAAGCTTTGTGGTGAGCTCATCGGTGCCCATTGTGGGTGCGTCGGTGAACGAGGCCGTGTCAACGGTGCACGGCAGCCTTGCGGTCGTGCGGGCGGGTCTCGGCGCGGCCGGCATAATCGGCCTGTGCGCAATGTATCTGCCCGCGATTGCGGGAAGCGTCGTCGCCTCGGCGGGCGTCTCGCTGTGCTGTGTTTCGGCGGACATCCTGGGCCTCAATGCCGCCGCAAAGGGCATGTCGATGATGAAGTGTGCCATCGATATCGTCACCGCACTCATGGCCTTCGGGTTTATCGCGCTGACCGCCTGCACCGCCATGATGCTGGGACTCGGGGGATAGGCGACGGCCCAAAGCGTGAAAGGGGGATGAAAAAGCTATGGCCGAACACATTGCGACGCTGGGCACAGCTCTGTGCACCGCGGCGGTGGCGACGGCGCTGCTCGGCTTTGTATCGGGCGGGGCGGGGGGCGCAAGGATGCTCAAAGTCGCGAGCGGGGTCTACGCGATTTTGATCGTGCTCACCGGGGTGTCGGGTGTCGTCCGTGATTCGGGACTGCCGCGCGAGCTGGAGGAGGCGCTCAACGCGGGCAGCGTGTCGTACGCCGATGCGTACTCGGCGCCCGCCGACGACCTGCTTCGGTGCAGCGAAGAGGTGCTTGACGAAAAGCTCGAGCGTGCGCTCGGGGAGAGCGGGATAAGCGCGTCGGTCGACAGCAGTCTGTCGGTGACGGCCGAGGGCGAGGTCGCCCTCGACGGTGTTGTCATCCTGCTCGCGCACGGGGACGACGCACCCGCCGCTTCGGCCGAGATCGAGCGGCTGTGCGGCGTCCGGCCCGCACTGTATACGGCGGAGGGACGTTCCGATGATTGACAAGGTAAAGTCCTTTACGGCGCTGTTCGACCTCTTCAAGAACAACAAAAAGGCGGCGCTTGCCGCGGGGGCCTTTTTGCTGGGGCTTGCGCTGCTGCTGTTTTCGTCGCAGAAGGGGACGAAGCAGCAGGAGTCCCCGGACGTCCCGTCGGGACAGGAGACGGCGGAGGCATACACCGAGCGATATGCCGCGGAGCTCAACGCGCGGCTGTCCGAGATTATCTCCCACATCAGGGGCGCGGGCAAAACCGAGGTGTTTGTGACGCTCGAGTCGGGTGCGAGGTATGTTTACGCCCAGAGCAGCTCGCGGCGGACCGACTCGGAATACGGCTCGCGGGTGTCCGAGAGCGAGTCGAGCGACACCGAGCTCGCGGTGATCGATTCAAAGGACGGCGAGCAGCCGATCATCCTTTACCGCTGCGAGCCGGTCGTGCAGGGGGTGGTGGTCGTGTGCGAGGGCGCGGGGGATATCTCGGTTCGCACCGCGGTGGTCGAAGCTGTGACGACAGCGTGCGGGATAGGGGCGAACAGGGTCAGCGTTCTTGAGATGTCATAATTCCGTCCCTTATAAAATATACAATATTAAGGGGTGATTATCTTGAAAATTGACAAGAGCATAGCAAAAAAACAGATGACTTTTGTGGCGCTTGCCGTGGCGCTGGGGCTCGCGGTATATCTCAACTATCGGCTGTCGACGGGCGAAACGGCGCAGACGCCCGTGCAGGCGCCCGTACAGGAGGAGATTTTGAGCGCGAACGCAAGCGTCGCGGGCGTGGGCGTGTCGGATGAGCAGGCGGACGACGGCGTCAGGTACTACGGCGAGGCGATGTTTGTCTCGAGCGACACCGAGGCGTACAGGGACGACTATTTTTCCGACGCGCGGCTCAAGCGCTCGCAGGCGCGGGACGAGGCGCTCGACACCTTGAAAAAATCGCTTCAAAACGCCGAGCTCACCGAGGCAGAGAAAAAGGCGCTGACCGACAGCCTCAGCGCGACCGTGTCGGCAATCTCGCTTGAAACCACCGTCGAAAGCCTCATAAAGTCAAAGGGCTTTGAGGACTGCATGGCCTATATCAGCGAGAGCGGCGTCAAGATCGTCGTCGCGGTGGGTGCGGACGGCCTCAGCGCCGCCGAAGCGGCGCAGATAAAGGAGATCGTGATAACCCAGTGCTCGGTCAGCGCGTCCGAGATAACGGTCGTTGAGATGAAATAGTTGTATATTTTTCGGATAAATGGTATAATAGCCGCAGAGCGGCTATTATACTTTTGTTTTGCGCGTTTTGCGCGGCAGCGCTCGCGGACGCGCGCGACGGGCTTGTTTTGTGAAAGATTTGAGAACAGGCTCGCGACGCCCCGCATCCTTTTTATTTTATAAAACTATATTGCATCGCTCCTGCGCGCCGATTTGTGCGGCAGGCGGGCCGGGTTTTTGTGGGCGGCCCTTTCTCGTGTTTGCGGGCGCGGCGAGGGCGGTGAGCTCATGGGAGGGTATGTTATCCATGGATTTTGACAACACCGACAACGGCACGGTCAGGATATCGCGCGACGTTATCGCGTCGGTCGCGCGGTTTGCGACGCTCGAGATAAACGGCGTCGACAGCGTTGCGTCCTCGGTCCCGGGGGTCAGAAGCTTTGCGAGGGCAAGGCGCTCGCGCCCCATCACCGTCGACATCACCGACGGCGTCGTCTCGGTGACGATAAACGTCATCGTGAAGCTCGACGTCAAGATACCCGAGATCTCCGCTGCCGTTCAAAGCAATGTCAAGAGCGCCATCCAGAGCATGACGGGTCTTGCGGTTTCCCGCGTCGACATTGTCGTTGCGGGCATCTCGCTCAAGAAGGAAGACGGCGGCGCGCAGGAATAGTCTATCCCATAACACCACTTGAGCCCAGCCGCCTTTGAGGGCGGGTGGGCTGTTTTATACAGGTCGCCCAAATAAACGACGGGGAGTACACCATGACACGAAGCGAATCGAGAAAAACCGCATTTTCACTGCTCTTTCAGCAGCCCTTCAACCCGCTTTCCGCCGAGGAGGTGATCGAGCTTGCCCGGGACGAAAGCGGGATCGAGACGGACGAGTTCTGCGCCGAGCTGCTGCACGCCTGCTTTGACAACCTCGAGACGGTGGACGGTGAGATCATAAAGAACCTCAAAAAGGGGTGGACGCTCAGCCGCATCCCGCGGGTGTCGCTTGCGGTTTTGCGCCTCAGCTGCGCGCAGCTTATGTTCGTGCGCGACATCCCCTCAAGCGTTGTCATCAACGAGGCCGTCGAGCTCGCAAAGCAGTTCGGCGGCGACGACGAGCCGTCGTTTGTCAACGGCCTTCTCAGGAGCGTCTACACCGAGCACAGGGGCGATGAAAATTGACGGCTCTCGGCATCGACACCAGCAACTATGCCACAAGCGCCGCGTTGTTTGACGGCAAGACCGTCGTCGCGCACGTCAAGCGCTTTCTGCCGGTTAAGGACGGGGCGCTGGGCATTCGGCAAAGCGACGCGGTGTTTTACCACACAAAAGCGCTGCCCGAGGTGATCGACGAGCTGTTTTGCTCCGCGCCCGCGGGTGTTTGCGTCGACTGCGTCGGCTATTCCTCCCGCCCGCGCAGCGTCGACGGCTCCTACATGCCCTGTTTCCTGGCGGGACAGAGCGTCGCCGAGAGCGCGGCGAGGATGCTCGGGGTAAAGGCTTATGCCTTTTCACACCAACAGGGCCACATCGCCGCGGCGCTCTACGGCTGCGGGCTGTACGACAGCGACGACCTCTCGTTCTGCGCGTTTCATGTCTCGGGCGGCACGACCGACCTGTGCCGGTGCCGCTACGGCGCGGACGGGCTCGAGGTCGAGACGGTCGCGTCGTCGCTCGACCTCTACGCGGGACAGGCTGTCGACCGCGTCGGGGCGATGCTCGGTCTGCCGTTCCCTGCGGGGGAAAAGCTGAGCGAGCTCGCGCTCGGTGCAAAAGAGGACGGTTTTTTAAAGCCGGTGCTCAAGGGCGGGGACTGCTGCCTGTCGGGCCTCGAAAACGTCTGCCGCAGGATGGCGGACGAGGGACGCCCGCCCGAGGAGGTCGCACGCTTTTGTCTTCTCTCGGTCGGCGAGACGGTCGCGGCCATGGCAGAGCACGAGCTTGTAAGGGGCGGCGAAACGCCGCTGATTTTTGCGGGCGGCGTGATGTCGAGTGCGGTGCTGCGCCCCCTGCTCGCGCGCAGGTTCCCCGCCGCGCGGTTTTGCAGCCCGGCGTGGCTGTCGGCCGACAACGCGCTCGGCGCGGCCGCGCTCGCGCTGCGAAGGGAGGCGGCGTCATGAGGGAGACGGTCAGCGTTTCTGCGCTCAACGGTTATGTCAAGCAGCTGCTTCAAAGCGACGACGCCCTCTCGTCGATTTGGATAGAGGGCGAGATATCGGGCTTTAAGCACTATCAGCCGTCGGGCCACATGTATTTCACCCTCAAGGATGAAAGGGCGTCGGTCAGGGCGGTGATGTTCAAGACCTACGCCTCAAGGATACGGTTTATCCCCGAGGACGGCATGAAGATCGCCGCGCCCTGCAGTGTTTCGCTGTACGAAAAGGACGGCAGCTTCAGGCTGTATCTTTACGACATGTTCCCCGTGGGGGTGGGAAGCGCCCAAAAGGAGCTCGACGCGCTCAAGGACAGGCTGGCGGCAGAGGGGCTTTTTTCGGCGCAGCGAAAGCGCCCGCTTCCCAAGAATCCCTCCGTCATCGCGGTGATAACCTCGTCGTCGGGCGCGGTTATCCACGACATCGTCAATGTCGCGGGGCGCAGGAACCCCTTTGTCAAGCTCGTTTTGTACCCCGTGAGCGTCCAGGGCGTCTTCGCGGCAGAGTCGATCAAGCGGGCGCTTGCCGCCCTCAACGGCAGGGACGACGTCGACCTCGCCATCGTGGCGCGCGGCGGCGGCAGCCGCGAGGATCTCTGGTATTTTAACGACGAGGGCATCGTGCGGGCGGCTTCGTCGCTCAAGGTTCCGCTCATCTCGGCGGTCGGCCACGAGGTGGACACGACGCTCATCGACCTCATCGCGGACATGCGCGCGCCCACCCCGTCGGCCGCGGCAGAGCTCGCCGTGCCGTGCGCGGGCGACATGTTGGAGGGCGCAAGGGCGCGTTTTGCCGACGGCGCGCAGAGGCTCAGGGACGCGGTCGCGGGCAAGCGATCGGCGCTCGGCTCGGCAAAGGAGAGTCTGCGGCAGGGCGTGCTTGCGGCGATTTCGGGCAAGCGTGAAAAGCTGCGGGTGTCGGCGTCGCTTTTGCGGATG
The DNA here is from genome assembly GCA_964433495.1 of uncultured Oscillospiraceae bacterium. Taxonomy (GTDB): domain Bacteria; phylum Bacillota; class Clostridia; order Oscillospirales; family Ruminococcaceae; genus CAYSRC01. The sequence continues at coordinate 15,364 of CAYSRC010000003.1, forward strand.
CTCGACCCCGTGGGGGTGATCTCGCGCGGGTACGCCGCCGTCAAAAAGGGCGGCAAAATCGTCTGCTCCGCCAATGAGATCTCGCCGGGCGACGACATCACGGTGCTTCTTCGGGACGGCGCCGTCGAGGCGAAAACGGTTGAGGTGAAAAAGAATGGGTCAAACCGATCAAAAGATAAGTTATGAGGCGGCCCTTGCAAGGGTCGACGAGATCTCGGCGCTGCTCTCGGGCAACGCGGTGAGCCTTGAGGACAGCGTAAAGCTGTACGCCGAGGGCTCAGCGCTGCTCGTCAGGGCGCAGGGGCTGCTCGACGAGGCGCAGCTTGAGCTCGAAACCTTAAGCCCCGACGAGTTTAAACTAGACGATCCGAAGGGCGGTGAGGGCGAATGAGCGTTGCGGAGATAAACCGCCGCTATGCCGACACGGTCGAGAGGGCGCTCGAGCGCGAGCTCGCGGGCCCCGAGGGCTCGTCGGTGCTCGAGGCGATGCGCTACAGCGCGCTCGGCGGCGGCAAGCGGATAAGGGCGTGCCTTGCGCTCGGCGTGTGCGAGATGACAGGCGGGCGCGCCGAGGACGCGGTGAAGTACGCGTGCGCCGTCGAGATGGTGCACGCCTACTCCCTTATCCACGACGACCTCCCGTGCATGGACAACGACGACATGCGCAGGGGCAAGCCGAGCTGTCACGTCGCGTTTTCCGAGGGGACGGCGCTGCTTGCGGGCGACGCGCTGCTGACGCACGCGTTTGAAACGGCGGCGGGGGCGGGGCTTAAAAACGATCTTCGCGCCGTTGCGGTGCTCGCGGGGGCGGCGGGTATCCGCGGGATGGTCTACGGACAGGAGCTCGACACCGACCCGCGGCACACCGTGACGGGCGAGGACGAGCTCAGGCGGATTCACCTGCACAAAACGGGCGCGCTTATAAAATGCGCGGCGGTGCTCGGCGCGCTTGCCGCGGACGCGGACGATGCCTCGTGCGAGGCGGTATCGGGGTATGCCGAGGCGCTCGGCATGGTGTTTCAGATCGTCGACGACATCCTCGACGTGACCTCGACCGCCGAGGTTCTCGGCAAGCCGGTCGGCAGTGACGAGCACAACGGCAAGCTCACCTACGTCGGTCTGCTCGGCGTGGACGGCGCGCGTGGGCGGGCAGCGGAGATAACCGAGCGGGCAAAGGTGTTTTTGCGCCCGTTCGGGGACGAGGCGCGGTATCTCTGCGAGCTTGCGGACAACCTTCTAAAGAGGATGAACTGAGATGGAAAGCGTCCTTGACAGGATAAACGGCCCGGACGACGTCAAAAAGCTCGACCGCGGGCAGCTCGGGCAACTGTGCGCCGACATAAGGCGCGAGCTCATCACCGTCGTGTCGGAAAACGGCGGTCACCTCGCCTCCAACCTCGGCATGGTCGAGACAACCGTCGCCATGCACCGGGTGTTCGACTGCCCGCACGACGCGTTTGTCTTTGACGTCGGGCACCAGTGCTATACCCACAAGCTGCTCACCGGGCGGCGGGGTGAGTTTGCGACCGTGCGGCTTGAGGGCGGGCTGTCGGGCTTCACAAGACCGTCCGAGAGCCCCTACGACCTGTTTGTCGCGGGCCACGCCTCGACGTCGGTTTCGAGCGCCATCGGGCTTGCGCGGGCAAAGCAGCTGCGGCGGGAGGACGGCAAGGTCGTCGCGGTCATCGGCGACGGATCGTTCGGCGGCGGCATGGTGTTCGAGGCGGTCAACAACATCGACGCAGGGCTGAAAAACCTGGTCGTCGTTTTAAACGACAACTCGATGTCCATCTCAAAGTCGGTGGGCTCGGTGTCGCGGTATCTGCTGCGCCTGCGAACCGACGTCAAATATTCAAGGCTCAAGCAGAAGGTCAAAAACTGCCTCGAAAAGAGCGCTTTGGGCAAAAGGGTCGCCCAGCGCATCGAGCGCTCAAAATCGCGCCTGCGCCGCTCACTCTACGACGGCACGTTGTTTGAAGAGCTCGGCTTTAACTATGTCGGGCCCATCGACGGGCACGATCTCGACGAGCTTATAAGGATATTCTCCAATGTAAAAAATCTTGAAAAGCCGACCCTTGTCCACGTCATCACCGTCAAGGGAAAGGGCTTCACACTTGCCGAAGAAAACCCCGGCGCCTACCACGGTGTGGGAAGCTTTGACCTCGACAAGGGCAACCCCGATATCTCGAGCGCCGACAGCTTTTCCAACACCTTCGGCAGGCGGCTGTGCGAGCTCGCGGGGCGCGACGACGACATCTGCGCGGTGACGGCGGCGATGAAGTACGCGACGGGGCTCAACTTTTTTGCAAAAAAATACCGTGAGCGCTTTTTTGACGTCGGCATCGCCGAGGAGCACGCGGTCACCTTCTGCGGCGGCCTCGCGAAGGGCGGTATGAAGCCGGTGTTCTGCGTCTACTCCACCTTTTTGCAGCGCGCGTTCGACCAGCTTGTGCACGACGTGGGCCTTGCGTCGCTGCCCGTCATGCTCGGCATCGACCGCGCGGGCCTTGTGGGCGAGGACGGCGAGACCCACCAGGGGATATACGACGTCTCGATGCTCTCGGCGGTGGGCGCCTTTACCGTGGCGTCCCCCTGCAACTACGACGAGCTTGTCTTTTGGACAGACAGATTGCTCGCGCTCGACCGCCCGCGGGCGGTGCGCTATCCACGCGGCGCACAGACCCGGAGATGCAAAAACCATGGCTGCAGCGGCCGGGATTATGATATAATATCAGGTGACAAACCCGCCCGCGTCGCGCTTGTCACCTACGGCCGCGAGTTTGAGCAGACGCTGTGCGCCCGCGAGATCCTCTCGCGGCGCGGCGTTGACGCGGACGTAATCAAGCTCAATTTGATTCTGCCGCTGCCCGAGGGCGTTGTCGAGACGCTCTCTGTTTACGACACCGTCCTGTTCGCGGAGGAGGGGATTGAAAACGGCGGCATCGCCGAGCTGCTGTGCGCGCGCCTGTGCGAAGCGGGCTTTGGCGGAAGAACCATCATCCGCGCAATCGACGAGCGGGCCGTCCGCCACGGCAGCGTCGAAAGCCAGCTTAAAGCCCTGGGGCTCGACGGGGCCTCGCTTGCCGATTTGATCACGGGGGAGGTTGACGCAGGTGAAGCAGAGGCTTGACGCCGCGGTGGTTTCGCGGGGCTTAAGCGCGAGCCGCGAAAAGGCGAAGGCCTTTATCATGGAGGGACTTGTCTTTGTCAACGGCCTGCGTGTCGACAAGGCGGGCGCGCAGGTCACCGAGGACGATGTCGTCGTGCTCAAGGGCGGCGAGGAGTTTGTGAGCAGGGGCGGCAAAAAGCTCAAAAAGGCGGTCGAGCTGTACGGCCTTTCGTTTGAGGGCATGGTGTGCGCCGACATCGGCGCCTCCACGGGCGGCTTCACCGACTGTATGCTTCGGCACGGCGCAGAGCGGGTGTACGCGGTCGACGTCGGGTACGGCCAGCTTGCATGGAAGCTGCGAAACGACCCCCGCGTCGTCAACCTCGAGCGGACAAACGCCCGCGCCTTAAGCGAAAACGACATCCCCGAGCCGCTCGATTTCTTTTCGGCGGACGTCGCGTTCATCTCCCTTAAGCTTGTCGTGCCCCCCGTCAGCAGGCTCGCACGGGAGGGCGCGCGGTGCGTCTGCCTTATCAAGCCGCAGTTTGAGGCGGGACGCGAAAAGGTCGGCAAAAAGGGCGTCGTGCGCGACCCCGAGGTTCACGCCGAGGTGATAAAGCGGGTCATCGGATACCTCGAGGGGGCGGACATAGGCGTAAAGGCGCTCACCTTTTCACCCATAAAGGGCCCCGAGGGGAACATAGAGTACCTCGCGCTCGGTGAAAAGGGAAGCGGGACGAGCGGGGACATCGATATAAAACGTGTTGTGGGCGAAGCGCATGCGGAGCTTGCATGAAAGGTGAGATAAATGCTTTATATCTATCCCAATGTCGCGGACGGCTACGGCGTCGGCAGGTCGCAAAGGGTCGTCAGGCATCTTTTAGCTCTCGGTATACCGTGCGGCTGTGACGGCGGGTTTGCAAAAAAGCTCGGGGTCGACGGCCTGTCGGACGCGAAGGCGGGCGACTGCGCGTGCGTCGCGGCGGTCGGCGGCGACGGCACAATGCTCGCTGCGGCGCACGCAGCCCTCGAGCACGACCTGCCCGTTTTCGGCATCAACACGGGCAGGATGGGCTTTTTGCACGCGTTCGATTACGACAGCTTTTTCGAGTGCGGTGTCGACGATCTCAGGGCGCTCAAAAAATCGGGGCGCTCGCTGCTCGAGGTGTCGCTCAGACCCGACTTTTCCGAGGCGATCTTTGCGCTCAACGACGCGGTCGTCGCGCGCATCTCGCACAAAAAATCCGCCGAGCTTGTTCTCAACTACGGCGGGACGTATTTTGCGACCCTCAGGGCGGACGGCGTGATCGCCTCCACACCGACGGGCTCGACCGCCTACTCGCTGTCGGCGGGCGGGCCGATTGTGACGCCCGACCTCGACTGCACGCTGATAACGCCGGTCTGCTCGCACTCGCTGCTCTCAAACTGTGTGGTTCTGTCGCGAGACACATCGGTCGAGGTGGTCGTCACCGAACGGCCGTTCAACGACGTGTCGCTGTGCGTCGACGGGATATACGACCGGGTCGTGCCCGCCGGCGGCTCGGTGTATATACGCGGAAGTGAGCGAAAGATAATGCTCTTGACCTCGGAGAAGAGGGGCTTTTACGAGGTGCTCAAGAGAGATTTTGACGAGAGGACCTGAGAGCTTCATGAAAAAGGAAAGACACAGCGCGATCGTCGACATCATTAAAAGCAGACGAATCTCCACACAGGACGAGCTGATCGACGCTCTGCGAGAGCGGGGGTACAACGTGACGCAGGCCACCGTTTCGCGGGACATCCGTGACCTGCACCTTGTCAAGGCGTCTGTCGGGGCGGACGGCAGCCGCTATGTCGTCCGCGACGCGTCGGGCGGCCCGCGGGGCAGGTCCTTTCTAAATGTGTTTCGCGAGACGGTGATAAGCATCATCCCCGCGGGGTGCATCGTCGTCATCAAGTGCCACAGCGGGATGGGCAACGCCGCGTGTGAGGCGCTGGACGTGATGGGCTTTTCGGAGATTGTCGGGACGATTGCCGGGGACAACACCATCTTTGCGGTGACGCACGACGACGAGACCGCCGTGCGCACAGCCCAAAAGATAAACGAGCTTCTCGGCTGAGCATTGGGAGAGAGAACATGCTTCGTGAGTTGAATATTGAAAATGTCGCGGTCATCGAAAAAGCCCGCGTGACCTTTGAAAAGGGCTTGAATGTGCTCACGGGCGAGACGGGCGCGGGCAAGTCGATTTTAATTGACTCCATCAACGCGATCCTCGGCAACCGCACCACGCGGGAGATCGTCCGCTCGGGCGCCTCCAAGGCGGTCATTTGGGCCGAGTTTCAGGATATAAACCCTGTCTTTTCGCACGACATCTCAAAGCTCGGCTACGAGTGCGACGGCACGCTCATCCTGCACCGCGAGATCACGGCGGACGGCAAGAGCGTGTGCCGCATAAACGGGCGGCCCGCGACGGCGCAGAATGTCCGCGATGTGTGCGGCGGCCTTATTAACATCCACGGCCAGCACGACAACCAGGATCTTTTGAACCCCGAGAGGCACCTCGGCATAATCGACGACTTCGCCTCCCTCGGGGAGGAGGCCGAAAAGCTCCGGGAACTCTACGAGGGCCTCAGCGAGGTCAAGGGCGAGATGGACAGGCTCTCGTTCGACGAGGCGAAGCGCGAGAGCTCGATTGAGCTGCTGAGTTATCAGATAGACGAGATCGAGAAGGCCGAGCTGTACGTCGGCGAGGACGACGACCTCGCCGCCAGGCGCGCGCTCGTGCGAAATTCCGAAAAGCTCACGCAGGCGCTCGGCGGGGCGTCCGCCATCCTCTCGGGCGACGGTGAAACGGACGGGGCGCTCGCGATGCTGTACACGGCGCTCAGCGGGCTCGAGGGGGTCTCGGGCCTCGACGAGGCGGTGGACTCGTGCGCGTCAAGGCTTTCCGAGATGTACTACGCCGTCAACGACATCGCCTCCGAGATCGGCGGGATTGCCGACAGCTTCGGCTTTGATGCGCGGGACATCGACGAGATTGAGGAGAGGCTCGACCTCATCTACAAGCTCAAGCGCAAGTACGGCGGGACGGTCGAGGAGATTCTCGCGTTCCGCGAAAACGCAAAGCGCGAGCTCGAGGGGCTCGAGCACTCGGACGAGCGCCTTGCGGAGCTGACGGCGCGGTACGAGGATATGCTCGCCGAGACGACACAGGCCGCCGAGCGGCTGAGCAAAAAAAGGGCTGCGGCGTTCCCGGTGTTTTCGGGCAGGATAACCGATGAGCTGTCCTACCTCAACATGCAGGGCGTCAGCTTCAACATCGCCCACCGAAAGGGCCCGCTCACGGCAAAAGGGGTGGACATCGTCGAGTTCTTCATCTCGCCCAATGTGGGCGAGGAGCCCAAGCCCTTAAGCAAAATCGCGTCGGGCGGCGAGCTGTCGAGGATAATGCTCGCCATCAAAAACACCATGGCTGACAAGGATCGGGTCGACACCCTCATTTTTGACGAGATCGACACGGGGGTCAGCGGGTCGGCCGCCGCAAAGATAGGCAAAAAGCTCAAGCAGTCGGCACGGGTGCGCCAGACGATCTGCGTGACCCACTCGGCGCAGATTGCGGCCTTCAGCGACAACCATCTGCTGATTAAAAAGGACGTGCACGACGCGAGAACCTACACCGATATCACGACCCTCGACCGCGAGCAGCGAAAGCGGGAGCTTGCAAGGATCATCTCGGGGGACAACATAACCGAGACGGCGCTAAAAAACGCCGAAGAGATGCTCGAGCTTGCAAAAAACGGTTGACAGGCCGACGGTTTTACGGTATTATCTTGTTTATGAGCTCCCTTGTACGGCCGTTTTTTGTCGGCCGCGCGAAGAGTTCGAGCGAATTTAAATAGTGACTTGTGAGCTGTGACACGGCAAAAGTACCGATGTGCGGAAACGATCGAGAGAGCCCCCGGCAGGTGAAAAGGGGTGGCGTCCGCACATGGCGGGAATTACATGCCGTTAGCTTCCTCCGAAAGGGGGCGCCGCGCGCGTTAAAACGCTGACGGAAGCGCCGTTGTCGCTCCCGGTGAGGACGCGTTCGGTGACGGCGCGTCGAAAAAAGGTGGTACCGCGTTTGGCTGACAAGCGCCCTTTTGTCGAAAGGCAAAGGGGCGCTTTTTTGAGTTTTGTTTCGGGGTTCTGCCCGGGACGCCGTCCGACCGTAAGAGACGCCTCGGCGGGCATCCCGACAGGATTCGGATTATCAAACGGAAAAGTCAAACCATGTCAATTCACGGGGCGAAAAGCCTCTAATCGAACTATAAAAAGGAGAAACGAGATCATGAACGTTTTTGACGACCTTCAGGCAAGGGGACTTATCGAGCAGTCGACCGATCTCGAGCGGGTGCGGGAGCTGCTCGGAGGAGAGAGCGTGACCTTTTACATCGGCTTTGACCCCACGGCGGACAGCCTGCACGTCGGGCACTTTATGCAGCTGATGATCATGCGCAGGATGCAGAAGGCGGGGCACCGCCCGATCGCGCTGCTCGGCGGCGGCACGACGATGGTCGGCGACCCGACGGGCAAGACCGACATGCGCCGCATGATGACCAAAGAGACAATCGCCCACAACGCCGAGTGCTTTAAAAAGCAGATGTCCAAATTCGTCGATTTCTCGGACGGCAGGGCGCTCATGATCAACAACGGCGACTGGCTGCTGGGCCTCAACTACATCGACTTTCTGCGCGAGGTCGGGGTGCACTTCTCGGTCAACCGTATGCTGACGGCCGAGTGCTTTAAGAGCAGGATGGAGCGGGGGCTCTCGTTCCTCGAGTTCAACTACATGCTCATGCAGAGCTACGACTTCTACCACCTCAACGAGAAGTACGGCTGCGTCCTTCAGCTCGGCGGCAACGACCAGTGGTCCAACATCATCGGCGGCGTCGAGCTCATTCGCCGCAAAGCCGGCAAGGATTCCTACGGCATGACCTTCTCCCTGCTCACCAACAAGGAGGGCAAAAAGATGGGCAAGACGGAGAACGGCGCCGTCTGGCTCGACCCCGAAAAGACCTCGCCGTATGAGTTTTTCCAATATTGGCGCAACGTCGACGACGCCGACGTGTGCAGGTTTTTGTGCATGCTGACCGAGATCCCCGTCGACGAGATCGAGCAGTACCGCTCGGACGACGCCTCGGTCATCAACGCGGCAAAGGAGCGCCTCGCCTACGAGCTGACGGCGCTTGTCCATTCGCGAGAGGATGCCGACAGGGCGCTCGAGGCCGCGAGGGCCCTGTTCTCGGGAGCGGGCGACTCGCAGCACATGCCCTGCACCGAGCTTGACGCGGCCTGCCTCGCGGGGGGCGGGATCGAGCTTTGCGAGCTGATGGTTCGCTGCGGGCTTGCGGCGTCCAAGGGTGAGGCGAGACGCCTTGTCGAGCAGGGCGGCGTCTCGATAAACGGCGAAAAACAGAGCGATACAAGGGCGATTATCCCGGCCGAAACGCTTTCGGGCGACGGCGCGGTGATAAGAAAGGGCAAAAAGGTGTACCACAGGGCGGTCGTCAAGGGCTGAGTCGGGGCGGCTCTTCGGCCCCTTTTGGCTTGCTCCGATTTTTGCGCACAGTCATAAGTTATATTGAAGGACAAAGCCCCTGTGCCGCATTGTTTTGCGGCGCGGGGGCTTTTTGTGTCCGCTTCTTTTTGTGAGGGGTGTGCCGCCGCGGCTCGGTTTTTACGCCGTGCGCCTTAAAGAGGAAGCTTGTTCGAGGCAATATGACCGCAAAAGCCGCAAGCTGCAAAGGCGGAAAAACAGACCCCCGAGAGCGGTTCGGTTTGCTTTTGTCACGGCATTTTTGACATGGTTTGGGGGTGCGGGGAAGTCGGCCGAAAGAATGCTTAAAAACCGCGCATCAAAGAAAATGTCTGTTTGATTGCCGGCTCGCCAGGAAAGGGCAGGCATAGTGCCGACGCATTTTGGGCAGGGGACGCTCCCGGCAGTTATAACCGCGAAAAGCTGTCAATACTTGTCACGAGAAAAACTTTCGGAGGATATCCCGTGACAGACAGAACCGAGCTTTCAAAAAATGCAAAGAGGGCGCTGCGCCTTGCGGCAAAAACGGCGGGGGATACGGGCAGCGCACGGATAGAGTCCGTCCATCTGCTGTATGCCGTCCTTTCGATAGAGGGCTGTTCCGCCCGTGTCGCGGCGCAAAGGGTGCTCGATGTATCCGCCGTGTGCGGCTTTATATTAAAGAGCGCCCGCGGCAAGGGCAGGACGCATGTGCCCGAGGACAGGGTTTCGGCCGAGGTGAAGAGCATAATCGACTATGCCTCGCTCTGCTCGCACAGATCGGGTCTCACCGAGACGGACACCAAAAGCCTGCTGTACGCCCTGTTGTGCTCGGAAAACCGGGAGGTAATGAACGCCGTGAGCGGGTGCGGCGGCAGCGCCGTACTGCTGAAGGAGCTGCTCTGCAAGGATCTGACGGGGCTTGCCGCAGGACCGGGGCAGCACGCGCCGAAGCAGCCGGGACGCCTCACGGCAAAATACACCGTGGATATGACCGCCCTTGCCCGTGCGAGAAAGATCGGCGACGCGGTGGGCAGGGAGAGCGAGCTTTTCTCGGTGATGTCGGTGCTGTGCAGGCAGGGCAAAAACAACGTATGCCTTGTGGGTGAGGCGGGCGTCGGCAAGACAGCGATCGCCGAGGGGCTGGCGCACCGCCTCGCGCGCGGTGATGTGCCCGGCCCGTTAAAGGGCAAGCGTCTGCTGTCGCTCGAGCTGCCGTCGGTTGTCGCGGGCACCAAATACCGCGGGGATTTTGAGGAGCGCCTTCGCGGGATACTGTCCGAGGCGGAGGGTGCGCGCGAAGTGATTCTGTTTATCGACGAGCTTCACATGGCGCTCGGCGCGGGCGCGGCGGACGGCGCGGTAGACGCCTCGGGAATCCTCAAGCCTCTGCTTGCGAGGTCGGGTCTCAAGGTGATCGGCGCGACCACAACCGAGGAGTATTCGCGCATTATTCAAAAGGACAGGGCGTTTGAGCGGAGATTTTCGACAGTTGAGGTCGCGGAGCCGTCGGGCGCGCAACTTTTAGAGATTCTGTCGGAGCACCGAAGGCGGCTTCAGATCCATCACGGCGCGCTCATCAGCGACGCCGCGTGCGAGGAGGCAATCCGCCTGTGCAAAAGATACGTGTACGACAGGGCGTTCCCCGACAAGGCGGTCGACCTCCTCGACGAGACATGCGCGAGAAAGCGTCTTTGCAGCGCGGGATGCGGGTTCTTCGAGATAACCGCCGACGACCTTAGGCGGACGGTCGAGAACAGGACGGGCGTCCCGATATCGGCCGAGGGCACGGTGTGCGGCCTTGAACGTCGGCTTCGGCAGAGGGTTGTCGGGCAGGACGAGGCGGTGCATAGGCTGTGCCGCGCGGTGATGCGCAGCGAGGCCGGGATCGCGGGCGGCGGGCGGCCGCTCGGCTGCTTTTTGTTCTGCGGCGCGACGGGCGTGGGCAAAACCGAGCTGTGCCGCGCCCTGGGCGAGGGGATGTTTCACGGCAGCCGGGCACTTGTGCGGATCGACATGTCCGAGTACCGCGACCCCTCGTCGGTGTCCCGCTTAATCGGCGCGTCGCCCGGCTACATCGGGCACGAGCAGGGCGGGCTGCTCACCGAGAGCGTCAGACGGCAGCCCTACTGCGTCGTCGTGTTTGACGAGCTCGAGAAGGGGTGCCCCGAGGCGATGAATCTGCTGCTGCAGATAGCGGATGAGGGCAGGCTGACCGACTCGCGCGGGCGCGTAGCGCGGTTTGACAACGCGGTGGTGATTGCCACCACCAACCTTTGCGCCGACGAGATATCGCGCGGACGCTCGACCCCCGGGTTCGGCGGGCAGAGCCGCGGCGAGGGCTATCTTATCGAACAGCTGTGCCGCCTTACGTCGCCCGAGCTCGTCAACCGATTTGATGAGATCGTCTTTTTCAGGTCGTTTGATCGGGACAGCGCGCTTCTCGTCGCGCGGCAGATGCTGAACACGCTGAGAAAGCGCCTGTTTGCGGAAAAGGGGGTGGCCTTAAGCGTGGACGCCCGCGCGGAGGACAGGCTGGTCGAGCTGTCCGATTATGCGCGCTTCGGCGGACGGGCGATAAAACGGGCGGTGAGGAGGTATATCGAGAACGACGTTGCCGAGCTCATCTGCTCGGGCGCTTTAAAGCGGGGCGAGCGGGTGTACGCGGCGCTTGAGGGGGACGGGATATCCGTCTATACGATGAGCGCCTGTGTCGGCACAGGGGAGGGCGCAAAGGGTCTGCGCGACAAGCTGCTGTCGCCCACCCGCAATACGGCTGCGGGAAACGGGAGCTGATGTCCTGTGTTATGCGTCATCGGAGCGTTACCTTGCCGCCTATGTGGCGAAAACACAGCCGCGTCCTGTCGGACAACCGCGATTCTCTCGAGAAACCGCGCAGGGGAATCGGCCGCGGTGTTTCGCGGCGTTTTCAAAAGGGCGTTTGTGCGCCCCTGTGCATATCCTTGCCGTGCCGCCCGAAGAGGTTTTTTGGTACGCGGCAAGCTGTCATTCAGCCGCAACTCGGCAGCTTATGCTTTGCGCTCCGCCCTGTGTTATGCCGAAGGCAAGCCGCCGGCCTCTCCCCGAGGCTGTCCGGCAGATGCGCTTGCCGCCCGAAGAGGGCTCGGTTTGCGGGTACTCTCAAGACAACGTTGGCAAAGTCGCTCGGGTCGAGGGCGAAGGGGTTCCCTTATCGCAGTACGCTTCGCTCAATGCTTGAAGCAAAAGCTCTTTACGGGGTATCTCTCCCAAGCAGAACAGGAGCTTACGCGACAACAATTCGCGACAAAAAAAGAGAAGGCCAAGACTGTTTTGTGTCCTGACCTTCTCTTTTAACGTTCAAACGGATGCGCCCGCCCTCTGCCGCAAAACCATATACCGCGCGGACGGGTTTGCGGCTGTGAGCGCGCATGACGGGTGTCGGGCGGCGACCTTGTGAGACTCCTTGTGTACAAGCGGCCGCGAAGGGCGCAAAACCGGCAAACCCGCGTGCACAAAACAAGCCCTAAAACCTATTTGTTGTCCCTGAGCCAGCGGCAGGCGATGTGCGCAAAGGCCGCGGCACAGTTGGGCAGGGCGTTTTCGTCAAAACGCACACGGGGGTTGTGCAGGCCGTAGACATAGCCGTCCTCAACCGTCCCCATGCCAACGTGGTACATGACGCCGGGGACGATGTCGGAGAAGTAGGCGAAGTCGTCCGAGCCCTTGATGCCGAGGTTGAGGGTGTGGACGATGTCCTCGCCGACGAGCTCGCGCATGTAGCCCAAAAGCTTTTCGGTCAGATCGGGGTCGTTGTAAGTCGTGGGGGTCTGCGAGGTGAAGGTGACGGTCGCCTCGGCGCGGAAGGTTTTCGCGACCCCCTCGACGACCTCGCAAAAACGCTTGACAACGTCGTCACGCGACGCTTTGTCAAACGCCCTGATGGTTCCCTTGAGCTCGGCGGACTCGGGGATGATGTTGGGCGCGTCGCCCGCGTGAAAGGAGCCGAAGGTGATGATGTTGGGGGAGAGCGCCGTTATCTCGCGGGTTGAAACCGTCTGGACGGCGTCAATTATCTTTGCGCCCACAAGCACGGGATCCACGCCGTTTTCGGGCGCGGAGCCGTGACAGCCCTTGCCCTTTATCGAGACGGTGAAGATGTCGCTCGAGGACAGGTAGGTGCCCGGCAGGACATTGAAGTGTCCAGTGGGCAGGGGGAGGTTGGTGTGCATCGAGATGGCGGCGTCGACATGGGGGTTCTCCATGACGCCCGCCTCAATCATCGCCCTTGCGCCGTTGATGGACTCCTCGTCGGGCTGGAAGCAGAGCTTGACTGTGCCGTCTATCTCGCCCTCGTGCGCCTTGAGCATCTTTGCGGCGGCAAGCAGGGCGGAGGTGTGGATGTCGTGACCGCACGAGTGCGACGCGCCCGCGGTGCACGCAAACGGCTCGCCGCTCTGCTCGAGGTGGGGAAGCGCATCGATGTCGGCGCGGATGAGGATGGTTTTTCCCTTCCCGTTGCCGACCGTGCCGACCACCCCGCACTTGACGGGCTCGGAGTAGGGGATGCCGTACTCCTCGAGCTTTTTCTTGATGAAGGCGGACGTCTTGGGCAGCTCAAAGCCGACCTCGGCGTTTGCGTGAAGATAACGCCTCATCTCGATGGTTTCCCGCTTCATTGCCAAAGCTTCCTTTAAAAAATCGGGCATGGGTATTCTCTCCTTAAAATTGTTTTTTGCGATAGGCACATTGCAGCGACAGAGGTTTAAACCTTGAAGGCAAAGGTGCCGCTCTTAGCTATAGCTCTTTGATACGCGGCCGTCAAAAGCAGGCCGTCATTAACGGAGCGCGGCGCAGAAAACCGCAACCTGCGCACCGATTTTGTTTTCTTTTGCCAAGGGGTCGTTGCGTTTATCATGCAGAGCAGCGGGCGCGATAATCCGCTTAAACATGCCTTGCGCTTTGTTCTCAAATAGTCGCGCCGCTTTCGCGGCGAGGGAAGCGGTTGTCACACCTTTTTTGGGGGGCGCCGTTCGTTTTTTGCAGAACGCTTTTGCTCAAAGGCACTTTGTCGGGAACGGGATAGATCGGCGCACAGAGCACAAGTGTTTTCGCGCACAGCCGCTGTAAAGGGTTTAAGCACTATACCTGTCCTATCTCGGCGGACGCTTTCTCAAGGACGCGCACAAAGCGCGTTTCGTCCGCCTCGACGACGCCCTGAATCATGTGCGCGTCGCCGCCGCCCTTGACGACCGTCCCGCCCGCACGAACAAGCTCGCACAGCCTTTTGCACAGCCCGTCCCTGTCGGACAGCGCGAAGCGGCAGCCGCCGGGATAGGGCGCGAGCGCTGCCCCGCGCCCGCGGGCGTTTTTAAGACAGTCGGCAAGCAATCTTAAGTCCTGCGGGGAGGCGTCGCCGTCGACGATGCACGCAATCCCCGAGCGGGCGGGCGTGTTGTCTGCAAGCAGGGCATAGTGGCGCGCCTTCAGCGACGAGAGCTCGGCCTTGAGCGCGCCCTCGCGCTCGAGCAGTGCGCCGACAGCACCCGCTATCTCGTGCGGCTTTGCCGAGGTGAGCGCTGAGACCGCCGACACCTCGCGCTGCTTTATCCGATAGTCGGCGAGCGCGTCGGAGGCGATATACAGGGTAATGCGGCAGCCGCCCTTATAGCGCATATAGCCGCCCGCCTTTATCATGCCGACCTCGCCCGTCGACGCGACATGAAGCCCGCAGCAGGCACAGCAATCCACCCCCTCGATCTCGACAAGGCGGATGTCGCCCGAAAGAGCCTTTTTTAAACGGTACTGCTTTGTCTCAAGCAGCTGCGGGGCGGGGAAGGAGCAGCGAACGGGCAGGTTCGCGAGCACCGCCGCGTTTGCCCTGTCCTCGGCCTCGCGCAGCAGCTCGGGGCTGAGCTCGCGGTCAAAGTCGACGATCACGGCGTCGTCGCCCATGTGAAAGCCGACGTTTTGCACGCCGCACAGCGCGTTGAGGGCGCCCGTGAAGATGTGCTCGCCCGTGTGCAGGCGCATATAGCGAAGCCGGCGGGGGAGGTCGATTTTGCACTCGACCTCGGCGCCCGTCTCGATTCGCATATCGCACAGATGTACGACCGCGCCGCCCCGCTCGCAGACGCGCACCACCCGCGCGCCGCCGATGGCGCCCAAGTCGCACGGCTCGCCGCCGCCCTCGGGATAGAACGCCGTGCGGGAGAGCACGACCTCAAAGCCGCCCTTTGCCTCGACGCAGGTGAGAGCCGTTGCGGAAAAGTCGGCAAGGTATGGGTCCGCATAATATAAGCTGTCTTTAATCATCCTTGATCCTCTCCCTGTGTCGTTAGAAGCGCCGCCCACCGCGCGGGCCCGCAGCCGTCCTTCGGGGCGGGCGTCATGCTGCAAAACGGACGGCGCAGTGCGGCTATTTAATGCCGAACAGCCGTTTGCCGTTCTCGAGCGTCAGGTCGAGCACCTGCTGAGGGGTCACGCCGCCCTTGAGCTCGGCGATCTTTTCGGCGACATAGGAGATCATGTCGGAATAGCTGACCTTGCCCCTGAACTGTGCGGGGGCGAGGAAGGGACAGTCGGTCTCGAGGATGAGGCTCTCGAGCGGGGTCTCGGCCACCGTCTGCTGCTCTTTTTTTGCGTTTTTATAGGTCAGCGCGCCGCCCATGCCGAGCGACATGCCAAGCTTGCCGGTGATGGTGCGGGCGTCCTCGGGCGAGCCGGAATAGCGGTGGATGCAGCCCTTGGGCCTGTATTCGCCGATGATCTCGAGCACGTCGCCGTGCGCGTCCCTGTCGTGGATCTGCACCGGCATCCCGAGGCGGTTCGCAAGCTCGAGCTGTGCCTTAAAGACCTCCTTTTCACGGTCGTGATCGATGTCGTAGTAGTAGTCGAGGCCGATTTCGCCGATGGCGACAACCTTGGGGTGGCGCGTCATCTCCTCAATGCGGGCGAGCCAGCCGTCGGTGAGCTTTTCGACCTCCATGGGATGCACGCCCACGGCGGCGTACACAAAATCATATCGTTCGGCGAGCGCGATGGATCTGAGCGAAGACGCTTCGTCGCTGCCGCAGTTGATGATGAGCGCGACGCCGTTGTCCTTTTGCGCTTTAAAAACCTCGTCGAGCCTGCCTGCGTACGCCTCGTCGTCGTAGTGCGCGTGGGTGTCAAATATGTTTTTATACATCTTGTCTTCCTTTCGTGCGCCGACGCGTATGCGGCGCAAAATGAAGTGATGCCGCCGGGGCGGGCGCCTCGGTTCAGCCCTTAAAAAAGCCCTCTATCGAACGCGGGATGTCCCCCGATTCCCGGGGCCGCAAAAGAATGCCGAAGCCGGCGGATGGATTCCCGCGCCTGCCGCGAAGCTTGTTATCTTATGCGCGAGCCCTCGGGAACCGCGTCGTCGACAAAGACGACCCTCGCCTCATCCCCGACCTCGCTCGAGAGGATCATGCCCTCGCTCTTGATCCCGCGGATCTTGGCGGGCGCGAGGTTGAGCACGACCGCGACCTTTTTGCCCACGAGCTCCTCAGGGCTGTACCACTGCGCAATCCCCGAGAGGACCGTGCGCTCGCGCTCGCCGTCAAACAGTGTAAAGTTTAAAAGCTTGTCGGCCTTTTCAACCTTTGTGCAGCGCACGACGCGGCAGACGCGAAGCTCGCTCTTCATAAACTCGTCATAGCTTATCTCGGGCAGGTGCGGGATTTCGGCCTTTTCGGGTCGTGCGTCGTCCGACTGCTTCGCGAGCTCGGCCATCTCCTTTTCAAGGTCGATGCGGGGGAAGAGCACCGGCGTCCTGACGACGGTCGTGCCGGCGGGGAGCCTGCCGTACACCGCGTCCTCCAGCCGGCAGATCGAGGCGTCGGCGCCGACCGCGGCCTGAATCTTGGGCGCGGTCGAGGGCATGAAGGGGGCGAGCAGGATCGAGCTTATGCGAAGCGCCTCGCACAGGTTGTACAGCACGCGCGCAAGCCGCGGGCGGTTGCTCTCGTCCTTTGCGAGTATCCACGGGCAGGTCTCGTCGATGTACTTGTTGGCGCGCGAGACGAGCTTGAAGATTTCGGTCAAGGCGTTGGGCAGCATGAGCGCGTCGATGCAGCCGAGCACATTTTCGGCAAGCCCGTTGCACATGCCGACGAGCTCGTCGTCGAGGGGGGCGCCGCTCTGCTCTGCGGGAAGGACGCCGCCGAAGTACTTCTCGACCATCGAAACGGTGCGCGAGAGCAGGTTGCCGAGGTCGTTGGCAAGGTCGGTGTTGATGCGGTTGATAAGACTCTCGTTGGAGAACACGCCGTCCCGGCCGAACGGGATCTCGCGCATGAGATAGTACCGTATCGCGTCGACACCGTAGCGCCCGCACAGGGTGACGGGGTCGACGACGTTGCCCTTGCTCTTGCTCATCTTGCCGCCCTCGAGCAGCAGCCAGCCGTGCCCGAAGACCTTTTTGGGCAGCGGCAGGTCGAGCGCCATGAGCAGCGCGGGCCAGATGACCGAGTGAAACCGCACGATCTCCTTGGCCATCAGGTGGACGTCGGCGGGCCAATATCTTTTAAAATCGTCATAGCGGTCGTTTTCGTAGCCGAGCGCGGTGATGTAGTTGGTCAGCGCGTCGACCCAAACATAGACGATGTGCTTGTCGTCAAAGTCGACGGGGACGCCCCAGGTGAACGAGGTGCGCGAGACACAGAGATCCTCGAGGCCGCTGTTTATAAAGCTGCGCATCTCGGCGAGCCGTGAGGCGGGCTGCAAAAAGTCGGGGTTGTCGTCGTACAGCTTGAGCAGGCGGTCTGCGTAGTCGGACAGGCGGAAGAAGTAGGCCTCCTCGCACGCCTCGCCGACCTCGCGGCCGCAGTCGGGGCACCGCCCGTCGACAAGCTGGCTTTCGGTCCAAAACGATTCGCACGGCTTGCAGTACAGCCCCTTGTATTCGCCCTTGTAGATCGCGCCCTTCTCATACAGCTTTTTAAAGATGCGCTGCACCGACCTTTGATGATAGTCGTCGGTGGTTCTGATGAACCTGTCGTAGGAGATGTTCATGACCTTCCACAGGTCCTTAATGGTCGCGACGATGTCGTCGACGTATTTCTGAGGCTCGACCCCCGCGGCCCTTGCCTTGTCCTCGATCTTCTGTCCGTGCTCGTCGGTGCCCGTGAGGAACATGACGTCAAAACCCTGCATTCGTTTAAAGCGCGCGACGACATCGGCCGCGACGGTCGTGTACCCGTGCCCGATGTGCAGCTTGTCGGAAGGATAATAGATAGGCGTTGTGATGTAAAACTTTTCTCTTTCCATGTTCTGTCCTCTCTTGATGTGCAGGGTTATCGTGCGCCCGCCCGCCGCCGGGACGCCTTTTTCGCCGCAGGATCCGCGGCGGGACGCCTTAAGCGCAAGCAGACACAGTTAATTGTAACATATTTTTACACAATAAAAAAGACGTCGGTGCAATATTGGGCCGCATGCAAAAGCGCGGATCCCTGCTTGAACGGCGGAGGCAAATGTGATACCATGTTATTCAATGCGCGGCCGCAGCGCCCGCAATCGGTTTTGAGGGGCAGGGGAGGTCAGGCGATGAACAACAAGCTTTGGACGAGGGATTTCACGATAATCACGCTCGGCTCGGTCGTGTCCATGCTGGGCAACGCCGTCTCGGGCTTTGCCATCGGTCTGCTCGCGCTCGACCTCACCGACTCGACCTTCTTTTACGCGCTCTTCATGGTTGTCTATTCGCTCCCGAGGATCGTGATGCCGATGCTCGCGGGGCCCTACCTCGACAGGTTCTCGCGCAGAAAGGCGATCTACACGCTTGATTTCACGAGCGCGGGGCTCTATCTGCTCATCTTCTTTCTGATAAAGGGCGGGGTATTCAGCTACATTCTGCTCATGCTGTTCAGCTTTGTCATCGGAAGCATTGACAGCGTATACACCATCGCCTATGACAGCTTTTACCCCAACCTCGTCAGCGAGGGCAACTTTTCAAAGGCGTATTCCATCTCGAGCATGATCTATCCTCTCGCCGCCATCATGACGCCCGTCGCGGCCTTTGTCTATGACGCGGTCGGCGTGACGCCGCTGTTTTTGTTCAATTCGTTTTCTTTTCTGGTCGCCGCCGTGTTCGAGACGATGGTGAGGACCGAGGAAAAGCACGCGACCCGGACGGACGGCGGGTTTGATTTCAAGCGATACCGCGAGGATTTCAAGGCGGGGCTGCGCTACATATCGACCGAAAAGGGACTGCTCGCGATAACGGCCTATTTTTGCATAACCTCGCTTTGCGATGCGTCCCTCGGCACCGTCATGCTTCCCTTTTTTAAAAGCGAAGCGTCGCTCGGCGTCGAGACCTATACCTTTATAAGCGCTCTCGGCGTGCTCGGCAGGCTCATCGGTGGGTTCATCCACTACCGCTTTCGGTATCCCGTCGACAAAAAGTTTACCATCGCCGCCTGCGTCTATTTCGGCGTCGCCGTCGTAAACGGCACGATTTTGTTCATGCCCGTCCCGCTCATGGCTGTTTTTCACTTTTTGTGCGGTGTCGCCGCGGTCACGTCGTTCAACATACGGATATCCTCGACGCAGAGCTACATCCCCGACAGCATGCGCGCGCGGTTTAACGGGGCCTTTTCGATGATGACGACGCTCGGCACCATCGTCGGTCAGCTCGCGTCGGGCGCGCTCGCCGAGGCCGTTCCCATGAGGGCGGTCGTGCTCCTCTTTTCGGCGCTCAACGCGGTCTCGGTCTTCGCTGTGGTCGTGCGCTCGCGAAAGCAGATAAGCCCCATCTACAACAGGCAGGTATAGCCGAAGGGGTCCGCGGGCCTCCGCGCGAAAGCACATGGGGCGGACGACGCGGGGATTGCAGGGCGTTTGTTTAGGGCTTTTGGTGAAAGCCGTCCGAACGCTCGCCGCGCGTACGCCCGTTCAATATTTAATACCCTGTATGGGAGGGATTTGACAATGAAACGGATAGCGACGGTACAGGATTTTTCCTGCGCGGGGCGGTGCTCGCTCACGGTGGCGCTGCCCATCGTCTCGGCGTGCGGAATAGAGTGCTGCTGCGTGCCGACGGCGGTTCTGTCTACCCACACCGGGGGCTTCAGCGGCTACACGCTGCGCGACCTCACCGACGACATAGCCCCGATAGCGGCGCACTGGGCGTCCCTTGACCTCGGCTTTGACGCGCTTTACACGGGCTACCTCGCGAGTGAGCGGCAGATCGACCTTGTGTGCGACTTTGCGCGCCGCTTTCGCGGGGGCGGCTTTGTCGCCGTCGACCCCGCCATGGCCGACAACGGCGCGCTGTACGGCGGCTTTGATGTGCACTTTGCAAAAAGGATGGCGGGGCTTTGCGGCATGGCCGACATTGTCGTCCCCAACCTCACCGAGGCGGCGCTGCTGACGGGCAGGGAATACGACCCCGCGCCCGACAGGGACAGGGTGGGCGCGCTGCTCTGCGGCCTTTTGGCGCTCGGGGCGAAGAGCGCCGTCATCACGGGCGTCAGCTTTGCGCCGGGGCAGCTGGGCGCGGCGTTCATGGGCGCCGACGGGCGGATGGGCTATGCCTGCCGCGGCAGGGTCGAAAAGAGCTATCACGGGACGGGCGACATCTTTTCAAGTGTGCTCGTCTCGGCGCTGACGCAGGGCTTAAGCCTCGGGGACGCGTGCGACGCGGCGTGTGATTTCACCACGACCTGTATCGCAAACACCGCAAAAGAGGCGGTCGACGAGCGCTACGGGGTGCTGTTCGAGCGCGAGCTCTACCGCCTGTGCGACCGCTTTTTGAAAAAGGTCTGACCCCCGGGTGCTGCGGACGGGCCGCGCCGTCAAACCGATGTTAAACGGTATCTCTCCGGCCGAAGGGCACGGTTTCATGAAGAAGTTAAAGGGCAGGGCAGACCCAAACGGTTTGCCTGCCCTTTCTGTTGTCGCCGAAAAGGCAGGAGAAAACCCCTGTTGTACCGGGGGTAGGAAAAATGCTTCGGCATAAGCCAAGGACGCGACATACTTTTTGGTATGCCGCGTCCTTGCAAAACACAAGAGCTAATATGATAGGTTGAAAGTGTACGGTATTCAGTCCCCGAACAGAGGACTTGCAGTGCAAAAAGTGTGATTGAAGCTCTTTTTCAGCGCCCCCTTTAGGGGCAGAGTTCGTAACTGTCCCTTTTAAGGGTTCTTCTGTCTACTATCTATTGACTTTTGCGGTTCAACGCGTGGTTTTGATTCCGCATGACCCGTTCGGCGTAAGTCCGGCCCGCCGCTCAAAAGACGGGGGATGCTTTTGCTGCGGCCCGTAAAGCTCAAAGACGCTGTGTTACGGCGCTGTTCAGCTCGAGCCGCATGTATATGGAGGTGTCAAGCGGGCTGCCGTTGTAGCGCGCGGTCTCCTCAAAGCCGAATTTTTTGTACAGACCGAGCGCGTCCTTTAAAAAGGGGAGCGTGTCGAGCAGCATGACGGCATATCCCATGCGGCGCGCATCGTCCGCTGCGCTTTTAATAAGGGCGCCGCCGATGCCGTTTGAGCGGAAACAGGGCCTTACGTACAGCCGCTTCATCTCACAGCGGCGCTCGTCAAGACGACGCAACCCGACGCAGCCCGCGGGCATGCCGTCCAAAAAGGCTATGCGAAGGCAGCCCGAAGGGGGGCCGTATTTTTCCTCGAGCTTTTGCAGCTCGCGGTCATAGTGCTGCATCTCCGGGTACCCTTTAAACTGCTCGTCGCCCTGTGTGAGCATGTCGGTGTACTCCTTGAACAGGACTTTTATCTCCTCAACGTGCCGAAGCCCGTCCTCGATTTGAAGCTTCATCGTTTAACCTCTCCTGCCGGGGCAATAATTACGGTGACAGGTCTTATCGCCGTGCATGAAAGGCGCTCAGTCATCGGCGCAGTCGTCCGCGAAGGCGGTGTCCTCGCCCTCACCCTCGCAGAGCGGCACCTGCGCGACGGCCTCGACCACCGGCTGCCGCAGGAACAGCGACGGGTCGGCGAGCACGGTGTAGCCGCAGCCGGGCGCGGGGTTCCACTCATAGGGCTCTGCCTTGGGGTAGGCGAGGGCAGCCATGATTAGGCTTATCACGTCCGCATGCGTTATCACCGCGCACGAGCGCATCCCCCTTGACATCGCGTCGGTGACGATGTCCGCAAACCCGTTCACGACGCGGCCGTAAAAGCGCTCGGCCGGCTCGACTCCGTCGGGGACAAAGCCGCTTTTGGGTGCGGCCCAGCGGCAGAACTCGTCGTCGCTTTTAAGCTCCTCGAGCGTCCTGCCCTCAAAGCGCCCGAAGGCCGCCTCGGTGATCGCGTCGCACACGATCGTCTCACACCCGGGGAACAGAATCTCGGCCGTCTGCCGGGCCCTGCGCAGGGGGCTTGTGTAGACAGCGTCGACATAGGGATAGCGGGTGTCGCCCGAAAGGCGCTCGAGCTCATCGCGTCCCTCGTCACTGAGCGGGATGTCGGTCCCCGAGCCGCAGTAGATCCCCTTTTCGTTGGCTTCGGTCAAGCCGTGGCGTATCAGATGAAATTTATAGGTTTTCACAGTGTCCTCCCGAGGGAATTTATGTCTGTTTTTCGACAAAAAAGGTCAATAAACTTTACAAAGTGCCGTTTATATCTTATAATTAAACCTACATGTCACATTATTTAAGTGAAGAAGGGAATGCAGTATGCCCTCCGCAAACTTCAGCCGTATCTTAACGCTTTTGCGAAAAGAACGGGGAATCACCCAAAAAGAGGCCGCCGCAAGCCTGGGCGTTTCGCAGGCGTTGCTGTCCCATTACGAAAAGGGGATTCGCGAATGCGGGCTTGATTTTGTCGTCCGCGCCGCCGACTTTTACGGCGTTTCGTGCGACTATCTTTTAGGGCGCTCGCCCGACAGAAACGGCTCGACCCTCACAGTCGACGACCTGCCCGAGGACGACCAAAGCTACGACAAGCATTACCGCGGCAGCGTGCTGCCCGTTCTCAACAAAAAGCTGTTGACAAATTCGCTCTTTATCCTGTACGACCTGCTGCTGCGGGCCGCAAGCTCCAAGTTGGTGGGAGAGGTCTCCGCCTATCTGATGACGGCCTATTACAAGATGTTCAGAAGGGTTTACGGCGCAAACCCCAAAAATTCGACCAACATGTTCTCGGTGCCCGACAGCGTCTATTCGGGCTATGCCGACGCGCAGATGAGCAGGAGCGACGCCAAAATCTGCGCGATGCTCGAGGGCGAACGGCTGCTCGACATCGAGCCCGAGCAGGGCGTCGAGGCGCTGACGCTGACGACCGAGCACCTCACGCAGGAGTATCCGCAGCACTCGTCGGCGCTGTTTAACCTCATCAAGCAGACCGAGCGCGGGATTATGAACGAATAGCGGTTTCTTCTGCTTCTTCGATATCGGTCAACGCGCGGTGCGGCTTTTAGGCCGCACCGCTTTTTGTTGTTTTGCTTCGGGGCGCTCTCACGGGTAAAAGGATGTTCCCGCGGGTGAAACCGCCTGAGCGCGTATGCTTACCGGGGGCAAAGGTCCGCTATGGACAGGCCTTACCGTTCGGTGCGGCCCGCCGCTTCAGCATCATTTTGAAAAAGAAAACCGATGTCTGCGGGGAGGGGAGACCGGCAACAGGCCTCCCGTCGGCCCGCAGACCGCGCTTGCACGTTTGATTATGAATGATTTCCTTAGGCGATTTTACTTTATAGGACAGATCAGCCCTTGTTGCGCCCGCAGCAGTTCTTGTACTTTTTGCCGCTGCCGCAGGGGCAGGGCTCGTTTCTGCCGATCTTGGTCTTTTTGCGGGCGGGCGAAGCGGCGCTGCCGTCGCCCGTGCGCATGTTCTGCGCGTTTTTGGACGCCGTGTCGGCGTTTTTCTGCACCAGCACGAGCTCGGCGGTGAGCACAAGGCGCGCGGTGTCCTCGCGGATGGCGTCGATCATCTCGTCGAACATGGCATAGCCCTCGCGCCGGTACTCCTCCACGGGGTTTTTCTGCGCGTAGGAGCGCAGGTGGATGGAGCGACGCAGTTCGTCCATGTCGTCTATGTGGCTCATCCATTTGGTGTCGACCACGCGCAGCAGCACGATGCGCTCGAGGCGGCGCATGCTCTCGTCCCCGAGCCTCCGCTCCTTCTCCTCGTACTTTTTGTGCGCAAGCTCCAAAAGGGTGTGGGTGACATCCTCGCGGGTGAGGCGCTCGAGCTCGTCGTCCGAATAGCGCAGGTCGGTCTCGGCGGTGAGCCAGCCCATATAGAAATCGCGAAGGCCCTTGAGATTCCACTCCTTCGCGTGTGACGCATCGGAGGCGAAGACGGACACGTTGCCCGCTATCGACTCGTCGATCATCTCAAGGATCTTTTCGCGCATGTTTTCGCCGTCGAGCACCATGTCGCGCTGGCTGTAGATGATCTTGCGCTGGGCGTTCATGACGTCGTCGTAGTTGAGGGTGTTTTTGCGTATCGAGAAGTTGCGCCCCTCCACCTTCTTTTGGCTGGTCTCGATGACCGAGGTCAGCATCCTGTTCTCGATGGGGGTGTCCTCGTCCACCCTGAGGGTGTCCATCATCGCCGACAGGCGCTCGCCGCCGAACAGGCGCATGAGGTCGTCGTCGAGCGAAAGAAAGAACCTCGACTCGCCGGGGTCGCCCTGGCGGCCCGAGCGGCCGCGCAGCTGGTTGTCGATGCGGCGGCTCTCGTGCCGTTCGGTGCCGATGATGAACAGGCCGCCCGCCGCCTTGACCCGCTCGGCATCGGCGTCGACCGAGGGCTTGAAGCCGTCGTAAAGCTCTTTATAGCGGCGGCGCAGCTCAAGGACGTCGGGGTCGTCGGTCGTGTAATAGCTTGTCGCCGCGAGGATCTCCTCGTCGGTGCAGCCCTGCTTTGCCATCTCGTTTTTTGCGAGGAACTCGGCGTTGCCGCCGAGCATGATGTCGGTGCCGCGCCCCGCCATGTTTGTGGCGATGGTCACCGCGCCGAACTTGCCCGCCTGCGCGACGATCTGCGCCTCCTTTTCGTGGTGCTTGGCGTTGAGCACCTCGTGCCTGATGCCCCGGCGCGAGAGCAGCTTGCTGAGGTTTTCGGATTTTTCGATGCTGACGGTGCCGACGAGAACGGGCTGACCCTTTTGGTGACACTCCACGACCTGCTCGATGACGGCGCGGTTTTTGCCGTCCTGCGTCTTGTAGACGGCGTCGTCGCGGTCGAGCCTTATCATCGGCTTGTTGGTCGGTATCTCGACGACGTCGAGGCCGTATATCTCGAGAAACTCGTCTGCCTCGGTCATGGCGGTGCCCGTCATGCCGGCGAGCTTTTTGTACATGCGGAAATAGTTTTGAAAGGTGATGGTGGCGTAGGTCTTGCTCTCGCGCGCGACGTGCACGCTCTCCTTTGCCTCGATAGCCTGGTGCAGCCCCTCGTTGTAGCGCCTGCCGATCATGAGGCGGCCGGTGAACTCGTCGACGATGATGACCTCGCCGTTTCGCACGACGTAGTCGATGTCGCGCTTCATGACGCCGTGCGCCTTTATCGCCTGGTTGATGTGGTGCGACAGGGTCATGTTGTCGGGGTCGGAGAGATTCTCTATGCCGAAGAACCGCTGGGCCTTTTCGATGCCGACCTTGGTAAGGGTGCAGCTCTTGGCCTTTTCGTCGATGATGTAGTCGCCGCCGAGCTCGTCGAGCTGGGTCTTGTCGTCGTGCTCGGTGACCTTGACGGGCGTCAGCGAGCGGGCGAATTGGTCGGCGCGCTTGTAGATGTCGGTGGAGCGCTCGCCGGGGCCCGAGATGATGAGGGGGGTGCGGGCCTCGTCGATGAGGATCGAGTCGACCTCGTCGACGATGGCAAACGCGTGCCCGCGCTGGACCTTGTTCTGCTTGTCGGTGACCATGTTGTCGCGCAGATAGTCGAAGCCGAACTCGTTGTTGGTGCCGTAGGTTATGTCGCACGCATAGGCCTTTTTGCGCTCTGCGTTGCTCATGCCGTTGACGACGAGGCCGACGCTCAGCCCCAAAAAGCTGTACAGCTTGCCCATCCACTCGCTGTCGCGGCGGGCGAGATAGTCGTTGACCGTCACGAGGTGCACCCCCTCGCCCGAGAGCGCGTTGAGGTAGACGGGCAGCGTCGCAACAAGGGTCTTGCCCTCGCCCGTCTTCATCTCGGCGATGTCGCCGCGGTGCAGCACAAGGCCGCCCGTGAGCTGCACGGGGAAGTGGCGCATCGAGAGCACCCGCGCCGACGCCTCGCGGCAGACCGCAAATGCGTCGGGCAGGATGTCGTCGAGCGTTTCGCCCCCGGCAAGGCGGCTTTTCAGCTTCGGCGTCACCGCCTTGAGCTCGTCGTCGCTCATCGCTTTGTACCCGTCCTCGAGGGCGATTATTCTATCCACGGTCGGCTTGAGCTTTTTAAGGGTCTTTTCGCTTGTCGTGCCGAACAGTTTTTCAATTAAACCCATTGTTATATGCTACCTCACAAACAGTTTTGATGTGTCCTTGCGCTCGTTACATACCTCATCATTTTACTCTTATATACTATACAATGTCAAATTTTGCGCACAAGGGGGTTTTTGACGAATTTGTTATTGAAATAAACTGTTCGGTTAGATATACTATATTCAGCGCAATGTTTTACAAACCGAAAGGAGTAAAAAATGAACTATTCACATGAAGTGGAGCGCATGTGTCCGATAGCCAAAGGGCCCAAGCACGGCCCCGCGCCCATCCCCGAGGAGGGCAAATGGGTCAAGGCATATCAGGTCGGCGACATCTCGGGCCTCACCCACGGCGTCGGCTGGTGCGCGCCTCAGCAGGGGGCGTGCAAGCTTACCCTCAACGTAAAAGAGGGCGTCATCGAAGAGGCGCTCGTCGAGACGCTGGGCTGCTCGGGCATGACCCATTCGGCCGCCATGGCCGCCGAGATCCTCCCCGGCAAGACGATCCTTGAGGCGCTCAACACCGACCTTGTGTGCGACGCCATCAACGTCGCCATGCGCGAGCTGTTCCTCCAGATCGTCTACGGCAGGACGCAGACTGCGTTCTCAGAAAACGGCCTGCCCATCGGCGCGTCGCTTGAGGACCTCGGCAAGGGCCTGCGCTCGCAGGTCGGCACCATGTTCTCCACCGCCGCCAAGGGTGTCCGCTATCTCGAGATGGCCGAGGGCTATGTCCTCTCGATCGCCCTCGACGAGAACGACGAGGTCATCGGCTACAAGTTTGTCCGCCTCGGCAAGATGCTCGAGGACATCCGCCACGGGGTCGACCCCAAAGAGGCGTATGAAAAGAACACCGGCACCTACGGCAGATATGACAGCGCGGCAAAGTACGTCGACCCGCGCGAAGAATAAGAAAGGAGGAAGACGACAATGGCAAATTTTGAAGGCAAAGAGAGAAGAATGGCCAAGATAGACGCTTTCCTCAAGGAAAACGGCTTTGAGTCGATGGAGGCGTGCCGCGAGCTCGCGCTCTCGAAGGGCATCGACGTCGAAAAGATTGTCAAGGGCGTGCAGCCCATCGCGTTTGAAAACGCCGTTTGGGCGTACACGCTGGGCGTCGCGCTCGCGCTCAAGAGGGGCGCGGACAAGGCCGACAAGGCCGCCGAGGTCATCGGCGAGGGCCTTGAGGCCTTCTGCATCCCGGGCTCGGTCGCCGAGCAGCGCAACGTCGGCCGCGGGCACGGCAACCTCGGCGCGATGCTTCTGCGCGAGGAGACCGACTGCTTCTGCTTCCTCGCGGGGCACGAGTCGTTCGCTGCGGCCGAGGGCGCGATAGGCATCGCGAGAACCGCCAACAAGGCGAGGACGAAGCCCCTTCGCGTCATCCTCAACGGGCTCGGCAAGGACGCGGCATATATCATCTCCCGCATCAACGGCTTCACCTATGTCGAGACCGACTTCGACTTCCTCACGGGCGAGGTCAAGATTGTGCGCGAGGTTAAGTTCTCGGACGGCGAGCGCGCGGCGGTTCGCTGCTACGGCGCAAACGACGTGCTCGAGGGCGTCGCAATCATGAAGCTCGAGCGCGTCGACGTGTCCATAACCGGCAACTCGACCAACCCCACCCGCTTCCAGCACCTCGTCGCCGGCACCTACAAAAAGTGGGCCAACGAGAACGGCGTCAAGTACTTCTCGGTCGCGTCGGGCGGCGGCACCGGCCGCACGCTTCACCCCGACAATGTCGCCGCAGGCCCCGCATCCTACGGCCTCACCGACTCGATGGGCCGTATGCACGGCGACGCGCAGTTCGCGGGCTCGTCCTCTGTCCCTGCGCACGTCGAGATGATGGGCCTTATCGGCGCGGGCAACAACCCCATGGTCGGCATGACCGTCGCGTGCGCCGTCGCGGTCAGCGAGGCGCTGAGGTAAGGTCTGCGCCGAGCCTTCGGCCGGTTGTTCCGCACAAATCGCTTTCTTTCGAAAAGGGTCGCTTTGCGGCCCTTTTCTTTTTTTCGGTTTTGTTATATTATATAAGGGTACGGCGCTTAAGCCTTGAGCGCGCTGAGGGCCGCCCTTTGGCGGCGCAGACGTCTGCGTCGGGGGGCTCGGCGGACATAGTTCGGCGCAAAGCCGTGCTCTGTTCGGCGCTTTTGCCGTCCGCGCGGTCTTTGTGCCGAGTGGTTTCGTTTGCTGCGGCGTTCGCGCAAAGATGCCCGAAGGCGGCGGGCGGTTAAAAGAAGGCGACAATAAATTAAGGATAAGGGGACAATATGGAAAAGAGAAGGGTTATACTTGACGTCGACACAGGCTCGGACGACGCCGTCGCGATCATTGCGGCGGCCCTATCGGAGGCTGTAGACCTGCGGGCGGTTTGTACCGTGGCGGGCAACCTGCCTGTTGACAACACCACCGACAACACACTGCGGGTGATGTCGCTGCTGGGCTCGGACATCCCGGTCTACCGCGGCTGCAACGGCGCGCTGGTCAAGTCGATGACGCGTCCGAAGCACGAGGAGCTTTCGATCCATCCCCGCTCGCTGCCGCTGCCCGAGTCGGACAAAACGGTCGAAAAGCTCAGCGCGCCGCAGTTTTATGTCGATTATCTCAACGGGGCGAGCGAGCCCGTGACGATTGTCGCGGTGGGGCCGCTCACCAACCTCGCCGTCGCGCTCATGCTCGACGGCGGCATCGTGAAAAACATCGAGGAAATCGTGATCATGGGGGGCGGCGGCAACGTCTTCAACATGCCCAACGAGTCCGAGTACAACATTTGGTTTGACCCCGAGGGGGCCGAAAAGGTCATGCGGTGCGGCGCAAAGATCACGATGGCGCCGCTCGACGCGACCCACAAGGCGCTGATAACCCTTGACGACTGCAAGCGCTTTCGCGCCTGCGGCACGCCGTGGGGCGACTTTGCCGCCGAGATGTGCGAGCACAGGATAAGGGTGCACTCGCAGCACGCCGAAAGTCTTGAGCTGCCCGACTCGGCGCCCGTCCACGACCCGCTGTGCATCGCCTATCTCATCGACCCGACGGTGCTTAAGGATGTGCGGACGCTCAACTGCCGCGTCGGCTTTGCGGGCGGCGAGGAGGGCAAAACGGTGCTTTCGGACGATAAAGAAGCCAATGTCCGCTTCGCCTTTTCGGCGGACAGGAAAAAGTTTGCCGACATCCTGTGCAATCTGTTTGCGAAAAAGGCCTGAAACGGCCCGATCGTTTTTGTGATTTGATTTAAGGGGATAGCTATGTTCGAAAAAAAGGACGCGCGCGGGCTGCTCGCGCAGCTTGTAAGGGCGGACACGACCCAGCCCGAGGGGAACGAGAGAAGGCTCGTCGATTTTATAAAGGCGCGGTATGACGGCAGGGCCGAGTGCATTGTCGTCGACCACGGCGGCGCGAGGGCGTCGCTTGTCGTCAGGTTCAGCGGACGGGACAGCGGCAGGTGTGTCGCCTTTGCGGGGCACCTCGACACCGTGTCGTGCGACCCCGCGGTGTGGAGGCACGACCCCCACGCCGCCGAGGTGGAGGACGGCGTCATGTACGGGCGCGGCTGTGCCGACATGAAGGGGGGCGTCGCCTCGATGCTTCTCACCGCCGACGCCGTCGCGAGCGGCGAGCTTCGGCCGTTCTGCGACGTGATCTTCTGCTTCACCGCCGACGAGGAGGCGGGCGGCATGGGCGCGGGGGCGCTCTGCACCCACCCGGCGCTGAAGGGGGTCGACGCGCTGTTTATCTGCGAGCCGTCGGCAGGGGGGCTCGGCATATGCGAAAAGGGCGCGCTGTGGCTGCGCGTCAGCGCAAAGGGGCGCTCGTGCCACGCCTCAAGGCCCGACCTCGGCGTCAACGCCGCCGAGGCGCTCGTGTCATTTTGGGGCGCCTTTTCGACCGCTGTCGACAGGGCTGAGGACCCGCGGCTCGGCGGATCAAGCGTCTGCCTGACGCGGATGTCGGGCGGCGCCCTTACAAATGTCGTCCCCGAGGACGCCTTTATCGAGGCGGACATCAGGACAGTCCCGAGCCAGAACCACGACGCCATCCTTGCAATCGCCCGCGGCGCTGCCTCGGATATCGAGAGGCTGTATCCCGGCTGCAAGCTCGGGATCTCGGTGCTCAACAACCGCCCCGCGGTGGGCACCTCTCCCGAGCACCCGTTTGTGCGCTCGGTGTCCCGTGCGATACGGGGCGCAGGGTTCGACATGCCCCTTCGCGGCCTTCACTTTTACACCGACGCCTCCCAGCTCGTGCCGGCGCTCGGTGTGCCGTTTGTCATCCTGGGGCCGGGGGACGACGCGCTCGCCCACACCGTCGACGAGCACATCGAGCTCGACGAGGTGGGCAGGTTCGCTGAAATCTACGCCGGTTTTTTAGGGGCCGAAAGCGATCTTGCCTGAAGCCCCGCGGAAAGGATCAAAAAATGCTTGCAGACCTTCACAACCACACAAACGCAAGCGACGCCTTTTTGACAAGGGCCGAGCTGCTCGAGACGGCAAAGGCCCAGGGCGTCGACTGCATTGCGGTGACCGACCACGACACCATGAAAAACAGCTTTGTCTCGGCGGACGACCCCGTAAGGGTCATTGAGGGGTGCGAGCTGTCCACCGAGACAGGGGACGGGCTGCTCGTGCACGTTTTGTGCTATCTCCCCGCGCGCAGGGACGGGCTCGAGGCGTACTTCGCGCTCATGCACAAGCGGCGCGGCGACGCGGGCGAGGTCATGCTCGAGCGGGTGCACAGGCTCTATCCCGTGGTGACGCGCGAGCGGGTGATGCGGTACAGCCGGGTAAGCGGGGTCATCCACAAGCAGGATATCATGAACGTGCTTGTCGATTTCGGCTATGCCGACGGGGTATACGGCGCGCTCTACCGCGAGCTGTTCAGCCGCTCGTCGGGGAGCTGCATCGAAAGGTTTAAATACGGGGACACCGAAGAGGTGATCGACATGGCGAGGTCGTCGGGCGGCGTCGTCGTGATTGCCCACGCGGGCGAATCCCATGCGGTCGGGCTTGTTGAGGACTGTGCAAGGCGCGGCGTGATAGACGGCGCCGAGGTCATGCACCCGCGAAACAGCGAGGCCGACAGGCGGGCGCTTGAGGACATCTGCGACCGATACGGTCTCATCAGGACGGGCGGGTCGGATTTTCACGGCAGAAACAACTCGCGCACCGTCGTGCCCGGCTGCTGCTATACCGAAGAGGAGCAGCTCGAAAAGCTGCTTGCACTGAGCGAAAAAAGGAGATAAACAGGGATGGTTTACACGAGAAAAAATCAGGGAACGTGCTCGAGCTCCACAACGGTCGAACTCGAAAACGGCATCATCAAGGAGATAAGCGTCGCAGGCGGCTGCAACGGCAACCTCAAGGGGATATGCAGCCTGCTCAAGGGTGCAAGCGCCGAGGAGGCGATCGCCCGCATGCAGGGGATAAGGTGCGGCCTCAAAAAGACGTCCTGCCCCGACCAGATTGCGTTGGCGCTCAAGGAGGCGCTCGAGCGGCAGTAATCCCGTTCGGGCCGCAGGTGAAGCGAGAAGGATATTTTCCCGCTCCGCGTGCATTTGCGCGGTTTCACGCTTGCACTTTACACCGCGGGAAAGGAGATTGTCAGACATGAGAACAACGCCTATTGAGACCGAGAGGCTGTATCTGAGGGGCTTTACAAAGGACGACGCCCTGTGGGCCTATCACATTTGGAACGACCCCGAAATGGGGAGATACCTTCCCGATGAAGCGAAAGAGGACGTCGACCCGGAATATCTTAAAGTGCTTGAAGTCCTCGGCGACGACGATGAATGCACCTATCTTATCCCCGTGCTCAAGGGCTCGGGCGAAAGGGTCGGCACGTGCAGTTATATGGTGAGCGCCGACGGAAAAACCTATGACATCGCCTACTGTATCCACAAGGACTTTTGGAACAGGGGCTTTGCTACAGAGGCCGCGCTCGGCATGATCGACCGCGCCCGTCAAAGCGGGGCGAAAAGGGTCACAATCGCGGTCAGCCGCGACAACGCCCCGTCCAACTGCGTTGCGCAGAAATGCGGCGGCAGGGTCGTGAGCAAGCGGGATTATCTCAAAAAGGGGACCGATGTCCGCATGACCGAGTATATCTATGAGGTCGAGCTTTAAAGCGGTGCTCGGCCCGCGGGCTTCTTGTCCCGTTTGTTTTTCTTGACTGCTTTACAGCTGCACCGAAGGGGGGCTGCGCGTGGTATCGTTGAGCAAAGAGTTTAAGGCGAGCTGTCTGCCCGAGGTATTTAAGCAGCGATATCCCGAAGCGGACGGGCCCTCGCTCAAGGTCGCGCTGTATGTGATGTGCAGCGGTGACTGCGAGATAACCGAGATTTCGGAGGGGCTCGGCATCCCGGAGGAGACGGTCGAGCGGGCGGTGAACTATTGGACCAAGTTAGGGCTGTTTTTGAGCCCCGAGGGCGCGCAGGCCCGCACGGGTGCGATGGTTGCGCGCGCGCCGCTTTCGGTCGACGATGTCGGCGAGCTCACCCTCAGGAACCCCGAGCTCGAGGTTCTTTTGCAGGAGACGCAGCAGTTTCTCGCGCGGCCCCTCGACAGCCTCGAGAGCAGGACGCTTGTCGAGACCTATGAATACGACGGCTTTCCCGTCGACGTGATCCTCACGGCGGTAGCGTACTGTGCGCCGCGGGTCAAAAACAGGCGCTCGGTCGTGCACTTTGCCGCCAAAACCCTCTCGCAGTGGGCGGAAAACGGGGTGAGCGACCTCGATTCGGCCGAGCGGTACATCCATCTTCTCGAGACGAGGGAGGCCCGCGAGCGCGAGGTGGCCGAGGTTTTGGGGTGCGACGCGCCCTTTACCAAGGCGCAGCGCGGGTACATCGCCGACTGGTACGAGCAGTACGGCTACAACGCCGACTTTGTCAAGGAGGTCTTTCTGCGAAGCGGCAGGGACTCGATAAGCTACATAAATTCGGTGCTGAAGAGATGGTACGCGAGCGGGTACCGAACCATCCGGGACACACGGGCCGAGCAGACCAACGCGCCCGCCTCGGGACGCGAAAAAAAGAAGGGCGGCAAGCAGCAAAACTCCCTTCTCAAGATGGCAATCGCGGCAAATACGGAGGACTGAGCATATGCCCTACAGTGAAAGCGCACGACGGTACGCGTCGGAGCAGCTCGAGCGCCGCAGACGGCGCGCCGAGATACTGACCGAGCGCAGGCGGGAAGAGGCGCTGGAAAAGCTGCCCGAGCTGCGAGCGCTGCGGGACAGGATAACCGAACTCGGCATAAGCGCCCTAAAGGCCGTGGCCTCGGGCGAAACGGGGGCCGGCGAATGCGCCGAGGCACAGATCGCCGAGATACAGGAAAAAATCGCGGGGCTGCTCGGGGCGGCGGGGCTGCCCGAGGACTCCCTTGAGGACTATCATTTTTGCGCTGACTGCCGCGACACCGGCAGGCTGCTGGGCGGCGGGCAGTGCGCGTGTGCGCGCAGGCTGCTGAGCGAGCACGCGCTGAACGCGATAAACGCGGTCTCGCCGCTCAAGCTGTGCTCGTTTGACACCTTCTCGCTGGGGTGGTACTCGAAGGATAAGGACCCTGAGTACGGCGCGAGCCCTTACAAAACGATGGAGAACAACCTAAAGGTGTGCCGCCGGTTCGCGGACGATTTTCCGTCGTGCGAGTCGGGGCTGCTCATGCTGGGGGATGCGGGGCTCGGCAAGACCCACCTCGCACTGAGCGTCGCAAACGAGGTTCTCAAACGCGGGCACGACGTGATCTATTGCAGCGCGCCCTCGGTCTTTAAAGCCATCGAGAAAGAACAGTTTGAGGGCAGGGACACCTCGACCGCGGACAGCCTCAAGAGCTGCGAGCTTTTGGTGCTCGACGACCTCGGGGCCGAGTTTGTCAATCCCTTTTTGGTGAGCGCGATATACGACATCGTCAACACAAGACTTGTTTCGGGCCTCAAAACTATTTACACGACCAACCTCACAGACCTCGACAAGATTGCGATTCGCT
Source organism: uncultured Oscillospiraceae bacterium (assembly GCA_964433495.1). Taxonomy (GTDB): domain Bacteria; phylum Bacillota; class Clostridia; order Oscillospirales; family Ruminococcaceae; genus CAYSRC01. Next base: position 49,367 of record CAYSRC010000003.1, read on the forward strand.
ACAGCGAGAAGGTTTCGTCGCGCCTGGTCGGAAGTTGCCGTGTCCTCCCGTTTTTCGGCGACGACGTCAGGCTTGCAAAGAACCGGCCGGGTGTGGTACAATAACGGCGTGAGGTCTTCCGCACGGCGGCGCTGCCTTTTGGCTCGGCCCGTCCGATAAGGAGGGGTCTCATGTACAACGACAACGGCGCTTAGGGGTGAAAGGATGTTAAAATAACCGTCTTCAGCTTTTGGAACACATCGTCTGCGGACATATGTCTGCGTTATTTGTGTTGTCACAAGAGCCGAATGACCGTTGTTTTAGCGCTTTTCCTTGAAGCTGTTTCCTCTGCCTGAGGTTCTGCGTGTCCTTTGCGCGCCTTTGTGACATGTTTGCCGGTTGCAAAACCCTGTCCCGGCCCTGCTTTAGGATGCAAACGTCTAAAACCGTCTTCGGCTTCTGTCCGCGGACGGTCTTTTTGTTTGCTTTGAGGAGGTGGGTACATGCTGTCTGTGAGAAATCTGACTGTTTTTCAAAATAACGACCTGAGAACGATTGTAAAGGATTTGTCCTTTACTCTTGGAAATGGGGACAAAACCGTCGTCATCGGCGAGGAGGGCAACGGAAAATCGACCCTGCTGAAGCTGATCTATGACCCCCGGCTCGTCGAGAGCTATGCCGAGCACACCGGCACGATCGACCGGGGCGGCGCACGCATGGGGTACCTTGCGCAGGAGCTGACCGAATACGAAAACCGCCTGTCGGTCTATGAGTTCATGTGTTTAAACGAGACCTTTTGCTCGGCGGCGCCGCCCGAGCTCGCCCGCGCGTGCAAAAGGGTCGGGATACAGCCCGAGCTTCTCTATTCGGACCGCAGGATAGGCTCGTTCTCGGGCGGTGAACGGGTCAAGCTGCGCCTTGCGGGGCTGCTTTTAAGCGACCCCGATATCTACCTTTTGGACGAGCCGTCCAACGACCTTGATATCGACGCGCTTGTCCGGCTCGAGCGGTTCATCAACACCTGCGGCAGGCCGGTGCTGTTTGTGTCCCACGACGAGACGCTCATCGAAAACACCGCGACATCGGTGATCCACATCGAGCGGCTCAACAAAAAGCGCGACCCGAGGCACACCGTCTCAAGCCTTGATTATGTGACCTATATGGCCGAGCGGGCCGCGCGCTTTGAGCGCGAGGACAGGCTCGCCTTTGAGCAGGAGCGCGCGTTCAACAAAAAGATGGAAAAATTCAGGCAGATAAAGAACAAGGTCGAGAATCAACAGAGCTCGATTTCGAGGGGAGACCCCCACGGGGGAAGGCTGCTCAAAAAGAAGATGCACTCGGTGTTGTCCACCGAAAAGCGGTTTCAAAAGGAAAAGGAGGCGATGACCAAGCACCCCAAGAGCGAGGAGCATATCCTCGCGCGGTTTGAGGAGGATGTGTCGATCCCCGAGGGAAAAACGGTTGTGGAACTAAAGCCGTTTTGCCTCAAAATCGGCGAGAGAATTCTTTCGCGGGAGGTGGCCCTGACGGTAAGGGGCCCGCGCAAGGTTTGCATCGTCGGCAAAAACGGGTGCGGCAAAACCACGCTCATCAAACACATCTACGGCGAAATCGGGGACAGAGGTGACATCAGGGTGGGGTATATGCCGCAAAACTACGGCGACCTGCTCCCGCCCGACCTGACGCCCGTCGATTTTCTGTGCCCCGACGGGGACAGCGACGCGCGGGGGCGGGTGCGGACCTTTTTGGGCAGCATGCGCTACACCGCGGAGGAGATGCTGCGGCCCATCAAGGGACTGTCGGGCGGGCAGAAGGCCAAGCTGTTTTTGCTGCGGATGATTCTTTGCAGCTGTAACTGCCTGCTGCTCGACGAGCCGACGAGGAACTTTTCGCCGCTCTCCAACCCGGTCGTGCGCGACGTTCTCAAAAGCTTCGGCGGGTGTGTGATAAGCGTGTCCCACGACAGAAAGTTTATTAACGAAGTGTGCGACACCGTACTTGTTCTCGATGAAGGGGGGCTTAAGCCGTACACCGCGTAGGATGCGCCCGGCGCGTCCCCTGGAGGTTGCCGTTTTTTTAGGTGACGGACACCCTCGGATGCGGGGCCTGTGTAAAGGGGAGGAGGGCCGAGAAGCGGTAGGGGGATTGTAAGCGGTCAGTAAAGGTCGCGACACAAGGCATGTTTAGGCGGCATGGTCTTGCGCGGTCAACCCCTCCGTCAGCTAACGCCGACACCTCCCCTTACACACGGCTCACAAATTTTCGTGAGTTGTACCGAACGCCGTACCGATTGCGTTCGGTAGGGAAGGCTAAGGGCGTGAATCCCGAGGGATAGGTGTAAGCTTTAAGTTCCTGAAACCTCCCCCTGTCGGCGCTAATAGAAACGAACGCTGACACACCCTGCGAGCGAAGCTCAAGGGCCCGAATCCCGAGGGATGGGGGCGGGCTAAAAGACTTGCTTCATCCCAAGCACCCCGTGTGCAAAGGGGGGGGCGGAGAAGCGGCAGGGGGATTGCGAGCGGTGAACTTAGGCCGTGACTGATAAGTTCTTTGTCTACAGGCAGACAACCGTCTCTGCGACAAAGCAGCGGGCGGTCGCGGCAGGTGGCCGTCTCTGCTGCGGGTATCATTGGCAATCGCTTCGCATATCATTTGTTGAGGTGATGCTCGGTGTCAAAAAGAAAAGCGGCGTTTTGGCTGGTTTACGCTGCGGCCCTGTGCGCGACGCTGCTCATGCTGAGCGCGGCGTTCGGGGTCTCGAGGGCGGTCTCTGCACAGGCGGGCCCCGTTTCGGTGTACGACCGCGGGGTCGTGATCATCGACGCGGGTCACGGCGATTTTGACCCCGGCTGCGTGGCTGCGGACGGCACGCAGGAAAAGGACATCAACCTGACCATTGCGCTCTGCCTGCGGGATATCTTCTCGGCGCACGGGTACAAAACCGTCATGACCAGAACCGACGACACGACGATGGCAGACTACGGCAGCGGGCACGCGAAGCGGACGGACACCCTGAACCGTGCGGCGCTCTTCGACTCCTTTGCGGATGCCGTCACAATAAGTATCCATCAAAACAGCTTTTCCGACCCGACACAGCACGGCACACAGCTGTTTTACGGCGTAAAAAACGACGAGAGCCCGCTGTTGGCCGAGTGCATCATGCAGAGCGTGGTCTCGGTTTTGCAGCCCGACAACACAAGACCCCTCAAGCAGGGGACGTCGTCCATCTACATCCTCAAAAACGTCTCGTCGCCCATCGTGCTCGTCGAGTGCGGCTTCATGACCAACCCCGATGAGCTTGCGCTGCTCAAGGACCGCGAATACTGCAAAAAGATTGCCTACTGCATCTTTTGCGGCTATGAGGATTATCTCGCCGCAAGGGAGAGCGGTGGGTCTGTCGGCCGAACCGGCGCCGACACATGAGAAAAAAGGGACAAAGACGGCTTTATCCTCCCTCACCTGACATGGATTTGCGCACACCCCGTTTCCCGCGGGGCGTGCGCTTTTTCTGTTTACACCCGCCGTCCGTGTGCCCGTCTGTCCCGTTCGGCCCCTCAAAAATTTTTTGAGGAGCAAAAAGGGCTTTACAGTTGTAAACCGCGGTTTTATAATCTATAGAGAAGCGAGAAGATATTGTGTTTTGTTCAAAGGAGTCGCCGCGTCAATGTTTATTTCGGACATGTTTAAAGAGAAAGAATGTGTCTTTTCGATAGAGGTTTTCCCGCCCAAAAAGAAGGGGGCTGTCGAGGCGAGCCTGTACCCTGCGCTCGAGTCCATGCGGGAGGTAGAGCCCGACTTTATCAGCGTCACCTACGGCGCGGGCGGAAGTCTCGCGGGCCGGTCGACCACCGGCATCTCCTCCCACATTAAAAATGAGCTCGGCATCGAGTCGCTTGCGCATCTCACCTGCGCGAACCTGACAAAGGAGCAGGCGGGCGGGATCTTGAGGGAGCTTCGGGGGCAGGGGGTCGACAACATCCTCGTGCTGCGCGGCGACGGCAGCCCCGACCTGCCGCGGGAGACCGACTACATACACGCAAGCGACCTCGCCGCCGAGGTCGAGGCCTTCGGCGGCTTTGACATCGCGGGGGCGTGCTACCCCGAGGGGCATTTTGAGTGCCCCACCCTCAGGCAGGACGTGGAGAACCTGCGGTATAAGGTCGACGCGGGGGTCAGCCACCTCATCACACAGCTTTTTTTCGACAACGTGTGCTTTTACCGCTTTCTCAACCTCGCGAGAAAGGCGGGCATCGCCGTGCCGGTGCACGCGGGGGTCATGCCTATTGTGAACTCGCGTCAGATAGAGCGCACCGTCGCGCTCAGCTCGGCGAGCCTGCCGCCCGCCTTTACCAAGATGATAAGCAGGTACAGCGGCGACCCCGACGCGCTGTTTGACGCGGGGATTGACTACGCTGTCCGACAGATCAGGGACCTCATCACGGGCGGAGCGGACGGCATCCACCTGTACGCGATGAACAATGCCGTCGTTGTCCGCCGCGTTTACGAGGGCATAAAGGATCTTTTGCCGGGGCGAAGCGCATGATTTTGCATCTGACGCTTGCAAAAGAGCTTGATTTTTCCGTGGCGCTGCGGTATCTCGGCGTAAAGGGCGCATGTGACGGCTCGCTCGAAGCGCTGCTCGAGCGGGCCGCGCGCGTGCTGCGGGAAAAAGCAAGCCCTAAAGCGGCATATCTCACAAGTGATATCGGCCTTTTGGACGGCTGCCTTGAGGGCGGGGACATCAAAAAGCACCTCGAGGGCTGTCACACGTGCGTCCTGCTCGCCTGCACCCTCGGCGCGGGGGTCGATTTAGCCCAGCGCGCCGCAAACGCGTCGGACATGGCGTTTGCCGTCGTGCTCGACGCGCTCGCGTCGGTCATGGCCGAGCAGGCTGCGGACGAGGCCGAGGGTATCGTGCGCGGGCAGCTGGCGGGCAAGGGGCTTTTTTTGACCTCGCGCTTTTCGCCGGGATACGGCGACTATCCGATATCCGCCCAAAACCGTCTGCTCGACATCCTCGACGCGCCGCGCGGGATAGGCCTGTGCGCCACGCCGACCCACCTCATGACGCCGCGCAAGAGCATAACGGCGGTGTTGGGGGTCAGCGACCGCCCGGTCACCGGCCGCAGGGCGGGCTGTGCGCACTGCGCGCTCAGGGACAGATGCCTTTTCAGAAAAGAGGGAAAGACGTGTGAATAGGGTTTTTGACGACAATCGGATCGTGATATTCGACGGCGCGATGGGCACCATGCTGCAAAAGGGGGGGCTCAAGCCCGGGGAGCGCCCCGACATTTTGTCGCTGACGCGGCCCGAGGCGGTCGAGGCGGTGCACCGCGCGTACATCGACGCCGGGTGCGACTTTGTCCTGACCGACACCTTCGGCAGCAACGCGAAAAAGCTTGCGGGCTCCGGCTGCTCGGTCGAGCAGGTGGTACGCGCGGGGATTGCCGCAGCGGGGAGGGCCGCGGGGACGCTGTCCCGCGTCATCCTGGATGTCGGCCCGATAGGCGAGCTTGTCGAGCCCTCGGGCGCCCTGCGCTTTGAGGAGGCCTATGAGATATACCGCGAAGTCGTGACGGCGGGCGAGCGCGCGGGCGCAGAGATCGTGATGTTCGAGACGATGACCGATCTTTACGAGCTTAAGGCGGCGATTTTGGCGGCGAAGGAGAACACCGGGATGTCGGTGCTCGCCTCGATGACGTTTGAAAAAAACGGGCGGACCTTCACCGGCTGCACCGTCGAGTCGTTTGCGCTCACCGCCGGAGGGCTCGGCGTCGACGGGCTGGGCATAAACTGCTCGCTCGGCCCCGACGAGATCTTCCCGCTTGTCCGGCGGCTGTGCCGCGCGACAAATCTGCCCGTGTTCGCGAAGCCCAACGCCGGCCTTCCCGACCCATCGAGCGGCCTTTACACCGTGGACGCACAGGCGTTTGCGGAACAGCTTAAGCGCTATGCCGCGCTCGGCGTCTCTGCCGTGGGGGGCTGCTGCGGCACCACGCCCCCGCACATCGCCGCGCTGGCAAGGGCGTTTGCGGGTGAAAAGCCGCGCAAGCGCGAACAAGTCGGCCTCAGCGCCGTCTGCTCCCCCACGCGCCCCGTCGTGATCGACACGGTGCGGGTGATCGGCGAGCGGATAAACCCGACGGGCAAAAAGCGACTCCAGCAGGCGCTGCGCGAGGGGGACATGGGGTATGTCATGGCGCAGGCCCTTGAGCAGGCGGGCGCGGGCGCAGACATCCTCGACGTCAACGTCGGTCTGCCCGGCCTCGACGAGAAAACGACGATGGCACGGGCCGTCAAGGCAATCCAAAGCGTGTGCGAGCTTCCGCTTCAGCTCGACTCGGGCAGGGCGGACGTGCTCGAGGCGGGGCTGCGGGTGTACAACGGCAAGCCCATTGTCAACTCGGTCAACGCCGAGGACGCGGTGCTCGAGCGGGTGCTGCCGCTCTGCAAAAAATACGGCGCGGCGGTCGTGGGGCTGACGCTCGACGAAAAGGGCATCCCCGCGTCGGCCGAGCGGCGCTTTGCGCTGGCAAAAAAAATCGTCGATGCGGCGGCTTCGGCGGGGATCCCGAAAGAGGATGTCTTCGTCGACTGTCTCACGCTCACAGCGAGCACGCAGCAGGAGGCCGTCGCCGAGACGCTGGGGGCCGTCCGCATGGTGCGCGAGCGCCTCGGCGTGCACACGGTGCTCGGCGTCTCCAACATCTCGTTCGGCCTGCCCTGCCGCGAGCAGATAAACACCACGTTCTTGACGCTCGCGATGGCAAGCGGGCTGGATCTGCCGATTCTCAACCCCAATTCTGCCGCCATGATGGCCGCCGTGGCGAGCTTTAAGGTGCTTTATAACATCGACAGGGATTCGCGCGAGTACATCGCGCGGTACTCGTCACAGGTCGCGGCAGCGCAGGCCCCCGCGCACGGCGGCATCACACTGTACGACGCCGTGTTGGGCGGGCTGGGGGAACAGGCCGCCGCCGCGGCGAAAAACGAGCTCGCAGCCCGTCCCCCCGAGGAGGTTGTCGACGCGGTTCTCATCCCCGCGCTCGACGCGGTGGGGGAGGGGTTTGAAAAGGGAACCCTGTTTCTGCCGCAGCTCATGCAGGCCGCGGGCGCGGCGCAGGCGGCGTTTGAGGTAATCAAAAACACGATATCCCGCTCGGGTGCGCAGGGCGGCGGCAGGGGAAAGATCGTCATCGCCACCGTCAAGGGGGACATCCACGACATCGGCAAAAACATCGTCAGAACGCTGCTTCAAAACTACGGATACGACACGATCGACCTCGGACGGGACGTCCCGCCCGAGGCGGTGGTCGAGGCGGTGCGGCAGAGCGGCGCGCGCCTTGTCGGCTTGAGCGCGCTGATGACCACAACCCTCCCGAGCATGGAGCGGACGATCAAAGCGCTGCGCGAGGCGCAGCTCGACTGCCGCGTCATGGTGGGCGGCGCCGTGCTGACGCCCGAGTACGCGCGGAAAATCGGCGCCGACTACTACGCGCGCGACGCGAAACGGTCGGTCGACATCGCGAAAGAGGTGCTGGGCTGACGGCGCGGCGGGGGAGATTGTAAGGGCTGAGGCTTTAACCCGCAACAAGAGGCACTTTCGAACGACGGGCCTTTTGTAAAGACGATCCCTCAGCCGGTTAACGCTGATACGCCCTGCATATTCTCGCAGGATCTTCGAGCTTTTTATACTCGCCTGAATTCACGGGAATATGTGCCCCCGAACGTCGTACCGCTTACGTTCGGCAATCCCTCGGTCAGCTGAGGCTGACACGCCCTGCATACTCCCGCAGGGCGTGCCGAACGCCGTACCGCTTACGTTCGGCTGCCCCCGTTACACAAGGGAGCCCTTGGGGATGTCCATCCCGTATAACCTAAAATACAGAAAACGCCGTACCGTGTGCCGCGCACCGTACCGATTGAGTTCGGTAAGGGGGCCCAAGGGCAAGGGCGCTGTCCCACAGGAGGCTTTCTTTACATAAGCCCACATGTTTCTCGCAGGGCCTTCGGGCTGTCGTTTCTTTCGGACTTGACCGCATGCAAGGATTGCACCCCTTTCTTGTGTAAAGGGCGGCGCGGCGAATGCCGCGACAGAGGGATTGTCAAGCGTGTAAAACAGAAAAGAAGACCCTGTTACAGGGTCTTCTTCAAAACATCCTCTCTGCGACTCATTCAGGCGTTGTACGCGAGTTTGTCGGCTGTCCAGCCCTCGAGCACAGGCAGCATCGCCTTTGCCTCGTCTCTTGCGCCCGCGAGGTTTTGCTCGCGGTAGTTCCCGCATTCCTTTTCGGACGCGCCGGGGATCTCGCCCTCGTACTCGGACATGAAGCGGAAGCTGTCCTGCACAAGGCTTATCGCGTCGTCGTGCGAGATGCCGCGCGTCAGAAGATAAAACCCGGTACGGCAGCCCATCGGCCCGACATAGATGATGTTTTTGCCGAAGCGCGAGTTGCGCGCGTAGGTGGCAAAGAGGTGCTCGATGGTGTGCAGCGCGCCGTTTTCAAGATAGTCGCCGTTGTTCGGCTTTTTCATCCTGATGTCGTAGGTTACAACGTCGCCGTCGGTTCGCGAGATGTACATCCCGCGTTCAAGCCTGGTGTGGTCGACGCAAAAGCTTGCAATACGTTCCACGTCAAATCCCCCGCATTGTTTTTTTCTGTAAGATATTATAGTGCAGGCTCGCCGGCACTTCAAGTGCGTTTATGCTTTTCTGAAGGTCCGCCGCTTCGATTTATCGTTTTGGGCCGCAGAGGGCTTGTCCTCTGTGCCCGTCGCCCGATGCCGAGCGCGCCGAAACGGGGCAGACGCTCCTGCATCGTTCGCTCGGTGAGGCGCGGAAGAGCGGGAGACAAACGCCCCCGGCGCGAGCGGGACCGGGACACAAGAGCAAATACACAAAAGTCCGAAAAAATCAAGAACCTGCGGTATCTCTATCGGCCGCACAAGCGAAAGGAAAACAGATGGCTTCGGTTAAAAATGTATACGTATGCAGCGAGTGCGGCGCAGAGTTCAACAAATGGTTCGGCAGGTGTCCCTCGTGCGGCGAGTGGAACACCCTGGAGGAGACGGCGCCGATAAAGACAGCCCCCGCGAGAGGGGCGGGCAGAGGCCGTCTCAAGGGCATTGAGGCGCACGGGCTCGACACCATCTCGTTTGAGGACGAGCCGCGCTATACAACCGGCATAGCCGAGCTCGACCGGGTTCTCGGCGGCGGGATCGTGCGCGGCTCGGTCGTGCTCATCGGCGGCGAACCGGGCGCGGGCAAGTCGACGCTGCTGCTTCAGATGTGCGGCAACATCAGCGACACCGCGCGGGTGCTGTATGTTTCGGGCGAGGAGTCGAGACATCAGATAAAGCTGCGGGCCGACAGGCTCGGCATAAACTCGCCCAACATCCTGCTCGCGGCGGAGACCGACATCGAGGCGATAGCCGCCGAGATATCCTCTTTGCGCCCCGACCTTGTCGTCATCGACTCGATTCAGACGATGGCGCTCGAGGGGGTGAGCTCGTCCCCGGGCAGCGTGACCCAGGTCAGGGAGTGCGCCTCGGTGCTCATGCGCACTGCCAAAAGCGAGGGTATCCCGATATTCATTGTCGGGCACGTCAACAAGGACGGCGCGATTGCGGGGCCAAAGGTGATGGAGCACATCGTCGACACGGTGCTCTATTTTGAGGGCGACCGATATCTCAGCTATCGGATCCTGCGCGCCGCGAAAAACAGGTTTGGCTCCACAAACGAGATCGGGCTGTTTGACATGACAGGGCACGGGCTTTTCGGCGTGGACAACCCCAGCGGGGTGATGCTGGACGGCAGGGACCCCGACGTCCCGGGAAGCTGCGTCACCTGTATCATGGAGGGGTCGCGCCCGCTGCTCGCCGAAATCCAATCCCTCGCCTCCAAGACGGGCTTCGGCAACCCCCGCCGCACCTCGTCGGGCCTCGACTACAACCGTGTAAACCTGCTGCTCGCGGTGCTCGAAAAGCGGGCAGGGTACTTTTTGTCGGGTCTCGACGTCTACATCAACGTCGTCGGCGGCCTGCAGATGAGCGAGCCGTCGGTCGATTTGGCGGCCGTGCTGAGCCTTGTCTCGGCGGTCACCGACACCCCCGTGCCGCGCGGATTTATCGCGTTCGGCGAGGTGGGGCTGGGCGGCGAGGTGCGCGCGGTTGCGAACGCCGAGACGCGGGTGCAGGAGGCGCAGAGACTGGGCTTTTCCGACTGCGTGCTGCCCCGCGGCTGCGTCCCAAAGCTGCGCGGGCGGTTTGACATCAACCTCATCGGTGTAGGAAGCGTCCGTGAGCTCGCGCCGCTTCTCAAGCGATGACGAACTAAATAAATCGTCAAAAGATTTGTCGGCTGCCCGAACAGAGCGCTCTTTGCCGCGCGGGGAGGGTGAACACACTGCGCCGCAAAGCGCAGCGATGTAAAAAGAACGGGGCTTTTAAAAATGGAACGGTTTGTTGAGACACCCAACCTGCCCCAAAGGCGTGTAAAGGTGTGCGCCTTGTCGGGAGATGAACGGCATCGGTATGCGGCTGACGCGCTCAGGGCGCTCGGTATTGCGTGCATCCCGACCGAGGCGTGCGCGCGGCTGCCGCGCCCGGTAGCCTATCACGCCGACATGCAGCTGCTGCACCTTGGGGGACGGCACTTTGCACTCGAGGACAGCTGCCGCGCCCTTCGCGAGGGCCTTTTGTCGCGCGGGGCGACGGTGGACTGTCTCGAGCAGGCGGACGATCGCTACCCCGGGGACTGTGTGCTCAACGCGCTCATCCTCGGCGGCCGCTTCTACTGCGCCGAACAGCCGCCCGCCGGGTGGAAGCGCGCCCTCGGCGCAAACCTGCGGTTTGTAAAGCAGGGATATACCCGCTGTTCCTGCGCGGTTGTCGCAAAAAACGCGGTTATAACGGCGGACAGGGGCATCGGCACCAAACTGCGCGCGGACGGCGTCGACTGCCTTGTCATCCCTCCGGGCGAGATAACCCTTGAAGGGTATGACTGCGGCTTTATCGGCGGCTGCTGCGGCCTTGTCGACCGCGGGGTGCTGGCCTTTACGGGGGATATATCGCGCCTGTCCTACGGCGGCATGATTGCGGATTTTTTGCAAAAGCAGGGCGTGCGCGCCGTCGCCCTGCGCTCCGGGATACCCGAGGACATCGGCGGAATCCTCCCGCTGACGGAGTAGGCGTCGCGTCTGCCGCCCTGTCCGCGCGGGATTTTTTTATAAAGGCTCAAAAGCAGCGGCGCTGAACTCCTGTTTCAACGCCGCTGCTTTGAGCCTTATGCGAGCGCAAGGGCATCCTGCCCAAGCTCACCACACTGCGCTGTCCGACGCGTGTGCCGGGAGCGGCCGCCTAAAGTGCTTTACCGGCGGGGTGTCACGCGCTTGCCCGGCGGTTCGACCGTCACGAAAAGTCCATGCCGCGCAGAACCTTTGACAGCGCTGCCCTCTTTTCGTCGGAAAGCGGGGCAAGCGGCGGGCGGCAGATGCCCGCGTCGACGCCGACGATCCGAAGCGCCTCCTTGACGGGGATGGGGTTGACGTCGATAAACATCGCCTTGATGAGCGGATAAAGCTTCTGCGCGAGGCGCGACGCCGTCCCAAAGTCGCCCGCAAGACAGGCGGCGGCAAGCGCGCTCATGTCCCGCGGCGCGATGTTGGACACCACCGAGATGACCCCCTCTGCCCCCGCCGACATCATCGGCACAGTCAGGTCGTCGTTGCCGCAGAAAAAAGTGAGGCGGCCGCCGCAGCGGTGCATCGCGTCGAGGGTGTAGGCCATGTCGCCGCTCGCCTCCTTCACCGCGACGATGTTGTCCACCCCGCAGAGCTCGTCGTAACAGTCGAGCGGGATGCTCATGCCGGTGCGCGACGGGACGTTGTACAGGATGATGGGCAGACCCGTCGACCCCGCGATGCTTTTATAGTGGTTCACAAGCCCCGAGGCGGACGTCTTGTTGTAGTAGGGGGTCACCACCAAAAGCCCGTCGGCGCCCGCCGCCTCGGCGGCCCGCGCGAGCCGGCAGGCGTGCCTTGTATCGTTGCTGCCCGCGCCCGCGATGATCGGGATCCTTTCTCCTACATGGCTCGCCGCAAAGGCCGTCAGCTCGCGGGCTTCGTCGTCGCTCAGCGTCGCCGACTCTCCCGTGGTGCCGCACACGACGACCGCCGAAACCCCTGCCTTCAGCTGCATGTCGAGCATCTCCCGAAAGACCTGGTAGTTCACCCGTCCGTTTTGGTCAAACGGGGTGACGATCGCCGTCGCGCATCCTCTGAACAAAGACATAACCTAAATACCGCCTTTCTCAAAAAAATAAAAGGCCCGCAAAGGATGCGAACCTTTAAAAAATCCGTTGTGTTGCCGTGTCGCCGACAGGAAAGCGGCGCTCGGAAGCCCCGACAAAGCTCTCGCTGTCGCACACCCCGCCCGATGCCGCACGGTTTTCCGCGCCGGGTGCGAGCGCTCGGATGACGTCGCTTAAGATAATCTCGCTTAGTTACCCGAACTGTCCGCACGGCAAAAAGCTGTCGGGCACTCTGTTCAGCGCGGGGCGCGGGCTCGGCTGTTTGTTGAACATCCCGAAAAGCCCCCGCTGCGCGCACGGCGCCGCACGGGCCGCTCCCGGGCGCGGCGCTCGGATGATGTCGCTTAAGTTATTCCTGTTTAAGATACCCGCACTGACATGCATCCAAAGAACAGCGCGTCTGCCTAAAGCTTTAAAGCCCCAAAAGAATCTTTGCTATCTGCACGGCGTTGGACGCCGCGCCCTTTCTTATGTTGTCCGCGACCACCCAGAGGTTGACGCCGTTCTGTATGCTGAAGTCGCGGCGGATGCGCCCGACAAAGACCTCGTCGTGACCCGTGGCGTCGGCGGCGAGCGGGTAGACGTCGTTGTTCACATCGTCCTTTACGACGATGCCGGGTGCGCAGCTGAGAAGCTCGCGCAGGTCGTCGAGCTCAAAGGGGGCCGCGAGCTCAAGGTTTATCGCCTCGCTGTGCGAGTTGAACACCGGCACGCGGACGGTCGTCGCGGTTATCGCGATCGTGTCGTCGTGCAGGATCTTGCGCGTCTCGTCGATCATCTTGTGCTCTTCTTTTGTGTAACCGTCGTCGGTGAACACGTCGATGTGCGGCAGGCAGTTGTTGAAGATGGGGTGGGGGAACTTTTGCGGCCTAAAATCTCCGCCCTCGGCGTACGCTTTTATCCCGCCGTCGAGGTCGTTGTAGCCCTTGACGCCCGCGCCCGACACGGCCTGAAACGTGGTATAGACGATTCGCTTTACGCCGTATCGGTCATAGATCGGCTTAATCGCCGCAACCGCCTGGATGGTCGAGCAGTTGGGGTTCGCGATGATGCCCTTGTTTTTTGCGATATCCTGCGGGTTGACCTCGGGCACGACGAGGGGGACGTCGGGATCCATCCGCCACTGCGAGCTGTTGTCGACGACGGTGCAGCCCTTTTGGGCCGCTATGGGCGCAAATTTTGCGCTTGCGGCCCCGCCCGCCGAAAACAGCGCGACGTCGAAGCCGCCGTCAAAGCTGTGCTCGTCAAGCTTGTTCACCGTGTATTCCGCCCCCATAAAGGGCAGCCTGCTGCCGGCGCTCTTTTCGGAGGCAAACAGGGCGTATTCGCAGTCGCGGAGCCCGTACTCCTCAAGGACGCGAAGAAAGGTGCGCCCGACCATGCCCGTCGCACCGACGACGGCGATTTTTGCTTTTGACATATAAAAACCTCTTTTCCGCAACCGCTTGAAAAGACGAGGCGGTTTACCTATAATTATATAGCATGTTTAAAAACGGCGCTTTACCTAAGTGAAATACTATCATTGTTATCATGTTATGTCAACAATCAAGATGCTGTTACGGAGGAACGATGCAGAGAAGCGACTTCTTTTACGAGCTGCCGCGCGAGCTCATCGCGCAGCACCACGCCCTGCCTCGGGATTCGTCCCGTCTCATGGTGCTCTCGAGGCGGACGGGGGAGACCGAGGACCGCATATTTCGCGACCTGCCCGACTATCTGCACGAGGGTGACCTTCTCGTCGTCAACGACAGCAGGGTCATCCCCGCGCGGCTCATGGGCAAAAAGCCCACGGGGGGCGAGGCGGAAATTCTGCTGCTGCGCTGCGTCGGCGGCGAGCGGTGGGAGTGCCTTGCAAAGCCGGGCAGGCGCCTGAAAACCGGGGCCGAGATAACCTTTTCGGACGAGCTCTCGGGCAGGATAGCAGACGAGCTGCCCGACGGCAACAGGGTCATCGAGCTGCACAGGGCGGGGGACAAAAACCTCTTCGAGATCCTCGAGCGGGTGGGACAGATGCCGCTTCCGCACTATATCACCGAGCCGCTGCAGGACAACAGTATGTACCAGACGGTGTACGCGGGCGAGCGGGGCTCGGCCGCCGCCCCCACCGCGGGGCTGCACTTCACCGAACAGCTGCTCGACAGGATAGAGGACATGGGCGTCGACATCGCGAGGATAACCCTTCACGTCGGCCTCGGCACCTTTAGACCCGTGAAGGAAAATGACATCACACAGCATAGTATGCACAGCGAGTTTTACACCGTCGGCGAGCGCGCCGCAGGGCAGGTGCGGCGGTGCAAAGAGCGCGGCGGCAGGGTGATTGCGGTGGGGACGACCTCGTGCCGGACGCTTGAGGCGGTCGCGCAAAAGCACGGCGAGGTTGTCGCGTGCAGCGAGAGCACCGACATTTTTATCTATCCCGGGTACAGCTTCCGGGTGATCGACGGCCTCGTGACCAATTTCCACCTGCCCGAGAGCACCCTCATCATGCTTGTGAGCGCGTTTGCGGGGTACGAGAACACGATGGCGGCGTACAAAACCGCGGTGGAGCGTCGATATCGCTTTTTCAGCTTCGGCGACGCGATGCTCATTTTATGATTGACCGTGATTGTTCCGGCGCGCGTTTTGACGTCGGCGCGCTCTCGCAAGTCTGTGAAGTGAAACGCCTTGACATTGACGACATCCCCGACATCCTCGCGCTGTACGGCGGCAATCCCCTCTATTTTGAGTACTGCGGGCCGCCGCCGACCGCCGAGAGTGCGGCGGCAGACATGGCGGCTCTGCCGCCGGGCGTCCGCATTGAGCAAAAGTTTTTTGTCGGCTATTACAGCGGCGGCAGGCTTGCGGCAGTGCTCGATTTAATCCTCGGATATCCCTGCGAACGCGAGGCCTACATCGGTCTGTTCATGACCGACGCTTCGGTGCAGGGCAGGGGGTTCGGCTCGTCCCTTGTCGCCGAGCTTGCCCTCTGTCTCGGGCAAAGCGGCTTTCGGGCGGCAGGGCTCGCCTTTGTCTCCGACAACCCGCAGGCGTCGCACTTTTGGCTCAAAAACGGCTTTGTGCCCGTGGACACCTGTCTGCACGAATACGGGCGGATGACCCGCTGCCGCCGCATGTTGCAGCGCTTTTCGGCACTTGACGCCGCACCGTAAAACCCGCGGCGGCATCGGAAAAAAACACTGCTCAATCTCTGTAAAAAAAATACAACCGTCGGAGAAGCAACCTATGTATAAACTGATTCTCACCCGCGGACGCGCGCGAAGGGCGAGCTTTGAGACGCCCCACGGCGTCTTTGAGACCCCGGCTTTCATGAATGTCGCCACGGCAGGCGCGATAAAGGGGGCGCTGTCCGCGCACGACCTCAAAAACATCGGCTGTCAGGTGATGCTGTCCAACACCTATCACCTGCACCTGAGACCGGGCGACGAGCTTGTCAAAGATCTCGGCGGTCTGCACAGGCTCACGGGATGGGAGGGCCCCATCCTCACCGACAGCGGCGGGTTTCAGGTCTTTTCGCTCGCAAAGCTCAGAAAGATAAGGGAGGAGGGAACCTATTTTTCCTCCCATATAGACGGCCGCAAAATCTTTATGGGCCCCGAGGAGAGTATGCGCATCCAGTCAAACCTCGGCAGCACCATCGCCATGGCGTTTGACGAGTGCATACAAAACCCGTCGCCCTACGACTATGTCAAGCAGTCGTGCGAGCGGACGGTGCGGTGGCTCGCGCGGTGCAAGGATGAGCTCGAGCGGCTCAAGTCGCTGCCGGGCGCCCTCAACAAACGGCAGCTTTTGTTCGGCATCAACCAGGGCGGGTGCTATGACGACCTTCGCCTGCGGCAGATGGACAGCATCGCCGAGCTCGACTGCGACGGCTACGCGATCGGCGGTCTTGCGGTGGGGGAGCCCACCGAGGAGATGTACCGGGTCATTTCGGTCGTCGAGCCGCACATGCCGCGGGACAAGATACGCTATCTCATGGGCGTCGGCACACCCTGCAACATCATCGAGGCGGTGTCGCTCGGCGTCGACCTGTTCGACTGCGTCATGCCCGCGCGCAACGGGAGGCACGGGCACCTGTTCACCTCAAAGGGCATCATGAACATCAACAACCAAAAGTACGAGCGCGACATGGGGCCCATCGACGACGAATGCGGCTGTCCCGTCTGCCGAAGCTATTCGCGCGCCTATCTGCGCCATCTGTTCAAGGCGGGCGAGATGCTTGCGATGCGCCTCGCCGTCCTGCACAATCTTTACTTTTACAACAACCTTATGACACAGATACGACTCGCGCTCGATAACGACACGTTTGACGAGTTTAAGCGCAAAAACGTGCCCCTGCTCGACAGGAGGATATAAGGCGGATCATTTCTGCGAAAAAACGCCGGTGGGAGAGGAGACGGGGCAAAAACCATGAAAACGGATGGAGCGCTGCTTTCAAAATGCGGCTTCTACTGCGGCTGCTGTCCGACGTATGTCAAGGGCCGCTGCGGCGGCTGCGTCGAAGAGCACGATACCGGCGACTGTTTTACACGCGACTGTGTGATCGACAGGGGCATAGACGTGTGCACACTGTGTCCGTCCTTTCCGTGCGAGACTATAATCACCCGGCAGCGCTGTACGGTGCTTGACAAACAGTGGCTCGAGTGGAAGGCTTCGGAAAAGAATTGAAAGAGCTGCCGGGCAGCTTTACCCTTTGACACCGTTTCGAGACCCGGCAAAACGCCTTGCCTTGAGGTTTTAACGCCGTTTCGGCTCCGGGGCGCCGTGAGCCTTATAAAACCGATAAGGTCGGCGGCAGGGGACAGAGGTCGGGCGGCGCGGCAGCTGCGCCGCGGCCTTTGTCTCGCTGAATTGTGTCGGATGTGTAAAGAGCGTTTTGTGAAGAGGACAATCCATGCCGTTCTTGCCCGGTCGAAGCCTGCGGCCGCGCTGTCGGCAGTCGAGGTCGAGGGGATCGAAGTGCCGCGTTGCGCGTCGCGCCAAAAGCCCGAAATGTCTTGCGGAAAGCGGCATAATTGTGTATAATGTAAAATAACAATGTTAAAGGAGCTTTTAAGATGAATTTAGCGGGAACATTTGTTGCCCTTACCGAAGGCACCGCGCCTGTCAACGCGGGAAGCAGCATTTGGTCGATTGTCCTGATGGTCGCGATGCTTGCGGTCATGTACTTTATACTCATCCGTCCGCAGAGAAAGCGTGATAAGCAGGCGAAAGAGATGCGCGACAGCCTTGAGGTCGGCGACGGCGTCACCACCATCGGCGGCATTGTCGGCAGGGTCGTCAGCATCAAAGAGGACACCATCCTGCTCGAGACGGGTTCCGACAGGGTGAAGATCCGCTTCCAAAAGTGGGCCATCCAGAGTGTCGAAAAGCTCAAGCTCGACGAGTAGGCAGTTTTTTTGCGGGTAAGCTTGCGGCGGATGAATCGTTCGCGCGACAGGGCGGCAGGTCAACGTCAACAAAAGAATAATCCTCCTCTTCTGCGAATACATTTTTGTATAAGCAGGGGAGGAGTTTTATTGTGCGAAAAGGTAATAAAGCAAAAGCGTCGAGGCAGTCGGAGGGAAAGAGATATGTGAAGCAGTGTCTCGCGGTGGTGGTTTTGACGGTCGTTTTGTACGCCGTACTTGTCGCGATTGCCGCTTTTATCGTGACAAAAATCAACACGCCGCACAACCTGTTCGGGACGATTTCAGCCGTTTGCCTCGGCATCGCGCAGTTTTTTTCGGCTTTTTTTATGCTTAAACGGTTCAAGGAAAACGGGCTGATAACGGGCGCCGCCTCGGGCGCGTTTTTGTGCCTGTGCTGCGCGGCGGTTTCGGCGGCGACAAACGGCACCGTCGGACTCAACGCGCCGGTCACCCTTGTCATCGGCGTGTGCTCGGGCGCGCTCGGCGGGGCGCTCGGGGTAAACAGCTCGCACAAGCGGAGAAAGAAATAGGCGCTTTCCGTACGGCGACAACGCCGCGGTAATTTGGGGACAGGGGAGACAGGCTCTGCCCGGCAACAGGTGAAGCCCGCCCGGATTTGGGGCGGGGAGCATCTCGGCCTCGACGCCGAGAAAATAAAAAGGGAAGGGGAGCGGCAAAATGACCGTAAAAGCTTCATTCTTCGGCAAGAACGGCAAAAAGCGAAGGGTGTCGCGCGTCAGGACAATCAACGGGGAGATCTCCCCGCAGGGCAGGCTGTTTGTGCTGTGCGCCGTTTTCTTTGTTGTGGGGATCGTGGTCGGCTCGATTGCGGTCGCCGCCGGGAACGGCTCGCTCGCGTCGTATATGGAGTATCTCACCCGCTCGCAGTTTGTCCTGAGAAGCGAGAGCAAGATATATGAGATCTTCTTAAGCTCGATAATACCGAAGCTTCTGATGCTGCTGTTGGTCTGTCTGTTCTCCCACTGCGCCTACGGGGCCCCGGCGCTGATCGTCCTGATCGTTCTCAACGGCATCGGCGTCGGGATGACGGGGGGATATATCTACTGCTTCTCGGGGTTTTCGGGCATTGTGTACAACCTGTTGGTCAACACCCCCGTGACGCTTCTGTTCTCGGTCGCGTTCATTCACCTGTCCTGCAGCGGGATAAAGACTTCGTGCGCGATCTATGACATGGCGTTCAAGGGCGGCTGCCGTTCGATCAAGGAGCTGAGCGGCGAGGTGTACCACGCACTCGCGATAGGCGCGTGCTTCTCGTGCGCCTCGGCGGGCCTGGAGGCGCTGCTGTATACACTTTTGGGCAAGATGCTGGTTTGAAACGGTGTTTTTTCAGGCGATGCCCGCCGTTTACAATTCTTTCGTCGCGGCATTCGCCGCGACGTCGCCTTTTACATTTTACATAGGGGCGGCGGCTCGGTGCAATTCTCGCATGCTCAAGTCCGAAAGGAATGACGGCCGAATCGGATCGCTCTAAGGGAATTACGCGGGGGTATGTAAAAGAGCCTGCCGTGGGACAGAGCCCCTGTCCTTAGTCCCCCTTATCGAACCCAATCGGTACGGTGCGCGGCACACAGTACGGCGTTTTTCAGTATTTTAAGCTATACGGGACGGACATCCCTAAACGCTCCCTTGTGTAAAGGGAGCAGCCGAACGCAATCGGAACGGCGTTCGGCACGCCCTGCGGGAGTATGCAGGGCGTGTCGCGTGTCCGTTCCGCTTACGACGCGCATCTGCCGCGCGGAGCGGCGAGCTATCGTTCCGATTAAAACTCGCTCGCTCGACTGCGCCCCGCGGGAATATGCGGGCTGTGTCGGCGTTATCGGGCGAGGGATTGTCTATTCGATGCTTATTCATTCCGACCGACTTCACGTCTCAATTTTTGCAAAATTTCTCGGGTTAACAAGCGGGGACAAGCCCTTCATGAACTTCCTCGGCGTGCAGTCTGCCGCCCGTGGCTCAAAGCCCGGCTTTCACCTTCGGGGTTGTGTGCCGCCGTCATCGGTGGTATACTTTGCTCGAGCCGTCTATAGATAGAATTCAAAACAAGCGTTGACGGTTGGATTGACGCAGCGGCAAACGGCCGAATGCGCCGGAAAATTGCGCGGGCACTGCTTTCCGTTTTTGCCCGCACGATGAAAACCTTTGGTAAAGCAGAGAGGCTGTCGTCCGACGGCAATCGGCGAAAATGCCGCGGTGTTAATCTGCGTTGCTTGCCGCAACGGGCATTTCTCGGGTACACTATGCACCGAAAGGGGGCATCCGATGATGCTTTGTGAAAACATCAGAGCTTTGAGAAAAAACAAGGGACTTTCACAGGAAGAGCTTGCAATCAAGCTGAACGTGGTCAGACAGACCGTCTCCAAATGGGAGCAGGGGCTGTCGGTGCCCGACGCGGACATGCTGCTGTCCCTGTCTGCGGTGTTTGAAACGCCCGTGAGCACGCTGCTCGGTGAGACGGTCGCAGAGGAAAGGGCGGACGATCTGCGGGCAATTTCCGAAAAGCTCGAGGTCATAAACCTACAGCTTGCCCGCGCAAGGATGACAAGGCAACGGGCGCTGCATTGGTTTTTTACCCTGTTGGGCGCGGCCGTCGTGATCGCTTTTGCAGTCCTTATCGCCTTGAACAGCCCTTATCTCGATTGGGCTTACGGCCAACCCGAGACAGCGGCGGCAGGCATTGCCTATCACGCGTTTGAGTGGGTGTTTGTCAGAATAGCGCCGTTCGCTCTGCTCGGCGCGGTTGTGGGGATGTGCCTGACGCGCAGCAAAAGATAAGGGGACGCGGATTGGAATGTAAATTCGGCAGGGCTGAGAGACCTGCACGGTCGTTTCTCCCATGGGGGACGCGGATTGAAATGCGGGATTATCGGACGAAGTGGTAACGCCGCAACACAAGCCCGCCCGCGTGTGGTACGCGGCAGGGAAAGCAGGCGAGGGGGCAAGCCGCCCGCGACGGCGCGAGCGCCCCGCGCGCCGCAAGGCGCGCCTTTGGGGGAAAGGGCGCTGCCCTCCACAAAAAAAATTCAAAACAAAAGCAGCGCCCGCGCGAGCACCTTTGAAGTCGTGGGAGCCGCGGGCCGGAGCCGCGAGCGACCGCGACAGGCGCACCCGCAGGCGGGGCCCCCGCGCTGTTTGCGGTGCCCCTGCCGAGGACGGCGCGGACACCCCGAGCATGAGCGCATCGGCGCGCCATCGGAGACGCTGAGCACCGAAGACAAAAAACACAACAACCCCCGAGAGGTTTCGCAGGTTTTTGTCTGCGCCCGTCTCGGGGGTTGCTGGTCTGTCTCTCGCTGCGCTCTAAGTATACAGCAAGCCCTGTTGTTTTGTCAAGGCTGCTGTCTTGAGCTGCGCTCCGCCCCCCGGCGCGGGGGGCGGCGGGGGTGGGGGTTGACAGTTTCTATATCGTGCTATATACTTGATGTAGTTTAGTCCCATTTCGCTAAATAAAAATTTAGCGAAATGCAGGGGAGAATTAAACTCACATAAGCCTTTTGTCGATTTGGACCTTTGGCCTTTGTCTTTTATCCATTTGCTTTTTACTTATTTAGTTTATTCTATTTCTGTTTCGTCTTGTGGTTTTCTTTCTTGTACTCGATTCTGTACTTAACTTGTTTTTTACTGCTTTTCGGCTTCCTGTTGTGCGTCCGCCGATTATTCAAAAATCTTTCATAGTCTTGTTATTGTTCACATATCTTCCTGCCTGTTTTATCTTTTTCTGCACAATCAGATCATTATCACACTATTACAATTCTGACTCTGTATCACAATCTGCCTCCGCCTAAATCTAATTCAACTCCAATCTTCGAGGTTCGTTATGCAAAGCTATGCCGACTGTCCCGAGCCCTTAAGCGAGTTTCTTTTTTATCTTGAGACCATCAGAAATCTCTCCGCACGCACTGTCAACGGCTATTATATCGACCTGCGGCTTTTTATGCGCTTCATTAAGTATCGCCGCGGGCTTGTTCCGTCGGATATTGATTTTGAGTGCATCGACATATCCGATTTTTCCCTTGACATGCTCGGGTCGGTGACGCAGATGGATATCTATGAATATCTGCATTTTGTGATGAAGGACCGCGAAAACAATGCTGCGACCCGTTCGAGAAAGGTCTCAAGCCTGCGCTCGTTTTACAAATATCTCACGGTAAAGTCACACAAGCTCAAAAACGACCCCGTAAAGGATATCGAGGTTCCGGCGCTCAAAAAGAGCCTGCCCAAGTTTCTGACCCTTGACGAGAGCCTCAGGCTGCTGGAGGTGATCGACGGAGACTATAAGGAGCGCGACTACTGCATCGTGACACTGTTTTTAAACTGCGGTATGCGCCTGAGCGAGCTTGTAGGGATAAACGACACCGACATAAGCGGCGACACCGTGCGGCTGCTCGGCAAGGGCAACAAAGAGCGCATCGTGTTTCTCAACGACGCCTGTCTCGACGCGGTTAGCCGCTATAAAAAGGTCAGGGACGCGCAGGAATACACAAAGCGCGACCGTGACGCGCTGTTTTTGTCGCGCACGGGCTCGCGGATCACCGCGCGGCGCGTTGAGCAGATTGTCGGGGACAACCTGCAAAAGGCAGGGCTGTCGGGGCGCGGTTTTTCGCCGCACAAGCTGCGGCACACCGCCGCGACGCTCATGTACCGACACGGCAACGTCGACATGCTTGCGCTCAAGGAGATTTTGGGGCACGAGCACGTTTCAACAACCGAGATCTACACCCATATCAGCGAAGAAAAGCTCAAAAACGCCGCCGACGCCTCCCCGCTTGCAAAGGTAAAAGCGTCGAAACAGCGCTGAACCGCATTCCTTTAGGGAGATTATCGAAAGCATCAAAGCGCCGGTCGCGGCGTTTCAGGCCGATTCGGCCCCCGTACAGAAAATCGCCAACATCCCGAGGGTCTCAAAGCAGAACGGCTCCGGGACGATTTCCGGCCGACTTAGACACATCGACCGTTCAGCTTTTTTCGGCACAAATCGTCTTTTATAATTATAATAACATGAAAACATCAAAACATCGACAACTGTTTTGTGCTGCCCGTAGGGTTGCAGCATTATACAGCACTCCGAAATGTGAGTATTCAGGATGGTATCACAATACACCGTTTTGTGAGAATTCTCTGTTTATCGCGAAAGCAGCTTGTTTTTAAGCTGCTTTTGCTGTTGTCTCAGGAGGCCACAGCTTGTAAAAGCCATCGACAAGCGGACACAAGCAAGGCGTTCACATTTTTAATTCAAACCAATCCCACATGCCCCAAAAGCATCGAAACGGTTGCAAACCGCCTCGATGCTTTTTGTTTGGTTTGATAAAAAACAGAGCCGGTCGCTTGACCGGCCCCGCCGCATAAACCTGTTTACCTTTACCGAAGCGGTTTCTATTTGCTTCTGCGCGCGAAAAATACGTCGATCTCTTTTTTTAGCTCCTCGGGCTTGGCGTTCTTCAGCAGATACCCCTCGGGCTTGAGCGGCATCACCTTGATCATCGTCTCGGGATCCCTTCTTCCCGTGAGAAAGATGACAGGGATGTCGGCAAAGGTCTCGAGCGAGCGCAGCATCTCGAGCGTCTGTGCACCGTCCACAATCGGCATCTCGTAGTCAAGCAGGACGAGGTCGGGTCGGTTGAGGGTGATGGTTCGTATCGCAGCCGCGCCCGAAGCGGCGGACGAAACCTCGTATTCCCCGCCCAAAAGATTGACGATGCCCTGCCTGATGGTTGAGGAATCGTCAACAATCAAAATCTTTTTGCGGCCGCCCTCGCTCTCCTCCCGTTTGCGCTCGGAGAGGTATCGCTTTACCTCGTCCATGGCGTTGTCGGCCTCGATGGGCGTAGCGACGCCCTGCTCAAGAAGGTGCGGCGCAATGACACAATACGCAAAATAGCCCGCGCCCGTGTCAAACAACAGACCCGCCTGAAGCTGCTCTTTTTCAAATATCTCCTTAAACTGACCGTAGGTCAGCAGGTTTTCCTGCTTAAGCTCTAAGGAGACCCCCGAGGGTATCACCTCATTTATCCGCTGTGCAAACTGCTTTGCCGAAAACCGCACAGCATGCATGAGCATATTGTCAAGCTTGTTCGTTTGTATCCCCATCGCCTTGCCGACGGTTTCGATGAGCAGCCTCTCTTCAAAGGCCAGCATGACCTCCTGCCGTTCCTCGGCATCTGCGCCGCCGTATACCAAGCGATAGTAAACCCCGTCGCCGAACTTTTCACCGCCGTAAGAGTCGCTTATAAGATTCGACTCGAGGTGAAACATGTCGAAGATAAGCCTGACAATCGCGTCCTTGAGCGACGTGCTGTCCTCACCGGAAAGGCGGTTGTCCCACCGGCGCAGGCTCCTGCCCGTCATGGCGAGATCCTCGGTCTTGGTGTGGCCGATGAGCCACCCCGCGCACACGCCGAGAAAATGAGACACGGACACATCGTTGAAATCATTCTTTTCGAGCTCTGTCTCAAGGGTCGGCAGGGTGACATCGCGAAACACCTTATGTATCTCATGGTGGCGGGCGAGACCGTCGTAGCCTATCGACTCCATATAGGCCTCTTCGTCGTCAAAGTGCTTCGCGGCGTGGGCTTTGAGATACTTGACCGCCTCCCCGAAAACCCTGCGGTTGTCCTTATTGTCATCCCTCAGCTCAAAAATCTTGTTGATGATTTTAAAGAGCCTTTGATGCTCTTTGTCAATGTGTTCAACACCTATATTGTAGTCTTCCATCCATTCAAATTGAGTGCCCATAACCCCTCCGACAGACGGTGAAGCGAACCGTCGAATTATTGCGGTAACAAAACAGTGCGACACGGTGCAACCGGCATTCGGGAACAAAAGCGCATCCAAAACAGAGCGTCGTGAACACGCGAAGCGGTTTCAACAACATTATACACCACGCAAGACCGTTTAGACAATATGTGAAAAATTTTTTAAACCGGAAGCCGATTTATTTTATCAGTATTACTTTATATCACTTGCGCAGCCGAGCAAGAACTCATACTCGGGCACAAGCAGCGGAAAGTCGCGCGCAAGCGTTTCGGACAGCCTGTCCGAAAACACGAGGTCGCGGTCACCGCCGCTGTGAATAAAGCAGATGTTCTTTTTTTGCAGCCACTGCCTGTACTCCTCCGGCTCGTCGGCATACCGCGGTTTTTTGTACTCGTCGCCCTCCAAAGCGAAGATATCCTGCTCCTTAAACGCCCCGTGCGCGCGCAAAAAACGCGCGTCCCGTTTCAGCACCCGCTCGCGGATAAGCGCCATGACCTCGGCGCTTGCGGCGTACCACCCGCAGCCGTATCGGTGCCCGTCGGGCGAAAGCTCAAAAAAGAAGCCCGGCGGCGGGTTGTGCGGCAGCTCCCTCTTTCTGGAGAAGGACGCCCATATGACGTCCCTGAAGATCGATTTGTCCTTTGTGAATCGGGTGTCGCGGTATATCCTCGAGACCGAGCGCGACACCTTGGGCTCGCAGATGAGCAGCGGGTCGATTGCATGTATCGCGGGCTCGAGCGCGGTTACAAGCTCGAACATCGGCTTGAGAACCAGCTCGTTGTACTGCTCCCTGTGCTCCGAAAACCACTGCTTTGAGTCCATCATCCTGTTTTGAAACAGAAAATCAATCGTCGCCTGTGAAAACGGCACCGAGAATCACTCCCTCCTGCTTTCAACCGCCGCATCGCGGCCGAATTCTATTTTATCTCATTTTTTCCGGCATTTCAACGACACATTTTTTCGGCGCGGCGGCGCACAGGTCCGCGCAGCGGCGGCCGCAGAGCGGCCGAGGCCGACAAAACGGTTAAAAACAATGAGATATTTCATGTTTTTGTGTTTATTTTGCGTAGCGCGGCGCCCCAAAGATATGGTATAATTTAAAAAACCGCTCTTTAGCGGAAAAATGGGGGCTTGTTCAGGATGAAAATCGGTATACTCACAAGCGGCGGGGATTGCCCGGGGCTCAACGCCGTCATCAGGGGCTTTGCAAAGTACGCTCTGCACGAGATCAAAGGGGCCGAGATATACGGCATTGCCGACGGCTACGGCGGGCTCATCAGCGGCGAATATCACCTCATGAAGTCAAGCGACTTTTCGGGCATACTCAACACGGGCGGCACGATACTCGGCACCTCACGCCAGCCCTTCAAGCTGATGACCGAAAAGGAAGAGGCCGACATGCCCTCAAAGCTTGATATGATGAAAAAGAACTACAAAAAGATGGGGCTTGATCTTCTCGTCACCCTCGGCGGCAACGGCACGCACAAGACGGCCGCCCTGCTCGCAAGCGAGGGGTGCAATGTCATCGGCATACCCAAGACCATCGACAACGACATCTGGGGCACCGACGTCACCTTCGGCTTCCACTCGGCGGTCGATGTCGCGACGCACTGCATCGACAACGTCCACACCACGGCCGCAAGCCACGGGCGCGCCATGGTCGTTGAGCTCATGGGCAACAAGGTCGGCTGGCTCACCCTGTACGCGGGCATCGCGGGCGGCGCCGACGTCATCATCCTGCCCGAGCTCCCCTACGACATCGACAACATCGTCGACGCGGTCGCGGGGCGTGCAAAGGCGGGCAAGGACTTCAGCATCATCGCGGTCTCGGAGGGTGCGATGGACAAGGAGGAGGCCGAGATGAAGAAAAAGGCCCGCGCGGCCAAGCGCGCCGAGGAGGGCTTCACCAATATCTCCAACCGAATCGCGAAGCAGATCACCGAAAGGTCGGGCATCGAGTGCCGCACCCTCGTGCCGGGGCACCTGCAGCGCGGCGGCAGCCCCTCGCCCTACGACAGGCTTCTCAGCACCGAGCTCGGCTGCTTTGCGGGCAAGCTCGCAAAACAGGGCGCGTTCGGCACGACCGTCGCGATGAAGGACGGCGAGGTGTCCTACAATCTGCTGTCCGACATCGCCGGTAAGACCAAGTGGGTGCCAACCGACCACCATCTCATAACCACCGCCAGGAGCGTGGGCATAAGCTTCGGCGAGGAAAAATAACATTTAATGCACAGGGATACGCCGTGCTGTCCCGTCGTCCGCGCAGAGCCGCGGCGGGACGGTGCGGCGGGGTGTTCCCCGCGCCGCCGTGCGGGATCTTCGGGCGGCATAAACAATACGTTTTAATTTAAAGGAGCTTTTCCGAGAGCCATGAAGAAAAAAAAGACCGACTCCGTGACCTCGAACTCGCTGTTTGTAAGAAACAACAGAATCAACAGGGAATATTCGTGGCTGATGTTCAACGAGAGGGTCCTTGACCAGGCCTGTTCCGCCGAGGTCCCGCTGCTTGAGCGCTGCAAGTTTCTCTCGATCTTTTGCTCCAACCTCGATGAGTTTTTCATGGTCAGGGTCGGCAGCCTTGTCAACCAGATGAAGATTGAGCCCGACATGCGGGAAAACAAAACCGGACTCACCCCCGCCCGGCAGATAAGGGGCATTTTGGCCGAGTGCCGCAGACTGTACAAAAAGCGCGACGCGGTGTATGCCGCGCTGAAGGCCGAGCTGAAGGCGCGCGAAATCTGCATCGACAGCATAAAAAACCTCACGCCCGCGCAATCGGACGAATGCCGCAGCTACTTTTTCGACAAGATCATGCCGCTGCTCTCCCCGCTTGTGCTCGACGCCAAGCACCCGCTCATCCACTTTGAAAACCTCGACACCTACATGGTGTACGAGCTCGAGAAGAACGAGCGCACGATGTACGGGATAATGGCGGTGCACCCCAAGCTCGACACCCTCGTGCCGCTTCACCGCGGGAAAAAGCTGCACCTCGTGCCCGTCGAGGACATTGTGCGGGCGTTCGGCGATCTCGCGTTCCCGGGCTACAAGGTGAAGAGCCGGGCCGCCGTCCGCGTCGCGCGCAACGCCGACTTTGACGCTAACGTCGAGGACGCCGACATCGAGTACGACTATGACTTTTCAAAGTTTATCAAGCGCAAGGTCGAGCTGCGGGGCTCGACGGGCGTCGTGCGCCTTGAGACCGACTGCGACAAGGATACCCTCAAGGAGTTTTTGTGCAAAAACCTAAACATAAAAAAGAACTTTGTCTTCAAGGTCAAAGGGCTTCTCAACTACAAGTTCATGCTTTCGCTGCAGCGGTATCTGCCGTCCGACAGAGCGGCGGAGCTGCGATATCCCCCCTTCCGCGGCTACGTCTCCCCCGACTGCGCCATGTCGGGCGGGATGATCGAGCGGGTGAAGAGCGGCGACGTCTTTTTGTCCTATCCCTTTGACAGCATGGAGCCGCTTATAAAGCTCATTGAGGAGTGCGCGGGGGATCCCCGCGTTGTGAGCATAAAGATAACCATCTACCGCGTCGATTCCCATTCGCGCATTGTGGAGGCCCTGAAGAGGGCGTGCGAAAACGGCAAGGAGGTCGTCGCCGTCTTCGAGCTGTGCGCCCGCTTTGACGAGGAAAACAACCTGTACTTTGCAAACCTGCTTCAGGAGGCGGGCTGCACCGTGTTGTACGGGGTCTCCAACTACAAGGTTCATTCCAAGATAATCTCGGTGGTTCTGTCGGACGATGACGGCATAAGCTACATCACCCACCTCGGCACCGGCAACTATAATGAGGCCACCGCGAAGCTGTACACCGACCTCAACATCATTACCGCCGACAGCGACATCGGCATGGACGCCGCGGCCTTCTTCCGCAACATCGGCGTGCTCAACCTCGAGGACAGCTACCGGCGTCTGCTTCTGTCCCCGACGGGCTTTAAAAGCGGCATGCTCGCGCTCATAAAGCGTGAGACCGAAAAGGCGCTGCGGGGTGAAAAGGCGCACATCGCGGCAAAGATGAACAGCTTGACCGACAAGGAGCTTATCGACGCGCTCGAGCTTGCGGGCAAGAGCGGCGTCAGGGTCGAGCTGGTTGTCCGCGGCATCTGCTGTCTGCTGCCGGGCGTCGAGGGCGTCTCGGACAACATAACGGTCAGAAGCATCGTTGGGCGGTTTCTCGAGCACTCGCGCATCTACTGCTTCGGAGAGGGCGAGGACAGGGCGACCTATATCTCAAGCGCGGATTTCATGACCCGCAACACCGACAGACGCGTCGAGATAGCGACGCCCGTGCTCGATAAGGAGATCGAAGGCAGGATACTGCATGTGCTTGATGCCCTTTTGCGCGACAACGTCAAGGCGCGCGAGCTTAAGTCGGACGGACGGTACTACCCGCCCGAGACGGCCGAGGACGAAGAGCCGTTCGACGCGCAGCAGGAGCTTTTGCTCGAAGAGATCTCCAAGGCAAGTCTGTAATGTGATTTAACTTTACAGACAGGACTCCTGTTGTTCGGCGTCCACCGCGGGTTGGCAGCGGACAATGCCGCCGCACAACGGCTTGCCTGTCTGGAGCAGCTTGCGTCTTCCCTTTTGTTTTGTGCTGAACGGTCGTTGATATAGAGAGAAAAAAGTCGAGAGGGGCGGGTCGTGTGACCTGCCCCTCTCGGCGTTCATTCTCTGTAAGACATTTCGGGAAAAAAAGATTCCCCTCCCCTTGAGGCCACTTGCCGCGCGGTCGAACTTAAATAAATGACAGCTTGAAAGGCGTGTAAAACCACGCCGCAT
The DNA here is from genome assembly GCA_964433495.1 of uncultured Oscillospiraceae bacterium. GTDB lineage: Bacteria > Bacillota > Clostridia > Oscillospirales > Ruminococcaceae > CAYSRC01. The sequence continues at coordinate 78,620 of CAYSRC010000003.1, forward strand.
GAAAATGTCCGTTCCGCTCGGCCTTAACCGCGCCGCGCGACAGCTGCGCGGCGTAATGGGAAGACGCGCGGTAAGGGAGGCCGGGTTACGGCAGTTTCACGGCCATCGGTAAACCCTAAAGCTTTTGCCTGCCGCGTGGGCCACATCTCTCAGGCTCCCTTACCGCGCGCAATCGGTACGGCGTTCGGGGGTTCCCATATTCTCGGGAATTCAGCCGAGTGTAAAAAAGTACGACACTCGGCA
>CAYSRC010000004.1:0-68609 GCA_964433495.1 uncultured Oscillospiraceae bacterium
GGGGGAAGGTTTCCGGGTACTAAAGCTTATGTCCGCCCCTCGGGGCACGGGCCCCTAAGCCTCCCCCGTGCAAGGGGAGGTGTCAGCGCATCTGACGGAGGGGTTGTCAAAAACTTGCTTCAGAAGCCGAACTCGCACACGGCTTTTGTCACGGCCCGTCAATCCCCGCGGCGCGCGGACAGGGGCCCCCTGCAAAGCGCGCCGCGATTTGCGGCCGTTAAAATCGCGCCGCCGTCCTGTCCGTGACGGCGGCGCGATCGTTTTTTGTTTTTGGATGTCAGTCAAGCTCCCCGCGGCGCGTGCAAAACACCGCCCTGCGATACCTTTTCGGCTAAGCCTCGGGGTTAGGCGAGTGCTCGATGCCCGCGTACTCCTCGACCGACAGGCCGCTCTCGCTGAATATCTCGGCGAGCTCGACCCCGACATAGCGGTAGTGCCATGGCTCGAAGATGTAGCCCGTCGCCCACTCCTTGCCGCGCGGGAAGCGCAGGATAAAGCCGTACTTCGCGGCGTTCTCGCTCAGCCACGCGTACTCCGCCGTCTCGCAGAAGGAGTCGGACAGCGAGTTTAAGTCGAATGCGAGGCCCGTCTGATGCTCCGACTGCCCGGCAAGCGCCGAGATGCGCGCCGCGTACTCACTGCCGTAGTCGTTGACATAGCGATCGTGGATCGACTTTTGCGTGTCATAGCTGCGGAAGCCAGAGACGACCCAAAGGTCGATGCCGTCCTGCGCCGCCGCCTGCATCATGCTGTCGAGCGCCGCGGCCGCCTCGTCCGTTATACCGTCGCCGTAGTCGCTCGGCAGGCTGTACTCCTTGTTGACAAGAATCATCTCGTGCCCCTTTACCGAGAGATAGGTCACCCCGTCCCGCTCGGTTATGACGATCTCGGGCTCGGGCAGGATGCCCTCGGGGTCGTCGGAGGCAGCCCCCGAATTTTCGCCGGAGAGCTGCTCCCCCGCGTCCTGCCCGCCGCCCGAGAGCGGAAGGCCCTCGGGATCCTTGACAATCGTCTGCGTGCCGTCCGAAACCCCCGCCGCGGCGAGGTTGTCGGCGCCCGCCTCGGCCCCGTTTCGGGCGCCGAGATAGCGGCCGACGGTGATCACCGCCGCAATCGTCGCAATCAGTCCGCAGATGAGGACTATTCCGCCCTTCGCAGCCGTGTTTCGTCTCGTCCTTGTTCTCTTCTTCACGTATGCCATGTCAGATACCGCCAAAGCTTATTTAATATACCGCATTACATTATAGATAGTGGCGCAGACGCGCACCTTTGTTGCAAAGGTCGGGGATTTCGACGGGCGCCCCCCGTTTTGCGCCGCCGAAGCCCGGGCGCGCCCGTCTTTTCTGTCCGACGCGTATGCGAACGCTCCGCTGTCCCGCACGGCGTCGGGCGGCGCTTCCCGGGAACAGCCCGACTTCTCCCGTCTGCCGCACGGAAGCTCCGTCGTTATTGTGCCTTTTTCGCCGCCCGTTATTCACCGCGCCGAGCGGGGACCGGAAAAGCCCTTTGCCGAAGGCCGCCCCGTCAAACCTCGGCCCGCTCGGCCGCGTCCGCCTCGGGCGGGACGGGCCCCGACTGTGCCGCGCCGTCAATATCGGCCTCCTCGGCCGCGCCGTCGTCGCCCCGCTCGGCATCCGCCGCCCCGTCGGCTGCGGCGCGCTTTTTGTCCCTGCGCCGCCGCCGTTTCGCGGCCTTGCTTTCCCTCTCTTCATCCGCTTTGGGCGCGTCCGCCCCGACGCTGTCCCGCTCGCCGTAGTCGCGGCACTCAAACCAGCTGCCGGTGGTGGCAAACAGCCCCCCGAGCCCCAGCTCGCTCACGATCTCCTCGTCGGCAGAGCGCCCTATGCCGTCGCGCACGACGCCGTCGGTGGGGATGATGATCTCGCTGCGGTGGGTTATGCCGAACACCTCGCTCTTCACAAAGCGAAGCAGATAAAAGTCGTCGAACTTGAGCAGCGTCTCGACATCCCGCGTCTCAAACGGGATGATCTCCTTGCCGACCAGGATCCCGTGCGGCGACACCGTAAAAAACGAGTCGCGCGCACGAAGCCGGGCGGTGAGGTACATCGACGCGATGACCACCGCGGCAAGCGCCGCAAAGGCCGCCGCGCCCATCACCACAAGGTAGGTCCGCTCGCCCGTGCGCATGGATATCGCGGTCAACACGATGGCCGTCGGGGTCACAAGGCCCAAAAACGCCGAGAGATAAAAGCACTGCCCGCGGCGTTTTTGCTGCGCCGCGATCATGTCCTGCTGCGCGTCCGAGAGCATCACGGCATAGTTGCCCGTGCGGGCGATGTCCATCGCCGCCCTCGCCTCGCGCACATTTTTTATAAGCAGCCCCGCCAGCGCGAGCTCGAGCGCCGCGCACGAAAGCAGCGCCGGCAGGCGGTAGGGCGTGCCGCAGGCAAACACTGCGCCCGCCGCCGCGCCGCACATGAGCAGCGCGCACGCCGCGATGTTCACCCGCCTTGAGGCCCTCGCCCGTTTGATCCATTTTGAATAGTTGGGTACACTCTTTTTGTGACGCATACGCGCTCCCCTTCCCGTGTGTGTTTTTCAGAGGCCCGCGACAGGACAGTCGACGTGGGAACGCCGCCGCCCCCCCGCGGGCGCCGGCCGAAGCAGCCCCGCCCCGTCGGCACGGCGCGCAAACGGAACTCTCGGGCCTCGCCGCCTCAGACGTCCGCGCCGAGACAGCCGCTGCGCTCCTCAAAGCCCGGGAAGCCGTTTTGGCGCAGCGCCTCGTACACGGCGATCGCCGCACTGTTGGACAGGTTGAGGCTGCGCAGGGTGGGCAGCATCGGGATGCGCACACAGTCCCCGAGCCTGCTCCTGAGCAAGCCCTCGGGCAGCCCCCTGTCCTCCCGTCCGAAGACGAGATAGCACCCGTCGGGGTAGACGGCCTCGCAGTAGCTCTTGGGCGCCTTTGTCGAGAACAAAAACAGCCTGTCCCGCCCGTGCCTTGCGAGAAACTCGTCGAGCGAGCGGTAGTAGGTGACGGACAGCTTGTCCCAATAGTCGAGCCCCGCGCGCTTGAGCTTCGCGTCGTCCACCGAAAAGCCGAGCGGCTCGACGAGGTGAAGCGCCGCGCCCGTGACGGCGCAGGTTCTCGCGATATTGCCCGTGTTCTGGTGTATCCTCGGCTCGACCAGCACGATGTTAAAGGCCAACGGTCACTCCCCCATGTCCAACAACTTTGCGCGTCTGAGCGCGGGGCGGATGAGCGACGCGAGGACGAACGAGATGACGACCGCGACGACCGCGTTAAAGGTCGAGGTGAGCGCCTTGGTGCCCACCGTCACCAGCACCGTCTCGAGCTCGTAGCCCTTGATGAAATAATCGGTGACAAAGCTCTTCCCGAGATACAGCACCACATAGCTGAACGCGCCGCACACCGCCGCGACGGCGGTCGCGAGCGTCCTGTGCCCCCTTATGTGCTTGTACACGACGCCCGCGACAAAGCTCATGACAAACTTCGCGATGAACGTCCACCAAAAGCCCGGGAGAAATATCGGGTCCATCAGGTCGTAGATCATCGAGCCTATCCCGGCGGCAAGCCCGCCGCGCAGCGGGCCGAACAGCAGGCCCGCGAGCACGCACATGCTGTTGCCGAAGCTTATCATCGTCTTGTCGGTCGGCGACGTCGGGATGTCGATGTGAAGCATGGTGCCCACAAAGACCATCGCCGCCATCAAGCCCACGATGACGACATTGTACACATTTTTGTTTATCCTGTTCTGCATGACAAAGCTACCTCCTGTGCAGCGTCCGAGACGTTCGCCGCCCCTTTTTCGCGCGCCGTGTAATAATCGGGCCGAAAATGCGGATACTAACAAAAAAGACAAGGGGGCGCGCAAAGATGAAAAACGGGTTTATGTGCAAGGTGAGGCTGGGCGCTGTCTGCTTCCTCCTCGGCTGCCTCGCGGGCGCCGCAAAGGCGGGCCTTCCCCGCTGCAAAAACGGTGTCAAGGGCCGTCTCGACGAAAAGCTTCAGCTCGTCAAAAAGGCACTCGGCTCGATCGAGGACTGCCTCGAAAAGCTGTGAGCGCCCGTCTCCTATTGATATTATAGTCGGGTTTTGCGTTAAGTCAATCAAAATCGCGGCGGGTCGCGGCCCGTTTTGCACCGTCTCGGCGGGCGGGCGACAGCCGCTCCCGGAGGTCGATCCCACGCCGCAAAGCGGCGGCGGGCGTTTTTGCCGCACCTTTTTTAGACGCGGCTTTTTTCACACAGGCCGTCGTGGCCCGCGGCAGGGCGACGGCGGGCCGCAGGGAGCGCGGCTTTGGGCCGTGTTCCGCAGCCCTGTTTCTCAAAAAATGCGGCGTTTTTTCGCACAGGCCGCCGAACGTCTGCATCTTTTTGCCGTACTTTTGCGGCATTTGTTTCTTAAAAAAGCCGCAGCCTGTTCACACAGGCCGCCTTCGGATGCCTACGGATGCTTTTTGCATCGGCCCTGCTTGTCCCTCTTTTTGACGGGCAGGGCATGTCAGGCGTCCTGCGGACGCCCGTCCTTTCTGCACATGTAGAGCAGATGACTTTGGCTGCCGAGCAGCTCGCGCTTTTCGCAGGTCGCCAGGTGGTATCTGTAAAACAGCTCGAACTCCTCGTCGGACAGGCTGAGAATGCCCTTCTTTTCGGGCAGCTCCAGGACGCTGTCGGTTCCCGCGAGTGCGATCTTTTTGACGGGCTTCCCACAAAACAGCCCCTCAAACTCCGCTATGTCAAAGCCGGTGAACAGCTGCTCCACACAGTGCCGCACCGTGAAATCGTCGTCAAAATTCAGAGCTATGCTGTCCCGCAGGCCCCATCCGAGGCCGTTGTTGACAATGATCGCATACACCGAAATAAAGGCCGCCATGATGACGCCGCCCGGCTTAGCCACCCTGATCGCCTCGTCGAGCGCCCGGTGCTGCTCCTCTTCGTCGAACAGGTGATACATAGGGCCGAAAAGGAGCACGGCATCAAAGCTGTTGTCCCGAAGGGCCGAGAGGTCGGCGGCGTCGCCCTGAAGGCAGTCGATGTTCCCGAGCCCCGCAGCGTTCCTTCTCAGTACCTCCAAATTGCTTTCGACAAGCTCGACGGCCGTCACGTCGTACCCCTCGGCGGCCAGCGCGACCGAGTACCGCCCCGTGCCCGCGCCCACCTCGAGCACCCGCGAGCCCTGAGGCACGAGCTTGCGGATATAGTGCATGGTGGTGCGGTATTCGAGCTTGCCCTGAAGGCTGCCGGTGAGGCGGCTGTCCTCGTCAAACCTGCCGTACAGGCCGCGCAGCATCTCTGTTCGTTCCATGTTTTTCTCCCCTAAAAAATCGTTTGCGAACCTCGGGCAGGCAAAAAGGGCGTCCGCCGAAAAGCGGCCTGCTCTCGGCGGACGCCTGCCCCTCGCCGCCGCACACCCCCGTGCGCACGGCGCTGAAAGCTTCAAGGCAGCACCGCACAATTTACGGCCGGGGCCTTAAACACGGGGTCGCTTGCGGATTTTCTGCCATATTTTCCAAAAATCCTCGGCAAAACAACAGGTATTCCCTGCGGTTTTTGTTTCATCCGACAAGAGATCTGCCGACGTGATCCGATGCTTAAAATTATACGGTGTTGCCTTGACCCGAAGCCCGCTCAGACGGCGGTCTTTTCAAAATCCGACGCGGGGTGCTTGCACAGCGGGCACACAAAGTCGGCGGGGAGCTCCTCCCCCTCGTAGATATACCCGCACACGGTGCAGCGCCACACCGTTTTGCCGCCGCTCTTTTTGGGCGCGGCGGGCTTTATCGACGACTGATAGTAGGCATAGGTCGCCGACGGGGCGTCCGAAAGCACCGCCGCGTCGTCGACGCGCGCGATAAACAGGGTGTGCGAGCCGAGGTCGATCATCTGCTCGACCGTCGCCGTGATATAGGCGTTTGTGCCCTCGCTTACATACACAAGCCCGTCGTCCGTGCGCCCGCAACCGCCGAAGCCGTCGAACTTGTCGACGTCGCGCCCCGACTGAAAGCCGAAGCGCTTAAAGAGGTCAAACGTCGCCTGCTGCGAGATGACCGAAACGCACAGCCTGCCGCTCTTTTTGAGCAGGTCGTGGGTGAAGTTCGCCTTGTTGACGGCGACGCTTATCCGATTCGGCTCGCTCGTCACCTGCGCGGCGGTGTTCACGATACACCCGCTCTCGCGCCCGTCGGCCGCCGCCGTGAGCACGAACAGCCCGTAGCTCAGCTTGTACATCGCCTTTTTGTCCATTGTCGTTACCCTCCCGAAAGATGGTTGTGCGCACAGTCAGCGCAGACACACCGCCCGCTGCGCGCTCAGTTTAATTGTAATTGCAGCCTGTTTTTTCCGCTTGCAATATCGTACACGATCGTATAGTAGTCGTCAAGCTCGTCCGCGTAGTCGGGCGTATAGCCGTACCCGCCGCCTTTCAACCGTTTCAACCCTTTTCAGGCAACCTCAAGACCTCCCGAGGACACGGATACCCGAAAACGCCGCCGCGCCCGCTTGACCGATTTTCTCCGCTGCTTCAAGAGACCCAAAGGGCAGCACGGTCGAAACGGCGCAAACCGTGCTGCCCTAAAAAACTGACTGCTTCCGCAGAGCGCGGCCGTTTTCGCGGACGCACCCTTTAAACGCCGACACGAGGATTCTGCCCCCGCGTCCGCCGCTCACCGTCGGACACATCGACGTGCATACAGCGCGCCCAAAAGCGGCGTTTTGCCGCTGCAAACCGATTTAGACCGGCGGCATTGCGGGTGCGCCGTCATGCGCCGCTTACGCCGTCGCCGCGCCGTCGACGTTGATGACGGTGCCGGTGATATAGCTTGCCATGTCGCTCGCGAGGTACAGGAAGGCGTTCGCGACGTCCTCGGGCTCGCCGACGCGCCCGAGCGGGATGCCCGCCGAGATGCGGTCGACCATCTCCTTCGGAAGTGCCGCGACCATGTCGGTCCTCGTGACGCCGGGCGCCACCGCGTTGACGCGGATGTTGTCCTTGGCAAGCTCCCGCGCGAGGGAGACGGTGAGGCCGTTCACCGCAAACTTGCTCGCGGGGTATCCGCAGCCTGCGGGCTGCCCGGCCTTTGAGACCATCGAGCTCGTGTTGATGATGCTGCCGCCGCCCTGCTCCTTCATGATCCTCGCGGCCGCCTGCGAGCACACAAACACCGCCTTGATGTTCACGTCAAGGATCTTGGAAAACTCCTCGACCGAATATTCATAGAGGCTTGCCCGCGACGAGATGCCTGCGTTGTTTACGAGCACGTCCAGCCTGCCGAACCTGTCCTTGACCGCCTTGAAGGCCTCGCCGACCTCCTCGGGGCTGCACAGGTCGGGATACAGGCCCATGACCCTGTCCTTGTACTCGGTGAGGCTCGAGAGCGCCTTGTCGACCGACTCTTTTCGCGAGCCCAGCAGCGCGACGTTCGCGCCGTTGTCGAGGAACGCCTTGACGATCGCAAAGCCGATCCCCCTTGTGCCGCCCGTGACGACGGCGGTTTTGTCCTTCAGTATCATAGCAAAACCTCCCCGTATTTTTTTGATGCGCCCCGCCGGGGGCGCTGTATTCTATGTTAAGTATACAACAATTCCGCGCCTGTTGAAACAGGTTTTAAAAATTAAATTCACCGCTTTGCCGCGGCTTCGGCGCCGCAAAGGGGTTGCAGGGCTGTGCTTTAAACCGCGGCAAAAGGCTTGTTCGCGCGGCGGAGCTTTAGGGAACACGCCCCGCATCCTCCCGCGGGGCGTGTGTAAAGGAGGGCCGCAAAGCGGCGGGGGATTGTGAGAGACGAGCTCAAGTCGCAGCACAAGGCATGTTTAGGCAGCAAAGCCTTGCGCAGTCAATCCCTCAGTCGACTGCGTCGACACAACCCCTCCGTCAGCTGTGCTGACACCTCCCCTTACACAGGGGAGGCTTAAGGGCAGGGGAGCCTAAGGTCAAGGGCACAAGCCCTCGGCGACGGCGTTCGGCAAGGGAGTCCAAAGGGCCGGAACTTAACGCCCCCTTACCGCGCGGTAGATACACGTCGTAATCGAAACGATAGCCCGACCGGCGCAAAAAGGCCGCGCCGCATGTCAAACGTCTGTTCCTCTTGCGCCCCGCCGCTCCGCGCGGCAGATGCGCGCCGTTCCCGTTTCGCGCCGAGAAGCCCCCCTTATTCGCCGTACCGCTCGGCGTAGTACCGCTCATAGTCGCCCGAGACGACATTTTCCATCCACGGGCGGTTGGCGAGGTACCAGTCGATCGTCAGCACGATGCCCTTTTCAAACGGGGTCTCGGGGAACCAACCGAGCGCGCCCTTTATCTTCGCGGGGTCGATGCCGTAGCGGCGGTCGTGGCCCTTGCGGTCCTCGACGTGCTTGATAAGCCCCTCGTTGACCTCGGGGTCGTTTTTGCCGACGTTGTCGATGATCGTCTTGACGATGACGACGTTGGGGCGCTCGTTGTGCCCGCCGATGTTGTACACCTCGCCCGACACGCCGCCGCGCGCGACCATGTCGATCGCCTTGCAGTGGTCCTCGACATACAGCCAGTCCCTTATCTGCATCCCGTCGCCGTACACCGGCAGCGCGCGGTGGTTGAGGCAGTTGTTTATCATGAGCGGGATGAGCTTTTCGGGGAACTGAAAAGGCCCGTAGTTGTTGGAGCAGCGGGTGATGTTGGTCGGCATCCCGTAGGTGTCGTGGTACGCCTTTACGAACAGGTCGGCCGATGCCTTGGACGCCGAGTAGGGGCTGTGCGGGTCTAGGGGCGTCGTCTCGGTGAAAAAGCCGTCCGGCCCGAGCGAGCCGTACACCTCGTCGGTCGACACCTGAAGGTACTTGACCCCCTCCTTAAAGCCGCCGCCGTCCAGCTCCCACGCCCTTTTGGCGCAGTCGAGCAGCGTCACGGTGCCCAGCACGTTGGTGCGCGCAAAGATGCCGGGGTCGGTTATCGAGCGGTCGACGTGGCTCTCGGCCGCGAAGTTTATCACCGTGTCGATGTCGTTTTCCGTCATGAGCCTGCTTATCTCGCCGCCGTCGCAGATGTCGGTGCGGCTGAAAACATAGCGCGGATCCTTTTCGACCGACCGCAGGTTTTCGAGGTTGCCGGCGTAGGTCAGCTTGTCGGCGTTGACGATCTTGATGTCGTCGTACCGCCCGAGCATGTAGAGGATGAAGTTGGAGCCGATAAAGCCCGCGCCGCCCGTCACAAGGATGTTCTTCATTTTTTGTTCTCTCCGTTGTCGTTTATCGCGGCGTCCGAAGACCGTTCGGCCGCCCGCGTCGTTATTCGGTCGAGGGGCAACGCCCCGTCATACAATGTCCCCAAAGGTCGGCTCGACCCGCCGTCCCGCATGCCGAACGGAATCAGTTAGCCGCCGAGGCGGGGTATGTCACGCTCTTCGCCGTGTCTTCTCACCTCGCCCGAAGCCGCTGCCCGCGGGGCTTTATGCCGCCCCGCCGCCCCTTCCGCCTGTTCGCCGAGCAGGGGCGAACAGTGTGTGCTTTTGCCCGTTCGGCGGGACAGGGTCGAAACACGCCGCCCTCTTGCCCGTTTTGCGGGGCGGGGCTGCACGGCCCCCGGGGCGTCCTTCTGTTTTCTGTTTGTTATTCGCCGCCGCCGTTTTTTATATAGGCGTCGATCGCGTCCCGCCAGTCGCGCATATGGTCGCCCGTCGTCAGGCGCAGCATCATGTTGTCGAGCGCCGAATAGGCGGGGCGGTCGGTCGGGCTGCCGTACTCGGCAGTCGTGCAGGGCTTGACGGTCGCCCGCACCCCGGCCGCCTCGACAAAGCGCCTGGCAAAGTCGTACCACGAGCACACGCCGTTGCAGGTGGCATGATAGGTGCCGTACTCGTCCCCCGCGGCGATCTCCAAAATCGCGTGCGCGACGTCGACGGCGCTCGTCGGGTTGCCGAACTGGTCGTTGACGACCGTGACCTCGCCGCGCTCGCGCGCGACCCGCAGGATGGTCTTGACAAAGTTTTTGCCCGTGTAGCCGTACAGCCACGAGGTCCGCACGATAAAGTGCCTGCGGCACCGCTCGCGCGCAAAGATCTCGCCCGCGAGCTTGGTCTTGCCGTAGACGCTGCGCGGCGCGGGGAGGTCGTACTCGCGGTAGGGCGCCTTCCCGTCCCCCGCAAAAACATAGTCGGTCGAGACGTGAAGCAGCTTGGTCGACGTCTTTTCGCAGATGTCCGCAAGGTTTCGCACCGCGAGCGCGTTGGCGGAATACGCGGCGTCCTCGCCCGTCTCGCAGCCGTCGACGTTGGTGTAGGCCGCGCAGTTGATGACGAGGTCGAGGCTCTCGTCCCGCAAAAAGCGAAAGGTCTCGTCCCGGTCGGTGAGGTCGAGGGTGTCGATGTCAATGGGCACCGTCCTCGCGTTTCGGTAGACGGCGGGGATCGCGCCGATCTCGCTTCGTCCCTCGGCGAGCTGCTTTTGCAGCTCGGTGCCGAGCTGCCCGTTGCAGCCCGTTATCAGTATCCTCATCTCGTATGTTCCCCTGTTATTTTGAGTTTTCGGCTATGCGCAGGATGTAGCGGCCGTAGTCGGTCTTCGCGAGGCCCTCGCCGAGCTTGATGAGCTGCTGCCTGTCGATGAACCCCCGGCGGTACGCGATCTCCTCAAGGCAGGATATGTAGAGCCCCTGCCGCTGCTGAACGGCGTCGACAAAGTTGGCGGCGTCGAGCATCGAGCGGTGGCTGCCGGTGTCGAGCCACGCCATGCCGCGGCCGAACAGCTCGACCTTGAGCTCGCCCATGCGCAGGTACTCGTTGTTGACCGAGGTGATCTCAAGCTCGCCCCGCGCCGAGGGCTTGACGTTTTTCGCGATCTCGACCACCCTGTTGTCGTAAAAATAGAGCCCCGGCACCGCATAGTTGGACTTGGGCTTTTGCGGCTTTTCCTCAATCGACAGCACGTTGCCCTCGTCGTCAAAGTCGACGACGCCGAAGTCGCCCGGGTTGCTGACGTGATAGCCGAAGACGGTCGCGCCGCGCTTTCTCTCGACAGCGCGCTTCAGCCTCTCGGAAAAGCTGTAGCCGTAGAAGATGTTGTCGCCGAGCACAAGGCAGACGTTGTCGCCGCCGATGAAATCCGCACCGACGATAAAGGCGTCCGCAAGCCCGCGCGGGCTCTCCTGCACGGCGTAGCTGATATCGAGGCCGAGCTGGCTGCCGTCCCCGAAAAGGGTCTTAAAGCCGCCGATGTCCCGCGGCGTGGAGATGATGAGAATCTCCCTGATGCCCGCGAGCATGAGCGTCGACATGGGATAGTAGATCATCGGCTTGTCGCACACCGTCAGCAGCTGCTTTGAGACCGCAATGGTCGACGGGTACAGCCGCGTGCCCGAGCCCCCCGCCAAAACAATGCCCTTCATGTACCGTTCCCTCCCGATTTTTTTATTTGAATTTAAAGCCCCATTTCCCGAAATACTTGAACATGCCGATGACGAGTATGACAAAGTATTTCAGCTTGTGCGAGCTCGAGCGCTCCCACTCGTGATAGACATAGGTATACGGCCAGTACACCGCGCGCCCGTGCTCCCGCGCGCGCCTCGTTATGTCCATGTCCTCAAAGTACATGAACCACCGCTCGTCAAACCCGCCTATACGCTTGAATATCCCGGTTCGTATGACAAAAAAGCAGCCTGTAGCGAACTCGATATCGGTGGGCTTTGTAAGGTCCTCGTCCAGCATCTGATAGTGCCGCACCACCCCCTCGAGCCTCTTTTTGAACAGGTGCCTGCCGAACAGCGCCAAAAAGGTGGGGTTGCGCTTGCCGATTATCTGCACCTCGCCCGACGGATAGCGGATCTCGGGCGTGACAAGCCCGACGTCGGCGTTGTCGTCAAGATAGGCGCACAGCTCGCTTATCGCGTCGCGGTCGACGGTGATGTCGGGGTTTATCACGGCGTGATAGTCGCTCTCGAGCATCGGCAGCACCGTGTTGTGCCCGTGCCCGAACCCCTTGTTGTCGGGGTTTTGCACCGTCACGAGCTGCGGAAATTCTTCCTTCAGTTTTTGGAGCGTGCCGTCCCCGGAGCAGTTGTCCACGATGTACAGCGTGAAATCGACGCCCTTTGTGTGCTCATACAGCGTGCGCACCGCCTCGCGGCACTTGTCATAGCATTTATAGGTCACGATGCAGCCGCTTACCCTCTTCACACGCTCGCCCCCCCGCCGCCGCGGGCGGCCGCCGAAAGCGTCGCCGCCACCGACGCGTAGCCCCTTTGCAGATGTTTGAACAGCGTGCCCTCGGGGGGCGGCAGTTCTTCGCCCGCCAAAAGGCCCGCAAAATGGTCGAGCAGCGCGGGGTTGCGCACGAGAAGCGGGCCGGACAGCTCGCTCCAAAACACCCGCCCGTCCGAAAAGCCCTCGCGCGCGCCGACGCCCGCCGACGACGAGTAGACGACCGAGAACATTTCGTCGCCCTCGACGGCTACCTCGCACGAGGTGTTTATCGAGCCGACCGCCGCGTCCCCGACGCCCGCAAAGCGCGCGAGCACCTCGGCATAGCGGCGCACGCCCGGCTTAAACACAAACAGCGCGCCCGCGACGCCCGCGCCCTCGTGCAGGCCGTCCTCAAGCTCTATGCCCCGCCCGAGCGCGGCGCCCGCCGTGCCGCACGCGAGGATTTTTCCGCCCTTCTCCAAAAAGCCCTCTATCTCGCCGCGGTGCGCAAAACAGTCGGCGCACGCCCGCGCCGCGGCGCTCTCGGTCCCCGCGCCCGCGAACAAAAGGCTGTGCTCGCCGCCGTATTCGGCAAGGCCTGCGGCGCTCTCGGCCCTCACGACCTCAGCCTCGACGCCCGCCGCCGACAGCCGTCTTTGCAGCAGCGCGACGTTGGCATAGTCCCCGTAAAGGCTCATCAGCCTCGGGAACAGGTGCACGATTTTGACCCTCATCTCACCGTTCCCCCTTTAAAAGCGGCAGCAGCTTGGGCGAGTCGGTGAAGCAGGTCATCGCAAACACCCTGCCCCGCGCGCCCTCTTTGAGCGCGCCGACCGCCGCCGTGATGTCCCGCTCGACCGTAAGCCTCTGCTCGTCGACCCCCGCCGTTATGAGCCTCGCCGCGAGGTCGTCCGCAAACCTTCCGCACAGAACGATTCGCTTCACGTCGTCCCGCGTGAGGCGCTCAAAGTCGATGTCCCACAGCCACGACATGTCGTTGGCAAGATACTTGCGGCTCAGGGTATCCACCGCGACGATCACCGTCTTTTCGGGCGACGTGTCGCGGCAGACAGCCTCTATCGCGCCGTCGTAGGCGATGGAATTCTCGTGCTTGCACAGCATAAAGACCCCGTCGTGCCCGCCGACGCTGAAGTCGGCAAGGCGCGCCTGGAACGCGTTTGAGAGCCTGTGCCCCGTTATCGCCGCCGCTGCCTCCTCGCCCGACATGCCGAACGCCTCGACCGCCACAGTGAACGCCGCCGCGATGTTGTAGGCGAACATGGGGTTGTCCAGCTGCGGCGTCACCTCGTATCTGCCGTCGAGCAGATAGACGCCCCCGCGGTCCTCGGTGACCGCGTGGTCGGGGGGCTGCCGTTTAAACCCGCACTCGGTGCAGGCGAAGCCGCCGAGGTGGTTGTATATCCTGTAGTCGTATTTCATCTCGCCGCGGCAGACGGGGCAGGTCGCGCCGTCGTCATAGGCGTGCGCGACATCCGCGCCCTCGCACCCCGCCCGGCGCTCGACGCCGAACCGAATGACGGGCGACGTCCGCCCCTCGGCGAGGGAGGCGCTGACCGGCTCGTCTGCGTTCAGGATGAGGGTCGAGCCCTCGGGCAGGCCCTTGCGCAGCTCGCCCTTCACGAAGTCGCTGTGCCCGTTGCGGGTGAGCTGATCCCTGAAGAGGTTGAGCACCGCGATGTGGCTCGGCGTCAGGTTTTTAAAGGTGTATTGGCAGAACCGCTCGTCGCTCTCGAGCACGACGATGTCCGCCCTGACCCTGCCCCGAAGGGTGCTCGCGTTCAAAAGCGCCGTCACCACGCCCTCGGTCTGGTTGCTGCCCTCGCTGTTGCACACAACGCGTTTCCCCGTCGCGAGCGCCGCCCTTTTGATGAGCTCGGTCGTCGAGGTCTTGCCGTTGGAGCCGGTCACCGCGACGACGGTGTCGGGCAGCTTGAGACGCCTCGCGATGTCGGGGCACAGCTTGAGGGCGACAAGGCCCGGCAGGCTGCTGCCCCTGCCGACGAGCCGACCCAAAAAGCTCAATATCTTGGTTATCAGAATGACAAAAAACATAGCTTCTCCGCACAAATACACAGTATTGGGGGGCCGACGACGCGCGGGGCCCGGCCATTGACACGCCGCTTTTCGGGGAAGGGGGGGGGATAAATTCCGCTCACTTAAAACGCCCTGCCCACGCTTTTCAAGGCAAAGGCGCCCCCGCGGCCCCGCATCGGGCGAAAGGCACCGCACAAAAACGCTTTTCGCCGCACAGGGCGCGCGCCGGTCGGCCCGCCGCCCGCTCTCGCGCCTCTTCCCGCGGCCCGCTTCCCGGCGGGCTGCCCTCTCGCCGGGAGCGCCGTCCCCGACGCCCCCCAAACGCAGCGCCGCCCGCGGCGGCGCTGCGTCTCACTCTCTTTCGGCAAGCCTGTCTATGCGAGGTGCGAAAAGTACTCGGTCATGGCCTCGTACCACTTTTCATACCTGCGCATGTCGATGTCGGTGATGAGCACCGTGTTGAAGGTGCTCTCGTCGTCGTAGCTCGCAACCGACTCGCCCCAGTGCTCGTCCCCCTCGACGGCGCAGATGTCGATATGACAGCGCTTCGACTCGCACGCATCATTCTCGGCGAGCCAAAACACCGGGATGGCGTCGTGGATGATGCTCGAGCGCTTGCCCTCCTTGTTGTCAAGCTTGTCGGAATAGCTGTTGACCAGCGCCTTGATGATGCCGCTTATAAGCGACTTTTTCTCGGCGAGCCTGTCGATGAACTCGAACGCGATGCCGGTCTTTTCGGTGACGTTGAGCCCCGCCATGACGATGGGGATGCCGCTTTTGAACACGATGTCGGCGGCGGGCGGGTCTATCCAGAAGTTGAACTCGGCATAGGGGGTGCTGTTGCCGCCCTCGACGCCGCCGCCCATGATGTCGATTTCCTTGATATAGTCCTTCGCGTCGGGGTGCTTTATCAGCAGCTGCGCGAGGTTGGTCAGCGGGCCTATCGCCACGATGTGCAGCCTGCCCGCATATTCCTTCGCCTTTTCATAGATAAAGTCCCACGCGGGCAGCTCGCTGAAGCTTCCCTTTGCCTCGGGCAGGGTGACCGAGCCCATGCCCGTCGCGCCGTGGGTGAGGCCCGCGTGGCGCGGGGCCTGCACGGTCAGCTGCCGCTCGGCGCCCTTCGCCACGGGGCAGCCGAGCTGCAAAAACTCGGCGAGGTCGAGGGCGTTTTTAAAGGTATACTTTGCCTCGACGTTGCCGTCGACCGGCGTAAGCCCCACGATCTCGAGGTTGTCGGACGCGGCGGCGAGCATGATCGCGATGGCGTCGTCCACGCCGGGGTCGGTGTCGATGATTATGGGTATTCTCTCGTTACTCATAGTATCCTCCAAAAGAGCTTTTTTATTTATCCCGCGCGGTAGCCCACGGCAGACGGAGGTTCCCGCGCGGATTATTTCATTTTTTGAAGACGGGGCCGCGCCCGCCCTCATGCCGCACGTCCCTAAGGCGCTCCGGGGCCGCGGCGTCAAAAACGGCCGAGGTCAAAACCGCGGTCGAGGCCGTACACAAAGCCCGCGACGAGCTCGGCCGTCGCCCGCACGTCGCGAAGGTCGCACACCTCCTTGGGGCTGTGGCTGTAGCGGTCGGGCGAGCCCATGTCCATGACGGGGATGCCCTCGTCCTCGAGCTGGAGATAGGCGGTGTCGGACAGCGCGCCGCGGTACGCCGCGCGCTGCAGCGGGATCCCGCGCTCGCCCGCCGTTTTTTTCAACAGCTCGAACATGCCCTTGTGCACGACCGCGCCGTTGAGGGTGCCCTTGCCGTGGAAGTTGAAGAGGATGGCCCCCGGGCCGCCGCCGAGCGCGACGTTGTTGTACCCGCGCTGGTCGGGCGTGTCGCCCGCGCCGGGGCCCAAAAGGCAGATGCCCATGTCGGTCTTGGCGGTTCTCGCGGCGATCATCGCGCCCCGCGCGGAAAACTCCTCCCACACGGTGCCGACAATGTGCACTGTCGCGCGCGCCCTCTTTGCCGCGAGCTCCTCGGCGACACACAAAAGCTGGGTGAGGCCGACCGCGTTGTCAAGATAGCTCGACGAGATGCGATCCCCCCGAAGCTCGATAAACAGCGGATAGTAGCACACGGGGCAGCCGACCTCGATGCCGAGGTCGTGAAGCTCCTGCTCGCTCTCCGCGCCGATATCGACGAACAGCGTCGCAAGGTTCGACGCCTTCTCCTTTTCGGCGGGGGACAGCACGTGGTAGGCCTTCGCGCCGATGACGCCGTTGTACCAGCGCCCGTCCTCCGAGCCCACCCTCACGGGCGTGCCCTCGCACAGCCGCTCGGGCACGCCGCCCATGCGCTCGAGACGCAAAAAGCCGTCGGGCTCGAGACGGCGCACGATGAAGCCGATTGTGTCGAGGTGCGCAAAGAGCATGATCGAGGGCGCGCCCTCGTCCTCGCCGTCAAATGTCGCGATGACGTTGCCTATTCGGTCGACGGCGATCCTGTCCGCGAGCGGGCGCAGGTCGTCCGAAAACCGCCTTGACATCTCGCCCTCATACCCCGAAACGCGCGGTATGGCAGCGTATTCCCTGATGTTCTGCTTGATCGACTGTATATCTCTCATTGTTAAATAATGTCCTCACAAAGGGTGTCCTTCTTTAACAACATTCTATCAGCTTTGCGTCCCTTTTACAACAGAATAAAGGTTTAGAACGGCAAACTTCTGTCAATACTGTGTATGTCGAGGGGGCATTCCGCGGGGAGAGCGAGCGGGCTTTGGCGTTCCCCTGCCCCGAGGGCCGCCGCACAGGGCGAGGCCGTCGGGGGCCTGCGGCGGGTGACACGGGGCAGGGCCTGAGCGGGCGGGCATTGACGTTCCCCCCCGCCCCGACGGCCGCCGCGAAACGCGGCGCGGGTTCTTGAGCGCGTCCGCCGGGACGCCGGCGTTTTCCTTTCGGGCTGCCCTCCGACAGCCTCGCCCGGCCGCATTAAACATCCCACGCATTTTTATGCCAACCGCGGAAAGGAGCACAGCGCAATGAAGGACGGCAGAGGCCGCCGCGCCGCGGCGGATTTCTTCATCGGTTTTTTTGCGACAGTGTTAATTGTACTGCCCGTGTTTTTCACCGCCTTTGAGATAGGCGAGCAGCGGCGCGAGCGCGCGTCGGACAACGTCCGCCCCGCCGCCGAGGCCCGCACCGACATCCCCGTGTCGGCGCCGCTCAGCTTCAACCTGATGGTCGAGATGCACTCGGCGCTGACGGGCGAACTGTCGTCGGTGTCGCTTGTGCGCTTTGACACGGCGTCAAAGCGGATGTGCGCGGTGACGCTGCCCGCCTCCTGCGTCGTGTTGTGGGACCAAGAACCCGACACCCTCATGAGCCTCTATGCGTCGAGAGGGGCCCTCGGCGTCAGACAGTCGGTCGAGGACACCCTGTCCATCCCGATCAGCGGGTATATAAGCCTGTCGAGCGACGCGATGTCGGACGTCGTGGACGCGCTGGGCGGGTTTTATTTCACGCTGCAAAGCCCCGTCGAGGTTGCCGACAGCGACGGGCGCACCGTCTACACCCGCGAAGCGGGCAGCACGAGACTGTACGGCAACGACGTCGTGCAGCTTGCCCTCAACGGCGGCTACTACGCCGACGAGCTGGTGCGGCTGCACGAGCGCCTGTGGTCGGCGGCGCTGGACGAGGTCTGCACAAGGGACGACCTCGCCGCGCTGCTCGAGCGGTGCGTCGCCCTCGCGCGCGAGCGCGGGGCAGCGAGCGACCTCGGCCCGGCCCTTTTGGGGGAGCTCAAGCGCGCCGCCGGGTACATCTGCGGGCCCGACTGCCTTGTGAACGTGACCCGCCCCGACGGCGTCTTTGCCGACACCGTTTTTCAGCTTTCGCAGGGCGCCGACGAAAAACTTTGGAGATTGTTCCCCAAAGTTTAAAATGTGTTTACAAAATGATTACACCGCGTACAAACGAGGGGCGTATAAATAATACAGACGGTTACCCCTCACCGACAGGTAAAAAAGGGGGGACAACCGTCTTTTTATTTTGCGCTTTGTCCCGCGACGCGCAGTGCATCCTGCGGCGGGCGGCGGCGATTGCGGCGGCCGTGCTCGCGCTCGCGCTGCTGCTGTCGGGCTGCGCGGCGCCCGCTCCGCCCGGCGTCGGCGTCTTTGTGCGGCCCGAGCTGTTCGGGGGCGAGCGGGTCGTCCCCGAGCCCGCCGACCTCGCCGTGTCCGCTTCGTCGGACGACGAGCCCGCGCGGGACGGCGTCCCCCGGGCGGGCCTTGCGGACGACGGGCGGTTTCGGTGCGAGACGTTCTCCTTTTTTGTGTGTGAGGGCTGGCGCGACTGCTTCCGCTGGCAACTCGACCTTCGCGACGACGCGGGCTTCACGACCGAGGTGTACCGCTTTTACTACGGCAGCGGCGGTCTTTTGGTGTTCGCGGTCGAAAAGCGAAGCCCCGGCTTTTCAAATCTCTACGGCGAGTACGGCGGCGCGCTTCTCGGCCGCTCGCCCGCGGGCGACAGCTTTTTGCTCGTCACCGAGCAGCCCGAGTTCCCGGACGGCTTCACCGCCGACGCGGGGTATATGGAGGCGCTCGCGTTCTCGCTGTCCGACGCGCTCGACTTTAGGTTTGAGGAAGAGGGATAAACCGCCCCGCCGACAGTTGTCCCGCTGCCCCCTGTGCCGCGCTCTGCGACGCAGGGGGCAGCTGCTTTGCGGCTCTCGGCATGTCCAATGGCTTGCACTTGTTTCTCGGTCGCGGGCCCTTAGCTTCCCCCGTGGGGGAAGGTGTCCGAGCACTAAGGCTTTACGTCCGTCCATCGGGTCGCGGGCCCTTGAGGCTCCCTTACCGAACGGTCGGCCGTAGTATGAACGACGGCCGAAAGACGCATGATATTGCGCCGCATGTCAAACGTCCGTTCCGCTTGCGTTTGACCGCTCCGCGCGGCAGATGCGCAGGTCGGTCACAAAAATCGGGCGGGGGCTCGCTTGCCGCGAGCACCCGCCCGAAAATCTTAACAGACCGGAAAATGCAGATCACTGATTTTCAAACAGCAGCGGGGTGGCGCACACAATCCGCCACATGACAGCCGACGCCGCCGCCAAAACCACAGTGTACACCGACGCGACGACCGTCGGCGGCGCCGACGGCACGGCAAACGCCGGCACGATGGGGATCACAGAAAAGGCCATGCTCCCGAAGATGCCCAGCATAGAGCTCGCGCCCCGCTTTACCACCTGGCCCTCGTTCTCCCAGGTAAAGTTGGGCAGCTTGATGTTGACGAGCGCGCCGAATACCCCCGAGAAGACGCAGAAAACCGCGGGGTAGACAAACAGCAGCAGGATCTCGATCGGGTCCTTAACATACGGCAGCAAGAGCAGGCTGCACACGACGCCCGCAGGCAGCGTGAGGCTGAGCGACATCGCGAGCTTGCCGCCCATGACGTCGGCCGTCGAGAGCGGCGCCGTCTGCAAGATCCAAAGGTTTTTACCCTCTAAGGAGAGCGAGACGCAGGTCGTCGAGCTCATCCCCAAAAAGAAGGGGATCGCGAGCGGGAGATATCCGCCGACAACGGCAAGCGCGCCCGGCGGGACGTCCTTGAGCACGGAAAAGGACAGCATACCCATCATGACGATCGACATCACAGCGCCGACGCCGCTGTTCATAAAGTATATCGGGGTGCCCAAAAACTTCGCCCACTCCTTTTTGGCGACGGCCGCCGCCGCGCCGCTCGTCCGCTGCTCTTTAAAGACATAGCGCCTGCCCGCAGCGCGGCCGACCGCGGCCTCGTTTATCGCGACATAAAAGCGGGACAGCAGGACGCCCATCAGCGCAAACAGCAGCAGCGGGACGCCGACAAACAGCAGCGCCGACGACACCGAGCCGCCGACCGCCGCGTCCGCGAACAGTCGCGCGGGCAGGTAGGCCTCCGCAAGCCCCGCGAGCGTCGAGGACACCGCCGACAGCATGGCGTCCTCATCTCCGCCCGCCGAATTGAGAAGCAGATTGGGCCCCAAAGCAAAGGCGACGGTGAAGAGCATGAGCAGCACCGACGACATCAGCTTTGCGTGCCGAAAACGGGTTGCCGCCGCCGTAAACCCCACGCCGACAACCGCGCCCAGCACCGTCGGCAGCAGGGGCGCCGACAGCATCCCCGCGAGCCACATCGGATAAAAATACCACTGCGGGCTGCCGAAGCAGGCGACCGCTATGCCTATCGGCAGCATGATCAGCAGCGACCACAAAAGGTTGGACGAATAGAGGTTGATCATCCTCGCGCACGCGATGTCCCGCACCGTGACGGGCAGCGACAGCAGCATCTCGTCGTCCTTGCAGCCGAGCACCATGCCGTTGGTCTTGATCACCGTAAAGAGGAACACGGCGCACGAGAGCACCGTCACCGCCGTGCCGGGGGCAAGCCTCCACGCGCCCGCGGTGCACAGCATCATGCCGAAAATAAACATATAAGCGCCCAAAACCGCAAACGCCAGCGCCAGCGCGACAAGCATCGCGACCCGCTTTGCGCCCCTGCCGCGCACCGCGCCCCGGCGGTTTGCGCTCTGCGCCCTGACGATGGTCCACAGCTTACCGTTCACCTGCCGCCACCTCCATAAACACCTGCTCGAGGGTGCGGCCGCGCACCACCTCGGCCATGTCGCCCGAGGCAACCAGCCGCCCCTCCTTGATGATTGCGACGCGGTTGCACAGGTTCTGCGCGACGTCGAGGACGTGGGTCGAGAAGAACACCGCGCACCCCGCGGCGCACATCTCGCGCATGATGTTCTTGAGCTTGAGCGCCGCCTCGGGGTCGAGCCCCACAAACGGCTCGTCGAGGACGAGCAGCTTGGGCGAGTGCAGCAGCGCCGCGCACAGCGCGAGCTTTTGCTTCATGCCGTGGGAGTAGGACGACACGGGGTTGGCGAGCGCTCCCTCGATGCCGAACAGCTCGGTGTAGTGCTTTATCGCGCCGTTGCGCGCGTCGGACGGCACCGAGAAGATGTCGGCGATAAAGTTGAGGTATTTGATGCCCGTCAGGTTCTCATACAAATCGGGGTTGTCGGGCAAAAACGCCGTGATGCGCTTGCATTCGACGGGGCGCTCCTTGACCGACATGCCGTCGATGAAGATCTCGCCCCCCTCAAACCGCAGCACCCCCATCGCCGCCTTGATGGACGTGCTCTTACCCGCCCCGTTGGGGCCGATGAACCCGAGGATATCCCCGGGGTTCACCGCAAGGCTCAGCCCGTCGACCGCCCTTTTGCCGCCCTTGTAGGTTTTGGAAAAATCCCTGAACTCGAGTACCGGTTGCATACCATCCCTCCTGTTTTGCGTGTGTTTTCTGAGTTGTTTATTCCGATCTGTGCAAAGCGTCCCGCGCGGCCCCGTCGAGCTCAGCGCTCTTTGAAGCGGGCGGACGCCTTTTGCCCCCGTCTGCCGCCCTTTCTGCCCGGGCTCGCCGCCCGCCCTGCGGCTCACATCCGGCGAGTGCAGCGCGCAGGGACAGCACGGATATCGCGACAGCCCCGTCCCGCGCATAAAGAACCTCGCCCGCAAAAGAGCGGGCCGGGCGCGCCCGACGGACGGCGGGGACACCTTCTTTTAGGATACTCCCTTCGTCGAGTGTGTCAACAAGAAATTCGGATAAAATTGAGATTATTTTTGATATCAAAATGATATCATATGCAGCGGCCGCTGTCAACCCTTTTCGTTCCTCGCCCGTGGGCCCCGACAAAACGGGACACAGGCGCAGGGCTGACGTCAAAGGACGGGGTCGACAAAAAAGCGCCGCGCGGACAACCCGTCCGCGCGGCGCTCTGCGTGTTCTTTTCGGTTTGCCGCCGCACCGCAAGGGCGGGCCGCCGCGCCCGCTGTTCTCAGGCGCGGCCCCCGAATACCTGCGCCGCTTTTTTTCGGCGTCCTTTGGCGGCGCGCCGTCCGCCTGAGGGCGCCGACTGCGCGCGCATCTCAAGCGCCCCTGCCGCTCTTTTTGAGCAGCACCTCGTGCATAACTGTCATCAGGGCCAGGATCACAATTAAAAAACACGGGAACAGCGCCGCCGTGATGTGCTCGGCAATAAGCCCGAACAGCGGCGGCATCAAGCAGTTGCCGACATAGGCGCTTGCCATCTGCACGCCGATGATCGCCTGCGATTTATCCGCCCCGAAGTGGCGGGGCGTCGAGTGGATGACACAGGGGTAGATGGGCGCGCACCCGAGGCCGACGAGCGCCAGCCCCGCGAGCGCGGCGTACCCGCCGAGCGGGAGCAGCATTGCCGCAAGGCCTGCCGCCACAATCCCCTCACCGAGCCGTATCATCTGCGTGTCGTTGAGTTTCAGGGTCATAAAGCCGCTCAGCGCACGGCCTGTCGTGATGCCGATAAAGAACAGGCTTGCAAACCCGGCCGCCGTCTCGGGGGCGACGCCCTTGTGCAGCACAAGATAGCTGCCGGCCCACAGCCCCGCGGTCTGCTCGAGCGAGCAGTAGCAGAAAAAGGTGAGCATCACGGCCTTGACGCCCGGCACCGCGACGATCTGCCGCAGGGAGAGCGTCTTTGCGTGTGCACCGCTTTCGCCCCCGTCTCCCTGCGGCCCGCTCTTCCAAAGCGGCAGGCTCAGCACAATGATGACGGTCAGCACCAGCTGCATGATACCGATGATCCGATAGCCGAGGCTCCAGCTTCCCCGCCCCGTGAGGGCGCGGCCCATAATGTACGGGCCGATCGTCGCGCCGAGGCCCCACATGCAGTGCAGCCAGCTCATGTGGCGGCTGGCGTAGTGAAGCGCCACATAGTTGTTGAGCGCCGCGTCCACGCTGCCCGCCCCGAGCCCGTAGGGCACCGCCCACACGCACAGCATCCAAAACGAGCTGCTGAGCGAAAAACCGAGCAGCGCCGCCGCGGTGACGGCGACGCTTATCGCCGTCACCCTGCCCGCGCCCAGTCTGCGGGTCAGCCTGTCGCTTGCAAGACTCGAGATCACCGTGCCGAGCGAGATGATGAAAAACACGATCCCCGAGTAGGACACCGGGACGCCGAAGCTCCCGTACATCGAGGGCCACGCCGACCCCAGCAGCGAGTCGGGCAGCCCGAGGCTTATAAAGGACAGATAGATAACGGCCAAGAGCAGATGTATCATCTTGCATTTCTCCTTGTGTTCTGATACGATGATACCACCAATCGGACGCAATCGGTAGAAGAAAATCCCCAAATTTATGCGACAAAATCACAAAGGAGGCGAACCCATGTCTTTGAGCCTGTGCGGCTCGGACAACACCGACCGCGAGGGCCGCGAACTTACCCGCCACGGTACGACGCTCTTCCCGGCCGCCTGTTACCACGACAACGTAAGCGAGGCGGAGGTGCCGTGGCACTGGCACGACGAGCTCGAGGCGATGGTCGTCGAGTCGGGCGCGGCACGCGTCACCGTCAACGGGGACGAAACCGTTGTGCACAGGGGCGAGGGGCTTTTTATCAACGCGGGCGCGCTGCACGGCATCCGACCCAAGGGGGACGACATCTGCCGCCTGTGCGCCGTCGTGTTTCACCCGAGGCTTGTCGGCGGCAGCGTCGACAGCATCATCTGGCAAAAGTACCCGGAGCCCCTGCTCGCCGACCCCTGCCGGGCCTTTGTCCGCCTTGCCGGCGCGCAGTGGGGGCGGGATGCGTCGGGCGCGATTCTGGACGCGTGGCGCGCGGGCGCAGCCGAGTCGGAAGGCTTTGAGTTCACCGTGCGCGAGCGGCTCTCTGCCCTCGTCTTTCTGCTCGCAAAGCACTGCCCCTCCGTCAAAAACAGGCCCTCGGACAAGGCGCTGCGGGACGGGCAGCGCATAAAGGCGATGCTGCAATATATACAGGAGCATTACCGGCGGGAGCTGACCCTTGCGAGCATCGCGCAGAGCGCCGCCGTCAGCGAGAACGAGTGCCTGCGGTGCTTCAGAAGCATGATGGGCTGCACGCCGATTCAGTACGTCAAGCAGGTTCGCATCCGGCGGGCGGCCGAGCTGCTAAAGACCACCGAGCTCAAAATCTCGGACATCGGGGCCGAGTGCGGCTTTCAGGAGATGAGCTATTTCGCAAGGAGCTTCAGGGAGCTCAAGGGGTGCACGCCCCGCGAGTTCCGGCGCGGGGCGTGAGCTTTTGTGGGTGGGGAAACGGTCAGGAGGCGGGTTGACGCTGCGGCAGAGAACCCGTTCGGCGAAAGCGCTTTGTGCGGGCAATCCCTCAGTCAGCCGACGCTGACACGGCTCGCATATTCCCGCGAGGCGGTGGGGGGATTGTGCGCGGCGAACCGGGATTGCAACACAAGACATGTTTAGACGACAAGGCTTTGTTCAGACAACCCCTCCGTCAGCTGCGCTGACACCTCCCCTTGCACAGGGGAGGCTTAAGGGCCCGTACCCCGAGGGGTGAGCGCAAACTTTTGGGGATTACTGAGATCTGAGAGATTGCTGCAAGCCCAAGCCCCCCTAACCGCGCGGTAGATGCACGTCGTAATAGGAACGACGCGCGGAAGGCGCATATTCCCGCGCAGCATGTCGAGCGTCGTTCCTTTTACGCTCGGCCACACCTCACGGGAATAGGTGAGGCGTGTGTAAAGGGGGGAGGGCCGCGAAGCGGCGGGGGATTGTTTGCGGCGAGCTAAGGTCGAAACATAAAGCATGGTTAGACGACAAGGCCATGCGCAGACAATCCCTCAGCCCGCTTTGCGGGCAGCTCCCTTTACACACACCCCGCATGCTCTCGCGGGGCGTACCGAACGCCGTACCGATTGCGTTCGGCAAGGGGGCCTAAGGGCAAAAACAGGGACTTTAAAAACAACAGTCCCCGGTCGCTTGCGACACCCCCCCTTTGCGAAAGGAGCCTTTGACGGCAATCTTCCCGTAAAAGGAGGCGGCCAAAACGCCGCGCGGCACAAAAGCGGCCCCTCGTTTGAGCCGCGCAAAAGCGGCCCGCAAATTCCTTGCGGGCCGCTTTTTTAATTGTTTTATACCGCTTTCACACCCCGGAAGCGGGACAAAAAGTCGACGAGGGCGGGGTTGCTCGGCGAGTCGAAGATCCGCCCCGGCCCACCGCGCTCGCAGATCACCCCGTCCGCCATAAACACGACCTCGCTCGCGACGTCCTTCGCGAACGCCATCTCGTGGGTGACGACGAGCATCGTCAGCCCCTCGGACGCGAGCGCCCGCATCACCTCGAGCACCTCGCCCACCATCTGTGGGTCGAGTGCGCTCGTCGGCTCGTCGAACAGCAGGACCTCGGGCTCCATCGCGAGCGCCCGCGCAATTGCGACGCGCTGCTTCTGCCCGCCCGAGAGCTGGCGCGGCTTTGCGTTGATAAAGGGCGTCATGCCGACCTTTTCGAGAAAGTGCATCGCCGTGCGCTCGGCCTCCTGCTTCGTCCTGCCGAGCACCTTGCGCTGGCCGACGACACAGTTGCCGAGAACCGTCATGTTGTTGAACAGATTGAAGCTCTGAAACACCATGCCCACCTTTGCGCGGTAGGCGCAGGGATCGCTGCCCCGCCCGCTTATGTTCTCGCCGTGGAACAGGATCTCGCCGCCGCTCGGCTTTTCGAGCAGGTTTATGCAGCGCAGCAGCGTCGACTTGCCCGAGCCCGACGCGCCGATGATGCAGGTGACGTCGCCCCTGTTGACCGAAAAATCGACGTCGCTTAACACCTCGTGAGAGCCGAAGCTTTTGCTGAGATGGTTGACCTCAATGATGTTTTCGGGCATCTATCGTCCCTCCCTGATGTCGAGATTTTGGTCGGCGTTTCTGCGGTCGACGAGATTTTGCGGCAGCCTGCTCATGCCGGTGGTGTGCGCGAGGGTGTCGCTCGTCGCGAGGTCGTAGTTGTCGGGCCCGTCCATCCTGCGCTCGAGCAGCCGCAGCAGCCGCGAGCAGGTGAAGGTCAGCACAAAGTAGATGACCATCGTTATTGTCGCCGACTCAAAATAGGTGTAGTACGCGCCCGCGACGCCCTTGTTGACAAAGAACAGCTCGACGACGCTTATGACCGACAGCACGCAGGTGTCCTTGATGTTGATGATGAGGTTGTTGCAGATCTGCGGCATGATGTTGCGCAGCGCCTGCGGCAGGATGACCGCGGTCATCGTCTGCACGTGGGTCATGCCGATCGACTTTGCGCCCTCGGTCTGCCCGGGGTCGACCGACAGGATGCCGCCGCGCACCGTCTCGGCCATGTACGCGCCCGTGTTGATCGAGACGATGACGAGCGCCGCGACGAGCGTCGGCATGTGGATGCCCCAAACCATCGCCGCGCCGTAGTAGATAAACATCGCCTGCGCCATCATCGGCGTGCCGCGAAACACCTCGACATAGATGTTCATCACCAGCTGCACGGCGCTTGTGACGAGCCAGCGCACGGGGTGTTCCTTCCTGTCCTTGGGGATCGTCTGGATGATACCGACGACAAAGCCGATAAGGCAGCCCACCAGGGTGCCTATCAGGGCAATCAGCATGGTCTGCGCCGCACCGTTTAAAAACGAGGTCCCGTATTTTTCGAGCAAAAACAATACGCGCCCGCCGAAATCCTTTGGGAGCATGGGCAAAAGCCTCCTGTTCAATAAGGGGCTGACGCCCCGTTGTCTGTCATCTGTCGGGAAAACCGACCCCAAAAAACTGCGCCGCGGTCGGTTCCCAAACCGTGAGGCCGCCCCGCGCGGGGTGGGTGCGCGCGGGGCGGGCCTTGATCCAAAATAAGCTTATAGCCTTCAGCCGCCCGCTTACTCGCTGAGGGGCTGCACCGCAATTGCGGAATCCATCAGGCTGTTGTAGTCGTCCTCGCTCATCGTCTCGAGCACGCCGTTTATCGCCTCGCACAGCGCCGTGTTGCCCTTGCGCAGCGAGATACCGATGTTGATCTCCTCCTGCGAGACCTCAAAGTCGCCGCCCGTGAGCTCGAGCATCACAAGGTCGGGATACGCGACGCACGCCGCCATCGCGGTGGGCATGTCGGTGACAATGAGCTCGCACGCGCCCGAGTTGAGCGCGACGAGCATCTGAGGCGCGGTCTCCTGCGCGGGCAGGATGTTTGCGCCCTCTATTTGGGGCAGGCAGACGTCGTACCAAACGGTGTTCAGCTGGCTCGTGCAGGTCGCGCCGGCAAGGTCGGCGACCGACGTCGCCGAGGCGTACTCGCTGCCCGAGACGGTGACCGCGACGATCGACGCGTAGTAGTAGGGCTCGGTGAAATCGACCGACTGAAGTCTCTCGGAGGTGATCGACTGACCCGCGATGACGCAGTCGACAACGCCCGACTGCACGGCGGGCACGAGCGAATCCCAGTCCATCTTGACGACCTCGAGCTCGACGCCGAGCTGCTCGGCGATGCGCTTTGCCATGATGACGTCGTAGCCGTAGGCATAGTCGCTGCTGTCCTTGATGGGCACCGCGCCGTTGGCGTCGTCGGGCTGCGTCCAGTTGTAGGGCGCGTACGCGCACTCCATGGCGACGGTCAGCACCCCGTCCTCAATGCCGCTGAGGACGATGTCCTCGCCGTCCGCGCCGTCCGCGCCGTCCGTGCCGTTCTGCACGCCGTCCGCCACGCCGTCCGCATTGCCGCCGTCGGCGGGCGCACTGCCGCCCGAGCAGCCCGCGAGCAGCACCGCCAGCAGCAGCGCCAGCGAAATAACCGACAAAAACCTGTTTCTCATCATTCAATTCCTCTCTCTTTCAAAAAAATCAGAAAATAATTAAAACCCCCGATGCGCGCATCAGGGGGTTGTAAACCGTTGTCGGGGCGTTGTCCGCCCGCTCAAAACCTGTGATAGCGCTCCACCGTCGTGCGGTGACAGTCACGGACATGTTATGTCCGTACCCAGCGCACGACCGCGCGGCAAGCGCCATGTCATCGCTTCGGCGGATACGCCTTTTTCCCGCAGCGGCTTGCCGTCCATACATGCCGCGGGATACTCTTCGTCATCCGCGCCTCTACCAAAATGATATTCTGTTGTTAGAAAAATGCTAAACCAAAGCGTCCGATTTGTCAACCGCTTTTTTCAATTTGTGCAGTTTTGCACAGTTTTTCGCGCCCGTCCCGCCCCATATTAGGCGAAACAGACCGCAAAACAGCCCATCTCCGGCCTGTGTCGGCGTCCCGCCCCATCCCGCGGCGCGGGGGATTCCCCGCGCACGGGGACAGGATCCGCATCCGACAACGGCAAAGTATTATATACAATAAGTTTAGATTTATAAACAATATACCATTTGGCGTCAGCCCATGAAAAAGCCGATGACGGGCAGCACCGTGCCCAAGAGCAGCGCGAGCACGAGCACGAGGCAGATGACGCCCGCGACGATTTTGGCGACCTTTTTGTTTCCCATCTGTTTTCTCTCCCGGATGTACCGCGGCGGGACGTCTCCGCCTCTCGGGGCGGCGGGCTCCGTCGGACGTCCCTCGTCAGGGAATAATCCGCCGCAGCGCTCCCGCGGGGGCCGTTTCCCGCGCCGCTTGTTGAATGACGGGGCTTTTGCCCCCCTTACCGAAGCTTTGTCTTTTTGGGGCCGCAGCAGCCCGCCGAGGCAGCGAGCCCGAACGCACACAGTGCCGCGTCGCCTGCCATGGCGAGCGCGCCGCCGAGGCCGTTTCGCACGAGGACAAGCGGCGCCGCGGGCAGGGCGCACAGGGCGCAGCACCCCGCAAAGAGCGCAAACACGACAGCCCCGCCGAGCGAGCGAGCGAGACTGTCGACCGCGAGCGCAAAGACGATTTTCACCGCGCACAGCGCCGACACAAGGCAGAGCATGAGCTGCATCACCCGCGTGGTGTCGGCTCCGTTGATGACGGAGGACAAAAAGCCGTAGGCCGCGCGCACCGCGGCAAAGGCGGGCACCGTCAGCAGCGCCGCTGCGTACCGGGTGAGCTGTCCGCCGCGCACAAGGGCGACGCCGCACACAAGCAGGGCCGCGCCCGCGGCGAGACCGAGCGGGATGCCCGCGCGCCCGACCCACAGCGCGGTCTCGCTGAGCGCGGGCTCGCCCTCAAACAGCGCCGCCGCCGAAGACGCCGCGTACAGCGCGCCCGATATACACGCCGAAACCCCGCACGCCTTTGCAGGGGGGCGCGCTTCAAGCGACCGCCCGCGCACCACAAGGGCGGCGAGCACCGCCGAGAGAAGGCAGAGCGCGACGACCGCACACCACGAGACGGCGGGCAGCGGCCCCGTGTCGTACCCCGTCCTGCGGTCGACCCACAGCGCAAACCGCACGAGCGACACCGCAAAGGCGGGCAGCGCCGCGGCGGTGCAGGGCCGAAAAACCTTTAAAAATCTCTTCATACGCCCCGCTACCCTCTGTCGGCAAGCGGCGTGTACACGCGCGGCGCGCCGAGATATTTGTACGCGGGCCGGATGATCCTGTTGCCGAACAGTCTCTCCTCAACGAGGTGGGCGCACCAGCCGGCCATGCGGGCTACCGCGAACATCGGGGTGTACAGGTCGGTCGGGATGCGCATCGAGCGGAACACGAGCCCCGAAAAGAGGTCGACGTTGGCGCACACCTGCTTTATCCCGCTCTTCTTCGCGGCCACAACCGCGGGGGCGAGGCGCTCGACGGCGCACAACAGCTTAAAATCGTCGCCGAAGCCCTTGCTCTTTGCGACGCTTTCGGCGGCGTCGCGCAGGATCCGCGCGCGGGGGTCGCTTTTGGTGTACACCGCATGCCCGATGCCGTAAATAAGGCCCTTGCCGTCGCCGTTTTTGCCGTCGACTATCCCGCCGAGGAAGCTCGCAATCTCATCGTCGTCGTCGTAGTCGCGCACCCCCTGCTTGATGCAGTCGAGCATCTCCATGACCTTGATGTTCGCACCGCCGTGCCGCGGGCCCTTGAGCGAGCCGAGCGCCGCCGAGACGGCCGAATAGGTGTCGGTGCCCGACGAGGTCAGCACCCTCGTCGCAAAGGCCGAGTTGTTGCCGCCGCCGTGGTCGGCGTGCAGCACAAGGCAGAGGTCGAGCAGACGCGCCTCGTCCTCGGTGAAGCTCTTGTCCGAGCGGTTGGTTCGCAGGATGTTCTGCGCGAGCGACAGCTCGGGCTTTGACTGGTGGAAGTACATGCTCTTTTTGTCAAACGCGCGGCGCTTCACCTGATAGGCGTCGACCATGATCGTGGGCGCGCACGAGATGAGCGCGATCGCCTGGTGCAGGGTGTTCTCGAGGCTGTAGTCCTCGGCGAACTCGTCGTAGGAGTAGAGCGCGAGCACCGAGCGCGCCATCTTGTTCATGACGTTGGGGGAGGGCGCCTTTAAAATCATGTCCTCCGCAAAGCCGTCGGGGAGGTCGCGGAGCTCCGCCATGACCCCCTTGAGGATGCCGAGCTGACGCGCCGTGGGCAGCGCGCCGAACAGCAGCAGCCAGACCACCTCCTCAAAGATGTATCTATCCTCCCGAATGCCCGCCGAGACGATGTCGGCGACGTCGATGCCGCGGTAGATGAGCTTGCCGTCGCACGGCACCCGCTCGTCCCCCTGCATCTCGTAGCCGACGACGTCGCATATGTTGGTGAGCCCCGCCAAAACGCCGGTGCCGTTCGCGTTGCGAAGGCCCCGCTTGACCCCGTAGCGCTGCCACGCCTCGGGGTCTATCGAGTTATATCGGCGGTACTCATCGCATAAATATGAAAGTGACTCGCGGTGCTGTTGTGAAATTGACTGTAGCATTTTACACCCTCTGTTCTCTATCGTGCGCCCGCAGGATGCGGCGCTGTGTCTGAAAGGCCCCATTCAAGCGGGCCCTTTGTCGGTTGTCGTTCGTCCTCCCCAAAAAGCCCGCGGCGTCCCGAAGGGGGACATGCCGCAGCACGTCGCTGTGTGAAGGGGCGCATTTGTCGGGGAGATAAAGCGGGCCGCCCCGAACGCCGCCGTACCGCCCCAAACGGGAAGGTCGTCCGGCCCGGCGTGCGGCGCTTCAATTTAGTTATTTTAACACATAAATGCCGATTTGAAAAGAAAGGACGTGTCGAAATGAGTATCCGCGCCAAAGATGTCCTGCTGCTGGGCGTTGCAATCGCCGCCGCCCCCGCCGTATCGCTGCTGTTTCACCCGCCCGCGACGCCGTCAGCGCAGGACGAGCCCCCGGCCCTGTCCGCCTCGCTCGGCGAGCGGCAGGACAGCCCCCTCTCGGCCGAGCCCACCTACACCATCTACGACCGGGCGACGGGCAGGGCCTTTGAATGCGGCGAGAGCGACTACCTCGTCGCCGCGCTGCTCAGCGAGCTGCCCGTCGGCACCGAGCCCGAGGCGATGAAGGCGCAGGCGGTGGCGACGCGGACCTACGCGCGTTATGTCAAGGCGCGGCGGCAGCAGACGGGCGAGGGGGACGCCGATTTTTCGGTCGACACCTCGACCCACCTCGGCTTTATGACCGAGGAGCGGGCGGCCGCCTTCTACGGTACAGACTATTCGGGACAGCTCGCCGCTGTCACAGCCGCCGTCGACGGGACAAGGGGCATCGTCCTTCTGTACGACGGGGACCTGATCGCAGCTTGCTATCACGCCATCTCGCCCGGCAGGACCGAAAACTCGGAAAACGTCTTTTCCGAGCCGCTGCCCTATCTTGTGGCGGTGGACAGCTCGCTCGACGAGAGCGCCGAGGGGTACTCGAGCGAGGTCGTCGTCTCGGCGGACGATCTGCGCTCGGTTTTGACGCGGCTCGACCCCGAACTCGAGATGTCGGGCAGCCCCGCCGGGTGGCTCGGCGCGTCGGCGGTGACGCCCTCGGGCACCGTCACGCAGCTTGTCGTGTGCGGCAGGGCCTTTTCGGGACAGCAGATCCGCGAGGCGTTTGCGTTGCGCTCGGCGGCGTTCACCGCGTCCTACACGGAGGGGGAATTTAAATTCTCGGTCAAGGGCTACGGCCACGGCGTGGGCATGAGCCAAAACGGCGCGAACGAGCTTGCAAAGCAGGGGCTCGGCTTTGTCGAGATCCTCGAGCGGTACTACACCGGCGCGGTGTGCGTCAACGCGGATGAGAGCTGAAAGCGAGCGGAGATTGCAGACAGCGGGTCGATAGCGCGACAAGCGGCTCGATTGGCAGACCGTTGGTTCTCCCCCGCGGGGAAGCCCAAGGGCGCGAATCCCGAGGGACAAGTGTAATCTTTAAGGTTTGCTGTATCCCAAGCCCCCCTTGCCGCGCGGTCGGCCGGTCGGGTTGCCGGGCTTAATAGGAACGATAGCCCGGCACTCCGTGCGGTAGATGCACGTCGTAATCGGAACGATAGCCCGAAAGGCGCATAATATCGCGTCGAATATCAAACGTCCGTTCCGCTGCCATTTGACCGCTCCGCGCGACAGATGCGCGTCGTAAGCGGAACGGACATGCGGCAGAATTCACGGGAATATGTAACCCTGCCGAGTGTCGTACTTTTTTACACTCGGCTGAATTCACGTGCGCATGGGAGCCCTGCCGTTTGTTGCTGCATTTGCACCGGTCGGGGCGCCTCTGCGACAGTTTTTCCGAACGCCGTATCGATTTTACACACTGAGAGGACAGGCGCGGCGTATGGTTTCGGCGTCGGGCCGCTCAAAACAAAGCGTTCACATTTCCCAAAAAAACTCTGTACAAAGCAAAGCCCGGCCGCCGAAGCAGCAAAAAGAGGGGCGCGGACACCCGCCGTGTTCGCGCCCCTCTTTTTTGTTTTTCCCTCAAGCCGCTCGGCGCGGGTTACCCCGCCTTTCGCTCGCTTGCGGCATAGGTCTCGTTGAACAGCATGTTCTCGATAAAGATGCCGTACCCCCGCGTGGGGTCGTTGACAAAGACATGGGTCACCGCCCCGATGATACACCCGTTCTGCACGATCGGGCTGCCCGACATGCCCTGCACAATGCCCCCCGTCGCCTCGAGCAGGCGGCTGTCGGTGACGTGGATGACGAGGTTTTTGGTGGGCTTGCCGTCGCTTATACGGCAGGACTCGATCTCGATCTCGTAGTACTGCGGCTTGCTGCCCTCAACGGTGCACAGCACGAGCGCCGAGCCCGTCTTCACGTCCTGCTTGTACGCGACGGGCAGGGCGGGCAGGTCAAAAAAGCTCTCGGTGCTCACGTCGGCGAATATGCCCGCCTCGCAGTTGTAGAGAAGCTCGGCGATGGGGGCGCTCGGCAGAAACATCCCCTTGAGCTCGCCGGGCGCGCCCACGTTGCCCTTTGTCACCCCCGTGACCGCGACGCGCGCGATCTCGCCGCTGCTCACGGGCAGCACGGTGCCGGTGTCGACGTCGGTTATGCCGTGGCCGAGGCCGCCCATAAGACCCGACTCGGGGTTGTAGTAGGTCACGGTGCCTATGCCCGCCGAGCTGTCCCGCACCCACATGCCGATTCTGTAGCTCGAGCCGTCCGAAGACAGCGCGGGCTCGATGTGCGCGGTGGCGCGCCTGCCGTCCCGCATGTACACCACGTGGACGGTGTCGCCGCCGCTGTCGTTGACGACGCTGAGCAGCTCGTCGTTGCCCGACACGGTGCGCCCGTTCGCGGTCAGAATGATGTCGCCCACCGCGAGGCCCGCGTCCTCGGCGGGGCAGCTGCGCCCGTTTCGTCCCTCGACCTCGCCCATGCCCACGACAATGACCCCCGACGTGAACATCTTGACGCCGAACGGCATGCCGCCCGGCACGAGCTCACGGCTGTCGGTCTCGGTGACCATGACGGTCTTTAGAGGGATTGTCCCAAAGAGGCACAGCTGCGCGCTGTACGAGCCCCCGCCCGTCGCGGCGACGGCGGCGTCCTCGCCGTTCTCGACCTTAAGCGTCAGCAGCCCCCCGGCATAGCTGAACTCGTCCCCTAAGTTGAGATAAATATAACTCGGCAGGTATGTTTCCTCGGCGACGCCGTATCCGACGAGCACCGTCGCAACGACGACCGCCGCCGCGGCAAGGGCAAAGACAATCTTCTTCAAAACGCGGGACACCCCCAACAAAGTTTAAGCTGTCGTTAGTGTCGTCCGTTTCGGGCGGATTTATTACAACCGCCCGAAAAAAGTTGCGCGCCTTGCAGCGCCCCGCCCGATACAGGCTCGCCGCGAGCCGTGCGGGACACATATGCCGCGCGGCCAAAGGCACAAGCCCCGCCCGCCGCGTTCCGGGCGGGGTTGAGCGGGGCCGTGACGACACCCGGCACAGGGGGCGGGGTGAAAAAGCCGACAGGCGCTCTGCACGAGCGCCTGCGGGGTTCGGATCGGCCGTAACCGCATATCGGAAAAAGGGCTGCGTATAAAAAAGCCGCCGTGCGGCGGCTTTTTTATCTTGCCCTTCTGCGGTTTTTATTCGTTTGCGGCCCGAGCGCGGCAGAGCGCCCCCCGGCCGTCCCTTTCACGGAGAGGGTGCGCTGTCGCCGCCCTCGGCGGCATCGTTCTCCCCGCCCGCGCCTTCGGTGTCGCCCGGGATGTCCTGCCCGCCCGGGTTGTCGGGCGTGGGCGGTGTCGGCAGGTCGGGCGGGTCGGGTGTATCGGGGACATCGGGTGTCGGCAGATCGGGCGGATCGGGTGTGTCGGGCAGGTCGGGCGGGTCGGGTGTGTCGGGCAGGTCGGGCGAGTCGGGTGTCGTTGCGCCCCCGCCCGTCGCGGGCAGCGTCACCGTCTTTTCGGCGCCGCACACGGTGCATGAGCACCTCGCCTCGCCCGTCTCGGTCGCACTCGGCGGCCTCGTGACCGTCTCGGGGCCGAAGGTGTGCGGGTGCAGCGCCGCTCTGACGCTGAGTCCCTCGGAAAAGCGCACGGTGAGGGTGCTGTCCGACGACGCAAACGCGCCGTTTACATACCACCCGTCAAAGCCGTAAACCGCGGGGTCGCTCGGCGTACAGCTGAAGGTTATCGTGCTGTCCGACTGTCGGGCACTGACGCTTGCGGCCCCTGCCGGCTCGACCGTCACGAGCGACGACGGGTCAAGGGCGGGTGCAAAGCGCACCGTCAACCGCACGTCGGACAGCGGCTTAAAGCGGCAGACGTATCCGCCGCCCGCATAGGTGAACTCGCTGCCGCGCGCAAAGCAGACATCGCCGCTGTACATCCCCTCGACCGTATAGCCCTCGGCGGGGTAGGCCCTTATCTCGACCGACTCGCCCTGCTTCACCTCGGCACGGGAGACCGACTCACCGCCCGAAATGATATACGCGCCGCAGCCGCCCGTGTCCGAGGCAATCTCGACGGCGAACGAGCTCTCGGGCTCGAACACCGCGGTGATGACGATGCTCTCCTTCTGCCCCGCGGGCACCCTGAACACAAGCCCCGCGTCCTGCGGGCTCGCTATCGAGCCGACGGTGCACTCCCAGCGCACAAAGCGGCAGCCCTCGCGCGGGACGGCCGTCACCGCCTCGGCGGCCTCGCCCGCCTTGACGCTCTGCATCGTGTCCCCCGAGATCGACCCGAGGCTGTCGTCGTTGACGGTGAACTCGAGCTCGACCTTGTCGGTATAATATTTGATGTCGCCGCTGATGATATAGGGCTCGGGCTCGTCCCGCGCTGGCACCGGCTTAAGCGCCGGGCGGGTGTCCTCGGTGTCGAGCGCGTGGGTCTTCACATACTCAAAAAATGTGTCGACCGACTTTTTGCTGAGGTGGATGCCGTCCTCGAGGGTATAGTCCTTTATCATGTAGCCGGTCGCAGGGTCGAGCAGCACCTCGGTGCTGTTGAGAAAGTACACCTCTCGCCGCTCGGCGAGCTCGACGAGCGCCGTGTTGAACGCGTTTATCGTCTCCATCGTCACGTCGGTATACAGCCGCTCGCGCGCGACGGGGGGCACCGCGTTGATGATGACGTCCGCGTAAGGATAGGCCTGCTGCACGCTGTCGAGCAGCTTTTCATAGCCCTCGATGAATTTTTCGACGGACAGGTTAAAGTCGTTGGTGCCGAAGGTGAGCACAACCCTGCGCGGCTGCATGATCGCAATCGCCTCGGGGATCGTGACCCTGCCCTTCCCCTCGAAGGTGACGCACCGCTCGCTGCCGAACTGCAAGACCCCCATGCCGACGATGCCGATGCAGTTTTTGAGCGTCGTTTGCCCGTACATCATAAAGCGATAGGTGTTGCTGTCGCCGACAAACAACGTCTCGTCGACATACGAGCCGTCGGCGGGCGCGGTCGCCGCCAGCACCGTGCCGATGTACTCGGTCGCGTCCACCGGCTCGACGGGCGCGTCTCCCCTGTCGCCGTCGGCGCTGTGCTCGCCGCCCCCGCCCGGCGCGGCCGTCAGCGACAGTATCGCGACGGCGAGCACAGCCGCAATCACGGCGGCGCACAGCGCCGCCTCCGCCCGATGGCTTTTCACCCGGCGGACAGCGGTCGACAAAAGCTTTTTCAGCTCAAAACGGGCCATTCTCGGCATACCTCTTGCAAAAGAATTGTGCGGGCGCGGACAATACGGTATATGTTATTCATATTATCACAAACGCCCCGCAACTTCAATTGCAACGATTGTCACGCGGCAGCGCACCTTAGTATAAAGGGACGAATGCTGCCGCCTCGATATACCCGCGCCTCCAAAGGCGACGGGAGCACCCTTAAAGCACCGCGTCGGAGGATGCAAAACCCCTCTCAGAGAGGCCAAAGATCCGACGCCCGTGCCGCGTATCGCAGGGCGGGGCAGCGCCCGTTACACAACCGAAAAAGGGGGAACTCTCTCATGCAAAAAGGACGTCTTGTCTGTCTTGTCGCCGCCGCGCTGCTCTGCTGCGCCCTGCCCGGGTGCGCGGGCTCCGAGGACGTCGGGCAGCCCGCAGTGCCTGAGGTCGGCGGGCAGCCCGACGGGGCTGAGATCACCGACAGGGCCCCGTTCACCGTCGTCGGGGAGGCCGACGGCGTCCTCTTTCTCACAGGCGACGGCTGCTGCTGCACGCTCGGCATCGAGGAGGCCGAGCAGCTGCTCGGGGAAGGCGCCCCACTGCCCGCGGCGAGCGATGTCGTCCTCTCGGACAGCCGCCCCGCGTGCACGGCGGACAACCACTGCGGCGGGGCAGAGACCGCGTCGCTTGCGGTCGTCGGGCACGAGCCGTCGGTCGCGGCGATGTACTCGCAGCTTTTGAGGGATCTCGTCGAGGCGGACACGGGCGTCGGGGAAGAGATTCGGTATCTCGCCTTTGACCTCTCGGGTGCAAAAAACGTTTCCGACTGCGAAAAAGCGGCGCTCTGCTCGATGATCTCGAGGGCATACGGCCTCGAGTGCCTCGTCGGGGACTTCGACGAGCTGTGCGCGCGAGGGTATATCGACGGCGACGCGCTGTTCTTCCCCGACGGGATCCTGCTTTCGATCGAGGCGGGCGAGGGCACGGGCGACGGCTTTGAATTTGAGGGCATGCGGTGGCGCGGGGGCCTCGGCGCGGTGTTTTTGGACTGCCGCGCCGAGCTTGAGGACGACGAATGGCGCTATGAGGTGCAGAGCGCCGCGATCTCCTGAGCCTCTGCCTTGACGCCTCGCACGATGCGCGCAAGGCCGCTCGTCGAGCAGGGTCTGCGCGGGCTTGCGCGCAGGCGAAAAATCGGCGCGGCCCTCGCGTCGAGAGCCGCCTCGACCCGCGTTTTTTGTCAGGCAGACCGCGGGTTGAGAGTCCCGTCCGGGCTTTCATGCGCCTCTGTCGCCCGACCGATGCCCTCGACCCGAAGCGTGATACTCGGCGCGTCGGCTCTTCTCACGGGCGGCGGGCGCGGGCGGATGACGCAAACATCTCCCCGCGGGCCGCGAGGCGTGCCCCCTTGCCGCCCGGGGCGGACTTCGCACGCCTCGGGGCGGTCGCGGGAACCCGCCGTCCATGCCGAAAAAAGTGCGCCTTCGCGTCGTGTTTCGGTTGACTGCGGCGCGGTATGCCGATATAATTTTATACAAAGAGTTATTGAGGGGGCGTCTTTTCGGACATGGCAACGGGTATGGCGCAGCTGTTAAGTGAAAAGGGCGTCACGGGCTACCGCCTTTCCAAAGAGAGCGGGGTGCCCCAAACCACGATAACCGACATATGCAGCGGCAGAACCTGCATCGCCCGCTGCTCCGCCGAGACGGTCTACCGCATCGCAAAGGTGCTCGGCGTGAGCATGGAGAGCCTCGTCGATCCGTATTGCGCGGGCGAAGCGCGGGACGGCGCGCAAAATGAGGCCGCCGCGACACGCGACAGCCTCGAGCGCCTTGCCGAGCACAACATGAAGGCCAACCTTCTGAAGCTCCTGGAGCGGCAAGGCGCCGAGAGCGCCGACGCACCCGGACGGGCATCCCGCACAGAGCAGCGGCCCGACGGCGCGCCGCCGGTTTTTCTCGACGGCATCCCCGCCGAGGACCCCGGCCTGCGCGACTCGCTCTTTTTTAAGCCGTTTGACAAAAAGCTGCTCGACACACTGCTGTCCGCCGTCGCGCGGGAGTACAGCGCCGGGGCGGGCGGCGGGACGCCGACCGAGCTCATCCTCACGGGCGGTGCGGCGCTGCTCAACACCTGCCGCGTCTGCGCGCAGCAGTATGACATCGGCGTCGTCACCCTCAACTCGCCCGAGCTCGACGCCGCCATCGACAGCGCGTGCAGACAGCTTGCGGTCGACAGGGCGCAGCTCGTCCCCCGCCCCGCGACGGGGCGGCCGCTGCCGCTCGAGGCGGTGGTGAATTCAAACTACTGCAAGACCTTTTCGGGCGTGCTCAGCGTGCGGCGGCTGTCCGCCGAATACATCTGCGCCTCCCGCCTTTTTGACGTCCGCTCGCTCGGCGACGTGGGCGACGCGGCGCGCGTCCTGCTCGAAAGCGCCGGAAAAAAGCGGCCCCTCACCCCCGAGCGTGTGCTCGAGGCGGCGCAGGAGCTCGGCTGCAAGCCGTCCGAAAAATGCGAGGCGCTCGTGCGCGCGCTCGCGTCGCACGGCGACCTCGCCGCGGTCGTGCGCGCGTGCGAGGGAAAACGGTAGGCCCGGGCGGGCCCGTTTTTATCCATAGCGCGTTTTGGTGGATGTCTTTTGCATGCGTTCGGTGGGCCGCGGCGAGGGGGCTTGTGCAAAGACGGTGCGGCAGACTGCGGATTATATCCTTGACTCTGCCCTTTCCCCGTGAGTAACTTCGGCCTGCCGCCCTTAAGCCCCCTCGCCGAACGGCCGAGCTTACCATAAAACGATCGCTCGAAAGGCGCATAATATCGCGCCGTATGTCAAACATCCGTTCCCCTTGCCGTCCCACCGCTGCGCGCGGCAGACGCGGGGTGTGACCGCGAAAAGCCTCGTCGTCCGCACGGCCCTCTTGTTACAGCCGCAGCTTGCCGCCCGCACCCCCCGTCGCGGCATCTGCCCTCAACCGCCCGTCAACGGCATTCAACAGGCTTGTTAAAACACGCAAGATCTATTTTCCGTAAATCCGTAAAGCTTTATAAAAACACAGGGGAAAACCATGATCTACCGCAAGCTGCCCCACGGGGGCGAGGACATCGGCATATTGGGACTCGGGGCCAACGGCTTTGCGATGAACGGCGACCCGGGCGAGACCCTCTACACCTACGAGACGGCCATCGACAGAGGCATCAACCTGTTCGACCTCGCGGGAGGCAACGAAGAACCGTTTGCCCCCTTGGGCCGGGCGATGAAGGGCAAGCGCGACCGGGTGTTCCTTCAGGTCCATTTCGGGGCCGACTACACCGGCTGCAAATACGGCTGGACGCAGGATCCCGACAGGATACGCGCGTCGGTCGAGCTTCAGCTGCGCAAGCTGCAAACCGACCGCATCGACTTCGGCTTTGTCCACTGTCTCGACGAGACCGACGAGGTCGAACGGGCGATAAACGGCGGCGCGCTCAGCATGCTGCAAAAGCTCAAGGAGCAGGGCAGGGTCCGGCACATCGGCTTTTCATCCCACAACCCGGCCGCGGTCAACAGGATGCTCGACTGTCACGTTTTGGACCTTGTGATGTTCAGCATCAACCCCGCCTACGACTACACAGACGAGGATTACGGCATCGGCTCCGCCGGGGAGAGGATGGCGCTCTACCGCCGCTGCGAGCGCGAGGGCGTCGGCATCAGCGTCATGAAGCCGTAAGGCGCGGGGCGGCTGCTCGACAAAAAGCGCTCGCCCTTCCCCTTTGCGCTGACGCCCTATCAGTGCATCAAGTACGCCCTCGACAAGCCGGGGGGTGCTCTCGGTGCTGCCCGGCATAAGCGACCGCGAAAACCTGCGGGATTACCTCGGCTATCTCGACGCCCCCGACAGCGAAAAGGACTACGCCTGTCTCGGCAGGGTGTCGCCCGCCGACGCGGTGAACACCTGCGTCTACTGCAACCACTGCGCCCCTGTCCCGTCGGCATCGACGTGGGGCTTGTCAACAAGTACTACGACCTCGCCGCGGCGGGCGACGAGATGGCCGCGGAGCACTACCGCGGCCTTGACAGGCACGCGGGCGACTGCGTCGCCTGCGGGCACTGCGACGCCCGCTGCCCGTTTAAGGTAAAGCAGTCGCAGCGCATGGGGATTATAAAGGACTATTTCGGCCTGTAACGGCGCAGCCCCGCAAATCAAAACGGGGCCCTGCCCCGAAGGCGGGCCCCGAAAACCGCAAGCCGCCCGTCAAACGACGGGCGGCTTTTTGTGTACACATGCTGCTTTTTACCCGCCGCGGAAAAATTTTGGGGGGGAGGGATTTAGACAGCGGCGATAATACGGCGGGAACGCCGGGCGGCGCGCCCTTTTGGGTATCGGCCGCGGAGAAGCGTCGAAGACTCGCCCTCTCGGCAGACGCCGGGCCCTTTTCACGGCAACACTCACCTGCTGCTTTTGCGGCGCAAGCGTCCTTTCATCGGCTGCCGCACGCTCTTTCCCCGGGCCTTTATCCCCCGCTCGGGGCGGCGCGCGCCCTCCCTTGCCCCCGGGCCCTGCGCTCTTGGGTCTTAAAAGCGGCCCCCCTGTCAGTCCGAGATGTAGCAGCTCACCACGTCGACGACATCCTTGATAAAGCGGGAGAAATAGACGACAGTGCACACGCTGTCCACCCCGCTTATGATGAGCGTGATGCCGAGCACCGTCATGATCGCGAACGCGCCCTCAAACGGGTTGACGATGAGCAGCACCCCCGCTGCCGCGCTGACGACCGACAGGATCAACGCGATCCACCAGCGCGGGATGCCCGCCCGCTTTGCGTCAAACGACATCTCGAGCGAGATCATCGCCTCCATGATGACGATGATGCCCACCGCAACCGGCATCCAAAGCACGGCGTCCTTCGCAAAGACCGCAAGCAGCACGCCGAGGGTCGCGAGCATGAGGCCCGTCGACAGGTTGTTGTGAAGCGAGTATCCGTACGAGCTGCCCCTGCAATAGCTGACGATTCGCACTGCACCCGATATAATGAGCGCGCCGCCCATGATATAGCAGACGGTGAGCGCCGAGATCCCCGGCCAAACAATCGCGCACACGCCCACCGCAATAGCGACCGCACCGGTGATTATAAGCCCCCACTTTGCCTTTTTGATCTGTTCCATAGTCCTCTCATCTCCGTTTTGATTTGATGGATCGAGTATACCGCCGCGCCGCGCGGGCAAAAAGGGACAGGGACGCCGCTGTGACCGAAAAAGGGACAGATGCGCCTTTTTGTGTAACGCGGAGCGCCGGGCGCTCCGTCTCTCCCCCCCCCGCAGCGCTTGTCCTCCCCGACGGGCCCCTTAAAGGGATGCGCCGCCGCTCTCAAAAAAATTTTTTCGACTGCGTGAATAAACCCGTCAAAACGGGCAACAATGAAAACAGCGGAAGCAAAACCGAAGCTTTGAGCATTTAGGATGATTTCTTTTACTAAACAGTAAGGGATGCGAAATCTTAAAAAAGCGGAGGTTTTACCTCCGCTTTTTTGTGTCGTTCGGCATCCTGCCGTCCAAAGGCCCATCGGGGCGCGTGCGGCGGGGCGCTCCCTGTCGTGCGGCCTAAAGACCGGCACGCCCTCAAAACCCATCGGGACGAAATCTCAATGCGGCATGCGCCCTGACCCGGGCAAAAAGCCCGCGCGGGCCGTCCCGTCTCCTCAATCCCCGCCGAGCACAAAGTCGGCGATCTCGCGCGCATTTTGCGCCGACAGAACATGGGGCAGGCGCTCGAGCTCGCCCTCGGGCGCAAAGCCGTATGCCGCGGCGATAAAGTCAACCCCCGCCTGCCGGGCGCCCTCGGCGTCATAAAACCTGTCGCCGCACATCGCGACCCTGCCTCTGTCGGCGATGCCGAGGGCCTTCATCCCGTTGAGGATGAGATCCTTTTTACTGATTACCCTCTCGTCGGGGGGCGTCGCCGAAATTACCTCAAAGACGTCGGTCATGCCGCTGTGCTCGAGCGACGCCGCGATGACATAGTCGGCCTTGCTGCTCGCGATGCCGAGGCGCACGCCCGCGCTCTTCATCCGCCCGAGCGCCTCAGGCATACCCTCGAACGGGCGGCTCACGGCGACAGCGTCCCGTCTGTACAGCTCGCGGTAGTGCGCGCACGCGCGCGTCAGCTCTTCCTCGTCCTTACAGCCCAGCATCCTAAAGCAGTCCTTGAGCGGGGGGCCGCAGAATTTGCGGTATTCGGACAGCTCCATTCTCGGAGCGCCGAACAGCTCGTGCATCGTCTCCCGCATACTGACGGCAATGCCCTCAAAGGTGTCGAATACCGTCCCGTCAAAGTCAAACAGAACCGCGTCGT
Source organism: uncultured Oscillospiraceae bacterium (assembly GCA_964433495.1). GTDB lineage: Bacteria > Bacillota > Clostridia > Oscillospirales > Ruminococcaceae > CAYSRC01. The sequence continues at coordinate 42,752 of CAYSRC010000004.1, forward strand.
ATCTCGTCATTTGCTCTCCTTTAACAGCTGCTGCTTGATGTCCCACAGCTTTTGCGACAGGTCAACATAGTAGTTGTGCGGGTTTTCAAACCGCTTGACCTCGTCCCAAAGGCTGTCGGTCTGCTCGCGGCAGTAGGTCCGTATCTCCTCCACAGCCGGCTCTTTGTACACAAGCTCGCCGTTTTTGAACACCGGCGCCAACAGCTCGCGCGCCGTGAAGTCGGTGAGCAGCTTGCGCTTCCAGGTGTACTGCGGGTCGAACAGCTCGAGCTCGCGCACCCCCTCAAGGCTCTCGTCGTGCACGCAGATATAGTCGGCAGCCGCCTTGCCGCTCTCGTTCTCGAACAGTCGGTACACCTTTTTAAAGTGGGGTGTCGTGATCTTCTGCACGTTTTCCGACACCTTTATCTTGGGGATTATCCTGCCGCTCTCGTCCTCGACCGCCGCGAGCTTGTACACCCCGCCGAACACGGGGTCGCTCTTGGCCGTAATCAGCCGCTCGCCCACGCCGAACCGGTCGACGCAGCCGCCCTGGCGGATAAGATCCCTTATGATCATCTCGTCGAGCGAGTTGCTCGCGACAATCTTGCAGAAGGGCAGGCCCGCGTCGTCGAGCATCCTTCTCGCCTTTCTCGAGAGATAGGCGATGTCGCCCGAGTCGATTCGGATGCTGCATTTGGTGATGCCTTTGGGCAGCAGCACCTCTTTGAACACCCGTATCGCGTTGGGAACGCCCGACTTGAGCACGTTGTAGGTGTCGACGAGCAGCGACGCGTTGTCGGGATAGATCTCGCAGTAGGTCTTGAACGCGGTGTACTCGTCGTCAAACGTCTGAATCCACGAGTGCGCCATGGTGCCCATGGCGGGCACGCCGTACAGCTTGTCGGTCAGCGCGCACGAGGTGCCCGCGCAGCCCGAGATGTACGCGGCGCGCGCGCCCATCACCGCCGCCGAGGCGCCCTGCGCGCGGCGCGCGCCGAACTCCATCACGGCCCGCCCCTCGGCCGCGCGCGCGATGCGCCCCGCCTTGGTGGCGATGAGGGACTGGTGGTTGACGCTCAGCAGCAGAAACGTCTCGATGATCTGCGCCTCACACGCGCGGGCGCGCACCGTGACGATCGGCTCGCCGGGGAAGACGGGCGTGCCCTCGGGCACCGCGTAGAGGTCGCCTGTGAACCTGAAGCCCTCAAGCGACCGCAGCCAGCCCTCGTCAAACACCCCCTTGCCCCGCAGGTAGTCGATGTCCTCGCGCGAAAAGCGCAGGTTTTTGATGTAGTCGATGAGCTGCGACAGCCCGCACGCGATCGCAAACCCGCCGCCGTCCGGCACGCTTCTGAAAAACATGTCAAAGTAGAGTATCTTGTCCGCAAGCCCCGCGACGTGATAGCCGTTCGCCATCGTGTACTCGTAGTAGTCGCAGAGAAGCGCAAACCTTTCGTCGTCCATTTTTACCCCGCCTCGCTATACAAAATTTCGCTTTATTATCTCACATCGGCGCGTTTTTTTCAACTCGAGACGGGGTGTCGGATAACACATGGAACACGGCCCATCCGCTCCTCCTGCCGTTTCTGTCTGCAAAGCCGTAAAATGCTCATCGGCCGTTTCCGCAAACGGAGCAGCTTCTCGTCCGGAAGTCCCTGCGTTATCCCTTTTTCTTTGACACGGGTATCCATACCTCATACTCCGCATTCTGCGGGTCCGGGTTTAGGTAGACCTCAATATCGGGAGCATCGGCATACTCATACCCCGAGGTCGGAAGCCATTCCGTTATAATCCGCCGCTCAAGCTCCTGCAAAGATCGGTTTGTGCCCCTCCCCGAAAAGATTGCCCAGGTGGACGCGGGCACGGTATACTCTTCAAACTCTACGCTTGTTTTTGTGCAGCAAACGGCGATAAAATACCTCCACTGTTCTTCATCATTGCAGGCGCTTACACCCAAAAGGCCTGCCGGCGGCGCGTCCGTCATCCCCGCCAGCTTGTGTATCGTACCGTCAACGGCGGCCTTCCGCCACATCTCGGGCACAACCGCGAAGTTGTTTTCGATCTCCTTATCAAGCGGCGCGGATATGCCGACGATGCGAAACGCTTCTTTTGTTTCGATTCTGTAATCCATCTCTGTCGCTCCCTTCACAGCAGCTCTGAACACAATGGGGGAAAAGGCTTTCACGGATACGCCCGCGTCCCTCACCGACGAGGGGGCCGCCCCGTGAAAGGACTGAAATGCCCTGTTAAACGCTGTCGGGGAACGGTAGCCGTACCTCTCGGCAATATCAATGACCCGTTCGTCCCCGCCCTGCAGGTCCACCGCCGCCAAAGACATCCTCCTTCTTCGGACATACTCCGACAAAGGGATGCCCGCCATATAACTGAACATCCTTTGGTAGTGATAGGCGGAGCAGCCGGCGATCCGCCCGAGCTGCTCACAGTCAATTTCGTCCGTCAGGTGTTCCTCGATATACTTCACGCTCCGGTTTAATCTGTCAACCCATTCCATAAGATATCTCCTTATCCGCACATACCGTGCCCTGCGGGCGCAGCTTCGCCCTTTCTTTTATTATAGAGCTCTTTCTTGAATTTTTCCTCTCTATCCCTGCACAAAAAAAGAGAGGCGGCCGCTTGACGGCTTCCTCTCGTTTTTCGGCCCGCCGAGCGGGTGCGGTACGCCCACCGCTCCGCGCTGCTTTATCGATGTAAACCGTCAAGGCGGTCAAGGGGGCACACGCGCGACGGCGCCGGCACAGCCGCCCTTAAAAAAGCCCGCCGCCCGCTCCGACGCTCGCCGTTTTTATCGCCGCGCCGTCGAATATTGCCGCGCTCATTTGGGAATAATACCCCTGTGCATTTTCAGTCTAAGGAGTCTTGCAACATGAAAGCAACGGGAATCGTGCGCCGCATCGACGACCTCGGAAGGGTCGTCATCCCAAAGGAGATCCGCCGCGTCATGCAACTGCGCGACGGTGCGCCTCTCGAGATATTCGTCGGCGACGACGGCTCGGTGGTGTTCAAAAAGTTCTCGGTTTTGGGGTCGATCCACCCCGCCGCGTGCAGGGTGGCACGGGCGGTGTACGCAAGCGAGCGGCTTCCCGTGGCGGTGTGCGACCGCGAGCGAATCCTGTGCGCACAGGGGGCCGCAGCCAAGCGCCTTGAGGGACGCGAGATAACCGACGAGCTCGACCGTCTTCTGTGCGGGCGCACGCCGAGCGAGCGCGCCGTGCCGATATGCGGCGGCGAGACGACAGGGTACACGGCGCCCGTCGTCGCGCAAAGCGAGGTGATCGGCGGCATAATCGTGCCCGCGGGCGCAATGCCCGAGGACGGCGACGCCGCAAAGGCGGTGATAAGGGCTGCGGCCGCACTGCTCGGCGAGCTCATCGAATAGCTCGTTACCGTGCGGTAACAAGGTGCAGATGGAACGGGTTGCGGCGCGGCCGCGCAGCCGCGGCAATACCGAAAGAAGGCCCCGCGAACGGGCGCGAACAAACGTTAGGGGCTCCGCACACAGCGCAGTCAAAGGGCACGGCGGAAGTGCCGGCGCAATATGAAAATACGGCGCACCGCGCGTAAAAACAGGCTGTGCATCAAATGTCCCCCATGTGTTTCAAAACGCAGGTGCGCCGTTTTGGGGTTGCAGCCCGGCGGCAGATTTTCCCGCAAACGCGGCTGCTTGTCTGGTACAACCGGCTTACCGCATCGGCGCGCGGGGGTATTGCAGGGCTTTTGACATCGACCTTCCCTCGATTGTAAAAAACGGGGACACAGCTGGTACAACCAGCAGCGCATCTCATAAAATCCCCGATATTGCAATATTTATCGAGATATACTACAATATCCGTAAACAATGGTACAACCAAAGAGAGCGAGGCGGTTCGGTGGAGTTTAAAGCGTTGACATCACCCGGTCTGCGCGATCTTTTTGTCGAAAGACTCGGCGAAATGATCGTCTCGGGAAGGCTGAAACCCGGCGACACGCTTCCGAGTGAGCGCGAGCTTGCCGAGCAGATGGGGGTCAGCCGCGCGGTGATAAACGGCGGACTCGCCGAGCTTGCCCGCATGGGGTTTGTCGCGGTCACACCGCGCAGGGGCACCGTTGTAGCAGACCGTCGAAAGAGCGGCAGCCTCGACACCCTTGCCGCCGAGCTCGTTTTTTCGGGAGGTGCGCTTTCGGACGGCGACCGGCGCTCGCTCGTCGACCTGCTCAAAACACTTGCGCTCGTTTCGGTTCGCGGGGCTCTCGGTGAGGGCGGCAGCCCGCAGCTCGACACGCTCGGCGATGCGCTCATCGCGACTACATACGCCGAGCGCGCGGACGGTATGGCCGACGCCGCCTTTGCCTTCCTGCACGCGCTCGCCCTTGCGGGAAAAAACAGCGTGCTGCCGCTTGTTTGGCGCTCGTTGCAGCCGCTTTTCTGCGCGCTCATGACCGAATTTTGCGAAACGGCCGGCGGCGGGGAAAGGATCGCGCACGCCGCCGAGGTTCTCTGCGCCTGTCTGTGCGACCGCGACCTCGAGGCCGCCGAGCGCTGGGTCGAGGTCTGCTTTGAGCGCCTGTCTCACGAGCCGGGGGCCCTGCTCGACGGTTAGCGGCGCGCCCGCACCCGCTGCGCTGTACGCACCCGCCGCAACGGACACGGGCGGGCCTCCCTACAGCAGACCCGCCCCGCTCAAAACCTCCCTTGTGCCGACGCCCTCAAAGCGGCAGGCGAGCTCTTCCCCGCCGAAGGGAAGCGCCTGCCCGCCCGTCAGCCGTATAACCGCACGGTTCAACAGGACACGCTCTTTGCCGCCGGTCAGCGCCTCGCGGACGCGGGCGTTTTTTATTTCGCCCGCGTTTGCAAGCACGCCCTCGAGCGAGCCGAACTGCCTTAGCCATGAGGCCGCAGTCTTGACGCCCACCCCCTCGACGCCCTTGATGTTGTCGGCGGCATCGCCCGTCAGCGCCCGCAGGTCGGCGTAAAGACGGGGCCCTACGCCGAAGCGCTTTTCGACGAGCTCGGGCGTAAACACCGCCGTTCTTTTGCCCATATAGCGCATGAGCGTCACCCTGTCGCTCACAAGCTGAAAAAAGTCCCCGTCAAGCGACGATATCACCGCGCCGCCCCCGCGCGGCAGGCCGAGTGCATACGACGCGATGAGGTCGTCCGCCTCACAGCCGTCGCTCTCTGTGTGTTTTATGCCCATAAAGTCAAGCGCTTGCTTTACCCCGCCGAGCTGCGTATACGGGTTTTCTCCGTCGGGGGCCTCGGAGAGATCCCGCCTGTTCGCCTTGTAGCCCGGCAGGACTCCGCCCCGCGCGCCGCCGTTTTGGCCGTCAAAGACGACGAGCGCGTGCGTCGGCCGCACCATGCGCAGCATCCCGATAAGCGCGCCCGTGAACCCCAGCACGGCGTGTACCGGCACGCCCTCGGTGTTCACTATCCTTGCGGGCATCCCGTAAAACATGCGAAAAAGCAGGTTGCTTCCGTCGACGAGCAAAAGCCGTTCCACCGCCGCATCGCCTCCTTCGCCCTTCGGCCCCGACAGCCCCCGTGCGGTCTGCCGCCGCCGGGGGCTGTCGGGCCGTCAGGCCCTTTCTTCAAGATACTCGCTCACACCGGCCCTGAGACGCTCGAGGCCGTCGTGCAAAACCGAGCGCGGGCACGCGACGTTGAGCCGCAAAAAGCCCGCGCCGCTGCCGCCGTACTGCACGCCGTCCGACAGATACAAGCCCGTTTTTTGCCTTATATAACGGGCGAGCTCGTCCGAGCGGCTGCAAAAGCCGCTGCAATCGAGCCACATGAGATAGGTAGCCTCCGACACATGCGAGACGACCTGCGGGATGTTTTGCGAAATGAATCGGTGCGCCTCGCGCTTGCTGCCGTCGACGTACTCCCGCAGCTCGTCGAGCCACCCGCCGCCCTCCTCAAACGCCGCGACCGCGGCGGTCACCGCGAAGGCGCCCGGCTCGGCCGCCTCGTCGGTGTTTATCGCGCGCCGCACCCTGTTGCGCAGCGCCTCGTTCGGCACGAAGATCGCCGACGTTGAGAGACCGGCGAGGTTGAACGCCTTGGTGGGCGCGATGCAGGTGACGCTTATCTCGCGGCAGGTATCGGACACCGACGCGAACGGCAGATAGCTGCGCCCCGGCGCGGTGAGGTCGCAGTGTATCTCGTCCGAGATCACCGTCACGCCGTGCTTTCTGCACAGCTCGCCCACGCGGCGAAGCTCGTCCGCGCGCCAGATTCTGCCGACCGGGTTGTGCGGGTTGCACAGGATCATGAGCGTTGTCTGCGGGTCGCCGAGCACGCGCTCGAGGGCGTCGAAGTCGACGGCAAAGCCGCCGTCCGAATACAAAAGCGGACACTCGAGCACGCGGCAGCCGTTGTTCACGATCGAGTTGAAAAAGATGTTGTACACCGGCGTCAGGAGCACGACGTTTTCATTCGGCGTTGTCAGCTTGCGCACCGTGCTCGATATCGCGGGCACGACGCCGGTGCAGAACATCAGCCAATCCTTTTTTATCTCAAACCCGTGGCGGCGGCGCCACCAGCCGATGTACGCGTCGTACCACCTGTCGGTGACGTCGGTGTAGCCGAACACGCCGTGGCGCGCCCGCGCCTCGATCGCCCGCCTTATCTCGGGCGCCGCGGCAAAGTCCATGTCCGCCACCCACATGGGAAGCTCGCCCTCGCCCACCGACCACTTGAGCGACCCCGTCCCGCGCCGGTCGACCACGCTGTCAAAATCGTATTTCATCCCTTTTTCCTCCCTGCTCGGGGCGGGTCTCCGCCGCCCCGCTGTCCGACTGTGCGCAAAGCGCCGAAGGCACGGCTTTTGTCGCGTTCGATCTGCATCCCGCCGCCGTCCTCCGCCGGGGGCCTCGCACAAAGCGTCCCTTGTCCGTGCGGGCTTTAGTCCCTGCAGATGATGACCGTCCTGTCGGGGTCGACCCTGTCCTTTTGGACGATGAGCTCGCCGATGCTGTCGGCGCGGATCGTGCCCCCCGACGGATTGAGCACGCTGTCCACCCTGTTGGTTATCTCGGCGTCCACCGTCGAATACTCGAACGCGAGGGTGGTGTTGAGCAGCTTGCAGTTTTTCATCACGAGGTTGTCGATGTAGCACATGCCCTGAAGGCTCTCGACGGTGCAGTTGACCAGCGTCAGGTTCTTCGCGTTCCAGCCGAGGTACTCGCCCGAGATGAACGAGTCACAGACGGTGACGTTGTCGCTGTTCCAGAACGCGTCCTTGCTGAGCATGCGCGCCCCGCGCACGGCGACGTTTCGGCACCCGTCGAACGAATAGTTGCCCACGAGCTCGAAGTCCTCGATGTCGAGGTTTCGGCTGTTCATCGCGAAGTAGTCCCCGCGCGCCGTGACCCGCCTCATGTTGACGCCGTCGCAGCTCCACAGCGTCTCGGAGGCGTTCGGGAACGACACATGCTCGAGCGTCACCCCGCGGCAGCGCCGAAGGTTCTTGGGCGCCTCCACGACGGTGTTTTTCATCGAGATGCCCTCGGTGTACCATATGCCCGCGCGCGCCGTCTCAAACAGCACGCTGTCGCTCACCTCAACGTCCCTGCAGTACCACAGCGGGTACTTCCACTTGAACATGCTGCCCTTTATGCGCAGATCGCCGCTCTCCTTGAGCGGCGACTCGCCGTCCTCAAAGGTACAGTCGACGATGTCGAGCCCGTGCGATGCAAACAGCGCCCGCTCGCCCGTCAAAACCTGCTGCCTTATCTCTTTTCGTTCGGCCATCCCTATACACTCCCCTTTTAAAAACCGACTGCGGGCGCGAAAAAATAAAACGGCCCATGCCGTTTTAATTCGTGTAAAAAACTCTTGCCGACGCTTTACAGCCGATTTAGCTTCTGTTTATAATATAGTACAAACGGCCCCGCTTTTCAAATACTTAGTTTACAGCAAAATTCATGCTTGAAAGGCATTGAACGCTCGTCATTATATCCGCAAAAAATATAAAATCACAAACGGAGGCTGCCATGAAAACCGAACGGCTGGTCGGGATGCTCTCCATGCTGCTGACGCACGAGAGACTCACCGTGAAGCGCCTTGCCGAGGAATTTGAGGTTTCGGCCCGAACGGTGATGCGCGATATCGAGTCGCTGTGCCTTGCGGGTCTGCCCGTCTGCACGGCGCGCGGGCGGGACGGCGGAGTGTACCTCCAGGACGGCTATCGGCTTGATCGGGCGCTGTTCTGCGAGCAGGACCTGCGCGACATCCTGTGCGGGCTGCGCACGCTTGAAAGCGTGAGCCCGTCACGGCGGTATGCACGGCTGATAGACAGGGTGTCGGCGGGCGGGGCGCGCCCCGAGGACGGCCATATGCTGGTCGACCTCGCCTCCTGGTACAAACAGCCGCTGTCGGACGCCATCGCCGTCATTGAGGAGGCGATGCGCGACGGCAGACTCATCCGCTTTCGCTACCTGTCCAAAAACGGCGAGACCGTGCGCGAGGCCGAGCCGTACTACCTTGTTTACAGGTGGTCCGACTGGTACGTCTACGCCCACTGTCTTTTGCGCGGCGAGATGCGGCTTTTTAAGCTGCTTCGGATGTCGGGGCTGTGCCTCGGCGGCGGCTTTGCGCCGAGGCAGGTCGCCCCGCCCGACCTGAGCCCGCACGCGGTGTTCCCCGAGGAATGCAGGGTCAGGGCGCTTGTCGACCCCGAATGCCGCTGGCGCCTTGTCGAGGAGTTCGGCGAGAGCTCGTTTTCGGTCACGGCCGACGGCAGGCTGGACTTTGACTTCTGCTTCGGCAGCAGCGAGGGTGTCGTGCCGTGGATCCTATCCTTTGAGGGCAGGGCCGAGCTCGTCGAGCCCCGGGAGCTGCGGGCGCGCCTCGCCGAGATCGGCGGCTCGCTTGCGGCAACCTACGGCGATGGGTAACCCCCGGGCTGCGGCACGTTTCACGGGGCACGCCGCTTTTTATCAAAGCCGATGTCCCGGCGCTTTGCGTAAACGCGCGCGGGCGGCCTGTCTCACACAAAAAAGAGCGGGCCCCCGCCGCAAAAACAACCCGTTCGATCGAAAAGGCGGTTTGTAAAGGCCCCGCCAAGGGCTTGACGCCCGCGGCAAGCCCCCCCGAAGGGACGTTGAAAAAGATCCCCGCCGCCTTTTTTTCGCCGTAAGACCCTGTTTGGGGCAGGACGCCGCATCCCTTCATCCTGTCCTGTCGGCCTATACATTTTGCGAGGAGGCGGCATACCGAAAAAGTATGCCGCCTCCTCGCCTTATGCCGGGCCTTTTTTGTCCTTCGGCCCGGGGCTCCCCGCCGAAGATTCCCTAAGGTTCGGCCGTTTGAAGAGCCTTGCGGAACACGGGGCCCTCCCTTTTTCGGGCTGCGCCGCGGACAGCCCCGCCTCGGAGTTGTCTACGTCTGCTTGCTTTTTGACGGCGCGACCGGCTCGCGCAGAACCGTTTTCAGCCGCTCGGGCGCACAGCGCCGCGGGTCGCTGAGGTATATCTCGTGGTGGAGCCGCTCGCCGCCTCGGTCGAATTTGAAGCCCCTCTCCCCCGCAAAGACCCGCATCCGCTCGATCGTCCCCGGCTCGCCGTCGTAGGGACCGATGTGCATACACTGCACGCAGCGGCCCTCGTCCACCGTGATAAACTTAAGGGGCGAGAGGTCGACGCCCTTTTTGCGCCCGGTCTCGCGGACGACGTCGTAAAAAACCTCCTGCGTCACAAAGTCGGGCATCCTGATGACCGAAATAAAGCGCAGGCGCTCCTTGTGCGCAAAGTCGAAGACCCCGCACTCGCCGATGCTCCAAAAGCCCTCGAGGGGCGGCACGACAAAGTCGAAATAGCCCTCGATCCTCCTGTCGGCCAGCTTGCTCATCTTTATGCCGAACGCCGCCGCATACAGCATACCGATCGAGCGCTTGTATTCCCCGCCCTCCTCGTTGGGGTCGCCGCTTCCGTACACGGCGGCGTAGCGCATGGGCGGTATGTCGACAAGCGCCGGGGTCTTTTGCGGCATATAATACTCTTTGTACTCTTTTTTGTAGTCAAAAGCCATCCTAATAGCCCTCCGGCCGTTCCCGATTATTTGTGCGCAAATTATGCGGCATATGCCTCTTTTATTTTACAAACGAGCCTATCTCGACAAGGTTGCCCTCGGGGTCGGCGATGTAGCAGGTGCGCTGGCCCCACGGCATCGTCTCGGGCTCCATGACAGGTCTCGCGCCCATCCCCACCGCGCGCGCATATTCGCGGTCGACGGCGGCGTAGTTTTCGGCGGCAAGCGCGATCTCGAAGTGGCCGTTTATGCTGTCCGCATAGCCGAAGCCCCTGCCCGTCATCCGCTCAAAATCTCCCCTGCCGTACAGCAGAAACAGCACGCCGTCCTTTTTGCAATAGACGTTTGTCGCGTCCTCCCCCTCGGTTATCTCAAACCCCAGCACGTCGCGGTAGAACCTTATCATCGCCGCCATGTCCTTCACAAAGATCCCGAAACCCTCAAGCCTCATTTTCAGCGTCACTCCTTTTGCCGCCGGGTTTTCTCCCGGCCCTGTGACCCCTATTATACCGCAACCAATATGACATCTGTATGTCATATTTATTTTTTAAGGGGTTTCCCGGGGTACCGAGCGAAGAGCAAGGGCCCTGACGCGGCGCGCTCTGCGCGCCCGCCGCGCGTGCGCCGAGCGCACGCGCGGGCTTGAGGCTCTGCCTCAAGCCGTCAGGGCCCGAAAACGCCGTCTTCGGCCGCCTTCCCGCTCAAACGGCGCAAACGCAACCTGTAATTGCCGAAATTCAAAGCCCGCGCGGTTGCCTGCGCCGCCCTTTTGCGGTATCATCGGGGTGCGGAAGGAAGTGTAAGCGCAATGAAAACAGCATAAAAGATCGCGCTGTGCCGCAAAAGGCGCGGCCTCGGCCCGGCTGTTTGCCGCGGGCCGCGCGGCGCTTGTCACGGCGCGTTTTTTGCGGGGGCGGCGCGCCCTCTTCGATATCTATCAGGGAAAGGCGGTTTTATATACGATGACCTTCAGACCACCCGCGGCCGGGGACAGGGCCGCGCTCGACGAATATGTCAAAGAACACCAAAGGGCCGGCGAAAACGACATAACCGCAAGCCTCGGCCTCGCCGACACGCCGTTTGACGACCGGCTCGACACCGTCCGAAAAAACGCCGAGACGGGCAGCGGGGAATGGGGCCGTTCTGTCTGCCTTTTGTGCTTTGACGGCGGGCGGCTCGTCGGCCTGCTGAGCATACGATACGAGCTCTCGCCCGAGATGTCGGACATATACGGCGACATCGGCTACGGCGTCCGCCCGTCCGAGCGTCGGCGGGGCCGCGCCGTCCAAATGCTGCGCCACGCGCTGTCGGTGTGCAGGCAAAAGGGGCTAAAAACGGTGAGGCTTGGGTGCTTTAAGGACAACATCGGCTCGAGCAGGACGATAGAACGGTGCGGCGGCGTGCTCGTCGCCGAAAACGACAACTATCAAAAGGGTCGGATGAGCAGATATTACGACATAGCGCTTTAGGCCCACCCGCGGCCGCAGGGCCCGGGCGCACCCTGCGCACAGCCCCGGCGGTGGGGTCCGCCGTTTTGGCTCGAGGGGTTCGGTTTTTTAGGCGCTGTGCGGCCTCCCGGCAGATATCCGCACCGCCGCAAAACCGCCCCGCCCCCTCATCTTCGCCCTTGCGGGCTTTATGTCTTTCGGCGCGGGGCGGCGGGTCTTTTATCTCTCGCGGGCGCCGCGCCCGCGCTCGCTGTCCGCGGACTTTCCCTCCCCCGCGGGCTTTTTTCGGCCCGTTTTTTGATGTCACAAAAAAGGGGGGGCTGCGCCGCCGTTCACGGGCCCGCCCCCTATTCGGGCTTTTGCGCTCTGGTTCTAAAAATGCCGCAAGGGCGCGGGGCCGTTTTACGGCCCCGCGCCCTTCGCTGTGTGTCTCTTTTGCCGGGGGCTTATGTCCCCTTGCCGTTAAAGCGATCGCTTGGCTATCTCGTCCGTTATGCGCGCGACAAACTCGCCCAGCGCGCACGAACCCACGTCGCCCTCGCCGCGCGAGCGCACCGAGACCTCGCCGCTCTGCTTCTCCTTGTCGCCCACAACGAGCATATAAGGCACCTTTTGCAGCTGCGCCTCGCGGATCTTGTAGCCCATCTTCTCGGCTCTCAGGTCGCACTCGGCGCGCACGCCCGCCTCGGCGAGCTTTGCCTGCACCTGCCCGGCATAGTCGGCCTGCTTTTCGGATATCGGGATGACGACGGCCTGCACCGGCGCAAGCCAGGTCGGGAACGCGCCCGCAAAGTGCTCGGTGATGACGCCGATAAACCGCTCGATCGAGCCGAAGACGACCCTGTGGATCATGACGGGCATGTGCTTTTCGCCGTCCTCGCCGACGTACTCAAGCGAGAAGCGCTCGGGCAGCTGATAGTCGAGCTGGATGGTGCCGCACTGCCAGGTGCGGTTGAGGCTGTCCCTGATGTGGAAGTCGAGCTTGGGCCCGTAAAACGCGCCGTCGCCGGGGTTCACCTCGTACTCCTTGCCGATGCTCTTTATCGCGTCCGCAAGCGCGGCGGTGGCGGCGTCCCACTCCTCGACGGTGCCGATGTGGTCGTCGGGCATGGTCGAGAGCTCGATGGTGTACTTGAGCCCGAACAGCGAATAGACCTCGTCAAACAGGCTCGCGATGCGCACGACCTCGTCCTTTATCTGCTCTTTGGCGAGCAGGATGTGCGCGTCGTCCTGCGTGAAGCAGCGCACGCGGAACATACCGTGCAGCGTGCCCGACAGCTCGTGCCGGTGCACGATGCCGAGCTCGCCGTAGCGCAGCGGAAGCTCGCGGTAGGAGTGGGGCTCGAGGCTGTAGACCAGGATACTTCCGGGGCAGTTCATCGGCTTTATCGCAAAGTCCTCGTCGTCGATGACCGTGGTGTACATGTTGTTTTTATAGTGCTCCCAGTGGCCCGAGGTCTCCCACAGGGTGCGGCGCATAATCTGCGGGGTGGATATCTCGAGATAGTCCCACTTTTTGTGCACGCTGCGCCAATAGTCGATGAGGGTGTTCTTGAGCACCATGCCCTTCGGCAGATAGAACGGGAAGCCGGGCGCCTCGTCGCGGAACGCGAACAGCCCGAGCTCGCGGCCGAGCTTGCGGTGGTCGCGTTTTTTCGCCTCCTCGATCATCTCGAGGTACTCGGTGAGCTGCGACTTTTTGGGGAACGCGATGCCGTATATCCTTTGCAGCATCTTGTTGTCGCTGCTGCCGCGCCAATACGCGCCCGTGACGTTGAGCAGCTTCACCGCGCCGAGCGCGCCCGTGCTCATCAGGTGGGGGCCCGCGCACAGGTCGGTGAAGTCGCCCTGCTCATAAAAGCTTATCTCCTCGCCCTCGGGCAGCTCGCGGATAAGCTCCTGCTTGTACTCGTTGCCCTCCATCCGCTTAAGGGCCTCCTCGCGCGGCAGTGCAAAGCGCCGCAGCTCGATATCGGCCTTGACGACGGCGCGCATCTCGTCCTCTATCCTCTCGAGGATCTCGGGGGTGAAGGTCGTCTCGCAGTCGATGTCGTAGTAAAACCCGTTCTCGATGGCGGGCCCGATGGTCAGCTTTGCATCGGGGTAGAGATGCTTGACCGCCTGCGCGAGCACGTGGCTTGCGGTGTGCCAAAAGGCGTGCTTGCCGTCCGCCGAGTCAAAGGTGAGGATCTCGAGCTCGCAGTCGCGCCGAAGCTCGGTGCGCAGGTCGACGACCGCGCCGTCGACGCGCGCCGCGCACGCCGCCCTGTAAAGCCCCATGCCGATCGAGCGGGCGATCTCGGCGGGCGTCGCGCCCTGCGAGAACTCGCGTCTGTCCCCTTTAAGTGATACCGTTATGTTTGCCATCTCTGTTCCTCTCTTTCCTGTTGTGTTTCCCGGTTGTTCCGCGGTTTTTTGTTTTGCTTTCCGTCTTTTTGCCGCATAGCGCCGCCCCGAGCGGCGCGGTTTATCTTTGTGCATGAGTCCGCCGCATCCTGAGGGACGGGCCCCGGGCGGGCTCGACGCGGCAAACAAAAAAGCCCCGCCCCGAAAACGGGGTGAGGCGACACATCGCTCCACGGTTCCACCCGAATTGCGCCGGACAACAACACTGCCGGCGCCGCTTTGGCGGGCGATAACGGGCCCTTTGCCGGCGTCTGTTCGCAGACGCGCTCTGCCGACGGTACCGTCCCGTGTCCGAATATACCCCGCTCTCAGCCGACGACGGGGCTCTCTTTGATATCGGTGCGCGGCGCATGTTCGGCGTCACAGCTTTAACATCTAAAATGTATCACCCGCGCGCGATTTTGTCAAGCGGGGGCAGAGCAAAATGCCTGCCGTGCGGCACAGTAGGGGAATTTGCAGCGAGTCCGCCGGTGTCAGCCGACCGTGGATTATCGGGTTTGCGTCCCTTGCCTTTAGGTCTCCCCCGCCGAACGTCCGAGCTGATAGGAACTACAGCTCGACCGCGCGACTATGCCCCGCGAGAGTATGCGGGGTGTGCAAGGGGAGGGTCGGCAGGTCGAGCTGCCGGGCTGCCGGGCTTAATCGGAACGATAGCCCGGAAGACGCATAATACTGCACCGCATGTCAAACGTCCGTTCCGCCGCCATTTGACCGCTCCGTGCGGCAGATGCGCGTCGCAATCGGTACGGCGTTCAAAGGGGCCATACTCTCGGGAATTCTGCCGGGTGTAAAAAAAGTACGACACTCGGCACACCCTACGGGAATATGTAGGGGCGTGCCGCATGTCGGTACCTTTAACATGCGGCCAACTCGCGGGATTATGCGAGCCGTGTCAGCGCAGCTGACGAAGAGGTTGTCAAGAACTTGCCTCGGCTTACCTTGGGAACCAAGCTCACCTGAAGCTTCGGTCTCCGTCTGTCAATCCCCCCGCCGCTCTGCGGCTCCCCCCCTTTACACAAGGGGGGCTTGAATTACGGCAAATCCCGAAGCTTACACTCATCTCCCGGGCGGCTCGCCCTTAAAGCCTCCTCTACCGAACGCAATCGGCACGGCGTTCTGGGGTTCCGATTGCGCGCGGCAAGGGGGGCCTTTGGCTCGCCGCACGCAGTTTTCCTTCTTGACCGCCTGCCTGACGTCTTATATAATGGTTGACAGATAGGCACGCCGTTAAACCGCACCGAGGCACGGGGGAAACCGCATATGAAAAGAACCGCCGTTTTGATCTATGACCTGTTCTGCAACTTCGAGATAAGCCCTGCGCTTGAGATTTTGGCGCTGTGCGGCAAGCCCGTGACGGTTTTCGCCGTGTCAAAGGAGCCCGTCAGGAGCGAGGACGGGCTGACCGTCCTGCCCGACGAGTCGATAGAGAACGCCGACATCGACGCGTTTGACAGCCTGCTGCTGCCGGGGGCCGCCGACATCAGAAGCGCCGTCGAGGACGACCGCGTAATCGAGTTTATAAAACGATTTGACGGCAAGCTCATCGGCGCCGTCTCGATAGCGCCCGTCATGCTTGTCAAGGCGGGGCTGCTGTCGGGCAGGCCCTTTATGGCGGGCATAAACCGCGAGGAGCTGTATGAAGAGGGCTTTACCGACGAACAGCTTGCCCGCATGGTCGGCTGGGACGACAACCTGCGCGACCCCGTCGAGGACGGGTACATCGTAAGCGGGAATATCGTGACGTCGGTGTCCTGCAATTTTGTGCGCTGGGGGCTCAAGTTCGGGCAGATGGCGGGGTGCGACATATCCCCGCGCACCTTCGGACTCGGCTGACCGCACGCCGCCGGGTCAACCTGCCGACTCCTTTCGGTCGGCTGATTAATTCTCGGCAAACCAATCCCCCGGCAAAACCGCTTCCAGGCCCCTCGGGAGCTGTGATGCCAAGCGCCCTCTCCCATTTTGAGGATGGGAAAATATCCGATAATCAACCCCCGCCCAAACAGTCGAATGCGGCCGGCAGGGCCGCGATGTCAAACGCCGTCCCGCTTTGGGCAAGCAGATAAAATCCCCGCATCGTCTCACGGCCGAAACAGCCGTCGCGACCTTCCGTTTGGGTCGGAGGGTCTCTCCCCGCGCTCTCCTTTACAGCAAAACCGCGTCCGCTTTTCGGCGGGCGCGGTAAATTTTTCTGCTTTTGAAATACCGATGTTCTTAAGCCTTTCCGGTCGGGCAGCCCACCCTCGGGCGGCTCAACCGACAAATTCGGGCACGATGTCGTCGCCCTTGAACTGATCGTAATACGGGTCGCGGGGCTCGATCGTGTCGTCCTTGACCCCGTAGAGCGTGATCTCGCTCTCTGCCCGCAGCGCCGCGCTGTTGTCGGGCGTCGTCTCGGCGAGCGCCCGCAGGTCGGCGAGGGGATAGTCCTGCGCCGTCTCGCCCTCGATCGCCCTCGCGGCGGTGCCGCGGCTGAGGTCGGCGTACAACAGGCCCCAATAGGCCGAGCCCGTGAACCACCAGCATCCGTCCTCGCGCGAATAGGTGAGATAGCCGACAATGATATCCCCCGGCTCGGGCTGTCTTACGCCCATATAGTCGCACCGCACCGTGTCGCCCGGCTCGATCGAGGCGATCATCCGCTCATACTCGCCCTCCTCGAACTTGTCTCGCAACAACTCGCCGCTCTTTATGTGAAAGTCGAGCGAGGGCATGACGCCGCCCTGTGTGTACACCGTCACGGTGTCTTCGGCGACCTCGCCCTTGAGGACGCTGTCGATCTCGAGCTCGATATATGTCCCTATCTGATAGACGGGGTGGAACTCGCCGCGCGTCCCGGCCACCCTGCCGACGACGATCGCCTCGGCGTCGGCGGTCAGCGACGCGATGTCGGGATAGAACACCGCAAGATCGGCGTGGGCGACGATCTCTCTGATGCTCCCCAACTCCTCTCCCTCGGCTTCGGCCGGTGTTCCGACGGCGGGGGTCGGCGTATCTGCGGGGGCACTGTGCGGCGGCTCATCGGCCGTCCCCGGGACCGCGGGGGGATTTTTCGGGCTCAGTAGCAAAAAGGCGGCAAACGCCGTCAGCAGCAAAACCGCCGCGCTCAGAAGAACAATCCGCTTCCTCATCTTTTTCACCTCCGATTGTGTCACGGATTAAAGTAACCCGTCGGGTAAAGGCAGTTCAGCCCCGCGACGTCGTCGCTTTAGGGGACGGCGACGCGTCGGCCATACTTTTCTTGACACATTATGGAATATTGGTTGGTATTGTTTTCATTCAGCCCGCAGGCATGTCCGCCCTGCGGCGTGGTGAATCCGCCTTATAACAAGAGTATATCATAATTTCTTGCATATCGATAATCAATTTATGCATGTCGCCGCAATAAGCGCCCCGTTTTTCATTTGACGCCGGATAAAACTGTTGCAAAATCCCGTATATGTGATATTATTGTTGTGTGACCATAAAAACAGGAGGTATTGTGTAATGGCGCGTGAAATTGTCGGAGATTGCATCAAGTGCGGCGCGTGTGCCGCGACCTGCCCCGTCGAGGCGATCAGCGAGGGCGACGAGAAGTACGTCATCGACGCCAACGTCTGCGTCGACTGCGGCGCCTGCGAGGGCGTCTGCCCCGTCGAGGCGATATCCGAGAAGTAAGTCGTACAAAACAGCGCGGCGGGCACTGCGGTGCCCGCCGCATTTCAATTGCGCGGGGCTTTTGCCCTCTTTCCCCTTAAATCGAATCCATATGCCGGCACCCCGACGACCGAGGGCGGGACACCCAACGCAAAGACATCTATGGAAACTGAAATTTTAAAAAACGGGACGCGCGTCTACTCAGACGGCGGCATAAAGCTCTGCGCCGACCCGCTGCTGCTCGCACACTTTTGCGCCCCCAAGCCGCGCGAGCGGGGCCTTGACCTCGGGTGCGGCTGCGGGGCGGTGTCGCTCGCGCTGCGCGACGCGGGCTTTTCGGGCGAGCTCACCGCGGTCGACATCGACGGCGCGGCGTGTGCGCTCGCCCGGCGCGGCTCGCTCGAATGCGCCGTACCCTTTGAGGTGCTGGAGGCCGACCTGCGCTCGTTCAAAATCCCGTCGCCCGCCGATTTTGCCGCCTGCAACCCGCCCTTCTTTGCACAGGGCGCGACAGGCAAGGGTTATCGCGCCGGCGCCCGCCACGACGTCACCCTGACGCTCGGCGAGCTGGGCCGGGCGGCAAAGCGCCTTGTGCGGTTCGGCGGCAGGCTGTGCGTCTGCATACGCCCCGAGCGGCTCGAGGATCTTCTGTGCGCCCTTCGCGAAAACGGGTTTGCAACCAAGCGCCTGCGCTTTGCGCGGCACGCTCCGTCCGCGCTGCCGTGGCTCGCGCTCGTTGAGGCGCGCTCGGGCGCGGGAAGCGGCCTTGCGCTCGAGCCCGACTTTGTCCTGCACGACGCGGCGGGGGCCTTGAGCGGCGACGCTCTGAAAATTTTCACCGAGAAAGCGACGCAACCATGAGCAATGCAAAACTCTACATCACCGCGACGCCGATAGGCAACCTCGGCGACCTCACCCGCAGGGCCGAGCAGGTGCTGCGCGAGGTCGACTTTATCGCCGCGGAGGACACCCGCGTCACCGCCAAGATCCTCTCGCACCTCGACATAAAAAAACCTGTGATAAGCTATTATCAGCACAACATGCGCGAGCGCGGCGACCTGATCATCTCGCGCCTTCTCTCGGGCGAGAGCTGTGCGCTCGTCACCGACGCGGGCACCCCGGCCGTGAGCGACCCCGGCGAGGTGCTTGTAAAACAGGCGATGGAGGCGGGCATACCCGTCGTGCCGGTGCCGGGGGCGTGCGCCGCCGTGGCCGCGCTGTGCACAAGCGGGCTCGCAACGGGCAGGTTCTGCTTTGAGGGCTTCATCCCGGTGTCCAAGCAGAGCAGGCGCGAGCGGCTCGAGGAGATCAAGGCCGAGCGGCGCACCCTCATCTTTTACGAGGCGCCGCACAAGCTGCGCGCCACCCTCGACGACCTGCTGCGCGTCCTCGGCGACCGCAGGGTGACGCTCGCGCGCGAGCTGACCAAGCTGCACGAGGAGATAACCCGCACCACCCTTTCGGCCGCGGCGCAGGAATACCGAGAGCGCGAGCCGCGCGGCGAGTATGTCCTCGTCGTCGAGGGCGCGCCCGAACCCGAGCCGCCCGCGGAACAGGACGACGGCGCAGCGCTGCTGCTCGTGCGGCAGGGCGTCGACGAGGGCCTGCCCCTCAAGGCCGCCTGTAAGCGCGCGGCACAGCAGACGGGCAGACGGGCGAGCGACCTCTACCGCCTCGCCGTCGAGGAGCGGGGACAGCGCGAGCCGGGCCTTTCGACCGATGAGGGGGCTTGAAGCCGCCCCGCAGGGGCAGTTCCCCGACAGGCCTCCAAGGCGCGCTGCGCTTTGGTTTGCTTGCAGCGTTTGCCCGCTGCCCGCAGGCGGGCAATTCCCTGTCGCCTTGAGGTCGGCGCCGATTCGGCCGGCATTTCGTTTACGGTTCGCTTCATCCGATGTTTCAACCGAAACTTTTTTCGGGACATCTCCTCCGACTGAAGCGGAAGATTTTTGCGAATAACAAAAAGCGCTCCCGAACCCCGCATCTGCGGGAGGTCGGGCGCGCTTTTTGGTCGGACTTTTTCATCCTTAAATCGTTTTTATCCTCCGACAGGCGGTCTGCTTCGCGCCGCCTTGTCGCAAAGGGCCGCCTCCCACCCGTGCACCATGTGCCTGCGGGGCAGGTGAATCACAGAGCGCCGCCCGAGGCGGTTCGGCACGGGCGATGCCCCGCCCCGGCACAGCACAAGCCTACCGTTCGACGGGCACGGCCGCCGCGCGCCCTGCCGGGGCCACGGCCGCAGTCCACACGAGAGGCCGTCCGGCGTGCGCTCGCCCGCCGCAGCGTACAGAGCCGAATCCCCATCCGCCCGACGTGCGCCGAACCCTCGCCCGGGCCGCTCAAGCCGTCAGAGCCCCGATCGGATCGCAATGCCCTCCGCGGCCTCTCAAGCCCGTCCGCCCTCCGCAAAGCCGCCCCCCAAAAAGGCCGCGTCTTTGTCAAAGCAGCGCGGCGGTTCGCTCGGGGGCGTTCACAAAGTCCCGCATCAGCTTAAAGTGCTCGGTCTCGCGGTAGTCGCACCGCCGCATCCCCTCTCCGTCGAGCGCGTAGACGACCGCGCCGGGGCACGCCATCAGGATGGGGGAGTGCGTCGCGACGATCAGCTGACTTCCCCCTGACGCAAGCTCCTTCATGCGGGCGAGCAGCGCCAGCTGCCGCAGCGGCGAGAGGCCGGCCTCGGGCTCGTCCATGATGTAAAGCCCCTGCCCGAAGCGGTTGAGCGCGAGCGCCATCACCCCCTCGCCGTGGGACAGCTCGTGCAGCGAGCGCCCGCCGTACCCCTTGAGCATGACGTCGGGGTCGCCGTCCGCGATGTTCTCTATCTCGGTGGCGACGTTGTAGAGCGACTCGCTTCTCAGAAAAAAGCCGTCGCGCGGGCGGCCTGCCGACTTTATGAGCTTGAGGCTCTGCCACAGGCGCGAGTGGGTCTCGCGCGTCGCAAAGTGAAAGTTGCGGCTGCCGCCCTCGGGGTTAAAGCCCCATGCGACCGCGACCGCCTCGAGCAGCGTCGACTTGCCCGAGCCGTTTTCGCCGACAAACACCGTCACGTCGCCGAACCGCACCCCGTCTTTCGCGACGCTTTTTACCGCGGGGAGGGCCGCCGTCCAGTCGTCGGGCGGCAGGGCTTTGAGCCCCGCCTCGAGGATATACCTCATCCCTCGCGCGCGGGCTCGAGCTTTCGCATAAACTCGAGCCTCACCTCGCGCTTCTCGACGTCGCTGTTGGAGTAGCAGCCGAGGTCGCACCCGCACAGCGAAAACCCCGCCGCGCGGTAGAACCCGATTGCGGACACGTTGCAGCTCTGCGTCTCGAGCACAAGCGCCCGCGCGCCGACCTCCTTCGCGTGGCCGACGGCGCTGAGCATCAAAAGGCTGCCGATGCCCATGCCGCGCAGCCCCTCGTCGACAAGCAGGTTGGTGATGCGCAGACGGTTGTTCCACCGCTCGTGGCACAGCTCGATGACGCCCACCCCGCGCTCGTCCGAAAACGCCGCGAAGATCACGGGGTCGCTCACCCACGCCGCGCACAGCTCGTCGCTGAAGCTCTTTTGCACCGGCGCGTCCATCCTCTTTTTTACGAACCTTATCCCGAAGCCGCCGTCCGACACCTCGGCGTCGTAGTATTCGTCGGTCGTGTATCGAAACGCAAGCTTTGTCCCTCTCACCCTGTCGGGCTCGAGCTCCCTTATCCTCACACTGCGCTCTGTTGCCATTCGGCCTCACCCGCCCTGCGCGCAAAATCGTCTATCTCGGCGCGGGTGGGACAGCTGTCCGACGTGCCGAGCCTTGTGACCGAAAGGTTCGCGCCGAACGACGCGAACTCGGCCGCCTCAAAAAGGCTTTTTCCCTCGCCGAGGGCCGCGAGCAGCGCGCCGTTGAACGCGTCGCCCGCGCCCGTTGTGTCCACCGCTTTCACCCCGTGGTTGCGCATGTACCCCTCGCGCGCGCCGTCGTTTACGTACACGCCGCGGTCGCCGAGGGTGACGATCACGTTTTTCACCCCGAGTGCAAAGAACGCCCTCGCCGCCTCGGCACAGTCCCCGTCGCACGGGCAGCCCGTGATGATCTCTGCCTCGACCTCGTTGGGGGTGACGAGCCACAGCTTTTTAAAGAGCTCGTCGGGCAGCTTTTGCACGGGCGCGGGGTTCAAAACGACCCTGATGCCCATGCCGCACGCCATGTCGACGATCTTCACAAGCGCGTCGACGTTGATCTCGAGCTGAAGAAGCAGGTATTTGCAGCCCTCAAGCATGTCCCGCAGCTTTTTGATCTCGGTGTCGCCGAAGGTGTCGCACGCGCCCGTCACGACCACGATCTCGTTTTTGCCGGTGTTTTCGTCCACCGAGATAAGCGCCGCGCCGGTGGGCGCGCTGTCGGTGACAAAGACATAGTCGAGCCCGAGGTCTTCGCGCCCGAGCGCCCCTATCGCTACATTGCCGAACTCGTCGCGCCCGAGCTTGGTGGAGAACACGGTCTCGCCTCCCGCCCTTCGCGCCGCGACCGCCTGGTTGAACCCCTTGCCGCCCGCGCCGAGCCTGAAAAAGCTGCCTTTGACCGTCTCGCCGACCTCGGGCAGGTGCGGCGCGCGCGCCATCAAATCCACAACAAAGCTTCCGATCACCGCTGTTTTCATGTCGTCACCTCGCGCTCAAGCGAGCGCCTTTCCCTGTGATTTTGTTTGGTTAATCCATTGTTTTTGCGTTTTTTACTGCTTTTGCAATATCAGGGGCCGAGAGCGGGCCGCGATATCGGTGCGGGATTTGCTGTGAGCCCGTCAACGCCCTCCCGCGCGCAAGCAAAAGGAACGACGCGCGGGAGGGGAGCCTCCGGGACAAGGGCGGCAGGCAGTCCCGCCGCCGCAAGCTGCGGCACCCGGCCGTCGCGCGCCCTTACCCGCGCTGCGCGCCCGCCGTTTCAACAAACAGGCGCGTCCTGCGTGTGCGCTGTCCCCTGCTTTTTTAAACCGCTGTGAACACGGCTTTTGACGGCAAGGCCGTCACTGCTCCTGATAAAACCGCATACACGCCACGACGCGGCCTAAAACCGAAACCTCGTCCGCGATGATCGGCGCAAAGGCGGGGTTTTCGGCGCGCAGCTCGATGTGATCGCTGCGGCGATATATCCGCTTGACCGTCGCCTCGTCCCCAATCAGCGCGACGACGATCTCGCCGTCCGACGCGGTGGGCGTCTGCTTGACGATGATTGTGTCGCCGTCCAAGATCCCGGCGTTTATCATGCTCTCGCCCTTGACCCTTAGGGCGAACAGGCCCGAATTGTCGCGCAGCGGGCTGTCAAAGGTGACATAGTCCTCGATATTCTGCTGCGCGAGGATGGGAAGCCCCGCCGCGACAGCGCCGAGCACCGGCACCGTGACGGCGTTTTCGCGCCCCGCGATCGAGATGTTGCGGCGCTTGCCCTTTGCGATGGTTATGAGCCCCTCGTCCTCGAGCTGGTGAAGCATCCGATGAACGGACGAGGTGGATTTTATGTCCAAGGCCTCGCACAGCTCCCGCACCGTGGGCGGGGTGTCAAAGCTGTTTTCCATCAGATAGCGGTAGAGACGCTGCTTGTTTTCCCCCAAAACGTCCTCCTTCTTTCGCGCGCGAACATTTGTTTAGTATATTCTACTATACTTTCGCGCATTTTGCAATTTTATTTCGGCGGCGTTCGAATTTACAATAAGTTCATAGTTGTTTCACACAATACTCACGGTTTAAATCTATACTGATAATCGTAGAGGTTAGCCGCATAACCTCTACGAGGCATTATTCCTCCTCATTAACTGTACCCCTTCAAAACGGAACCCCGCGCCTTCCAAAGGCGCGGGGTTCTGCCTTTGTCTTGAACACGGACGGAAACTGATATATAATTTAACGGTGACGGGCAAAAAGCCCGCGATGAGGGAAAAACCATGAAGATAACGGTGCTTGACGGATATACGACCAACCCCGGCGACCTCAGCTTTGAGGGCCTCGGGCGGTACGGCGAGCTTGCGGTGTACGACCGCACACAGCCCGACGAGGTTGTCGCGCGCGCACGGGACAGCGAGATAATCGTCTCCAACAAGGTTGCGTTTGACGACGCGGTGTTTGACGAGCTCCCAAAGCTCAGACTCATCACGGTGCTCGGCACCGGCTACAACACGGTTGACGTCGCGTGCGCCGCACGGCGCGGCATCACCGTCTGCAACGTGCCGGGGTACAGCACCCCCTCGGTCACCCAGCACGTCTTTGCGCTGCTGCTCGAGCTGTGCTCACACGTCGCCGAATACAGCGAAAGCGTGCGGCGCGGCGGGTGGCAGAACAGCCGTGACTACTCCTACTGCGTGCGCCCGATTGTCGAAATCGGCGGGATGACACTGGGCATCGTCGGCCTCGGGGCCATCGGCACGGCGGTCGCGCGTGCGGCGCGGGGCTTCGGCATGGAGGTCGTCTATTTCTCGCGCACGAGAAAGCCCGCGCTCGAGTGCGACGGGATACGGTATCTGCCGCTTGAAGCGCTTTTGCCGGCAAGCGATGCCGTCACGCTCCACTGTCCCCTCACCCCCGAGACCTACCACCTCCTGAACGCCGGAACGATAGCGCGCATGAAGGACGGGGCGCTTGTCATCAACACCTCGCGCGGCGCGGCGGTCGACGAGCGGGCGCTCGCCGACGCGCTGAACAGCGGCAAGCTCGGGGGCGCGGGCATCGACGTCCTGCCGACCGAGCCGCCCCGCGGCGGCAGCCCCCTCATCGGCGCCAAAAACTGCATCGTTACCCCCCCATGTCGCGTGGGCCCCGCGCGCTTCACGCGCGCGGCTTATCGCCGAGACCGAAAACAACATCCGCTGCTTTCTCGAGGGCAAGCCGCAAAACAGGGTCAACTGACGGGTATCGGGAGAGATTGAATATTACTTTAAGTAAAAATTATCCTATTTCAACAAAGAGGAAACTATGAGCAGCAAGCTTGCCATTGCCATGAGCGGCGGCGTCGACTCGAGTGTCGCCGCGTATATCATGAGGTCGCGCGGGTACGACTGCGTCGGCACGACCATGCTGCTTTTTTCGCAGGGCGGCGGAGAAAGCGAGCCTTCAAGCGACGCCGAGGACGCGCGCAGGGTGTCCGAGGGCCTCGGGATGCAGCATTTTGTCTTCGACCTCTCCGAGCGCTTTAAGCGGGAGGTCATCGACCGATTTGTCGACGCATACACGCATGGCAGAACACCCAACCCCTGCGTCGACTGCAACCGATACCTCAAGTTCGGTGAGCTTTTTGCGCACGCGGCGGCCCTCGGCTGCGACGGGATCGTCACGGGGCACTACGCACGTGTCTGCTTCGACAGGGAACGCGGGAGATATCTTTTAAAAAAGGCGCTCGACCCCGCAAAGGATCAGAGCTATGTGCTCTACTCGCTCACACAGGGGCAGCTTGCCCGCACCTTTCTGCCGCTCGGCGAGTTGACCAAGCGGCAGGTTCGCGATATCGCCGAGCGGTGCCGCTTGGTAAACGCAAGCAAGCGGGACAGTCAGGACATCTGCTTTGTTAAGGGCGAGAGCTACGCCGCATTTATCGAGCGAAATGTCGGCAAGCCCTTCCCCCGGGGGCGGTTTATCGACATGAGCGGAAACACCCTCGGTATGCACGAGGGGATCATCCGCTACACCGTCGGGCAGCGCAGGGGCATCGGCCTCTCCTTCCCGCAGCCGATGTACGTGTGCGCGATCGACGCCCCCGCGAACACCGTGACACTCGGCGACAGGTCGGCGCTTTTCTCGCGCGAGCTCACCGCCGTCGATGTCAACCTCATCTCGGTCGAGCACCTCAGAGGGCCGATGCGGGTGACGGCAAAGATCCGCTATCGCGCGCCCGAGCAGCGGGCGACCGCGGCGGTGCTGGACGACGGCACGCTTAAGGTCGTGTTCGACGAGCCGCAGCGCGCCGTCACAAGCGGGCAGGCGGTCGTGCTGTACGACGGCGATGTCGTCGTCGGCGGCGGGACCATTGTGTAGCGCGGCGCGAAGCACTGCCGCCGACTTGAGATTTGAACACGGTATAATAGATCACCCGCTCCGATAGGCAAACTGCCTCGGAGCGGGCCTGTTTTACAATGAAAGAACCGGCACAAACGATAGGGCTTGCTCCGACACAGAAACGGTCTGCAAAACAGATACAATACAAAATGTCACGCCGTGCCTTCCCTTGCCAAAAGCAGACGGCGGTAAACGGGTGCGCTTATCCTTTTACTGCCTTAAAATAAGCGTTTGAGCTGTAGGGCTTCAAACTCCTTCATCTATGGAGATGACGACAGACCGTTTTGCCGAGCGAAGCGGCGCAAACCGCCGCCGAGAGGGGGAAATTTTCCCCCTACGGAAAATCCCGAC
>CAYSRC010000005.1:0-63608 GCA_964433495.1 uncultured Oscillospiraceae bacterium
CGCCCGTCTTGTGCAGTTCGATGCGACCCTTGGCGGGCGCGTCGAGGAAGGAGACCTCGAGAGTTGTTGACGGGTTCTCGGGCGTGATTTCAAACAAGACCGCCTCGTCGTTCAGCAGATACCCGTTCGGGGCAGAGACCTCAAACAGCGTATAGCTGCCGTAGGAAAGCGGCTGCGGCAGGGTCAGCGTGCCGTCCGCCGCCGTCGCAAACTCGCTCAGCTGTGTTTCGGTCGGGTAATAGAGGGCCTGCACAACGGGGTTGCCCGCCGCGTCCTCAATGCGGAAGGTCGTGCCCGCGGCGGGGATGATTTCGCCCGTCTCCGCGTCCCTCTTGACGATTTTGAGCATCGACTCGTATACAGTGTTCTCCAAAAGATACGAGTACACCTTGCCGTCTGTGTCTACAAACACGTCAAACGGCGCAATCACGGCATATCCCTCGACGGGAGACTCGGCAACGGTGTATTCTCCGTAATTGAGAAGCGGAGTTACCGCATAGCCGCTTTCGTCTGTGGTGAGGGTGCAGGCCGTTTCGCCCGTGTCCTTGCGGATGACGTCGAACAGAACGCCCGCCATCGGGGTCTTGATTGCACCCTCCTGCTCCTGCGAGGGTTCAAACTTGGTGAGGGAAATCCAGCCCTTTTTGATGCGGTTGTAAAAGTCGAGGGTGTGCGTCTGTCCCGCGAGCACCGTCACTGTCTGCGGCAGCGCGGTGACATACTGCGCATGGTGGCTGCTTGCCACCTCACTCACAGTGTACTGAATCCCTGAGGGCAATCCCACGACCATGGCGCGTCCGTTCACGTCGGTGGTCGCCGTGCGGGCCAGGCCGTTTGCGCCCGTCACCGTGAACTCGATGCCCTCCTTGTATTGCCCGTCCTCGGTCGTCTTGACGATCTCGATATTGCCCGCCGCCAATTTGAGCTTGAAGTACGCGTTGACGGGGTCGCTTTCGCCGCCCGCCTCGCAGGTGACCAGCTTCTGATAGCTCGGGGAGGAGGGAGACCAGAACTTGATGACTCCCGCCGAGCCGGAGGGCAGCGCCTTGCCCGACCCGACCGTCACCATCTCCTGCGGCGTAGCCGTCGTGATGTGCAGGGTATTGCCGTTTCTTGTGAAGGTATATCCCGGTGCGGAGAAGTTGAACGCGGACAGCACCCCGTTGGTATCCGTCAGGGTGACCTCATACAGACCCGTGTTCAGGTTGTAGGCCAGCTCGTGGACAGGGGTGGACGGGGTATTGCTCGTGCCGTGGGCAAAGGACGGGATGGTCTGAAAGCCGTAGATGTTGGCCTTGATCTGCTCGTAGATACCGCGCGAGACGCTGCCCGCGCCGAGAAACTCGTTGCAGATGCTGTCCTCCCAGCCCGTGCCCACGATGTCGTAGGCGATGTTCCAGATGAGGACGGCGGTGGCCATGTATTCCTGATCCGCCGTGCCCCCATACTTGGACGCGCCGATGTAGCCGAACAGCAGCGCGTAGTTGATGAGCTGCCGCTTGGCCGCGGGCAGGCCGTCCCACGAGTAGCCGCCGTTGTAGCCCATGCCGCTCGAGGTCGATTTGCCGAACTCGATGCAGTACGCGACGTTGCCGCCGACATACAGACGGCACGCCTGCACGCGGCGCACACCCGCGAACGGCGCGGGGTATTCCGAGCCGAAGCGGTAGCTGTACTGCGGCATATCCACCATGCTGAGGTAGCCCTCAAAGGTTGCCGCAAACGCCGAAAGCGGCGCGATTGTGAGCACAACCAGCGCCGCCATGAGAATTGCGAGTAGTTTCTTTTTCAATTCAAGCCTCCTTTTGTGTTGCTTGGATATGTTCATTATCCAACTCGGTTTGTATTTGCACGATTCTCTTTCCCACCGCGTACACAACGGGAACCGTCACGCTGTTGCCCGCCTGCTTGTACAGCTGGGTATCTGAATTGACCGCCGCGGCTCGCTCGAACATCTCGTCCGAAAAGCCCTGCAGCCGCCAGCATTCACGGGGTGTGAGCCTGCGAATCCGACCGCGTCTTAAATCCGGCGTGCCGACGCTGCAGGAGGTGTCGAGGGTTTGTGCGTAGCCTTTCCCAACCCGGCCGCGCCGTGTGTTGCTGCCGGGATGGGACAAGCTGACGCCGTCCCCGTAGGAAGCGTCGAGATATCCGCGCTTGGTCGCATTCTTAATCCGCATGGTCTTTTCCGATGGGTCGGGGTGAAAGACGCCCGAGTTTTCCGCACTGTGGTTGCTCACTCCTGCGTCGTATCGAGCCTTGATGCACCGCGCGGTTTCGGTCAGCTTAGGCTTGCCTCTGCACAGGTCGACAAAATACAGACCCGTCTTACCCGCGAAGCCTCCGCTCTCACTTGTCAGTGTGCAGCCAACTCCCACAGGGTCATAGACTCGCTCGCCCTGCCGGCCTCTCGTCAGCGAAACAAGAGCTTTGCTGTCGCCTGCGCCGACAGGAAATACCTTTCGTCCACTGCCGGCTCCAAAATGTCGATGAGCGACAAGGTAAACGCGTTCCCGGTTTTGCGGAACGCCGTGGAAGCGCGAATTGAGAAGTCCGTATTCGACACAATACCCGACTTCGGCCAGCGCAGTGAGAACGGCCGCAAAATCCCATCCTCGATGGACCGAGAACAGATTTTTAACATTTTCAAGGACGATCCACTCGGGTCGATTCTCGGGTTCCGTGCCCTCGAGGAGTCGAGTAATCTCAAAAAAGAGAGCGCTTCGCTCGCCCACAAGCCCTCTGCGCTTGCCCGAGACAGAAATATCCTGACACGGAAAGCCTCCCGTCCAGAGGTTGACTCTCGGCAGGTCTGCGGGATTGACTTCGGTGATGTCTTTGGCATACCACTCGTCCTCCTTTATGTCATGTATGGCGCGGTAGCTTCGGTCCGCGAATTTGTCGATCTCGCAGTGCCCCTTACAAACCATGCCGCACAGCTCGAGTCCTGCACGAAATCCGCCGATCCCGCTGAACAGGTCTAAAAATGTGATGGGTCGGATGGAAGATCAGCTCCTTTGCGTTGTAATTTGCGTATTTTCGGACAGAAAAAAGGGCTTCACGGGGAAGCCCTTTTGAGGTGTGCCTGTTCTTTTGTTTTTCCCTGTTATGCCCGATAGCAGCGGAAGGTGTGGTATCCGCCGCTCTCGCCGCAGTACACGATGTCATAGTAGGTGTTGCCGTAGAGGTCTCGTTCCTGCGCCATGATAGAGGCGAGGCCGGCGGCGATGGATTCCTGCGTCTCATTGACGCTGAACGCGTGGGTGAAGCTGCCCATGCCCTGTTCCGCACCGTTCACCCGTGTCATGCCGCCGATCTGCGCGCAGGCCATTCCGACGACCGTTCCCGCATCGAAGGCGGGGCGCGCGGGCGGCTGCGGTTCGGGTGCAGCCGCAGGTTCGGGAGTGAGCTGTGTATCGACCTGCGTCGGGGTAGAGGGAGTTTGCGGGTCGGATGATGGTCCCGATTGCTGTGCAGGAGTTATTTCTGCCGGTTGAGCAGGCACGATCTCTGTCATGGGCTGAGTTGCTGGGCTTTGCTCCGCTTCGGGCTTGGCTGCGGCAGGGGAACTGTCCGTTTCACAGGATTCATTCTGTACTTCGGCTTCGTTGTCAGCCTCCGCTTCTTCCTGTTTTGCGAACGCCGCGACGTCGAGGGTATTTACCGCCTGCGCTGTCTCTGCCCCCGCTTCAACATTACTCTGCGGAGCTTCCGCTATGCTCGCCGCCGCGTCGGGCCGCGCCGCGCATCCCGTGAGCAGGAGTATGGCTATGCATAGTGCTGTCATTTCCTTTTTCATTGTTCCGTCTCCTCATCGCTGTTTATTTTGTCCTGTTCGTTGGGCTCCTCGTCGTCCTGCCCGTCGGTCTGCGCGTCGTTTTGCCCGTCGGTCTGCGCATCGTCCTGCCCGTTGGTCTGCGTGTCGTCCTGCGCATCGGCCTGCGTGTCATCCGGCTCCTCACGCAGCAGCTCCTCGCACTGCTCGATGAACTCTCCCAGCCGCTTGCCGTCCAGCACCTCGCTCTCGAGGAGAAACCGTGCCGCCCGGCGGTATTGCTCGCCGTCCTGCCCAACTCGTGCCATTTCGGTGAGAATCTCCGCCGCGTTGATCGCCGCGGCGGGGTCGTGCAGCTGCTTTTCCGTCCACATCCCGAGCAGCTTTCGCGCGTCGCGGACATACCGTTTGCACCGCTCCGCCGCCGCTTTGTCATCTTGAAGCTTCTTCTCCGCCACGTCCTCTGCGCAGCCGAGCAGCAGCTCCGACATCTCCATGTAGTCCTCCACGCCGGGCACGAAGTACTCCATGGCTTTCCGGCACAGATACATCGCCGCGTCCTTGCTGAATTCCCGTTCTACAATCAAATCGTCCATGTCTGTTGACCCCCTTTCTTCGGTCAACCACAACATACCCCAAACCCCGCGACATATCCAGAGCTTTTCCCACACAGTCCATTTGCATGATTCATCGGCCTCGTTCATTCCTCCACTTTCGCGCCGCTTTTACCTCCTGTCGGCAGGTTTGCAGCGCGCGGGAAAGTAATCGTACATCCAACCCGTTTTGCTTAAAGCCGTCGTAGATTCCGTTAAAGTACGCGACGGACGGCATCGCCGGCCTCTTTTCCAGCTTCCTGTTCATGACATAGACGAGAGCTGCCACCTCCTTTCCGCTCTCCGTCTCAACCGTGAGATACGCTTTGTCATAGTGCCCGCTTCGCACACCCTCATAGAAATCGAGCGCACGCTCGCACGGTTCGGTCAGCCTCCAGAGCAGGCCCTCGACCCGCCCGTTTTTCTGCGGGATCACCGTCGCGTAGCCCGACCCGCGAAACGCGAGCGCATATCCGTCCAACACAGCCTTTCCCACAACCTCGGCCTGCGGGCATCGGTATGCCATCTGATCAAGGTTGATGTTGGAGCCGTAGGCAAAATACAGTGTTCGGTTATCTTCCATCTTCATTCTCCCATATCCTGACAGCGCCAATCTCGGCAAGCCGGCGGATCAACGCCGCCGCTCTTTCGCTTCGGGTTCCGCTTTCGGGCAGCGGACAGGGGCGTTCGGTGATCCTCTCGCAGTATTTCCGCATATATTCGATGTAGTCGTCAAGATTTTTGAAACGATCTGCGTGGAAATTCGCGTCCCGAAACGTGTGTAGAATCTCCTCAGGCGTGCCTGTCAGCGTCTTGTCCTCAATTCGTATTTTCATACTGTCCTTACCTCTCTCTTTCGGTATTCTGCCGGTTGTTGCACCTGTAGCTCGACTTGTCATACCGCCAAGCGCGGTCGCCCTCGAGGTGCTCGAGCAGATGATTTCTTGTATTTTTGAACTCATCCCCGTTGAGACCCATCCGCACAAGCCAGACGCGAAAGGTGAATTTTTCGTTGTCCGACCGCGTCCTGCGCATGACCGTGCTGCGCTGCTCGATGGCCTGTTCGGACATCGCGAGACACAGGTTCACATACGCCGCGACCTTGCCCGCGTGCAGTGTCGAATTGAACAGCCTGAACTCGACCGTGCCTCTGTAAAACACCGAGTGCAGGTTGAGCGCGTAATACCGCGTCCAGTTGTAGTGCTCATGCGATTCCGGCCTCCCCTCGTACCAGATACGCTCGAGCGCCGTGAGGTTTTGGGTTTCCTCGCTGGAGAGGCGGCGAGCCTCGCGCAGCATCGGTTCACGAACGCGTTGGCACCATTGCTGCGCGCGCCGTTCGTTGACCTGCAATGCCTTGTAGAGGATATCCTCCTTGGAGAACATGATGCTCAGCAGGTTCTTGAGGCTCTGCCGGTTGTGGTTGGCCGCGTCCACATGCACGTGAATTCCGCACGAGTCGTTTACCTTTGCGCCCGCGTGCCGCACCTGACGCACCACCTCCTGCAGCTTAGGCAGCTCCTCGTATGAAAGCTTGGGTGTGACAAGCTCCACACTGTACTCTCTTGCGCTCACCGGCTGATATTCGTTCCGTATCTTCCGCTCCCTGCGGATGCTTCCGTCGCTGACAAAGGACCATTCCTTGTCCTGCGTGTCCTGTACGGTATATTTATCATAGGCTCCGCCCGCGTGCTTCACCTGCGTGCCGAAATATGACGCGATTGCCTTTGCGGCCGCATTTCTCGTGATGCCCGTCATCTCGATCTCAACCCCGAAATACTGCCCCTTGATGCCGGGGTAGGTCGGCATCCTTTACCACCTCGATTCTGTTTGTGTATTCTGTCTCCGTCACGCCTCCTCCCTTTGCAGCGCGCGCAGGAAATCCAGCGCCGCGCCGCCGAAGCCATCGCTTGACGTCTCCGGCTCTGTTTTCTGCGCGGGGAAACCCCCGCCGCCCTGTTCCGCCATCACCTCCCGCACGGCTGCTTTTATGTTCTCGAGCAGAGCCTGCTCCCCGCAGACCGTCCTGCAAATATACATGGTGCGCTGTCCGCGCGGAAGGGCGGCGAGGCGTTCCCACGCGCCGCGCTGGATTGGGTTGTCCATGTGCAAAATGAGGCTCAGCCTGCGCGTCTGCGGTTTATCTCCTGCCATTGCCCGTCAATTCGCCC
The DNA here is from genome assembly GCA_964433495.1 of uncultured Oscillospiraceae bacterium. GTDB lineage: Bacteria > Bacillota > Clostridia > Oscillospirales > Ruminococcaceae > CAYSRC01. The sequence continues at coordinate 6,540 of CAYSRC010000005.1, forward strand.
GCAAGCCGCTCATAGGCGAGGGCGTTGACCCGTTCGCCGCCGAGAAAGATTGCCCTGCACAGGCCCGCGCGCGGCGTCACGGCGCATCTTATGAGCTTCGCTCCTCCGCCGAGAAAGACGGCAGGCATGGCGCGGACGTCGAGTCCGCATTCCGTGACAGCTGCCAAAACGCTTTGCGCGTAGCGCTCTCCCTGCTCGAGCACGATGCTCTTAGCCCGCGCGTCCGCGCTGCACGGCTCGCCGCGCAGGATACCCTCGATCTGCGCGGGCGTCAGCGAGACACCGAGCGCGCGGCGGGTCTGTTCCGCCGCCTCGTCCAGCAGCCGAATGACGCCGAGCTCAAGGCTGCGGCAGGAGGCGGCGTTCGGCACGCCGTTATCCAACCGCATGACGTCCACCGTCCATCCGCCGATGTCTGCGACAATGACCGACGGCTCGTTCTTCCATTCCTCCCCGTGCAGCAGCACGGCGGCATAGCCCTGCGGGAACAGCAAAACGTCCTTTACGGCAACCTCATACGCCGTGCCCTCGAACACAAACGAAGCCGGCTCGCCGCCCCAAAGCAGGTATTCCTTAAAGCTCTTTTTCTGCCGCCCGAAGCTCGTGAGGGGCAATCCCGCAGCAATGATAATCTCGCTTTTTGTCGGAAGCCCGCGATACCGAAGCTCTTTTGCGACGGCAGCGAGGGTGAGAAGATAAAAGCGATCCGACTGCGTCTTGTCCGGCAGCAGAGGCTGGCGGCCGCTGCCGCACAGATGAAACCGGCCCTCGATTTCAAGCAGATTGGTTCTTGTATACGGCTCGTGCGCAAAGGTCGTGACGCCGGAGGGGAAGGTAAAATGCGCCGTTTTCATCGCGGCGTTTCCGTGGTCGATTCCGATGATGGGATTCATCTGCCGGGCCTCCTTATTTCAATCGCTCAAGGAACTGTGCGCGCAGGCTCACCTTGGAGATGGACTTGTCCAAGCCCTCGATGCCCGCCGACAGGGTATGCCGGATGGATTTGAGGGTTTTCTCGTCGGTGCAGCCGTCCACCACAACATACGAGCGGCGGCCGTCTCTGCTCGCGCACAGCACCTCACGGCGTCCCTGTTCGTCCCGAATGCTCGAGAGAAGCTGCTGCGCGAGGCGCAGGCGGTAGCTGTATTGCAGCCGCTCGTCGTCTCCGCGCACATGGTGCTTTTCCAGAATGGCGGCCGCTTCCCGTGTGTCGATCTGCATGTCCCTGCGCAGCGCGCGCAAAATCTCACGTTCCGCTCTGCGCGGGATTTTCGGGTGCTTCGTCCGTGACGATTTCTTTGTTTTGTTCTCTTTGTTCTGTGCCGCGTTCAACGGTATTCCTCCAATCTGTCGGTTTGATCTTCGTTTCGATGAGTTCGGCGATTCGGGCAAAATCCTCGGATATTTCCCGCGCGTCCGAGACGAGCCCGTCCAGCTGCTCGGGGCGCACGCCGGTGTGGTAGATCCATATGCGGACGTTTTCCTCTGTCGGTCGGACGAGGATCGCTTTCTCGAACGCGGCGCAGAAGGTTTTTGCGACGCGGCTCTTTTGCTCGATCTCGGCGTCCTTTTCCTCCATTTCTTTGCGCGCCTTTTTCCGCTCGATGAGCTGCGCCGCCGCCTGCTCCTGCTCCTCCGGCGGCAAGCCCTGCACCTGCCTTGTGATCTCGTACCCCTGATTGACTGAAATCTCTTTTTTGTCCAATGCGTCCTTGACCGGCTCGGGAGCCTGCTCGTCGATTTTCATGATACGTCCCATTGTATTGCTGCCGATTCCCGCTGCCTGAGCCAACTGCTCTCGAGTATTTACAGAAAAAATCGGGTTTGGCGAATTCGCCAAACCCGATTTTGCCGCTTCGCTTTTCTGGTCCCCGCCGCCTGCGGACATATTTTCCCTCGCCCTCGCCTCGATGTCCGGCTTCATCTTCAGCGCGATTTGCCCGAGCTCCCATGCCGTGAGATTGCGGCGCGCTTTCTGCGTATCCAGCGCCCACTGCTTCGCCTCGAGGCGGTCCTCGAAGTGGAAGACCGCAATCTTGTACGGCAGACCGTGCTTTTCGCAGAGGGTGAACCGATTGTGTCCGTCCACGATCTCGAGGTTCTCGTTGACGATGACCGGCGCATAGCAGCCGTTTTGCAGAATGTCCGTTTCCAGCGCCGAGAGCTGCTCCTCCGAGAGGGGAGGCAGCAGCTCCGCAAATTCGGGCAGCACCGTGCACATCCGCTCGGTGCTGTCGTAGATGATTCCTGTGTTCTTCAATTTTCTACTCCTCCTGTGATGGATACGGCTCAATGCCTGTTATGCGCATGTCTCGCTGTCACAGGCCACCTCCGGCTTTCTCGGCGAGAGGAATTCCACCTCGTTCGCCTTGATGAGGAAGCCGGGCTGCCGTCCGGGTTCGTCCGCGAACGCGATGGTTTCGAAGCTGCCGCTGACGGCAATCTTGCAGCCCGTGTACAGATGCTTGGCACAGAGCTCCGCGAGGCCGCCACTGACCTTTGCGCTGATGAAGTCGGTGATGGGGTTGCCGTCGCGGTCCCTGTACCTGCGGTCTGACGCGATGCGGAGGATGGCATAGGGCCTGTCCCCGATCTCTGCGGTTTTGAGCTCAACTTCTTTTGTAAGGTTGCCGATGGCTGTGATTTTGATCATGGGTTTCTTCTCCTTTTGGGTTTTGTTTTTATTTAAAAATGGAGAATGGGAACGACGTCCCATTCTCCATTTTCGGACAAAAGAAAAAGGCCGGAATGAGTTGACTTTCTCATTCCGGCCTCTTGGTTCACCGCTTTGATTCTATTTTGGTTAGATGGCTAAAAACTCCTGTTTTTGCGCCTTAAAATGAATGGTGTAGGGGTTCGAGTCCCGTCCGCCCGTAAAAACCCCTATTTTGCATCTACGGTGCGTGAAACTTTTTTCACGGCCCCTAAGACGCCGAAAACCCCGATTTTATCGGGGTTTTCGGGCTGTGCATCTTTTTTGTCAAGTAGACATGGTGCGGGTAACAGGGGTCGAACCTGCACACCTTGCGGCACAAGATCCTAAATCTTGCGCGTCTGCCAATTCCGCCATACCCGCATATTTGGGGCAGGGGTGTCGCGCCCCGCCGTGTTAATCATTATATACCACCGCTTCCGCGCAAGTCAATCACACGGCGGGGAAACTGCATAAGCGGCGTTGAAACAATTGCCGTTATGAAGCAGCCGTTGATTGCAGCGCAAAGCATGATCTTTGGTCAAAAACAAAAGCCTCGCTTACCGCTCGGAGCATCGAGCGATCGCTCCCCCTAAGCTTGACCGTTCGGCAGGTTCACATACTCCCGTGAATTCTGCCGCATGTCCGCACCTTTAACATGCGGCCCCCCTACGGGAATATGCAGGGCGTGCCGCGCGGAGCGGTCAAACGGCAGCGGAACGGACATTTGACATTCGGCGCGATGTTATGCGCCTCTCGAGCTGTTGTTCCGATTAAGCTCGCCCGCGCAACTGCGCCCCGTGAGAGTATGCGTAGTGTGTGCAAGGGAAGGCGGCAGCATAGCTGACGGAGGGGTTGTTTGGGCACAGCACTATCGCTTGAAAAGACTTTTTGCTGCAACCTCAGCTCGCTGCCGACAATCCCCCGTCACGGCTTCGCCGCGGCAGACCCTGCATACTCCCGCAGGGTCTGCCGAACGCCGTTCCGATTGCATTCGGCCCTTCCTTTCACAAAGGAAGGCTTTTGGCCCGCAGCAGAGCTTTCATTCACTTTTCGTCTGAGTGGCGGCGTTTTCTGAATTCCGATTCTCACAGATGAGTCTCTCTTAAGGCTCCCTTGTGTAAAGGAAGCCTTAAGGTCAAGGGCACAATCCCTCAATCCGCTGTGCCGACACGGCTCGCATAATCCCGCGAGTTGGCCGCATGGACGAGCTTAAGCTTAACAGGGACGATAGCTCGGCCGTTCGGTAAGGGAGCCCAAGGTCAAGGTATCAAGGGCGGTGCTCATTCACAGTATTTCTCGGAGCAACGAGTCCCAAGAGCAAGGGACAAAGGTCGACAATCCCCCGTTCACTGTGCAGACTGCCCCAAAAGCGCGCCGTCGATGCTCACCTGCCCGCTCAGCCGCAGCACGAGCCGCCTGTTCTGCCCGTCGGTGTCGCTCACCCAAACGGCGGGCACGCCCTCCGGGTTGTCACTGGGGAGCGGATCAGTGCCCGCAGGGTCGTACCAGCTTATGCCCGATATCCAAACGAGCAGGTCGTCATGCGCAAGAATGTTGTTGTCGCCGAGCATCGGGAAAAACGCCGTACAGCTCTCGTCGCTGTGAGAGCAGCCCTCGACGGTGCACAACGGCGCGTCCACCCCTTCGGCGGCGTCTATAAAATATGCCACCCGGCCGCAAGCGCCGTCCCTCGGGTTTTTCAGCGAATAAGCTCCCCGACTGTTGCAGCTGTAGCGGTCTGTCCCTATGGCGTACAGTACAACGGGGCACCGTTCGTCCGCCCCGGCCTCAGAGCCGCCGTTCGGCCCTTGAACCTCGGGACGAGAGTCTCCCTGCCCCTCCCCCGTTGTGCAATCCCCGAGCACCCACAGAGAACGATTGCAAGAAGTAAAATAATAATTACAGTTTTGCATTTCATATGCCGAACCTCTTTCCCTAAAATTTTCCGCTGACCTTGACCTTTAAGGGCCGCCCGTACGACGAAAGCTTGACCCGTCAGTCTTTCGTATAAATTCTACTGCTTCTCTGTGTCCGAGTTTTGTCCGCGGGCGGCGGCGCGTTCATAAACAACAGGTTGATTCGCACCGCGTCTTTAGAGTATAATTTAGAGTAATCTATCAACGAGTGAAATGCAAAGGAGTGTTTGCGTTGAATTTTCTCAACAGGCTCGAGCGCAGGCTCGGCGGGGTGTGCATCCGCAACCTCATGCTTGTGATCATCGTCGGCCAGTTCGCGGTCTATGCGGCCGAGCTGCTGTTTCCCGCCTATAACGTGCTGAGCTATCTGTACCTCAGCCGCGAGCTCGTGCTGCGCGGCCAGGTCTGGCGGCTGCTGACCTTTGTGTTCATCCCGCCCGAGCAGAGCGTCCTGCTCATCGTGATCGTGCTGTACATGTACTATATGATAGGCGGCGCGCTCGAAAACGAGTGGGGCTCGTTCAAGTTCAACGTCTTTTATCTCATCGGCGTCGTCGGCATATGGATAAGCGCGCTTATCACGGGCTCGGGAAGCAACACCTATCTCAACCTCTCGCTGTTTTTTGCCTTCGCGATCCTCTATCCGAACTATGAGTTCTTTCTGTTCTTCCTCATCCCCGTCAAGGCAAAGTGGCTCGCCGCGGCGGACGGGGTGCTGTTCGCGGTCTCGTTCGTCCTGTGCGGCTCGTGGGCCGAGCGCGCGTCCATCCTGTTCTCGCTGCTCAACGTCATCCTCTTCTTCGGGCCGACCTTTATAAAGTATATAAAACAGCAGCAGTCCTACCGCAAAACGCGCGAAAACTTCAGGCGGCAGATGCGCGAGTGGGACGACAGATGACCCCCGGCTGCCGCGTCCGTTTTCGGAAAGGAGCGCAACGATGAACAAGACCCTCTGCTGCCTTTTGGCGGCGCTCACCCTCGGGGCCCCGGCGCTCGAAACCGGCGTCTCCCCCGAGCGCGCGCCCTCGCTCGACCCGCCGCCCCTGTTTTCCTACGCAGACGAGGGGCTTGAGGTCAGGCCGCTGTCGCCCGACGGCACGGTGCCTATCGGCAGCTATCTCGAGTTCGAGGCGAGCCGCGGCGGCGAGGTTTTGTCCTACATGGACGTCAGCTATGAGATCGTCGACGGGCTCGACTGCGCGGCGATTTACTACAACGGCAATCTGCTCGGGCTCGGCGAGGGCGGCGTCACCGTCAGGGCGTGGCTCGACGACGACCCGTCGGTCTTCGGCTTCGGCACGGCGCAGGTCGTGCGGCCCCCCTACAAAAACCGCTACATGCGCGAAAACGAGCTGCTGTCGGTCGACTGCTTCGAGGAGGCCGACCCCGGGTTTGAAGCCGCCCTCGCCGGCTTTCCCGACAGCTATAAGCCCTATCTGCGCGCGCTGCACCTCTCGCACCCGTCCTGGGTCTTTGTTCCGTTCGAGACGGGCCTTCGCTTTGACGAGGCGGTGGCCGCAGAGAGCACCGGCGACCGAAACGTGACGCTGCTCGCCAACGTCGCCGACATCTTCAAGAGCCGCGACGAGGGCGACTTTGACCGCGAGAGCGGAACCTACATCCTAAAGGACACGGGCTGGGTCGAGACGAACAAAATCGCCGTCTCCTTTTTTATGGACCCGCGCAACTATCTCGACGAGCGCGCGGTGTTTCAGTTCGAGCTGCTGACCTTTGACCCCGCCTTTCACACGCGGGACGGCGTCGAGGGCATCTTGGCGGGGTCATTTATGTCGGGCGCCCGCGCCGACTATCTCGACGCGGACGGCAACACCGTTGCATGCGACAAAACCTACGCCGAGATCATCATGCAGGCGGCGCAGCAGACGGGCGTCAATCCCTACTATCTCGCGGCCAAGATCCGCGGCGAGATAGGCTCCGCGTCGCCCAGCCGCAGTGCAAACGGCCTGTGCCCCGGCTACGAGGGCTACTACAACTTTTACAACATCGGCGCGACCGACGGCGAGGGCAACATCGAGCGCGCGCTCGACTGGGCGTCGTCGGGGACAAGCTACGGCAAGCCGTGGACCTCGCCCGAGCGCGCGATCATCGGCGGCGCGATGTTTTTGGCCGAGAGCTATGTCGGCACAGGGCAGTTCACGGGCTATCTTCAAAAGTTCAACGTCAACCCCGACTCGGAGTATGAGCTGTACCATCACCAATACATGACCAACGTCTCGGGCGCGGTGTCCCAGGCGATGAGCACCTATTCGGGCTACGCCGAGCTTGGCCTGCTCGACTCGCCCGTCGTCTTTTCCATCCCCGTCTATCTCGACATGCCCGAGCCCTACTATCAGACGGGAGGCGCGGCGTTCCCGCCCTCGCTCGCCGCCGTCGACGAACGCTGTGTCCTGCGCACGGGCCCCGCGGCGTTCTATCCATCCGTCGGCGAGCCGCTGCCGAAGGGCACGGTGGTGCGGGTGGTATCCTCCTGCCTGTCGTCCTACGACCTCTACCACAGCTTTCTGTTCTACCCGTTCTGGTACAAGGTCGAGTGTGAGACGGACGGCGGGACGCTCACGGGCTATCTGTGCGCCGAGTTCGTCGAGCTGTCGACCCTTGCGCTGCGGCAGGGCGCGTCCCTCGCGCTGCCCGTGCGCTTCGACTATGACAGCATCCGATACATAAGCGACAACACCGACGTCGCCGAGGTCTCGCCGAACGGCGAGGTCACGGGGCTCTCGGCGGGCAGAGCGCGTATCACCGCGTACACCTCGGGCGGCGCGTTCGCGAGCTACACCGTGACGGTGTATTAAGGCCGCCCGCGCAGGCGGCCCGACGGGTGCAGATAACCCCCCTTAAACAAACAAAGCATTGAGCGCTCAAAGAACAAAAACCGCAAAAACAGGAGAAACAGGCTATGGTCGTACTCTCGGCACAGGGTCAGCGCGAGGCCGAACGGCGCGCAGTTGAAGCGGGCGTGAGCCTCAAAGAGCTCATGCAGCGGGCGGGGGCCGCCCTTTTTGAGGCGGTAGCGCGCGAGCGCGAGGTCGAGGGCGCGCAGGCCGTCGTGCTGTGCGGCAAGGGCGGCAACGGCGGCGACGGCTTTGTGTGCGCAAGGCTCTTAAAGCGGGCGGGCGCGCAGGTGACGGCGGTGCTGTGCTGCGGCGAGCCCGCAAGCGAGCCCGCGGGCGAGATGTTCGGGCTCGCCCGGCAGGACGGCGTGCGGTTTGTCGACCTCAAGGCCGACCCCGACGGCGCGCACCGCGCGGCGGCGGACGCCGACATCGCGGTGGACGCGGTGTTCGGCATCGGCTTCAGGGGCTCGCTGCCCGACGATGTCGCACGCCTGTTTATGCGGGCAAACGCCAACATCCACGCGCTGCGCGCCGCGGCGGACATGCCGAGCGGCGTCAGCTCGGATACGGGGGACGCGGACGAGCGCGCGTTTAAGGCCCACTTCACCGTCACCTTCATCGCGGTGAAGCCCGCCCAGCTCTTCAAAAGCCTGTGGCGGTACTGCGGCAGGGTCACCCTCGCCGACGTCGGCCTGCCCGACGGGACGGCGGAGGGCGTCAACAGCGGTGTCCTTCTGCTCGACAAAAGCGCAGCGCGCGTGCCCGTCCGGGACGCGTGCGGCCACAAGGGCAGCTTCGGGCGGCTCGCGTGCGTGGTGGGCAGCGAGACCTACAGGGGCGCGGGCGTCCTCGCGGTCGGCGGCGCGCTGCGCGCGGGCGCGGGCTTTGTCTACGCCCTCAGCACCGAGAGCGTACTCGCCGCGCTCGCCGTGAAAAGCCCCGAGGCAATCCTGATAGACCGGCGAAACAACACGGACGACGCCCTCAGGGCGCTCGAGCGCGCCGACGCCTGCCTTGTCGGCTGCGGCCTCGGGCGCGGCGAGGACGCCGAGCGCGCGGTGAGGACGGCCCTCGGCGTCTGCCGCGGGGTCGCGGTCGTCGACGCGGACGGTCTCGGCATCCTCGCGGACAACCCGCGTCTTTTTGAGCTGCTGAACAACCGCCCGGCGATCCTCACCCCGCACGTCGGCGAGTTTTCGCGCCTTTGCGGGCTCTCCGTCGACACCGTCCTCAAGGACAGGATAGGCTGCGCGCGCGCCTTTGCGTCCGAGCGCGGGGTGACCCTGGTGCTCAAAAGCGACAACACCGTCGTCGCCGAGCCGGGCGGCAGGGTGTTTGTCAACACCGTCGGCAACGCGGGCCTTGCCAAGGCGGGCAGCGGCGACCTGCTCGCCGGGGTCGTCTCATCCCTTGCGGCCATGCACCTTTCCCCGCGCGACGCCGCGTGTGCGGGTGTGTTCGCCCATTCGCGCGCGGCGGATCTTGCGAGCGAGGGCAAAAGCCTGCACAGCCTTACGGCAAGCGAGGTGACGGACTTTATCGGGCGGGCGCTCGCCGAGCTTGAGGGCAGGGGCTGAAGCCTGCGCGCCGCCCTCCCGCAGCGGGAGACAGGGGGAAAAGCCATGACGATCGAGAAAACCGAGCGCGACAGGGCTCTCGAAGACCTCGTCGACGGCGAGCTCGCGCGGTATGAGAAAAAGTGCGGCGTCGCCTCTAACTACGCGCGCTTTGCCTTCGCCGCCCGCGAGGGCGGCGAGATAATCGGCGCGGCGACGGGCTTCACCTGCTATGCCGAGGTGTATGTCGACGAGCTCGTCGTGCACGAGGGACGCCGCGGCGAGGGCGTGGGCCGCCTTCTCTTAAAGGCGGTCGAAGAGCACTTTTCGGGGCAGGGCTTCGACAACATAAACCTCTGCACTAACGGGTTTCAGGCTCCGCGCTTTTATGAAAAGTGCGGCTTTTCGCTCGAGTTTGTGCGAAAAAACCGCGCAGAACCAAGGCTTGACAAGTACTTTTTTGTCAAATATTTCTGAGCGGGCCCGTGCACCCCTCGGTGCGGCCCCTCAGGATTCGGGACCCGGGACCTCGGCCCTTATTTGAAACCGCGGGACATTTTGCCGTCGTCCCCCCGCAGCGCGGGGCGGCTTCCGCAAGGGGCGCGGCCTGCCGAAAAACCTAAAAAATACAAACGGAGGAAAACCCATGTCAAAAAGGCCCTTTTTGATCGACTGCGACACCGGCACCGACGACGCCATCGCCATCATCTGCGCGCTCGGCACGCCCGAAATCGAGCTTCGGGCGATAACGACGGTGGCGGGCAACGCCGACCTGTGCTTCACCGCGCCCAACACCCTCAACCTTGTGCGCTGTCTCGGGCACGACATCAAGGTCGCTAAGGGGGCGGCACAGCCCCTTCGCCGGGTGCTCAGCGAGGTCCGCGAAAAGGTCGACCGGGACGCGGGCGAGATAAACACCCACGGCGAGACGGGGCTCGGCACCCTCGTGCTGCCCGATGCGGGGGATGATTTTTATGAAAAAAACGCCTGTGACACGATATACGAGCAGGCGCTCGCGTGCGGCGGCGAGCTCGAGATCGTGGCGGTCGGCCCGCTCACCAACATCGCCGTTGCCATCCTCGCGCACCCCGAGCTCAAGCAGGGGCTGATAAAGCGGATAACCTTTATGGGCGGCGCGGCAAAGGGGGGCAACACCACCGCCGTCGCCGAGTTCAACATGCTGTGCGACCCCGAGGCCGCGCACCTCGTGCTGACAAGCGGCATCCCCTGCCGAATGGTCGGGCTCGACGTCACCGAAAGGGCCGAGGTTCCCGACGAGATGTGCGATGAGATCGAGAAAATCGGCACGAAAGAGGCGCAGGTCACCGCCGATATCCTGCGCTTTATGCAGGTGCGGCGGGACGAGCACGGTGAAGAGTCGACCCTTATGCACGACGCGCTCGCGCTGGCGGCCGCCGTGCACCCCGAAATCGTGCGCACAAAACGGCTGTTTGTGGACGCCGAATGTCTCGGCACCTACACCTTCGGGCACACCTTCGTCGCCTTTGACAACCGCCTCGGCGAGTTTGAGCCCAACTGCGACGTCGCGCTCGAGCTCGACCTGCCCGCCTTTCTGCACTACATGCGCAGCTGCCTGTGAGCACAAAGGGCCGTGCAGTGTCCCGCGCCCCGCAGGCGTTCAAGCTTTCTCCCCGCCGTTGCGCCCGTATAAGACGGGTGCTCGCTCCCGCGCCCTGCGGGCGACCGGCCCATTTAATCAAGTACGAATTTTCGACGCCCCCGACGGCATACGCTTAACGGGGGTGTTTTTTTATGAAAAGACGGTTGTTGACGGCGACCCTCGCGCTCGCCGTGCTGCTGCTGCCGGGCTGCGGGCGGCAGAGCCCGCAGAGGGCGAGCCTTGCGCAGCCGTTTGTGCTGACGGGCGAGTGCACCCTGTGCGGGTGCGACTTTTCGATATCCTTTGTCTACCGCGGCGCGGACAGCTGCGAGCTTGCGTTTTTGGCCCCCGAGAGCGTCGTCGGCCTCAGGACAGAGCTCTCGGCGGACGGCGTGCACGAGAGCTATCTCGGCATCGAGCGGGAGCCCTCACAGGGAGCGCATCCCTTTATGAGACAGCTGTGCGACCTGTTTGACGCGGCGGCCCCGGGCGGCCCCGAGGTATCACAGGGAGGCGACGAAACGGTGCTGCGCTGCGGCGTGCACGGCGAGATAACGCTCTTCTGCGGCACGCCGACGTCGCTGGTCCTCGCAGACGGCACCGTCGTCAAGGTCACCGGCTTCGAGCAGCTGTCCGAAGCCGCGGACGCGGGATGACGCAGCACCGCCCCTTGAGCGGGCCGAAGCGCACGACGCCGCTATAAAGCGGATGTGTCGCGACAACCGCGCGGGCTTTTGACATTTTTGCGGGGGCGGTTCGGAACCTGTGCGGACTGCCCTTTTGTGCATTCTCCGTTTCCGTGCGTTTTTACACGGCAAAATCGCCCTGCGCCGCCGGGCAATACCCAAGCGGACGCCGCAGGGATAAAAAATGTCGGCCGTGTTCGGCGCTTCGCCGTTTTTTGCGCGCGCTCTGTTTTAAATTGTTTATTGGTGGCAACAATAAACACATAAACAATTTTTAACGGAGTTGAACACCATGAATGTGAAAAGAGGAGAGGTTTTTTACGCAGATCTCAGCCCCGTGGTGGGCTCGGAGCAGGGCGGGGTCAGGCCGGTACTTATTGTTCAGAACGACGTGGGCAACCGATACAGCCCCACGGTGATTGCCGCCGCCATCACCTCGCGCAGCACCAAGACCAAGCTGCCGACCCACATCAAGCTCGGCGCGTGCAGCTGCGGGCTGCAAAAGGACAGCATCGTGCTGCTCGAGCAGGTGCGCACCCTCGACAAGACGCGGCTTCGCGAAAAGATGGGCGAGCTCGACGACAGCTCGATGCAGCGGGTGAACGAGGCGCTTTCGATAAGCTTCGGCCTGCGCTCGGGCGATTGAGCGCGGCGGCGCAGCAGAGCGACCTCGGCGCATCGAAACGGCAGCGCCGGAGGGGCGGCGGGGGCAGTTACCCGCCGCCCCTTTTCGCCCTCTGTCCCGCTCTTGCCCGACCCAAAGCCGTGCGGCCGCCGCGCCTCGTGCCCGAGGTCGCTCTGTCTGCATTAAAACAACATTAAATCTTGTGCAAGCCGAGCCCGATATACTCGTATTTTCGGAACGCATCTCATAAAAAGATTCTGAATAATAAGATTTTTTTGTACATAAATTGCGAGAAAAAATCTCTGCTCACACATGTCCACAGCCATAAAAACCGAGAAAACAAAAGAAAGCACGAGAAAATCATCGTTTTTTGAAGATTGTGCGATTAGGTTCACGCGCCGCGCCCCACCCCACCCCGGTGGGGTCGCCGCCGCCTCGCGCGAGGTTTGATTTTTGGGCCGCGATATGGTTTAATTATCTCAACGGCAAAACCTGTACAGGCGCGTCGGCGGGACACCTCGGGAGGCGCAAAACGCTTAAGCGTAAGCGCATCCCGTGCATTCCCCCGCATGGGGCGGCTTGTCGTTTAACTGTGAGATATAGTACAAATGTTGTGAAGGAGGTATCACGTGGGAAGGTCCGGCAGAAGCGGCGGAGGCTCGTTCGGCGGCGGCTCGTTCAGGAGCGGCGGGTTTTCGAGCGGACGCAGCTCGGGAGGTTTTTCGGGCGGATTCGGCGGAAGCAGAAGCGGGCGCAGCGGCGGCAGCTCGTTCGGCGGCTTTTCGAGCGGGCGCAGCAGCTCGGGCTCGTTCGGCGGATATCGCGCGCCGCGCATGTTCGGCGGTTTTATGGGCCCGGTAATCATCAACAACTCGCCCCGTACATACGGCGGAGGCGGCGGACAGGGGGGCCAAAACGGCCCCGACAACCGCGGGGGCGGCAAAGGGTGCGGCTGCTCGGCACTGCTGTTCGTGTGCGTTATATTGCTCATTTTGGGGGTCTTTATCTTTGTGCTGTCGCCCGGCGAGACGGGCGGGGACATCGCCAAGTCGACGGTCGAGCGCGAGCCGCTGCCCGAGGGCTCGGTGCGCCTCACCGACTACTACAGCGACGAGGAGGGCTGGATAACCAACCCGTCGCGGCTCACGCAGGGCATGAAAAAATTCTATAAGATGACGGGCGTGCAGCCCTATCTCTACATCGCCTCGCAGGTGGACGGCACGACCGAGCCGACGGTGGCGCAGCTGTCCGCGTTCTCGGACGGGCTCTACGACACCCTGTTTGACGACGAGGCACACTTCCTGCTCGTCTTCTGCGACACGGGCTACGGCGGGTTTCGGTGCGGGTACACCGCGGGACGGCTTGCAAAGAGCGTCATGGACGACGAGGCGATCTCGGTTCTTAACGATTATCTCGACCGATACTATTCATCCGACATGAGCGATGAGGAGTTTTTCTCCGAGAGCTTCGGCAAGACGGCCGAGCGCATCATGACGGTGACAAAGTCCCCCTGGCCGACCGTCGCGGTCGCCGTAAGCGCGGTCATCGTTGTCCTGCTGCTGTTCATGTGGTGGTCAAAGGCCAAGGAGAAAAAGCGCCAGGAGGATATAAGGACACAGCAGATCCTCAACACCCCGCTCGAAAAGTTCGGCGACTCAGAGCTTGACGACCTCGCCAAAAAGTACGAGGGGACGCCCTCGCCCGCGGCTTCGGCACGGCCCGCAGAGCCCGTGCGGAGCGCGCCCGCGGGGCCGGGCTCTGCGCCGCCCCCCGGCGGCCCCCCTACCGGCGGATACTCGGCGCAGGCCGACAGGGCGCTCGATTCCGCGAGAAGCGGCCCGTCGTCGGACAACAGGGATATCCACGAGCTTGTGTCGCAGTGGTTTGATGCTCAGGACGGCCCCTCGGACGGCGGCGGCAGATGAGGAAACGGCTCGGCGGGTCCCTGTGGGGTACAAAGCACGGGCGGTTTAAAAAGCAGGGTTTAAAAGCCTCGCCTCGGGCGCGGCGGAGAATAAACAACAAAAAAGGAGAGTACAATGGGTATTTTATCAAGATTCGGCGACATCATTCAGGCCAACGTAAACGCGGTTCTCGACAAGATGGAGGATCCCGCCAAGATGATCGACCAGTATCTTCGCGAGCTGACCGACAGCCTTGCCGACGTCAAGCGCGAAACCGCCGGCGTCATGGCGGAGGAGGCGCGCACCAAGCGCCTTGTCGACGAGAACAAAGCCGAGATCACCCGCTACGAGGAGCTCGCCAAAAAGGCGCTGCTCGCGGGCAACGAGGAAGACGCGAAGGTGTTCATCACCAAAAAGCAGACGCTCGAGAGCACGGGCGAGGGCCTTGCCACCGCCTATGCCGCGGCGAGCGAAAACGCCGACAAGATGCGCAAGATGCACGACAAGCTCGTCAGCGACATCGAGACGCTCAACGCGCGCCGCGAGATGATAAAGGCAAAGGTCGCCGTCGCCAAGACGCAGGACCAGGTGAACAAGGTCAGCTCCTCGTCCGACAGGGCGGCGGGCGCAATGAGCGCCTTTGACCGCATGGAGGACAAGGCGAACAGGATGCTCGACGAATCCAACGCCATGGCCGAGCTCAACCGCGAGCCGGTGGACGAGGCGAAGTCGCTCGAGGAGAAGTACGGCTCGGTCGGCACCGACGCCTCGGTGAGCTCCGAGCTCGAGAAGATGAAGAAGGACCTCGGGCTTTAAAGGACAGGGCGCCTTCGGAATAAACTCGTAGGACGGCAACCCCGGCCCGTGATACGCACGGGCCGGGGTTTTGTATACCGCGTGCGCACCGTGTGTCGTTCCTGTTAAACTCGCCCATTCGACCGACTCGCGGGAATATGCGAGCCGTGTCAGCGTTAGCTGACTGAGGGGTTGTCTGCACAAAGCTCCCTGTCATCCGCGCAGGCTTCTCGTTGCAGCTTTAAGCGCACTGCCCCCTATTCCGACGCTTACGCCAAACCGCCCGACAAACCCCGCGTTTGCTTGACACGATACAGTGCGGTGCGTTATACTTTTTGAAGAAGAGCGTCGTTTTGCGCGGTTGCCGTCGTCGGCCTGCAGGCCGGCGCTCCACAGGGCGGATAATGACGATCCTGATTTTTTAATGAGGAGAATGGAAAATGTTTTGTACAAAATGCGGGCAGAACGTTCCCGACGGGACAACCTTCTGCACAAACTGCGGGGCTAAGCTCGGCGCTCCCGGGCCCGCAGCGCGGCCTGCGGCGCCCATGGGAGGTTATCAACGGCCGACCGGGTCGGCGGCGCTTTCGACCCTTAAGAGCACCTTCGCTTCACCGCTCGCTCTCGCGGCGATAATCGCCTATTCGGTGACGGTGCTGTGCAGCCTTATCAACGTCATAAGCGGCATGTCCGGCAGCGCGAACTATCTGTATATGATAGCAAGCATGACGGGCCTCGGCTATGAGATCATGCAGTACGGCTCGCTTATCACGGTCATTGTCGTCCTGCTGATGGTCCCGCAGGTACTCATCGCTGTCGGCATGTGGATGACCTATGTGTCCGCCGCCGACCCCCTCTCTCCCTCGCTCAGGACGGGCGGTCTCACCGTCAACAGGGTTATAAGCATAGTCTACGGCGTCCTGATGTGCATCCTCACCGCCGTCATGGACATCGTTCTTTTTGTCCTCATAGCGGAGATGGACGGATACTTCGACACAGGGTATCTCGTCGGCATTCTGCTCGCGGCAACCGCGGCTTTGGTTCTCGTGATCGTTTTCTACTTTAAATCCGCAAAGCTCATCAAGGAGTTTTCCGACACGGCGCTGACAGGCATTGCCCCTGCGAAGGTTTCTGTTTTCGTCCCGGTGATGTCGATTATCATCGGCGTTTTCTCTTTCATCTCCCTGTTCAGCACACGGGGCGCGATTCCGATCATCTCCTGCCTGTGCTCTGCGGCGGCCTCGATCCTGTTCGGCGTACTTATCTTCATGTACAGAAGCAAGGTCGTGCTCCCCGCGGTCCCCGCGGGCATGGCGGGCTATTCCCCCGTCAGGGCCCCGCAGGCGGGCTACAACCCGCAGCCGGGTGTTTATCAAGCCCCCTCCTACAATCCCGCTCAGCAGCAGGCTCAGGCTCCGAGTGCGGGCTACACGCCGTCGGCCTCCTTTACCCAGCCCCGGCCGCAGACTCAGCCCCAACCGCAGGCGGCGCCCGCTGCCGCCCCCGCGGCCGAGCAGCAGCTTGTCACCTGCGCCAAGTGCGGCAGCAAGTTCAACGCCGAGTACAATGTCTGCCCCTATTGCGGCCAGCCCAAGCAGTGAGGCGTTAAATAACAACAAAAAGAGAGGGTTCGCACCGAGCGAGCCCTCTCTTTTTGTTTATGACCCTGTCACGGGTTCGCCGCCCCCGCAGAACGTGCTCAAGCGCGCTCGCCCCGCCGCATCTCCCCCTTTGCGGCGAGCGCGGAAAGCAGCTCGAGGTAAGAGCCGATGTCAAACGGCTCGAGGGGGGTGTCCTTTCTGAGGTAAAGCGGGTGGTGCGGGTGGCCCCGTTTGGACAGGCTGCCCGCCGACACGAACCGCGCGCCGTATTCCTTCGCAATCTCCGCCATCTCACCGATGCAGTCGTAGAGATACCGCCGCTTTTCCACAATCGCGCCCCACGCGGCCCACACGACGGGCCGCTCGCCGCCCTGCTCGAGCAGGTATCTGAAGGCGAGCATGTTTTCGCGGTGCAGCCGCCCGTTGCGCTGCCTGTCCATATCGTCGGGCAGGGTGGCGCGCTGGGCGTAGACGTTGAACATGGAAAAGCTGTCGAAGCCGCCGTTCAGCGCGATGCGCTCGACCGACCTGAGGGTGTTGTCGAGCGCGTCCGGCGCGGCGGTCGACGGGTTGATGCCGCAGCAGATGAGCGGTCTGCTGCCCCTCGTGCCGAGTATGTACCGATATTCGCCGTAGCGGCAGGGGACGTACAGCCAGCGCGCGACGTCATAATCGTCGCGCGGTATGAGCGCCTCGGCGAGCGCCTCGTCAAAGCTTTGGATTTCGATCTCATCGGTCGAAACAGTCGGTTTGTGCACCTCTTACCGTCCCCTTTCATCTGTACAGATATGCAGAGCATCCGCCGTCGCGGCGAAAACGCGGTCTCAATCCCCCGTCTCAAGCACCGCAAACGCCAGCTTGAGCTCGGCCGTGTCGGACAGACTGAGATGCGCGGTGACGCCGAGCTCCCCGACGATCCGCGCAGCCTTGCCCGAAAATTCATAGTACGGCTTGCCGAGCTCGTCCCGCAGCACCGACACCTCGTCGAGCGAAAAGCCCCGGATGCCCGTACCGAGCGCCTTCGCGAACGCCTCCTTCGCGGCAAAGTTCGAGGCGAGCCTCGAGGGATCATCCCCGAACGCCTCCCGCTCGCGCCGCGAGTAGACACGGCTCAAAAAGCCCTGCCGCTCACAGCTTCTCTTGACCCTCGCCGTCTCGATGATGTCGCAGCCCACGCCGTATATCATTAGGTCTGAGGCCCTCCCGCGTTCAAAAGCTTTTTTGCACCGTCCGTGCGCCGCCGAAGCGTCTCTTAAAGACGGCCCCGCCTTCCCCGGCCCCGCAGGGGCCGCCGCGGCGCTGTGCGCACATAAATATATTGTATATTATAAAAATAGCACTTGCAACTGCGGCGATTCGGTGATAATATAAAAAATAGTTTCAGCCCGTGCGGCTGAACACACATCACCGCAAAACGCTGTGAACGGGCGAGTAACCGCCAAAGCAACGGCACAAGAGAGGCGCGTCATCGGCTGAAAGCGCGCCGCCGGGATTGGTAGGCGAAGTTCCCCCGCGAGCGGCCCCTCTCAACGGCGCAGAGAGCGCCCTGTAGGGGGGGACGGGTGCGCCCCGTTACCGCGCCGGAAGCGTCGCGCAGTGTTTTTTTCTGCGCGAAAAACGGGTGGTACCGCGGAGTCTTTTCGGCTTCGTCCCTTTGCGGGACGGGGCTTTTATTATTTTGCAAATTCATTGTCAGAGGTGCTTATATGAGAGAAAAACTGAACGCCATACGGCAGCAGGCGGACGAGCTGCTGAAAAAAACCGCCGACCTCGCCTCGCTCGACGAGCTGCGGGTGAGATTTCTCGGCAAAAAGGGCGAGCTGACCGCGATCCTCAAGCAGATGGGCTCGCTCTCCCCCGACGAGCGGCCCGCGATGGGGCAGCTTGCCAACGAGGTGCGCGCAGAGATAGAGCGGCTGGTCGCCGAGCGCACCGCCCGGCTCAAGGCGAGCGCGCTCGACGCGCGCCTTCGCGCCGAGCGCATCGACGTCACGCTGCCGGGCGAGCGCCCGCAGCAGGGCAGACGCCACCCGTTCGAGATCGTGCTGAAGGATCTGCGCGAGATATTCCTCGGCATGGGCTTTGACGTCGTCTCGGGGCCCGAGATCGAGCTCGACCACTACAACTTCGAGATGCTCAACATGCCCAAAAGCCACCCCGCAAGGGACACGCAGGACACCTTTTACATCACCGAAAACGTCCTTTTGCGGACGCAGACAAGTCCCATACAGATCCGCACCATGGAGGCGCAAAAGCCCCCCATCCGCATAATCTGTCCGGGTCGAGTCTACCGCTCGGACGCGGTAGACGCGACCCACTCCCCCATCTTTCACCAGATCGAGGGCCTTGTCGTCGACCGGGGCATCACCTTCAGCGACCTCAAGGGCACGCTCGAGATGTTTATCCAAAAGCTCTACGGCCCGGACACCGGGGTGCGTTTTCGCCCCCACCACTTCCCCTACACCGAGCCGTCCGCCGAGATGGACATGAGCTGCTTCAAGTGCGGCGGCAAGGGCTGCCCCCTATGCAAGGGCGATGGGTGGATCGAGATCCTCGGCGGCGGCATGGTGCACCCCAAGGTTCTCGAGAGCTGCGGCATAGACCCCGAGGTCTACTCGGGCTTCGCGTTCGGCGTGGGGCTCGAGCGCATCACGATGATGCGCTACGGCATCGACGACATGCGCCTGCTGTACGAAAACGATCTGAGATTTTTAAAACAATTTTGACTGAGGGAGGCAAAATGGTATGAAGATGCCGCTTGGATGGGCAAAGGATTTTGCCGATTTTGACTGCACGCCCCGCGAGTACGCGGAGCGCATGACGATGTCGGGCAGCAAGGTCGAGACCTACAGCTGCGAGGCCGACGAGATTGACAACGTGGTGATCGCGAGGGTGCTCTCCATCGTGCCGCACCCCGACTCCGACCACATGGTGATAACGCAGGTGGACACGGGCGGCGAAGAGCCCGTGCAGATCGTGACGGGCGCGGGCAACCTCAAGGTCGGCGACCTCGTGCCCGCCGCGCTGCACAAAAGCAGGCTGCCCGGCGGCAAGGAGATCAAAAAGGGCCGGCTGCGCGGGGTCGAGTCGGACGGGATGCTGTGCAGCCTCGGCGAGCTGGGGCTGACCGCGCACGACTTCCCCGCGGCAATTGAGGACGGCATCATGGTGCTCGACGAGGACGTCCCCGTGGGGACTCCCGTCGCGCAGGCGCTGGGGCTCGACGACACAAGCGTCGAGTTTGAGATAACCCCCAACCGCCCCGACTGCCTGTCGGTGCGGGGCCTCGGCCGCGAGACCGCCGCCACCTTCGGCGTGCCCTTTAAGGATCACGAGCCGGTCGTCAAGCCCGGCCGCGGGAATGTTGCCGACCTCCTCAAGGTCGACATACAAAACCCCGAGCTGTGCTATCGATATGTCGGCGCAGTGGTCGAAAACGTCCGCGTAAAGCCGTCGCCCCGCTGGATGCGCGAGCGGCTGCGGCTCGCGGGCGTGCGCCCGATAAACAACCTCGTCGACATAACCAACTATGTCATGCTCGAGCAGGGCCAGCCGATGCACTGCTTTGACTATAAATATGTGAACGGCGGGCACATCATCGTGCGCAACGCAAAGCCCGGCGAGAGCATCGAGACGCTCGACGGCGTCGTGCGCGCGCTCGAGCCCGACATGCTCGTCATCGCCGACGAAAAGGGCCCCATCGCCGTCGCGGGCGTCATGGGCGGCGAGTACTCGGGCGTGTACGACGACACGACGACCATCGTCTTTGAGTCGGCGATGTTCGCGGGCCCCGAGGTTCGCACTACCGCAAAGCGCCTCGGCATGCGCACCGAGGCGTCGGCGCGCTATGAAAAGGGCCTTGACCCCAACGGCTGCCTGCGCTGCCTCAACCGCGCCCTCGAGCTGGTGCAGCAGCTCGACGCGGGCGACGTGGTGAACGGCGTCGTCGACGTCTGCCCCGTCACGCGCGGCGAGCGCAGGATAAAGCTTCGGCCCGACGTCATCAACGCCCTGCTCGGCAGCGAGCTGTCGCGCGACGAGATGGTCGGCATCCTCACCCCGCTCGGCTTTAAGCTCGAGGGGGACGAGGTCGTCGTGCCCAGCTTCCGTTGGGACGTCGAGCGCGACTGCGACCTCGCCGAGGAGGTCGCGCGCTTTGTCGGCTACAACAAGATGCCCTCGACCATCATGAAGGGGGTCGCGGGCGCGCGCCCCACCGAGCGCCAGAGCTTCCGCGAAAAAATCCTCGACGCCCTCACGGGCTTCGGTCTCTATGAGGCCGAGAACTTCAGCTTCTACAGCCGCAAGGCGTTTGACATGATCAACCTGCCCGAGGGCGACAGCCGCCGGGGCGCCGTGGTCATCTCCAACCCGCTCGGCGAGGACACCTCGATTATGCGCACGACCGCGCTGCCCTGTATGCTGGACGTCGCGGCGCGCAACTTCAACGCCAGGGCCGCCGAGTGCGCGATGTTTGAGGCGGCGACGATCTATCTGCCGGGGCAGAGCCCCGACGAGCTGCCCGACGAGGTCGAGACCGTCGTCATCACCGTCTACGGCGGCGGCCGCGACTTCTACACGGTGAAGGGCATCGTCGAACAGCTCGCCGAAACCGCCGGGATTAACGAGCTCACCTTCGTCAAAAACACCGACGGCGCGTCCTATCACCCCGGCCGCTGCGCCGACGTCTATGCGGGCGAGGTCAAGCTGGGCACGGTGGGCGAGATACACCCCGCGGTGCTCGCAAACTACGGCATCAAGCCCCGGGTGGTCGCCGCCGAGCTCGACCTCGACAGGCTGTTCGCCTGCCGCGGCGGGACGCCCGTCTTCACCCCGCTGCCCAAGCACCCCGCCATCACCCGCGACCTTGCGCTGGTGTGCGACCTCGCGCTCGAGAGCGCCGAGATCGAGTCGATTATCCGCGGCGCGTGCGGCAAGCTTCTCGAGAGCCTCAGCGTGTTCGACGTCTATGTCGGCGACAAGGTCGAGAACGGCAAAAAGAGCATCGCGTACAGCATCTCGCTCAGGGCCGCCGACCGCACGCTGACCGACGAGGACGCCGAACGGCTTGTCGGAAAGATACTGAAAGCCCTCGACGGGATCGGTGTCAGCCTCAGAAGCTGAGCGCACTTGTAACTTTTGCGTTTTTGGTGTATTCTATATATAAGGCGCAATGCTTCGCCGCGTCGGCCTCCTGCCGGCGCGGCGCGTCGCTTAAATAAAGGGAGAACGACGAAAGGAAAGGAGCGGGCAGGATATGTACGAGCCCACAAGGACCTTCAAGACGGTCAGCAGCCAGGACGCAGAGCTTCGCAAGACCCTCAAGATCGTTTACGAAGCGCTCAGGGAGAAGGGCTACAACCCCGTCAACCAGATCGTCGGTTACATTTTGTCCGAGGATCCCACCTACATCACCACCCACAACAACGCGCGCACCCTCATGAGCCGCCTCGATCGGGACGACCTCTTGTCGGCGCTTGTCCGCTGGTTCACCGAGGTATAGCCTTCTCCGGGGCCGACGCGGTGCGCCGCCCTTCTTTTGCGCCCGCGCTGTTTTCGGCGCTGCTCACCCGCTGCGGCGGGACGCGGCGCACCGGGAGAAGCAGGGCTTTGGGGTTCACCGCGCGGGCGGCGCTTCTCACCCTCCCTTAAACGCTCAATCCACACCGAAAGGAAACCAACCGTATGGAACAGCTCACCTATAAAGGACGCCCCCTCGTGCGCTGCGGCGACGAGATTTACTACGGAAACCCCGGGGATTCCCACGTGGTTTTCATCCAAATTCTCGGCAGTGAGGAAAAGGACGGCGTAAAGGTCGCGAACAAGGTGCACGTGCAGCTTCTCTCCAACGACGACACCCTCAGCCCCGCCGCGCGCATCGTCAAGCAGGGCGACCGCAACGGCCTCTACCCCGCGCTCGACATCGGCTACATTTGGCTCGAGCGCGCGCTGTCCGAGAACAAGTAGTCCCCTTAACCTCCACACAGACAGGCAGGGCGCGGCGGCAGACCAACCGCCGCGCCCTTTGCTGTCCTTTTGCAAAAGGTGCAAAAAGGTGTTGACAACGCCTTGGATATGCGCTATATTTTATCAGTCCCAAATGGGATTGATAGTTTTTGCGAGGTTGCCATGAAATACGCCGACATCCAGCCCCTCATGATAAAGCTCACCTCCTCCATAACCAAGATACGCGGCGCCTATGTTGAATGGGCCAAGAGAAACGGGATAAACTACTATGAGCTTTTGGTATTCTTCACACTTCAGGACAGCGGCTACTGCACCCAAAAGCTTATCTGCGAGCGGTATATGATCTCCAAGCAGTCGATCAACAACGTCGTGCTGTCCCTGCGGCAGCGGGGATACATCGACCTCGTGTCGGGCGAGAGCCATAAGGAGAAGCGAATCGTGCTGACGGACGAGGGCCGCCGGTACGCCGAAAAAATTCTGAACCCGATGAATGAGATGGAGCTTGCCACCTGCAAGCAGCTCGGGGCGGAGAGGTTGGCCGTGATGACCGAGACCGCGGAAGAATACGGCGCAATCCTCCACCGCGTTTTTAAGATAGACCCCGACGCCGAGTAGGCCCGCGGGTTCGCCCCCGTTTTTGCCATATAAGCGGTGGTGCGCGTCGGGCGACGGCGTGTTTGACGCGGTGCTCGACATCCGCGCCTCGGGCGACGACACCGTATGGGGCATCGGCGTCGACTCCGACCAGTACGCGATCTTCATGCAGACGGGGCACGAGGACAAGGCGGCCGTGACGATCACCTCCGCGCTCAAGCTTGTGGGCGGGCCCATCTTCCTCGAGGCGCAAAAGATCGTCAACGGCGAGCCCTATGACAACGGCTGCATTGTCGTCGGCATCTCGGAAAACGCGGCGGGCATCGCCGAAAACGACTTTTATAAATCGAACGTCCCCGCCGAGGTTCAGGACGAGATAGAGGCGATAAAAGCGGCGGCGGCAGCGGGCGAGCTGGAGATGCGTTCGATCTACACCACAAGCGACGAGGACTGCGCCGAAGCGCGCGTTCAGGGCACGACCAACCAAAACTGATTTTCCGTTTTATACTGTGTTTCTTCCTAAAAAGGGACGAGGGCGGTGGGCACAACCCCATCGCTCTCGTCCCTTTTGACGTTTAAAGCATCGAATCGGCAGAATCAGAACATCGACGAGCCCGCGGTCAAAATCCAGCAGGACAGCACGGCCGAGACAAATGCGCCGACGTACACGCGGCCGGTGTTGCGGTTAAACCAGGTGCACAGCGCGCTGTACGCGAGCACCTGCGGCAGCAGCACGATCAGCAGCGACATAAACGGCCCGCCGAAGGTCGTGCCGAAGAGCAGGTCGGCCCCGGGGCCCGCGCCCGCAAAGAACGGGATATACTCGACAAGGGTGACAAGCACAAGCCCGCCCGCCATGGCGAGGCAGTTCTTAAGCCAGCAGGACACAAACGCCCCTGCGCCGCTCTCACCCGCCCTCGGCCGGCGCATCTGCCCGAACAGGCGGACGCCCAGCATGAGGAAGTAGACCGCAAAGATCGGCAGATAGACGAGGAACTGCAGGAACCGCTCGCCCGTAAAGGTCTTGAGAAACGGCCAAATGAACCGCAGGTCGAGCCCGAACAGAAGCGCGCACAGGGCCGTGAGCAGATAGACAAAGCCCGTCAAAACCAACGCAAGCAGCGCCGACCTGCCCATGAGGCCGAAGTCGATTCTTGCGCTGTGTTCCTCCCCCGACAGGCCGAGGTCGAAGAAGTTCTGCGCCCGGTCCCCGAGCTTTTGGGAGCGCTTGAAGGTGATAACCACGACGGCAGCCAAAATCAGCGTCAGCAGCAGGTACCACGAGAGATACCCGTTGCCTATCGTCATGCGGAAGACATTTTCCGGCAGCGGAAGCAGGCCGTGCCCGAGCTGGGTCATGAACGGATAGCTGAGGCCCGACAGCAGCAGCATAATCACCGCCGCCCTCGCCCACGCGCCGCTCTTCATGAGCTTGCTGTTGTCGCTCGGCAGCGGGCCGACCGCCCGCTTAAAGAAGGGCAGAGCGCACACAAGCTTCATCAGCGGCAGCATGGTCAGCACGGCACACACGAGCGCCGCGAGCATCAGCAGCTCTTTCGTCATATAGACCAGGTCGGTCGCCGCAAGCGCGGTGTCGACCGACAGCGACTCACAGAACCAGTCGAGCGCGGCCGCCATGCCCTCAGGGTCGTAGGTCACAAGGCGGTGGTTGGTCGCAAGCAGCTCCATGCAGCGCGCGGTGCCGTCCTCAAAGCTGCCGTAGGTCGTGTTCCACTCGACCGGCCCGTCCTGCAAGCAGAAGGTGTTGTAGCGCAGCGGGGTGTTCTCAAGCCCGTCGACGGTGTTTTGATAGTCCCTGAAATAGTTGAACTCGTCGTATTTTGCCTGAAGCAGCAGCACGTTGTTGAAGCGGATGCTGTCGGCGTCGTAAAACCGCTCATCGAACAGCTCGCCGCACTGCAGGACGATGCACTTGTGATTCTGATGCTCGGCGGCGGTCGACCACGACGCCCAGGTGCCCATCGAGTGGCCCGTTATACCGATGTTGTCCGCGTCGACAAAGTCCAACTGCCCGAGCACGCTGTACGCGAGCTTGCCGCCCATCGAGGTGTCCTCAAGCCCTTCGCTGAACTCGTCGTAGAAAAAGTCGAGGTTGGAAAAGTTCATCATCACGAGGTAGCGCTCGGGCCCGCTGACGGTGACCTCAAAGTTGGGGTATTTGTAGTGCGTGCTGCCCCGCTCGCGCATGGGCACCGAGGTCGCGCCGTGGCCGTACTCGTCGATTGCCATCGCGACGATCCCCCTGCGGGCGAGCTCGATCGCGTATGCCGAGTCGGTCTCTTTGTCGTTTTGATAGCCGTGAAGCAGCAGCACGGCGGGCGCCGGGTTCTCGGCGGTCGCCCCCGCAGGGCGGTACAGCTTATAGACGATGGTCCCCTTGTCGCTCTCAAACGAGAGGGTCGAAACCTCTACGCCGCCGAAGTCGGTCTCGATGAGGTGCGCAAAAAGCATACACACAAACACGGCCGCGACAAGACAGCACAGCAGAACGATACTCTTCTTCCTCTGTGACAACTCTCTTCCCCCTTTGGCTAAATCAAATGTTCTATACCCATGATAGCACTTAGCCGCCGCAATATCCATTGACAAAACGCCCTTTTATTGCGGCCCGATTTGTGGTAAAATAACAATGGTTTTGGTTTAACCAAATTTAAACAGGAGGGTTTGCCGTGGTTTTTGAGGAAATCGTCGCGCCCACGATAAAGCAGCAGCTTGTCTCCCGTCTTGAGGGAATGATCCTGAGCGGTCAGCTGCGCGTCGGCGACAAACTGCCGACCGAGCGGGAGCTTGCGGCCATGATGAAGATAAGCCGTTCGGCGGTGCATCAGGGCGTCGCCGAGATGGCGCGCATAGGCTTTTTGGAGATCATCCCGAGGCGGGGGATATTCGTCGCCGACTACGCTGAAAACGGCAACCTCGAGGTTCTGAGCGCGATGGTGAATTTCGGGGGCGGTATGCTCGACAACGCAAACACCTATGCCCTTGTGGAGACGCGGATGCTGCTCGAGACCCCGGCGCTGCGAAAGGTCACGCGCGAACGCGACCCCAAGCTCATCGACCGGCTCGAACGCCTGCTCGACGAGGCCAAGCGCCTACAGCAGGGCGGGCGGGCAAACTGCGCCGCAATCGCCGACGTCTACTTCCGCTTTCACCACGCGATTTTCGTGTTCGGCGGCAACTCGATCACGCCGCTCATCTTCAACGCCTTCCGCGCCCCCTCGGTCGGGCTGTGGACCCGAAGCGCCGTCGGTCTCGGGCTGCCCGAGAGCGTGGGAAGACTCGAGACCTTTTTCAGCCTCATCGTGTCGGGCGACGAGGAGGGCGCGATAAAGCATCTGCAATATGTCACCTCGGAGAGCGGGATAGCGCAGCTCGCCCACGACGCCCCGGACGGCGCGCGCGTCGGGAGATGAGTCTTTTGGCGTAAGGTCGGGGGGAAGGGACAAAAAGCCCGACCACCCGCACGGCATGGGGGCGCCGCGTTTGAAGATCCGAGGCGGCGGGGCGCAGAGCGCATGCACCTCGCCCACGCGGACGCCCTGCGCTGAAGTCAAGTTTCTCGGTCGGTCGACAATAGTGCCGAAAGGGTACAGTCTTGCAGAGCCGCCGCGCCTCAACATCGCGGCCCTGCTGTTCCCATTGCCGGGATGCACCCGCTTGCGGCACAATTTGCCGGGCCCGCCACCCGTGCGTCGGGCCGTCGCTCAGCCGCGCGCCGAACACATAAAACACGCGTAAAGGAAGCAGCCATGAAGGATTTTAATGAGTTTTGGGGCCTTGCGGTCAAGCTGAATTTTAAGGCCCTGTTTTGGGACGAGAGCGTCAACGGCTTTGTCCACCTGTTTCGCTATCTGTTTGTCGGCGGCGTCGGCTTTTTGGTTGACGCGGGCGCGGTCATGCTGTTCGAGTATCTTTTGACGCCCGCGCTCGGTGACAGGGCATATCTTGTCGCCGCGTGCATCGGCTTCACCGTCAGTCTCGCGATAAACTACATCCTCACCAAGGTCTTTGTGTTCCGCGGCAACAGGTCGGCGGCGGGCCGCCTCGCAGAGATCGTGTTTTTCGCAATCATCGGCGTCACAGGCCTCGGCCTCACCGAGCTCTTGATGTGGATAGGCGTCGAGCGCTTCGGGTTTTCCACCATACTCTCCAAGGTGATCGCCGCGGCGATCGTGCTGTTTTGGAACTATGCCCTAAAAAAGCTGGTGCTCTACCGCAGGCCGTCCAAAGGGTAAGCAAGCAAATCGCTTTTTCCGCTTCGGTCCAATGGCCTGTGTTTTTATGCGCACCCTTTCGGTAAAACCCGCAAAGCAGCGCCGACCTTTTGACAGCCGCCCGTGAAACGCCTGCACCGTGAAAAGTGCCCATCACAATGCGGTCGGGGATTGTGTCATTGCCCCTCAGGCTTACTTTCAATCCCCGCTGCAAAAAAGCGCGTGTCCTAAGACACGCGCTTTTCATTTTATCCTCTGCGCTCCGCCGGCAAAACAGCGGGCGCGCCCTGCCCGATGCAGGGCTTTCTGCTTTTTTTATTCCTCGCCGTTGAGGAAGTCGTAAGCGACCTGGCAGTGCAGCGCGACGCCGGTGCGGAAGCAATCCTCGTCAAACACGACATAGTCGCTGTGGTTGGGGTACTCGCCGCCGCCGCCCAGGCTGGCAAACGCCGCCTTGGTCAGCACCGAATAGTCGGCAAAGTCCTCGGCGCCCATCATCGGCTTCATCCGCACGACAAGCTTTTCATCGTCGGCCACCTTATTCGCCGCCGACTTGACGATCTCAAGCATCTCGTCGTTGTTCACAAGGACCTCGGTCATCATGTCGTACTCGACCTCGGCCT
Organism: uncultured Oscillospiraceae bacterium; assembly: GCA_964433495.1. GTDB lineage: Bacteria > Bacillota > Clostridia > Oscillospirales > Ruminococcaceae > CAYSRC01. The sequence goes on from CAYSRC010000005.1 coordinate 34,213, forward strand.
CGCAGCGGAAGGCCGCCGCGGTCTCCTTGGCGATGCGGGTCATGACCTCGGGCATCCTGTGATGGACGTCGACGTCATAGCTGCGGCCCGTGCCCTCCATGACGGCCTCGCCCGAGACGATGTTAAAACGCGAGCCGCTGGCCAGCTTGCCGACCGTCACGACGACGGGCTGCGTCGGCGGGAACTCGCGGCTGACCATGGTCTGAAGGTTCATGACGATCGCCGCGGCGGCAACGGTGGCGTCAACTGCGGTGTCGGGCATTGCGCCGTGGCCCGCCTTGCCCTTGACGGTGATCTTGAACATGTCGGCGGCGCTCGCCGACGCGCCGGGGCAGTAAGCGATGCAACCGACGGGGGCGGTGCCCGCGATGTGGATGCCGAAGATGAAATCGACCCCCTCGAGGCCGCCCTGCTTGATGACGGCCTTCGCGCCGCAGGCGAGCTCTTCGGCGGGCTGGAATATGAGGCGGACGGTGCCCTTGAGCTCGTCCTTGATGCTGTTGAGAACCTTCGCCGCGCCGAGCAGCATCGCCGCGTGGGTGTCGTGGCCGCACGCGTGCATAAAGCCGTCGTTCTGCGACTTGAACTCGAGGTCGGTCTTCTCGGTGATGCTCAGCGCGTCGATGTCGGCGCGAAGCGCGATGGTTTTGCCGGGCTTGCCGCCCTCAATTGTGCCGATGACGCCGGTGGGCTCGAGGCGTCTGTAGGGGATGCCTATCTTGTCAAGCTCCTCGGCGATGCGGTCGGTAGTGCGAAACTCCTGCATACTTGCCTCGGGGTGCATGTGCAGGTCGTGTCTGAAGGCGACGACATCGTCGTTGACCTTTTTGGCGAGCTCTCTGAAATCCATCATTAAAAACCCTCTCTTGTTGTTTTTCAATAAGGGGCTCAAGGCCCCGTTATTTAACGTATAGCCGCAAAGCTGTCCTGTGCCCGAAAGCGGCGGCTCGGGCCAAGTAAAAGCCGTCGTTCGGCTGTGTGCGGAGCCGCCGAAGTCTTTTCTGCCGGCGGCACTATATTAAATTATAAGACCAAAAATACGGGCGTGCAAGGTTGTCCGCAAAAAAGACACCGAAAAAAACCTAAAAACCGCCTAACCCGCAAAAACTCCCGCAAAACGACCCGCCGTGCGGCGGATTTACCCCGACCGCTCGGGACAGGGCATTTCTGCAAAATTCAGTGTGCGCCGTGTCAAGACGGCGGCAAAGTCCCCTGTCCGACCTTTCGCCGCGCGTTTTTTGTGTGCGGAGCACGGTTGAGAACCCTTTGCACAAAACGACGCGTGCGCGGCCGCAAAAGAATTCGGGGGCAGCGCGCTTTGCTGCCCCCGAAAAAACCAACGAATTTGCACTCCCTGTCGCCAAGCTCAGTGGATAAACTTGACAAGAACACCCGCGACGATGACCGACACGATGGTCACGCAGACAAAGCTGCCGACAAGCATCGGGGGCATGAGCTCGGACGAAACCGCCGCGCGCTCCTCGGGATCGCTCGTGTTGATGTCGAGCGCCTCGTTGACAAGGAGGACGTTTATCGGGAAGCCGAGGAAGGCGTTGAGGATGATCGCGTAGCTCATCCAAAAGCTCTTCTTGAATATCTTGCTCGCTACAAAGGCCATGAGCGCCATGCCGGCCGCGGCCATGAGCACGAGCGCCGCCGAAACGCCGAACGCCGAGAGAATGGTGTTCATGTCGTTGCCCGCGAGACCGCCGAACAGATAGAGCATGATGATGGTGATGCACATGCCGTAGGCGTTGGCCTTGGACAGGCAGTCGGTCTCAAGGAAGCCTATCTCATGCGCGGCAAAGCCGAGCAGCATCGCCCACACGTACATCGAGATGCTGAAGCCCGCCGCGGCCGTAGCGACCTGGAGCAGGTAGGACAGAACGCCGATAAACCCTAACTTGAGCAGGATGAGGTTTGTGCTGCTCGCCTTTTTGGACCTTTTGCCGTCGCCGCCCTCGGCAGCGGGGGCCTTGAGCTCGCCGCTCTTATACTTCGCGCTCAGCGACCTCGTCTCCTTGCGCAGGCAGAAGGCGGTGAGCGGATAGCCGACAACGCCCTGAAGCGCCATGCAGACTATGGCGATGACGATCGCCTGCTGGTTGCCGGCCGCCTCGGCCGCCTGGCGAACCATCGAGGTCGCAATGGCGGCGCCCGTGAGCGGAGGCGCGGCCGCAACCGCGTTGTCCCAGCCGAATATCGCCGCGCCGATCGTCAGGCAGATCGCGACGATCGCAACGATGCCCATGAGCGCGATAAGAACCGTCCTCCACTGCGCCGCCATCTCCCTGCGGTTGATAAGCGTGCCGAGGTTGGCCACAAGAAGCGCCGAGACAAGCGCGAACAGCACCCCTGTTATACCCGCCGCTTCAACGATCGTCGGGGGGAACACGCCCGTCCAAAACAGCGTGACAAGCAGAATGGTGACCGTGAGCGCCATGGGGACAATGCCCTTGGTCAGCTTGGCCACAAGCTCACCCACGACGAGCACGGCAAGCAGTGCCGTCAGCGCGCCGTAGGGCGTCAGAAGCAAACCCTGAATGAATTCCATCTTTTCTTTTTCCTCTCTGAAATAATCGTACCCTCAAAACAAGAATACATAAGCACGCCGTCACTTTATCGCTTTAAATTGACAGTGCTTATTTTTACAATTATATCAACTGAAAACCTCAAAAACAAGCCCATTTCAAATAATAGGCAGTTTGCTTAAAAGTTTGTCCTAAACACAAAAAAATTGCTTTAAAGTGTCTATTTCGGTCGGCGCATCCGGCAGAGAGATTGACTGCACAGATCCCCGTCGAAGCGCGCGTTGTGTTGTGAGCTTAGCCCGCTGCCCGCCAATCCCCCGCCGCTCTGCGGCCCCCCCTTTTTACACACGCCCTGCATACTCCCGCAGGGTGTGGAGGCGTTCGATCCTATTACGCGCGGTAAGGGGGGGCTTTAAGTTCCGTGCCCTTGAGGTTCCGTGCCCTTGAGGTTCCGTGCCCTTGAGCTTCCCCCGTGGGGGGAAGCTGTCAGCGTCAGCTGACTGATGAGGGGGTAACCGAACTCCTTCGCCTGATCTCGCCCCTGTGCAAATGAACGGCTTCCCTCACCCCTCATCCACCGCGGGGCGGTTCCCCTTCCCCCCATGGGGGAAGGTTTTCGGGACTTAAAGCCTGCGCCTGTCCCACGGGTCTTGTGCCCTTAGGCCCCCTTGTGTAAAGGGGCTGTCACAAGGTGACTGAGGGATTGTTTGTACAAGGCTTTGACGGCTAAAAAGCCTCTTGCGACAACTCACGCCCATTCCTTACAGTCCGTCGGTGGCAGCGCAGCTGACAGAGAGGTTGTGCCCCTGAGGCTCCCTTTCCGAACGGTCAGCCGGTGAAGCTGTCAGGCTGCCTGCCTTAATCGGAACAATAGCACGAAAGTCGCATGATATCGCGCCGCATGTCAAATGTCCGTTCCGCTGCCGTTTGACCGCGCCGCGCGGCAGATGCGCGTCGCAGTCGGCACGGCGCTCGCGCTCTCCCCCTCCCCGCAAACAAAGATCGTCCTTCGTCCCGACACAGAAAGCTGCACCGAAAAGAGGGTGCGGAAGCCCGACGGCTTCCGCACCCTTTTGGTTCTTTTTTTCGTTCGATTCGGCGCTATTTCGCCGCCGAAATCCGCACGAGTGCGCGCTTGAGGCGGGCGTCGGCGAGCTTGAGCTGTGCCTCGTCCTCGGCCTTCTCCTCCATCATCCTGCGGGCACGCTCAGCGGACGCCTCCGCGCGCGAGACGTCAATTTCATCCGCCCACTCAAAGGTCGTGGGCACGAGCGTCACCTCGCCGCCGAGAACCGAAACCATGCCGCCGATGCACGCGCCGCGGCGGACGCCGTCGGCGGTGTGCACCTCGGCGGATCCCATGCCGAGCGGGGCGACAAAGTCGGTGTGCTTGGCAAGGATGCCGACCTCGCCCTCGGCCGTGCGCACGCACAGCTCCTCGGCGTCGCCGCTGAACTTTATTCCGTCGGGCGTCACGATCGTAAGCTTAAACGAAGTCATGCTCACTCACCCTTTTTGTTCTTCTCGACGACCTCGTCGATCGTGCCCGCAAACAGGAAGGCGGATTCGGGGATGTCGTCGTGCCTGCCCTCGATGATCTCCTTAAAGCCGCGGATGGTCTCCTTGAGCGGCACGTATTTGCCCTGGAAGCCGGTGAACTGCTCAGCCACCGAGAAGGGCTGCGAGAGGAACCGCTGTACCTTTCTCGCGCGGTTGACAAGCAGCTTGTCCTCGTCGGACAGCTCGTCCATGCCCATGATGGCGATGATGTCCTGAAGCTCTTTATACCGCTGAAGGATGCTCTGCACGCTGCGCGCGACCTCGTAGTGCTCGCTCCCGACGACGCCGGGCTCGAGGATGCGCGAGGTCGAGGCGAGCGGGTCGACAGCGGGGAAGATGCCCAGCGACGCGATGCCGCGGTCGAGAACCGTCGTCGCGTCGAGGTGGGCAAACGTCGTAGCCGGCGCGGGGTCGGTGAGGTCGTCCGCCGGGACATAGACCGCCTGAACCGACGTTATCGAGCCGCTCTTGGTCGAGGTGATGCGCTCCTGAAGGGCGCCCATCTCGGTGGCAAGGGTGGGCTGATAGCCGACGGCGGACGGCATGCGCCCGAGCAGGGCCGAGACCTCGCTGCCCGCCTGGGTGAACCTGAAGATGTTGTCGATGAACAGAAGGACGTCCTGGTGCTTGACGTCGCGGAAATACTCGGCGAGCGTGAGGCCCGAGAGGCCGACGCGCATACGCGCCCCCGGCGGCTCGTTCATCTGTCCGTAGACGAGGGCCGTCTTGTTGATGACCCCCGACTCCTTCATCTCGTTGTAGAGGTCGTTGCCCTCCCTCGTGCGCTCGCCGACGCCCGTGAACACCGACAGGCCGCCGTGCTGCTTGGCAACGTTGTTGATAAGCTCCATGATAAGGACGGTCTTGCCCACGCCGGCGCCGCCGAACAGGCCGATCTTGCCGCCCTTGGCGTAGGGGCAGATGAGGTCGACGACCTTGATGCCCGTCTCGAGGATCTCGGTGGACGACTGCTGCTCGTCATACGGCGGCGCCGCCCTGTGGATCGGCCACCTCTGCTGTGTTTTGGGGGCCTCGCCCCCGTCGATGGGCTGCCCGAGAAGGTTGAACATGCGCCCGAGGCACTCGTCCCCGACGGGCACCGTTATCGGGCCGCCTGTGTCCACAGCCTCTGCGCCGCGGCACAGTCCGTCGGTCGAGCTCATCGAGACGCAGCGCACGACATTGTCGCCGATGTGCTGCGCAACCTCGGCGACGACCGTCTTGTCGCCGTTTTGGGTCTCTATGGCAGTCCTGAGCGCGGGAAGCTCCCCGTCGTCAAAGCGCACGTCGAGAACAGGCCCGATGACCTGCACGATCGTGCCTTTATGCTGTTTGTCCATATTGAGTCAACTCCTAAAATCGGGCTAAAGCGCCCTTTGTCAGGTTATGGCCGTCCGCCCAAAAAGCGCGCGGCGTGTTTGATCGGCACTCCCCAAAGGCCGCGCACGGGCGGCGGGGAGGCTTTAAGGCTTCGGGATGCGGCGGCAGGTCAGCGCACTGCGCCGTCACGGCCGCGCGTCCGCCCCGCCCGTCTTCCGAAAAAAGACGGCAGGCGTCAGTTTTCGGAGCCCGCGACGATCTCGGTTATCTCCTGCGTGATGGCGCCCTGCCTCGCGCGGTTGTAACTGAGGCTGAGGGTGCTTATCATCTCGTCGGCGTTTTTGGTCGCCGCGTCCATTGCGTTGCGGCGTGCCGCGAGCTCGGATGCGACCGACTCGCACAGCGCGCCGTAGATGACGCCGCCGATGTACTCGGGGACGATGCGGGCAAACACCTCCTCCTCGGACGGCTCGTAGATCGCCTCCGAGTGGGTGTCGTTCATCCCGTCGTCCGCCGCAGAATCGCTCAGCGGCAGCAGCCTGTAGCTTGACGGGTTCTGCGAAAGGGCGGACACAAAATCGGTCCAGCCGATGTACATGCCGTCAAACTCGCCCGCGAGATACCGCTCGGTGAGGCCCTTCGCGAGGCTGAAGCAGTCGCCGATCGAGACGTTTGCCGCGACAGAGTACGCCTCGCTCAGCACCTCGACGCCGCGGCTTCTGAAAAACTCGAGCGCCTTCTTCCCTATCGGCACCACGGCGCAAGGGATGTCCTCGGCGAGCATCTGCGCGTAAACGCGCTTTAGGATGTTGCTGTTGTACCCGCCCGCAAGGCCCCTGTCGCCCGCAATCACCACATAGCACAGCTTTTTCGCCTCGCGCCGCTCGGTATAGGGCGTCGAGATCGACCTGTCCCTCGCGATGATGTTGCTGATGGTGCTGAACAGGATGCCGAAGTAAGGGCGGCTTTCGGCCGCTTTTTCCTGCGCGCGGCGCAGCTTGGAGGCGGCAACCATCTGCATGGCCTTCGTTATCTGCCGTGTGCTCTCCATGCTCTTTATTCTCAGCTTGATTTCCTTCATGGAACCGCTTGCCATGGCGCGCTTCCCCCTTTCAAAAATCTGCTTTTATCACGCTGTCAGCTCTTTAGGCCGCAAACCTTGCGGCGAGCTCGGTGATGACGGCCTTAAGTCTCTCCTCCGTCTCGGGCGCAAGGCTCTTGAGCTCGTTGATGCTCTCGAGGATGTCCGAGTTCGCGGTGTCGAGCGTGTCGGCAAGCTCGCGCTCAAAGTCGGCGACCCTGTCCACCGACACCCCGTCGATGAGCCCGTTGACCACAGCGTAGATGATGCACACCTGCTGCGCGACGTCGATGGGCCGGTTGTTCTTCTGCTTGAGGACCTCGACGATGCGCGCCCCCTGCGCAAGCCTCGCCTTGGTGTCGGCGTCGAGGTCGGAGCCGAACTGCGCAAAGCCCTGAAGCTCGCGGTACTGCGAATAGAGCAGCTTGAGCGAGCCCGCGACCTTTTTCATCGCCTTTATCTGGGCGTTGCCGCCGACGCGCGAAACCGAGATGCCGGGGTTGACGGCGGGCATGACGCCCGCGTTGAACAGCTCGGTCTCGAGAAATATCTGTCCGTCGGTTATCGAGATGACGTTGGTCGGGATGTACGCCGAGACGTCGCCCGCCTGCGTCTCGATAATCGGCAGCGCGGTGAGGCTGCCGCCGCCCCGCTCGGCGCTCAGATGAGCGGCGCGCTCGAGCAGGCGGGAGTGCAGGTAGAAGACGTCGCCGGGGTACGCCTCGCGCCCCGGGGGACGCCGGATGAGAAGGGAGATCGCGCGGTAGGCGACCGCGTGCTTGCTCAGGTCGTCATAGATGACCAAAACGTCCTTCCCCTTGTCCATAAAGTACTCGCCCATCGTGCAGCCCGCGTACGGCGCGATGTACTGCATGGGCGCGAGCTCGGACGCGGTCGCGGACACGACGATGGTGTAATCCATCGCGCCCGCGCGCTCGAGGTTGCCCACAAGCTGCGCGACCGTCGACTGCTTTTGGCCGATGGCGACGTATATACAGATGACGTCCTTGCCCTTTTGGTTGATGATGGTATCGGTCGCGATGGTCGTCTTGCCGGTCTGGCGGTCGCCGATGATGAGCTCGCGCTGGCCGCGGCCTATCGGGATCATCGAGTCGATCGCCTTGATGCCCGTGCTCAGCGGCACGTTGACGGGCTCGCGCTCGATGATGCCGGGCGCGGGCGACTCGACGGGGCGGTACTCGCTGCTCTCGACGGGGCCCTTGCCGTCGATGGGCGCGCCTATCGCGTTGACGACGCGTCCGATGAGCCCCTCGCCGACGGGCACCGACACCACGCGCCCTGTGCGCTTGACTGTGTCGCCCTCGCGGATCTCGCTGTCGTCGCCGAGTATGACGATCGCGACGGTGTTCTCCTCGAGGTTGAGCGCCATGCCGTACACCCCGCCCGGGAACTCGACCAGCTCGTTCATGACGCACTTGTCAAGCCCCGACGCCCGCGCAATGCCGTCGCCCACCGTGATGACGGTGCCGATCTCGCTCTGCTCGGCGCGCTTGTCGTAGTTCTTTATCTTGTCCTTGATAATTTTTGTTATTTCTTCGGGTCTCAGTTCCATACTTTTCCTGCTTTCTTTTTAAAGTACGGTATTCTTTAACAGGTCCTTTAACTCATCGAGACGGGTGCGCAGGGTGCCGTCCACCCTTTTGCCGCCGACGTCGATTCGGATGCCTCCGAGACAGCCGGCGTCCACACTGCACCTGAGCTCGGGCTTTTTGCCCGTCGCCGCGGCGATCTTTTCACGCAGCCTGTCCCGCAGCTCGGGCGCAAGGGCCGCGGCCGAGACAACATCGACCTCGATGATGCCGTTGTCCTCGTCAAAGCGCTGCTTGAACCGCTCGCAGCACCCCGAAAAGCTCGCCGCCCTTCCCTGCTCTGTCAAAACCTTTAAAAAGTTGAGCACATGACCGCTCACCCTGCCGCCTAAGCAGCCGTCGACGAGCTCGACCCTCTCCGCCTTGGGAAGGGAGGGCTCGCCCAAAATCCTCAAAAACTCCCTGTACGAGCCGAACGCCTGCCTGAGGGCGGCAAGCTCGTCCTTTATCTCGGCGGTCGTGCCCTCCTCGAGCGCAAGGTCGTAGAGGGCGTCGCCGTACACCTCGGCCGTCTTGGTCATAGCGCGTCACCGAGCCCGTCGATGAACGAGCTGACAAGCTCCTTCTGCTTGTCGGCGTCGATCTCCTTCTCGACGATCCTTCCCGCGATGTCGGCGGCGATGGTCGAGATGTCGTCCTTGATCTCGTTGACCGCCTTCTTCTTTTCGCGCTCGATGTCGGCTTTGGCCTTCTCGAGGATTGCGGAGGCCTCCTGCTTGGCCTTGCCAACAATCTCTTCCTCGCGCCGTGTGCCGCGCGCCGTCGCCTCTTTTATGATGCGCTCGCGCTCCTCGCCGGCGGCGTCGAGCTGCGCCTGATACTTCACCTTGAGCGCTTCGGCCTCGTCCGCAGAGTTTTTGGCGTCCGTAAACAAACCGTCGATCTCGCTCTGACGGTCGTCTATCATCTTTTTGACGGGTTTAAAGAGAAACTTTTTAAGCAGCAGGAACGTGATAATCATGTTGCACAGCGTAAACAGCGCCGTCCAAAAGTCCACGCCCACCAGGCTTTCAAAGCCTTCCATTCCGTCACCCCTTTCCGCGTTCGATAAAAAGCGTTGATTTAGAACACAAACAGAAGCAGAAGCGCGATGACGAGCGAGTAGATGCCCGTCGACTCGGTGATGGCGCAGCCGAGAATCATGTTGGTTCTGAGGGTGCCGACAGCCTCAGGCTGGCGGGCCATGCCCTCAAGCGCCTTGCCGACCGCATTGCCTTCACCGATAGCAGGTCCGATAGCCCCGAGCCCCATGCAAAGGCCCGCGCCGAGCGCCGCAGCGGCTTTGATGATTGTCTGATCCATTGAAGTTACCTCCCTTGAAAAATGAAAGTCAGTTTTATAGAATGTTTTTTATTTATCGGCCGCGTCTGCCGCCTTGGGCGGCGGACAGGCGTTGCCGACATAAACCATTGTAAGCAGGCTGAACACGAGCGCCTGCACCCCTGCCGTGAACACGTCGAAGTAGAGCGACAGCACCGCGGGGATACCCACCGAGAGAATCGCGATGTCAGATATCACGCCGAAGCTCTCGAGCAGCGCGCACACCGACACCGCCGCAACGGCCGCGCCGAGGATGACGCGCAGCTTTTTGCCCCGCTTCGCGCCGAACACGATGAGCGCCGCGCCCGCCGCCAGCAGGATAAACGCCACCGCGACATGGCTTCGGCAGATAAGGCCTATGACTGCCGCCGAGATCGCCGCCATCAACTGATAGATGAGGCTCGTCAGGACGTTTCCGCCCGCCACGTTGCCGAAGTGACGGAACGCCATCGAGATGGGCTGTGCGATCTCCGAGATGATGTTCATCGGCAGCATCACCGCTATCGGCTCGGCAAAGCCCTTGAGCCAGCCGAAGAAGCCGTTTGCCCTGATGCTGCACGCCCACACCAAAACGCTCGTCATGAGCGCCCAGGTCAGCGTCGTGGACAGGTCGGCCGTCGACGAGCGCAAAAAGCCCGTCATGCCGATGAGCGTGCCGCCGAGCGACGAGAGAAACAGCGCGCCGATGTAGGGCGTCCAGTAGGAATTGTGCTTGCCCATGGTGTCCTCGACCATGTTGTAAAGCATACCGACCAGCTTTTCCACCACGACCTGCGTCCTGCCGGGGCGCTTTTCGAGCTTTCTGCCCAAAAAGTAGCCCGCAACACACAACAGCACCATCACCAAAAAGGAGGATACCGTCGTCTGGGTTATCGGGATGCCCCCGAGAACGGGGATGGTGAAGTAGATCTTAGGACCGTTCATCCGTTTTTCTTGCCCTCCCTTCCGAAGAAATCAAGCAGCATGAGCGACGGCCTCACAAACACCAACGGAAGCAGCGTCGCGAGGGGGTCGCACGTGCTGAACTTTAACAAAACGATCAAAACCGCCGCCATGACAAACAGCCGCACGACGGCCGAGCCGCGCACCGAGAGCACCGCGCGCTCGCTGCTCTGCCCGTCCTTTGCCGAGGCGGAGGCGTTCGTCACCGAAACGGTCAGCGCCAAAAAATTGAGCGAGGTCACGGCCCAGCCGGCCGCCGCGCCGAGAAGCACGCCCGCGCTCATTTTGCCGATGATGAGATAGACGACGAGCATCAGGCCGACGCACCCCGCCTCGCACAGGCTGAGCAGCAGCACCTGCCTGAGCTCGTTGCGGTTGTTCACGACAAACCACCCCTTTATCTGTGGTCGTTAAACGAAACCCTGTCACCGCGCCCGTCCTCGTCCTGTCTCGCCGTCATGAGCCTAAGGGACGAGACAAGGCCCGACACCGCGCCGCCCACGCCGAGCACCACGCCCAGCACGACGACCCACCCGCCGAGCTCGAAGCGCCGCATCAAAAAGACCGACAGCAGGATGAAGAGGAGCAGCGGCGAAACCACCGAGAGGGCGAACTGGGTAAACCACGCGAGATTTTTTAGATCCTTCATCCGAAGCCCTCACCTCGCCCCGAAGTGTCCTGCGGCCGGGGCGAGGCTTTGCGGCCCCGGCGCCGCCCGACAGGACGTTCTCTAAATACTATATATCCCCCTCGGCCCGCGGTCAAGCGCTTTGCGTCTAAAAAGCCGCAAAAGCCGCGGGGAGAGACAAAAAAGCTAATTCTTTTCGGCCGCGAACATCGGCGCGACCTTTTGGCGGTACACCCGCGCGAACATAAACACCGTGAAGATGAGCGAGACCACCTCGGCGATGAGGAAGGAGTACCACACATAGCGCACGCCCACGTACTTCTCGAGCAAAAACGCCGAGGGAAGCAGCACGACCAGCTGCCGCAGGATGGAGTTTGCCATGCTCACGGTGCCGTTGCCGATGCCCTGAAGGACGTTGCCGAGCACGATGGACACCCCCGCCGGCACAAACATCAGGCTGATGATGCGCAGCGCGGGCACGCCGAGCTCGTACATCTCGGCGTCCGCCTCGAACATCGAGAGGAAAAACTCGGGGAAGATCTGAAACAGCGCGAGGCCCACCGCCATGATGGACGCCGACGTGACCGCCGCGAGCTTGAGCGCCTGCCGCAGCCTTGTCGGGCGCTTTGCGCCGTAGTTGTAGCCGACGATCGGCACGAGCCCCTGGGTGAGGCCGAACACCGGCATGAACACAAAGCTTTGCAGCTTGAAATAGATGCCGAACACCGACACCGCCGAGTCGCTCGCCGCTATCAGAATCTTGTTCATGCCGACGGACATGATTGAGCCTATCGACTGCATGATGATCGCGGGCAGCCCGACGCGGTAGATCTCCTTTATCGTGACGCCGTCGAGCTTGAATCTCTTGAAGGAGATCTTGATGTCCTTGTTGAGCAGGGCGTTTAAGGTCAACGCGACCGCGCACGCCACAATCTGTCCGAAGACGGTCGCGACCGCCGCGCCGCGGATGCCCATGGCCGGGAAGCCCCAATATCCGAAGATGAACACGGGGTCGAAGACGATGTTGATAATCGCGCCCGAGGCCTGCGCCGCCATGCTGAGCACGGGGCGGCCCGTCGCCTGCAAAAGGCGCTCGCCCATCGTCGCAAAAAAGATGCCGAAGCTGACGGTGCAGCAGATTTTGAGGTACTGCGAGCCGAGGCTCACAAGCGTCTCGTCGGGCGAGAACAGGCGGATAAACGCCTCGGTGCCGAACAGGCCGAACAGCAGAAACACCGCGTAGTTGCACAGCGACAGAAAAAAGCCGTGACAGGCGGTGCTGTTGACCTCGTCAAACCGCTTTGCGCCCAGCCTTCTCGCGAGCAGCGAGTTGACGCCGACGCCCGTGCCCACCGACACGGCCACCATGACCATCTGCGCGGGGAACGCAAGGGTCGTCGCCGTCAGCGCGTCCTTGCTTATCTGCGCGACGTAGATGCCGTCGACTATGTTGTACAGCGCCTGGATGAGCATCGACGCCATCAGCGGAAGCGACATGCTCACAAGCAGCCGCGGTATGGGCATCACGCCCAGCTTGTTTTCACTGTTTTCCATTCGTTACCCCGTTTCACGCTCAGTGACGCGCAGCAAAACCCTTGAAGCCGCGCCACATGCCAAAGTGCGCCTGAATCCACGCCGCCGGGAACCTCATGCGGTCAGCGCCGCCGTCCCGGAAAACAACAAGACCGACAGGGAATCGGCCGATATGCGACAGTTTTATTTTTAAACAGCAACGATATAATTCTATCATCTACCGCAAAAATAAGTCAATGACAAAATGCGGCAATTTTCGTCCGCTTTTTGCCCAAAAAAACGGTAAAAATGCCCTGCGCCGGGCGCTTTTCACGATATCGCACCAACGCGAGCGGGCGGGACGTCAGAATATCGTGCACCATGCCGAAACGGACGCGGCGCAAAGCCGCAAGCATGTCCGTCGTCCTGCGTCCTCAATCGCGACAGGTATACGTCTTCGCAGCCCGGGCTCATCGTCCCCGCGAGCGCGCACGAAGGGCCGGGCTCCCGGGGCAATGCAGCCCCGCGGCCCGGCTGTCCTCATTCGCCCTGCCGCATAAGACGACCGGATGTTTTCACCCCGCGCATCGCAAAGCCGCAAGCCCTGCGGGCCGTTTTCGCCCGAGCACGCACCGCACCGCAAAAAAGCGGCTGCGCAACAACAAACGGCGCCGAAGCCCCGCCCCGCGCACCGTTTGTCAAGCACATTGTTTTTGTCCCGCGCGAAGCCGCTGCACAGGGCGTAAACCGCGCGAATCAGCCGTCCGCGTGCGCATCTTATCGCACGTGAGGCTGTCCGCGGTACCCGGCACGGCGGTTCAAAAGACCCTCCGCGCATGTATTCTGTCTGCATCGAGCGCCGCTCTCTCGGCGCCCGCGCGCGGGCTCACCGTGCGCGGGCGAGGAACCGCTTGAGGGTGCGCGAGACCTCCTTGATGTCGATGGGCTTGGAGATGTGCGCGTTCATGCCGCTGTCGAGCGAGCGCTTGATGTCGTCGGAAAACGCGTCGGCGCTCATCGCGATGATGGGCAGACCCGCGTCCTCGCGCTTGAGGGCACGGATGGCGCTCGCGGCCTCAAAGCCGGTCATCTCGGGCATCCTGATGTCCATGAGCACCGCGTCGTAGTACCCGACAGGGGAGCTCGCGAACATGTCGACGCATATCCTTCCGTTTTCCGCCCACTCGAGCGTCGGGCCGAGGTCGGATATCAGCTCGTTTGCAATCTCCCAGTTGAGTTCGTTGTCCTCGGCGACCAGGATGCGGGTCCCCTCGAGCACCGAGTCATCCTCGTCCTCCCTGCGGTCGGGCGCCTCGTCCGCGGGCGCGTTCATGTGCTCCTTGAGCCCGTGGAAAAGGGTGGACTTGAACAGCGGCTTTGAGATAAACCCGTTAATCCCCGCCTCGCGCGCCCTGTCCTCGATCTCGCTCCAGTCGTAGGCCGAGATGAGCAGGATCGGTGTGTCGGCGCCTATCTGCTCGCGGATCTCCCTCGCGATGGTTATGCCGTCGGTACCCGACAGCTTCCAGTCGATGAGGATGATCTGATAATCCTCCCCCCGTCCGTGTCTGTCGGCGATCATCTCAAGGGCCTTTTCACCGTCGAGGGTGTACTCGACGCTTAGGCCCATCTCCTCGAGGGTTTTTGCGGTGCTCTTGCACAGGTCTACGTCGTCGTCGACCACCAGCATCCGCCACGCGGGCAGCTTCATCTCGACATCACTGACCGTCGCCACCTCGAGGTCGAGCGTGATGTGGAACCTGCTTCCCCTGCCCTTCTCGCTCTCGATCTCTATCGCGCCGCCCATGGCGTCGACGATGTACTTGGTGATCGCCATGCCGAGGCCGGTGCCCTCGGTCTTGCGCACGAACATGTTGTCCTCGCGCTCGAACGATTCAAATATCTTTTTGACGAATTCCGGGCTCATGCCCACCCCGTTGTCCTCGACGAGCAGGTTGACCCTGACGAAGTTCGGGCCCTTTGGCGAGGGCTCCTCGTCGAGAAGCAGCCGTATCGAGCCGCCTTCGGGCGTGAACTTCACCGCGTTGGACAGCAGGTTTATCAGCACCTGGTTGAGGCGCACACTGTCGCAGTAGACGTTTTCGTCCGAGATGTCCTTGATCACCACATCAAAATTCTGTCTTTTGGCGCGCACCTGCGGGTGGACGATGTTGACGATGCTGTCAACCACCTCGCGCAGCGAGATGAGGTCCATGTTGAGGGTCATCTTACCGCTCTCAATTTTGGACATGTCGAGCACATCGTTGATAAGGCCCAGCAGATGCTTGCTCGAAAGGGCGATCTTTTTCAGGCAGTTTTCCACCTTCTCCCTGCTGTCCATGTTGGCGGCGGCAATCGCCGTCATGCCGACGATCGCGTTCATCGGCGTGCGGATGTCGTGGCTCATGTTGGACAGAAACTCGCTCTTCGCCATGTTGGCGCGCTCGGCCTCCTTGCGGGCCGCGTCGAGCGCCGCCATGTGCTTTTTGGTCATGTTGAGATAGATCATGAAGATCGTGATCAAGACCGCGAGCACCACGGCGCAGCAGATGACCGCGACCACCATCCACATGCTGTTGAGGTCGTCGAGCACCTCGTTCATCTCGCCGTAGGGCATGATGGTCACAAGGTACCACTCGGTGTGGTTGAGCCGCGAGCAGTGGATGTGCATGCGGTCGCCCTCAAAGGTTATGACGCGTATAAAATCCCTGTCGTTCTCAATCGAATCCTTAAAGTCGGCGATAAACTCGTCCGCGCCGGCATCGCCTGTCTGCTCGATGAGCGCGGCGAGCCGTTCAAAATAGTTGTCCCCTATCGCCGTCTCGCTCTTAATGATGTAGCTGCCGTTTCCGCGGATGATATGGGAATACACAAGGGTGTTGTCATAGTCGAGGGAGAGCGTCTCGGTGATATAGCTCACCGGCAGGGCGGCGACAAGCGCAATGCAGTCGCCCCCCTGCATGTCGTACCGCGCCGGCACCCCGAACAGGACGACCTGCCCGCCCTTCCCGTCGGTGCCCACGGCGACCTTTTTTTCGCCGTTCAAAAGCGAGGTGAGAAAGGGCTCGGGGTCGGTCACGCTTAGGCTGTCCCCGTAGATGACATCCAGCGTCCCTCCGTCCGAGCAAAAGGCGAGGCTCTCAAACCCCCTCGCCCTCGAGTTGAAGGCCAAGACCTCCCTTATGTCGCCCGACACGTCGGTGGTTATCGTCTCGGTCAGCGCCTCGACCTGCGAGAGGCGCAGGTCGATGGTGGTGCCGAAGTGCAGCGAGATCTGCTCGCTCATCCCCTGCATGTACAGCGTGCCGATATCGGTGATCGACTTCTCGCTGTAGCCCTTCATGTACTCACCCAAGAACAGAAAGATGACCACGCACAGCAGCCCGATGGCGATGATGCTGAGAATCAAAAACCTCTTTGTCTTGCTTCCTGCGGAGGCGCCGGTTTTTCCGTCCATCAGCTGTCCTCCTCGGCAAAGCGGCGGATCGCCTCGGCCGTCGCCTCGTAGTCGTCCTTCACGGCGTCGAGCAGGCCGTGCGGGTCGCACCGCCTGTCCCGCAGCGCCTCGGTGAGCGCCACCGACGAGGCGGACAGCCTGTCAAAGCTGAGGTTTTGACACACCCCCTTGAGGGTGTGCGCCGCCCTGAACGCCTCCTCACCGTCGCCCTCGGACAGCGACCGGCACAGCAGTTCAAAGCTCCCGTCGTTCAAAAACTTGAGCGCGAACTTTTTTACAAGGCGTTCGCCGCCGAACCTGCCCACGGCATCCTCGTAGTTGCCGCCCAAAATCTCATAACACTCTTTAAGGGTCAAAGCCTCATTCTCCTTATCTAAATACATTGCGCGGCCCGCGACGCCGGGGCGCCGTCCTGCCCGCCTTAAGCGTCTATCTCGGATATCTGCGACAGCCCGCCCGTCATCGAGCTGTTGTAGAAGATGTACCCGCCGCGCCCGATGTCGTTCTTGAGGGTGTACAGGGCGGTGTCCGCCGCGCGGAAGAGCGCGTCGTAGTTTGCGCCGACGTCCTCCGATTTCGAGATGCCCATGCTGAAGGACATGTTGAAGTCCTTGTATTTGCCGCACAGCGAGCGGAATATCCTGTCCATGACGCTCTCGATGTCCTCGGTGTACTCGAGCTCGATCAAAAACTCGTCGCCGCCGATGCGCGCGGCGATGTCGCCCGTGCGGATGGTCTTGCGCAGCTTTTCGGCGATGTGCACCAAAACCTCGTTCCCGAACGAGTGGCCGTAGTTGTCGTTCGCCTGCTTGAAGCGGTCGAGGTCGATGATCGCAAGCGCGTACTTTGCGCCGGGCCTGCTGCTTATGCGCTCCTCGATCTTCTTTTTGGTGTAGCCGAAGTTGAACAGGCCCGTCAGCGCGTCGTGGGAGGCGGCCCACTCGAGCTGCATGAGCTTCTCGTGGGTGTCGTGGATATCGGTCGCCTTGCCTATCGCGCCGAGATAGCGCGGGGGCTCCTCCTCCGACCAGGTCGCCCGCCCGATGAGCTTGGTCCAGCGTTTTTCACCGCCGATGTTCATCTCGCAGTCGAGCTCGACGATCGGGTGCTCGGGCGAGGTGCTGTGCAGCTCGTCACTGAACATCTCAAGGTTCTTTTTCCCGAGCACCCGCAGTACGTTTTCGTCGGTGTGCGGGCGCTCGATGATCTCGCTGAGGCCCAGGTGCCGCGCCCCCCACTCGGACATGGTGACAGTGTCCGACATCGAGAGGTACTCGAACTGTATCTCCTTGGACATCGATGCAAAAAAGCTGTACTTCATCCTCTCGTGCTCGAGCAGCCGCAGCGTCCTCTGGGACGCCGCGAGCTCGCCGTGGCTCGCGATCTCCTGCTCGACCGAGCTGGTGATCCGTATCTCGGGGCGGGACTCGGACGCCTTGAGCTCGGTCTCGAGGGTGTCCGCGCAGTCGATAAAGCACTCGATGAGCAGCGGGTTGAACGCCCCGCACTCGCCCCTCAAAATCATGCTGACCGCCTGGTCGTGGCTGTACGCGTCCTTGTAGACGCGCTTGCTCGTCAGCGAGTCGTACACGTCGGCAAGCGCGACAATCTGCGCCGAGATGGGGATGTCGTCCCCCTTGAGCCCGTCGGGGTACCCCCGCCCGTCCCAGCGCTCGTGGTGCCAGCGGCATATCTCGTACGCCGTCCTGACCAGCGGCTCGTCGCTGTGCAGGGGCAGGCGCTCTAACATGTTCGCGCCCTCCATGCTGTGGGTCTTGATGATCTCGAACTCCTCGGGGGTGAGCTTGCCCGGCTTGTTGAGGATGTTCTCGGGCACCGCTATCTTGCCGATGTCGTGAAAGGCCGACGCCATGCTTATGGTGGTCAGGTCCGTCTTCGTCAGCTTATAACGGTCGGTCCGCTGGATGAGCGCGCCGAGCAGCACCGCGGTCAGGGTGCGGATGTGCAGCACATGCATGCCGCTCTCGCTGTTGCGGTACTCGACGATGTGGCTGAGGATGTCCACCATCAGGCTGCTCTGCCTGTCCTTTTCAAATATCTGGTCGACGGCGATGCCGATGAGCCGCTTTTGGCGGGAATACAAAAGCAACGTGTTCTCGACCCGTTTAAACACCACCGCCGCGTCAAACGGGCGGCTGATAAAGTCGGTGACCCCCATCTCATACGCGCGCGCGACCGTCCCCGACTCGGTCTCGGACGATATCATGATCACCGGGATGTCGTTTATCCTGTTGCTGTCGTTCATAAACTTCAGCACGCCGAAGCCGTCGAGATTGGGCATGACGATGTCGAGCAGCACAAGCGAGAGGTCGGTGTCGTTGCGCTCGAGCTCGGCCACCGCCTGCACGCCGTCCTCCGACTCGATGATTTCGTAATCCCCCCCGAGCATGTCGGACAGGATAGCCCGGTTCATCTCGGAGTCGTCGACAATTAAGATCTTTTCTTTCTTTTCGGTTGCCATATTCCGTCCTCTCCCCGCGCGGGGGAAGATCTGCGCGGGGCCCTTAAATTGCTTTTCATTTCACAGCATTCGTCCGGCCAAACGGGAGCGGGTTTAAAGGCTGTCGATGCCCATCAGCTCGCCGAGTATCTTGGACACGTAGTTGACCGCCTCGATGTACTTTTGGCCGATGAGCTCCTCGGAGATGCCGAGACCCTCGGCGCACTCGCCCATCCTGTGCCACACGCCGTTCTCATAGCACGAGCACATCCTGACGAGCAGGCTGAACGCGTTTTCCTCGCCCGCAAAACCCTTTTTGATGTCGTCCGAAATGGGCAGATCCTTCACCGCGTCGGCGGGGGCGACGCCGAGCAGCTCGCCGAGCGTCGAGAACATGCCCGCGAGGTAGGCGTCGGACTTTTCCACGCGCGCGCCCTTGACGAACGGGGCGAGGCTCTCGCAGAACACCGCGCGCTGGAAGGAGGTCTTCACGAGCTCGTCGGTGCGCCCGCCGTCGGGGGTAAAGCTGAGCAGGTACAGCCACTGGCGGATCCTGCCGAGGCCGATGACCATGAGCGCCTGCTTGATGTCCTTGATCTTGTTGGGAAGGGAGAAGTAGGCCGAGTTGACCATCTTGAGCAGCGCGTAGGACAGCGAGACATCCATCGAGATGAGCTTCGCGAGCTCGTCGACGTCGGGCTCGGGCTTGGTGACCTCGGACAGCATGCGCAGGAAGGTCGAGCGCATGTGATCCATCGACTTGACCTGCGAGCTCTCTGCCCTGCCGATGTATGAGCCCTGCATGTAGTCAAAGCCGTATTCGTTCGCGGTCCTCTCGGTCTGCTCGTCGTGTATGCCGTAGGCGAACAGCTTTAAGCCGAACTGCTTGGCGATGACGCACAGGCGCTCAAGCTCCCTGTCGGTCTTGCCGCGCAGGTCAAACTTTATCATCTCGACCGACGAGAGCATGTCGATGTGCCGCTTGGAGAACTCAAAGCCCGACAGCGCCAGCCTGTAGCCGTCGCGCCGGTACTCGTTGAGCTTTGCGGACGCCGCGGGGTTGATGAGGGCGCTGTCGTCAAACTGGATGATGAGCTTTGTCTTGTCGAAGATGGTGGGCACGTTCTGCATGAGCAGGTTGGGCGTAAAGGTCAAAAAACACTCCATGTTGTTGTAAAACTTGGCGCTGTCCGGCTGGGTGAAAAAGGCCATGACGGCGTTCGCGACCTTCGCGTCGGTCGGGCTGTGGATGGCCGAGCCGTCGGGATTGTATATGATCTCGTAGGCGGCGAGCTTGTGCTCCTTGTTCATGATGGGCTGTCTTGCGATAAAGGTTGTCATTGCGGTGTCCCCTTTCCTTCCCACTCGATTGTGGCGACGTCTCCGTCGCAGAGTTTATCGGTATAGGCCGCGTCGCGGCCGTTGAGCTTTAACACAACGGCGCCCTCGGGGTGCTCAAAGTCGAGGTCGACCATCGTGAGCAGGTCTAAAAACTGCGGGCCGATGCCGCCGTCCGCGTTGTCGAGCACCGCCTCGCGCCCGTTGAGCGTCACGCGGACGACGCCCCTTTCGGGGCCGTTCTTCACAGGCGTCCCGGGCGCCTTCGGCTCCTGCCGCGGGGGCTCGTCGGGCTGTGCCTGCCGCACCGCCTGCGGGGGTGTCTCGGGCCGCTCTGCCCGCTGCGGCGCCCCGGTCTCGAGCATCGGCGCCGGGGACGTCGCGGCGGCCGCGGACGTCCGCTCCTGCTGCGGTCTCTCGCTCGCGCCGCCCGAAAGCCCGGCGCCCGCGGCCTCGGGCTCGGAAGCCCGCGCCCCGCGCGTTTTCGGCATGACGAACACAGCGCGGTCGCCCGGCTTAAAGCGGTACTCATCGGTTCGCAGCCGGCCGCCGACAAAGGCGAGCGCCGCGCCGTCGACCCCCTCCTCGCGCTTGAGGTCGCCCACGCTCAAAACCGTTCGGATCGCCGCCTCGTCGCCGTTGGACACCTCGTAATCAAGGCCCTTCGGCTCGCCGTTCACAAAGGCGCAGACGCCCGCGAGGTACGGCTTGTCGAGATATGTAATCTCAAACGTCTCGCTCGGCTCTTTGACAAGGCCGCGCACCGTCACGCGCGCGTCCGCGCCCTGCACCGAGGGCTCAAAGGTGATCACGTCGCCCGCGCCGACCGAGTCGCTGAGCTTGCACGCTCTGCCGTTTACCGTGACGACGGGCAGCGTCGGCAGCCCGCCGTACTCGGTCCTGCGCAGACCGTTGAGGGTAAAGGTCACCGAGCGGCCGTTTCTGCCGACAATCTGGCTGTAGCGGTACCCGGCCGTCTGCAGCACCCCCAAAACGGTGCTGTCCCAAACGTTGAACAGGTGCAGCTTTTTGCCGTTTATCGTCACCGCGAGCGAGCCCGCGCTTGAGCGCTGCGCCGCCGTCCACGCGATGCCGAGCGGCGTCGCGAAGTCGGGCCCCGAGATGTCGTGCTCGGAGACGAACATCCGCTTCATGTGCACCCTGCCGCCCACCGCGATCCTGTCCTCGTCGATGCCCATCGCCGAGGCGAGCCGCGCGCGAAGGCCGGGCGTCCTGCTGCCGCCCCCCACGAGGAACACCGCGTCGGGCGCCTGCCCGTTCTCGCGCAGGATGATGTCGGAAATGGTGCCGGCGAGCACGTCGACCGCCTCGAGGATGCCCGCGATGACCTCCTCGGACGGGCACTCGACCGTGATGCCGAGGATGTTTTCGTACCTGACCCTGCCGCCCCCGTCGGGGTTCAGCTGCTTTTTTATGCTCTCGGCCGTCTCAAAATCGACGAGGCAGCTGTGCATGACGGCCTCGGTTATCTCGTCGCCCGCCACCGTCGCGACGCCGTACGACTTGATGCTTCCGCCGTCGCACAGCGCGATGTCCGACGTGCCCGCGCCGATGTCGCACAGCGCGATGTTGAGCTTGCGCAGGTCCTGCGGGACGATGGCGTTCATCGCCGCGATGGGCTCGAGCGTGAGCCCCGCGACCGTCAGCCCTATCTGGTTCATCGTCGTGTACAGGCTGTCCACGACCTCCTTGGGCAAAAAGGTCACGATGAGCGACGCCGCAAGCTCCCTGCCCCTGTGGCCGATGAGACTCGAGTAGGCGTAGCCGTCGAGGGTGTAGGAGCGAACCGAGTAGCCCACGCAGAAAAAGTCGTGGTTGTCGTTTTCGCTCGACAGCCGCTCGTAGGCGCTCTTCACCACGCCGCGCTCGAGGTCGTCCACCTCGCGCTCGGTGATCACCTGCGGCGCCTCGAGCAAAAGCGAGCCCTCGCACGGCACCGTCTTGAGCACACGGCCCGCCGCCGCGACGTACACGCTCCTGAGCGGTGCGCCGAAGCTCTTTTCAAGCCGCTGCTTCACCTGCGCCGCGACGCGCGCAGTGTCGTCGATGTCCTCGATCTGCCCGTCCACCACCGCGCGGGTCTTATACTCCTCCCGCTCGGTGTACTCGACGCGAAAGACGTCGTCCTCGGGCCTGCCGATGATCCCTATGACGCTGCGCGTGCCTATGTCAAGCGCGAATACGCGCCCCTGGTCCTCTTTGGGTTTTTTCAACTTCTCTTACCTCTCAGTATATCAAGCGTCGACGAAAGCCCGCCGCCCGGGGCGGTCTCGCCGTCCTGCGACGCGATGGTGAGTATCTGGCAGTAGATCTCGGCGACCACCTTGTACAGCTTGGGCGGTATGCTCGCGCCTACGTCGAGCATGCACAGCAGCGACGCCGCGCTGTCGTCCCGGTAGACCGGGATCCCCTGCTTCTCGGCGACGTTGATGATGCGCTCGGCCACGTCGCCGTAGCCCGAGGCGATGATCACGGGAGCCGCGTCCTTGTCCGCCTGATATTTGAGCGCGACTGCCTTTTGTCCCTGTTTCGGTCCTGCCATTTACACACGTCGCCTTCCTGAAAAAAGTTATGCCGCCCGCGCTGCGGGCCTGTCTGTCACCCCGGCTCCGAAAAAGCGCATCCGGGCGGGCGCGGGGTCACGGGACGCCCCCTCGAAGGGCTTGGCTGCGCCCGGTAAACCATACTGTACAGATAAGCTTCAAACGAACCGGCAGGCAGGCAAAAACCCTGCGGGTTTTGCCCGATGCCCGCCGTCACACGACCACGTCGATGCCGACGCGCTTGTAGGGCAGCGACTTGAACACCTGCATGAGCGAGCGCTCGCGGTTGAGGGGCTGCACGTTCACGTCCCGCAGGCGGTAGTCGGAATCGCTCAGCGCCTCGCGCAGCGACGGGCCGATCGCCTTAAACCTGTCCTGCGTCCCCGGCGGGCAGTAGAGCGAGAAGCTGATGTTGTCGCCGTGGACGTACAGCTCGGCCTCAAACCGCCCCGTGCCGTCGACATCGACGACCATGAGGATGTGCGTCTCGTCCTCGCCGTCCTCTGCGGCGTCGTTGTCCCCGCCCTCGGGGTTTATCCAGATCTCGGCAAACGCCCTCGTGTCGTAGTAGTCCACGGGGATGATGTAGTGCAGCAGCGGGGTGAAGTTACAGGGGGAGGACAACAGGCTGTTGAGCATGTTGTCAAGCCGCTCGCTTCCGACGCCGTCCTTGTTCTTCGCCGTCTGCTCGATTATCTTCGTAAGACCCTTCATCACACCCGAGTCGGCGCCGTCCTTTACCGGCCTGCCCCTGTCCTGCAAAAACTGCTTGGTGAGGTCGACCAGCTGCTTTTTGCCGTCCTCGTCGAGGTATTTGCGCAGCCGCAGCGCCGTCTCGGCGACATACTCATCGTTTGAGTTGTGGCGCGACAGGTTGTATATCGTTATCGCGATGATCTTTTCGGCCCGCTCGGACAAAAGCAGGCTGTTGCGAACCCGTCCGAGCAGCTCGAGCGCGCTCTGCTTGAGGCCCGCGATGTTGCCGCCGTCCGAATTTTTAAAGGCCTGCGACAGCTCGTCGAGCTGCTCTGCGAGGGCCTTGTTGAAGGACAGCTCGTTTTTTAAAAACTCGAAGTTGTTGCCGACCGAGTCGAGGATGTCCTGCCTGTGTATCTGCGCGTTTATCGCCTTTAAAAAGTCGGATATCGCGAACTGCACGTCGGGCCGCCCGCCGTACTGCGCGCTCACGTCCCGCAAAAAGTCGAACAGCTCGCCCCTAAACGAGGTCGCCTGCTCCTCCTGGCGCATCATCTCCTCGACAAGGTCGCCGTTTTCGGGCTTGAGCAGCATCGAGTCAAACAGCTTTTCGATGTCGGCGTCGAGCGGGTTGTTGTGCGCCGGGACGAGCTTGTATATCTCCTCGATGGTCGACAGGTTTTTGAGATAGGTCGCGGTCACCGTGGGGTCCTGGATGAGATCCATCAGGATGTCGGGGGTGTTCTTGCCCTCGAGCGAGCCGGTGTTCTGCTCGTACAGCTCGCGCTGGTTGTGCGACTTTATCACCTTCGAGGTGTCCTGCAGGTTGAACGCCGACGCGGGATCGGGCGCCTGCGGGTTTGCCACCGCCTGGTTTGGGTTGACTATCGGCGTCGTTACGCGCAGAATATCAGACATCTTGACGCATTCCCCTTCTGAAAAGCCTTTAATACATTAAAATGGCCCGGGTCGGACGGCGGCCCCGCCGCACACCCCGTGCACAGCGCGGCGGGCGCAGTTTTAAAGCGCGCGCCGGCCGAAAGCAAAACGCAGGGCGCCCCCGCCCCGTCGGCGCCCGCAAACCGGCCGCCGTCGTTCCGCACAGTTATACACTTTGATTTTATCAAAAATAACCCGTTTTAACAACCGTGTGCGCCGCATAAATTCGAAAAAAGTAAAAAAACGGGCAAAAAAAATTTCCGAGAGGTTTTATTTGACCGTCTTTATCCTTGATTTCATTTCTTTTAGAGTGTAGAATAAATATGTACGTGGCATAGTATCGCTGTCAGGCGGGCAGGGTCTGCCCCGCCCGGCGTGCTTGTGTTGCAGCGGAAGAAATAATAAAATAATAAATAACGGGGCTTGCCCCTTATTGATTGAAAAGATTGTCAAAACGAGGTGCATTTATGAGCATGATTGATCCCGGAATGGAAGCCATGTTGGAGACCTTTATACATGAGACAGAGACAATGCTCGAACAGCTTGACGAAATTCTCATGGACTCCGAGCGCGAAAAGACAATCAGCGAGGACAACATCAACAGCATTTTCCGCATAACCCACACCATCAAGGGCTCCGCCGCCATGATGGACTTTGAGGGTATCTCTTCGCTTGCGCACTCGGTCGAGGACGTTTTCTACATAATTCGCGAGTCGCCCGAAAAGCTCGGCCTTGTGTTTGACAATATCTTCGACCTGCTGTTCCAGGCGTCCGACTTCTTTAAGCAGGAGCTCGAGAAGCTGCAGGGCGACGAGTACATCGAGGCCGACCCCGCGGACATGATCGCAAAGCTTGAGCGGGAGGCCGCGGTGCTCAAGGGCGAGGAGGCCCCCGCCGCCGCCGCGGACGCAGCCCCCGCCCCCGAGCAAGAGGCCGCGGGCGACAGTCTGCCCGAGACGGACGGAAAGAAGATGCGCGTGCGCATCTTCTTTGAGGACAACTGTCAGATGGAGAACATGCGCGCCTTCATGCTGATGACCCAGCTTCAGGGCTGCTGCGAGTATCTCGACTCCATCCCCAAAAACCCCGAGAACAGCGCGGCGCTCAGCGCCGAGATCATCGACAAGGGCTTCACCGTCATCTGTGTGCCGTCCCGCTCCACGAGCGAGATCACCCAGATCATCGAGTCGGCCCTCAACATCAAGTCTTACGAGATCCTCGACGACAACGAGGACAAGAGCGAGCAGCCCGGCGAGCGGAAGGCGGCCGAGTCGGCGCCCGCGCAGACAAAGGCGGACAGCGCCGCCTCGGCGCCCAAGGCCGCCGAGGCAAAGCAGCATGTCAGCGGCGCAAAGCAGAGCCTTATCAGCGTCAACCAAACCAAGCTTGACCTGCTCATGGACCTCGTGGGCGAGATCGTCACAGCCGAGTCGATGGTCGTGCGCAACCCCGACCTCGACGGTCTCAAGCTCGACAACTTCACAAAGTCGATGCGCGAGCTGCGCAAGCTGACCGACGAGCTTCAGGACACCGTCATGTCGATCCGCATGGTCCCGCTGCACAGCACCTTCCTCAAGATGGAGCGCATCGTCCGCGACATGAGCAAAAAGCTCGACAAAAAGGCCGAGCTTGTCACGGTGGGCGGCGACACCGAGGTCGACAAGACGATAAACGACGCCATCGGCGACCCCTTCATGCACATGATACGGAACTCGATGGATCACGGCATCGAGTCCGCCGAGGAGCGCAGGGCCGCGGGCAAGCCCGAGGTCGGCAAGGTCACGCTCGCCGCAAAGAACGTGGGCGGCGAGATCATCATCGAGATATCCGACGACGGCCAGGGCCTCGACGCGGCAAAGCTGCTTGAAAAGGCGCGTGCAAACGGCCTTTTGACCAAGCCCGAGAGCGAATACACCGAGAAAGAGGCGTTCCAGCTCATCATGCTGCCCGGCTTCTCGACCAACAAGGAGGTCACCGAGTACTCGGGGCGCGGCGTCGGCATGGACGTTGTGCGCAAAAACATCGAGCAGGTCGGCGGCACCCTGTCGATCCACTCGGTCAAGGGGCAGGGCTCGACCTTCACCATCAAGATCCCGCTGACGCTCGCCATCGTCGACGGCATGAACATAACGGTGGGCGACTCGGTCTTTACGCTGCCGATAAACTCGATCACCCAGTCGTTCAAGCTCTCGGATGAGAGCGCCATCATCAAGAACACCGACGGAAGCGAGATGACGATGATAAGGGGCGAGTGCATGCCCATCATCCGCCTGTCGTCTATCTACGGCATCGAGTCCAAGGTCAGCAGCTTCTGCGACGGCATCCTCATCCAGGTTGAGAGCAACGGCAAAAACGCCTGCCTGTTCGCCGACGAACTGCTCGGCGAGTACCAGGTCGTCGTAAAGCCGTTCCCGTCCTTCTTCAACAAGTACAACCTCAAGCAGTGCGGCCTGTCGGGATGCAGCATCCTCGGCGACGGCACCATAAGCCTTATCCTCGACGCGAACACGCTCTTAAACTAAATCTACCGGCAAAGGAGGCAACCACCCATGAGCGAAGAAAAGAATCTCAACGGTCTTGAGGATCTTCAGAACAGATACCTGCTGCTGTATCTGGGCGACGACCTTTACGCCGTATCTCTCGCCAACGTCATAGAGATTGTCAGCATACAGAACATCACAAGGATCCCCCACGCGGCCGACTATGTCAAGGGCATCGTCAACCTGCGCGGCAGGGTCTATCCGGCGATCGACCTGCGTCACAAGCTCAACATGCCCGAAAAGGAGTACGACGACAAGACCTGCATCATCATGGTCGAGGTCCATGACAACAGCATCGGCCTTATCGTCGACATGGTCAGCGAGGTGCGCACCTTTATGGAGGACGACCTCGCCGCCCCTCCGCAGTCCGACTCCGACCGTTCACAGTACGTCGCAGCCGTCTGCGAGGTCGAGGGCAAGCACATCCTCATTCTCGACTGCGCGCATCTTTTGCAGGATGATATAGACTTATATGCGGGGGCATAAGGCGGGACAATGGACAACACTACCGAAAACGGATTTGTAAAGCTCAGCGACGCCGAGTTCAAAAAGCTCGTGGATTTCGTCTACAACAAGTTCGGTATCGAGCTCAGCCAAAAGCGCCAGCTCATCGAGGCGAGGCTTCACAGTACCCTCAAGCAGAAGAACATGACGAGCTTTTCGGAATACATCAGTCTTCTGTTCAACGACCCCGGCGGCAGCGAGCTCAACGACTTTCTCAACAAGATCACCACAAACTACACCTATTTTGCGCGCGAGAACGACCACTTTGAGTTTCTTCAGCGCCAGGCGCTGCCCTACCTTGTGCAGCGCCGCAAGGGCGAGCTGAGGATCTGGAGCGCGGCGTGCTCCTCCGGGCAGGAGCCGTACAACATGGCGATGGCCATCGACCAGTATTTCGGCCCGAAAAAGCAGCTGTGGGACACCAGGATCCTCGCGTCCGATATCTCGCTCAACGTACTGCGCAAGGCGGCCGAGGGCATCTACCCCGCCGACAACATCAACGACCTGCCGGCGACATGGCGCCAGCTCTACTTCGATAACCTGCCGGGCAAGCGCGTGAAGGTAAAGGACACGATACGAAAAGAGGTCGTGTTCAAGATATTCAACCTCATGGACACGTTTCCCTTTAAGAAGAAGTTTGACATCATCTTCTGCCGCAATGTCATGATCTACTTTGACACGCCCACAAAAAACCGGCTGATATCCAAGTTTTACGACTTTCTCTCGGAGGGCGGCTTCCTGTTCATCGGTCACTCAGAAAATATCGACAAATCGAACACAAAGTTCAAGCCGGTCGGCACTGCCGTATATCAGAAAATCACGGGTTGAGGGGTGAAGCAGTATGGCGGTAAAGGTACTTATTGTTGACGATTCCATCCTTTTCAGAACAAAGCTTCAGATGAGCCTGTCGGAGGACAAGGAGATTCAGGTCGTGGGCTCCGCGTACGACGCGATGGAGGCTATGAAGCGCATCGAAGAGCTCAAACCCGACGTCGTGACCCTCGACGTCGAGATGCCCAAGATGAACGGAATCGAGTTTTTAAAGGTTCTCATCCCCAAGCACCCCGTCCCTGTCATCGTCGTGAGCTCGCTGCCGATGAACGCCCTTGATGCACTCAGCGCGGGCGCCGTCGACTACGTGCGCAAGCCGCAGGCGGGCTCGAAGGAGGCGCTCAACGCCTTTTTTGACGAGCTTCGCCAAAAGGTCAGGGACGCGTCAAAGGCGCACGTGCGCGTGCCGATTGCGCGGACGGCGCCGTCGCTCGCCTCCAAGGTGGCGACGGTTGCTCTTCCCCACAATCCCAACAGAATCATCGCCATCGGCGCCTCCACCGGAGGCACCGAGGCCATCATCGAGGTCGTGAAGGATCTCCCCGCGTCGATGCCCGGCATCGTCATCACCCAGCACATGCCCGCAAACTTCACCACACTGTTCGCCAAACGCCTCGACCGAATCTGCAAGATGAGCGTCAAGGAGGCCGAGGATCTCGACCGCGTGGGACAGGGACAGATCATCGTCGCGGCGGGCGAGCACCAGATGACCCTGCACAAGGATCAAAAAGGGTATTTTGTGCACAGCGTCCGCGGCCCGAGGGTGAGCGGACACTGCCCCTCGGTCGACGTGCTGTTTGACTCGGTCGCAGACTGCGCCGGTGCAAACGCGATGGGCGTCATCCTCACCGGGATGGGCGCCGACGGGGCCCAGGGCATCACGAAGATGAGAAAAAAGGGCGCCTATACCATCGGCCAGGATAAGGACTCGTGCGTCGTCTACGGCATGCCCTGCGAGGCGTTCAAGATGGGCGGTGTCGCGCGCCAGCTGCCCCTCGACGAGATAGGCGACGAGCTCATCTACCGCGTCAAGAGCAGCAAGTGACGCAGCACGGCATTGCGGTGCCGCAACAAGACGGTTGATAACAGCGGCGGGGCCTTTGGCCCCGCCGCTGTTTTGCCTCCGCGTTCAATAGTAAAAACCCTCGCGTTTTAAAAATCCGACAAGCTCGCAGACCTTGCCGGCGTCCGCCCCGGCCTTCAGCGAAAAGGACAGAAACACCTCGCTTTCGCCGCTCTCTGCCACCCTTTTCGGTATCATGCCAACGCCGTCGCCCTCGGTGTAAAAGTCGTCAAGACAGTTTTGGACGCCGTACACCTCAAAGCGGTACCCCTTAAGCCTTTCAAAATCAAAGGACGCTGCCATGTCCCTTGTCAGCTTTGCGGTGACCGAGATTTCATCGAACCCGATCTCTATGTCGCAAACGCCCTCGAGTGAAACCACGGGGATCGGGAAATACTCAATTTCATACCCGCCCCGCTCGTTTTTCCTGTAATGTCCGTTGTAAAAAACCAAACCCGCACCCGAGGCGTCCGCTCAGCACCTGTGCCCTCTCACAAAG
>CAYSRC010000005.1:63708-67226 GCA_964433495.1 uncultured Oscillospiraceae bacterium
AAAAACCAAACCCGCACCCGAGGCGTCCGCTCAGCACCTGTGCCCTCTCACAAAGCACCCTGTACAGACCGTTCAGCTCTTCAAAATTCATCGGGCTCCCCCCTCCTGCCTCGAGTATACCGTGCCGAAAGTCCTCGATACAACCCGTATCCCCGACAGCTTCGGTCTATCTGTCTCCCCTATCGCGGGCTTTTGTGACAGCGGCGCCTCAATGCCGAATCGAGGCAGCCCGGGCCAAACGTCCGACGCAGTCCGTTTGCTCCCTTATCGCGCGGCTCCCTGTTTGCCGCGCCGCAGCTCGCCGCGCCGCCTGCAATCCCCACCGGCGCCTGTGTCCGCGCGGCGGGGTCCCGATGCCGACGGCCTTCACGCGGAGTCGGTCTTCTGAAAAGGCCCTGCCGGCAGCGCTTGTCCCGCAGCGCGTTTAAGCCGCCCGTTTTCTGTCGATACTCCGAACAGGGCAAGCCCGAGGAAAGCGCCCGCCCGGGGGCGGACGGCCACCGCCCGAACGCCGAAAAGAGCCGTCGAACGGGCTCGGAAATCGTTTCCTTTTGCAATAACCGCGGCGATATGGTACAATAAAACTAAACTTGGGCCGGTTCAAACATAAGTCTTTTGCGGACGGGCGCGCCCCACGTCCCGCACAATCAAAACCATATGCTGAAAAGAAATCATCCGAAACCGATTAAAAAAACAAAAAAGGGATGGTTCGGCAAGCGGTTCAACTTCAAGTACACGATCATGCTCGTGCCCCACTCGGAGAAGAAGCCGATCCATCTCAAGATACCCGCGGCCGTGTTTCTCGTGCTCATTGTGCTGCTCACGGGGCTGCTCAGCTGCACGACCTACTTTGCCTACTCGTCCTGGCGTCTGCAGGCGGTTGAGACCGAAAACGCCGGCCTCAAAAAGATAACCGACGAGCAGGAGGAGCAGCTTGCGCAGCTCGGCGAGCTCGCGGACGAGGTTCTCGGCGCGGCGCGAAGCGCGGGCGAGCTTGAGAACGAGGTGCGTGAGAAGGTCGGGCTCGACCCCGAGGAGAGCATCCTGCCCTCCTACGGCGGCCCCTATGTCGCATACAGCGCAAGGGGTGCGTATGAGGCGGGCGACGCCGAGATCGACGCGCGGATAAAGCGAACCTATGCCGAGCTCAGCGCGCTTGTCGACTTTTACCGCGACTATGCCGACTCGGTGGTGGCCCTCGGCGAGGCCGCCGACCGGCGGCTTGACGAGCTCGCGCGGTACCCCGACATCTGGCCCGTCGAGAACGGCCGGTATCAGGTCACAAGCGAGTTTGGCACGAGGGTCGACCCCTTTAACCTGATGCTCGCGGTGCACTCGGCAATCGATATCTCCTCCCCGCGCGGCACCCCCGTGCTCGCGGCGGGCAGGGGCACCGTCATCTCGGCGAAGGAGTCGAACGTGGGGTACGGCAACTGCGTTATGGTCAACCACGGCAACGGCTACGTCACCCTCTACGCCCACTGCAGCGCGCTGCTTGTCGCGCAGGGGGACACGGTCGAAAAGGGCGACATCATCGCCCTTGTGGGCGACACCGGGCGGGCAACCGGCTGCCACCTGCACTACGGCGTCAAGTACAACGGCAGCTTTATCAACCCCCGAAGCGTGCTGCCGTAGGGGGCGACCGCATCGCCTGCTTTTGCGTTTTAAAATGCGTCGAGACGCTTTAAAAACGAAAAAAAAGTAGTATAATGAAGTAGAGACTTTTTTAGGGAAATCATTGAAGTTCAAGGAGGAGTATAAATGTTTTCCAAAAAGAAGAACACCGTTACGGCGGACATACGCACGACCTCCCGCACGATTGAGACGATCATCGGCGACGGCGTCGTGTTCGAGGGCACGATACACGGCGAAGCGACCATCCGCGTCGACGGAACCGTAAAGGGCAACACCGACATAAAGGGCTGCCTCATCATCGGCGAGACCGGCAAGGTCACGGGCGACGTCATCACCGACCGCATCCTCATCGCCGGAAACATGACGGGCAACATCGACGCCACAGAGCGCGTCGAGCTTGTCGCGGGCGGCAACCTTGTCGGCGACATCGTCACCAAGAGCCTCATCGTCGCCGACGGCGCCATGTTCGACGGCAACTGCCGCATGACCAAGCCCGCCGCGCCCAAGGCCGTGGAGGAGACGACCTTCGGCGGCTCCGACGAGTTCTCGCTCTCGGGCTTCGGCGCCCCCGACAGGGCGGACGCCCCCGAGGAAACCGCCGAGCAGCCCTCGGTTTTCTGATTTTTAAAACATAAGCGCGCAGCGGGGGCGTCGGGACACCGGGGCCGATGCGAGAAAAGCGCTGAAATGCCGAGACGGCCGACGAATATTCGTCGGCCGTCTTTTTTGTGCCGCACACTGCTTGAACAGATCTTCGGACCTCTGCTTACAATCAAAAACTCCTGCACACCACCCCGTCGTTTTGCGGCCCTCCCCCTCTGCTCGAGGGACGCCTTAAAGGGGGCTTTCCCTTAGGTTTCCGGGCCCTTGGGCTCCCTTGCCGAACGCATCGGTACGGCGTTCGGGGGTTCCCATACTCTCGGGAATTCAGCCGGGTGTAAAAAAGTACGACACTCGCCAGGTTCACATGTTCCCGTGAATTCAGCCGAGTGTAAATTGTACGACACTCGGCACGCCCCGCAGGAGTGTGCGGGGTGTGCCGCATGTCCGTACCTTTAACATGCGGCCACCCTACGGGAATATGTAGGGCGTGTCGCGCGGCAGACGCACGTCGTAATCGGTACGACGGCCGACCGCGCGGTAAGGGGGGCTTGGGCTACAGCAAGCCCTTACGCTTGCATCTCCCTGCTGAGGCAGTAGCGTGCGTGCGACCAAAGATGTACTTCTATGTGTCGACTGCGGCGAGGTTATGATTACAGACTAACACGGGCAGAGAAAAAACAACAAAAAATCGGGGCGGCAGAGCCGCCCCAAATCTTTTTATGTGTACAATTCAAACGGAAAATCAACAAGCGAAAGCGATAAGGGAGGCTCTCATGCGTCCCAAAACAAAGCGTACCTGTCCTCAAAAATTATGCTTTATTCCCCGCCTGCTCCATCAGCATAGCCGGGCGCCGTGCTGGGGTCGACATCCGGGCTGTAATCACACCCACAAACAGGGCATGTGCCGGTATCTGTCCCGTTTCCGTGATAATGCTGCGGCCCCGCAGGAGCCGTCGGAGTGGGTTCGGGGGTCGGTGTCGGTGTGGGTGCGGGAGTTGCATTTGTGCCGCCGCTCGCCCCACCATTTTGATTCTGGCTCCCGGCTGACATGCTGCCGCCGCTGCCGGTCGGGCGGGAAGACGTCGCGGGCCCGCTCTTCTCGCTCTTGTCGGTGACGGTGACCGTCGTTTCCGCCTGCTTTTCGGTTTTATCCCCAAGGGCATCCGACACGGCGCGGACGGTTATCCTGCACTCGCCCTCACCCACGGCCTTCACAAGGCCGTCCTCGTCCACCGTCGCGACCCGCACGTCGCTCGACTCGTATGTAAGCTCGACGTCCG
>CAYSRC010000006.1:0-65617 GCA_964433495.1 uncultured Oscillospiraceae bacterium
CACTCCGCACGGCAGATGCACGTTGTAATCGACGGCCGACAGGGTTCACATGCTCTCGCGAATTCTGCCGAGTGTAAAAAAGTACGACACTCGGCAGGGTTCACATGCTCCCGTGAATTCTGCCGAGTGTAAAAAAGTACGACACTCGGCACGCCCCGCGAGAGTATGCGGGGTGTGCCGCATGTCCGTACCTTTAACATGCGGCAGGCTCGCGGGAATATGCGAGCCGTGTCAGCGACGGCCGGCTGAGGGATTGTCTGACTGAAGCCTCATCGCCTGACAAACCTTTTGAGGCAATCTAATCCTGCCGCTTACAACCCCTCCGTCGGCTGCGCCGACCCCTCCCCTTACAAAGGGGCGGCTTAAAAAGTCCCTTTCCTCAAGGCTTTGCCCTTAAGTTCTTGTCCCCGAGGCTCCCTTCCCGCACGTCGTTTCTTTTGCACGCGGGAAGGAAGCCTCGGGCTCGCAGAAAGCCTTGCGCTCATTTTTAAGAGAATATATGCGCTATGTATAAAGGGAAGCGTCGACGCGCAGCTTGAACAAGCCCCTGTTGCGGCTTTGGCTCATCATCTCAACAATCCCCGGCGCAGCGGGCGTCGGCGCGCTAATCCGAAACTCTTTCACCCTCCCTGTCTTCCCACGACATCAGGCTGTCTTTTTTGACCGCATAGTAAACAAGCCCGACAGCGTCCGCCAAAAACCACCCGATGGGGACCGACCACCAAATGCCCGTGACCCCGATTGACGGCACGGCCGAAAGGATGTATGCCAGCGCAACGCGGGTGCCCAGCGAAATGACGGTGAGCACCACCGACATGCCGGGCCTGCCGAGGGCGCGGTAGAGCCCGTACAGCAGAAACAGGCACCCGATGCCGCAGTAAAACGCCCCCTCGATGTGCAGATACCCTATCCCCTGCAAAACGATCTCGTCGACTGCGGGGTCGCCCGGGTCGACAAACAGGCCCATCAGCGGCCGCGCAAACGCCCAAACACACACCGACACGGCCGCGCTGAAGACGGCCGCGGTCAACGCCGCGCCCCTGAGTCCGTCGCTTATCCTTTTTCGCTTTTTCGCGCCGTAGTTTTGGGCGATAAAGGTGGAAAAGGCGTTGCCGAAATCCTGCACCGGCATGTATGCGAAGGCATCGATCTTAACCGCGGCCGCAAACGCCGCCATAACCACCGACCCGAAGCTGTTGACAAGGCCCTGCACCATGAGGATGCCGAGATTCATCACCGACTGCTGGACGCAGGTCAGCACCGAAAAGCCCGCAATCTCCCGCACGCACGCGCGCGATACGCGGCGGCCGAGCAGGCTTTGCCTCACAATCCCGTACCGCGAGAGGGTGTATATCGCGATGCCGATGCCCGAAACATACTGCGAGATGACGGTCGCCTCGGCGGCGCCCGCCGCGCCGCGCCCGAGCACGACAACGAACAGCAGGTCAAGCGCTATGTTGAGCAGCGCACAGACCGTCAAAAAGGCAAGCGGGGTAACAGAATTTCCGACAGAGCGCAGAAAAGACGCAAAATAATTGTACAGAAACACCGCAGCGATGCCGCAAAAGATCACCGCAAGATATTCGCGCATCATCCCCCACACCTCGGACGGGACGTTGAGAAACACCCGGATACCGTCAAGGCAGAGGAAGGCTGCGGCGTTGATGAGCACCGTGATGCCGGCGATGAGCGCAAAGGACGCCGAGATGCTCTCCCGCAGCCTCTTTTCATCCCGCTCGCCGAACCGTATCGAAAAGACCGCGCCGCTGCCCATACACAGACCGAGCAAAACCGACGTCAAAAACGTCATGAGCGAAAACGCCGAGCCCACCGCAGCAAGAGCGTCCTTGCCGAGATATTTCCCGACAATCACGGTGTCGGCGATGTTGTAGCACTGCTGAAGAAGGTTGCCCGCAATCATCGGCGCCGCAAAAAGCAGCATCGTCCTGATAACCGGGCCCTTTGTGAGGTCTCTGTTCATACCGAAGCTCCGTCGTTGGTTGTGTTATTTTGACAAGATATCGCCCGAGCCGGGGGGGCTGCGCCCGACAAAGCAAGGGCAGACCGCTCCGGCCCTGCGGCGGCCTCTTCATTATAACCCTATCCGACCTGCGGTTCAACAACGGTCTTTTTGCCGAAAAAGGTCTGCGAGCCCTATGCCCGCAGACCTTTTGATATCGCCTGTCCGCCGTGCGTCCGTGCCCCGTCCGCAGGCCGCGCGTTCAGGCCCTGTTGTTCGACATCGTCTTTCGCATCCACTCGGCCGCGGTGTGTGAAACCGCCTCGACCGCCTGCTCGAACATGTGATCGTGATAGTGCGCCTTGTCGGTTGCGGCCAGCACCGGCCGCAGCGCATCCATGTAGGCGTGGAAGATGCAGGTGCCGACGTTGACCTTGTTGATGCCGTTTCGGACGGCGGCCCTGACCGCGTCCTCGGGGATGCCCGTGCCGCCGTGCAGCACGAGCTTGACGTCCACCGCCTCGTTTATCTCGGCCAACCGCTCGATGTTGAGCTGCGGCCTCTCGGTATAAAACCCGTGGGCGTTGCCGATGCCGACCGCAAGCGAGTCGACCCCCGTGCTCCGGGCGTACAGAACGGCGTCCTCGACCCGCGTCAAAAACTCCTCGCCCTCCTTAAAGGGCACACCCTCCCAGCCGCTGCCTCGTATCCTGCCGATCTCCCCCTCGACAAAGACGCCTTTGGGATGGGCGTAGGACACGACGCGCCCCGTTATCCCTATATTCTCCTCGAGCGGCTTGCTCGATGCGTCGATCATGACCGAGGGATACCCGCAGTCGATTGCCTCAAAGCACATCGCGGGGGACACGCTGTGGTCGAGGTGATAGACCACCGGGACGCGGGCGCTCTCGACGGCTGCCGCGCACATGCCGTTAAGATAGGGTATGCCCACGGTGTCGACCACGGGCGGCACCATCTGGAGGATGACGGGGGCGTGCTCGCGCTCGGCGGCTCTGATGATGCCGAGGCAGTCCCAGATGTCGGTTATGTTGAAGGACACGACCCCAAAGCCCTCCTCGTCCGCCCACTCGAGCAAACGGTTCATGGATATTCTCATCTGCAATCCCTCCAAATCACGATAGTTTAAGCTTTAAAAACCTGTCGAGTCCCTCGGCGGTCACCGCCCCGCTCGAGCCGACCCTGCCCGCCGTCAGCGCGCCAGCGGCGTTTGCGCGCACGGCGCATTCGCGGTGCGGCAGGCCGTCCGCGAGGGCCGCCAAAAACGCTGCGACAAAGCTGTCGCCGCACCCCGTGAGATCCCTTACCTGCGCGACCCGAAAGCCCTCGACCTGTTCGACAAGCTGCTCTGTAGACAAAAAGCACCCGTCCGCGCCGAGCTTTATCACGACGTTTTTCACCCCCGCGCCGTGAAAGGCCCGCGCGCACCGCACGGGGTCGCGCGACCCCGTGAGCGCCGCCGCCTCCGAGATGCTCGGCAAAAACCAGTCGAGCTGCGAAAGCAGCGGCGCGATGTCGCCGAGCGACGCCCCCGCGGGCGGCGTCGTGGTGTCGGCCGCCGTCACGCAGCCCGCGGCGCGCGCGGCCCGCATCGTCCTCTCGGTTATCCGCCCGCAGCCGAACACGCTGTTGAGGCAGACGATCCGCGCCGAACAGAGCATGCCGGGGCGGGCATCGTCGTCGCACAGGTCCGCGTTCGCCCCTTCGCACGACAGGTGCGAGGTTTCGCCGCCCGTTTCGAGGTTGACGACGATGCCCGAGGCCCCGCCCGCGCGTGCGACAAACCCCGTGTCCACCCCCGCGGCGGCGAGCTCGTCCGAGAGAACACGCCCCGCCCGGTCGCGGCCCATACGCCCGCACAGGGCGGCGCGCCCGCCGAGCCGCGCGAAGGTCACGGCTCAGTTGGCGGCGTCGCCGCCGACGTTGAGCCTTATCCCCCGGACGCTGCTGAGCTTGGACAGCGGCATCTCGCGCCTGAAGCCCTCAACGGTGACATCGAGGTTTATCATCCCGACAAACAGCGCGTCAAACGATCTCGCTCCCCCGTCCGGCGTCCTTGTCATCGTATCTTTTGCTGTCCGCTTGCGGCGTATATCTCGTACCACTCGCTGCGCTCGAGCCTGACGTCGAGCGCTTTCAGCGCGGTGTCGAGCCGCTCGAGCCTGCCCGAGCCCGAGATGGGCAGCGTCCCGACGGGGTGCTGCATGATCCACGCGTACACAATCACGGCGGGCTCGACCCCATGGCGCTCGGCGATCTCGTTCACCTTTTTGCGCGCGGCAAGGCACTCGGGCGCGTCCGAGGTGAACAGCCGCCCGCCCGCGAGCGGCGACCAAATCATCGGATGGATTCCCTGCGAGGTCAGCACGTCCATCATGCCGGAATTGAAATGCTCAAAGCAGACGGGGTTCCACTCGATTTGGTTGGTGACAAGCTGCCCGCCCGTCGCCCGGTTGAGCGCCTCAAACTTGAACGGGTCAAAGTTGGACACCCCTATCTCCCGCACAAGGCCCTCCTTTTTGAGGTCGAGCAGCGCTCGGGCGGTCTCGTCAAAGTCTATCATCGGGTCCTCGCGGTGAATGAGGTAGAGATCCAGCCTGTCGGTCGCAAGCCGCGCAAGGCTCTGCTTGCAGGACAGCTTGACGCGCTCGCAGGTCGTGTCATAAAAGCCGAACACGCTCCCGTCCGCGAGCCTTGTCTTGAATATCCCCGTCTTGGACACAAGCTCTATCCTGTCCCGGATGGTGGGGTCGTATCGAAATGCCTCGCCCATCATCCTCTCGCACTCGGTGTCGGCGTATATCTCGGCGGTGTCAAAGCTGGTGACGCCGCGGTCGATGCAGGCGTTCATGAACGCCGCGAGCTCCTTTGGGCTTTTGCCCCACCCGTCCAGCCGCCAGAACCCCTGAACAATCGCGGACAGCGACAGCTTGTCGCTCAAAGCTATCTTTTTCATGTTATCTCCTCAAAATCAGTTGGGATGTCGGTAAGCTAAGCGTTCTTTCTCATGTCGAGGGCGACGGCGCTGCAGATGATGATGCCCTTAATGATCAGCTGCCAGTTGGGGTTGACGCCGATAAACGCGAGGCCGTAGCTTATGATCGTGAAGATGATGACGCCGATCACCGCGCCCGACACCTTGCCTATGCCGCCCGCGAGCGAAACGCCGCCGACGACGCAGGAGGATATCGCGTCGAACTCGTAAGACGTGCCGTAGGAGCTGTTCGCGCCGCCCGTCCTCGCGACCTCTAAGATGCCCGCAAAGCCCACGAGGACACTCTCGATGACAAACGCCGAGATGATAATCCTGTTGACGTTGACGCCCGACACCTTGGCGGCCTCCTTGTTGCCGCCGACGATGTACAGGTGCTTGCCGTACACCGTGCGGTTGAGCACAAACCAAACGATAACGGCGATAACAATCGCGATGTACACAAGCAGACTTATGTCAAGCAGCCTGTAGCTGCTCAAAAAGGTCAACTCATCCTTAATGCCGCCGATGGGCTGCGAGCGGTTGGGCTCCTGGGAGAAGTACAGGCAGTTTATGCCGTAGACGATTGTAGACATGCCGAACGTCGCGATGAAGGGCGCCATCTTGAGCTTTGCAATCATGAAGCCGTTGCAAAACCCTATCAATGCGACCACCGCGAGCGAGATAATAATCGGGACAATGATCGGCAGGTCGGGCAGGTCGGGATAGAACCTGCTGGCGTATGTGAGGGTTTGGGTCATCGACGCCACCAAAACAGCAGACAGGCCGACCTGACGGCCGCCCGCGAGGTCGGTGCCGCCCAGCAGCAGCGGAAACATCAGCCCCAGCGCGACAATCAGCTTGACCGACGACTGGGTAAGCACGTCCTTGACGACGCGCCACTGCAAAAATGAGGGCTCGACGATGATGATGACAACCACCATGAGCAGCAGTACCAAAACAAGGGCTTTGTCCACAAGTACCGACTTGATTTTATTCCGATTCAGAGCTTTTATGTTCATTTCTCTCACCCCGCTTTGTCCGTTTTTGACGAAAAGCTCGTCGCAAGTTCCATAACCTTTACCTGGGTCGCCTCGGCGGCGTCGAGGATGCCGGTCACCCTGCCCTCGCACATGACCATCACCCTGTCCGACATGCCCAGCAGCTCGGGCATCTCGGACGACACCATGATGACCGCGTGGCCCTGTGCGGCAAGATCCCGCATGATCTTGTAGATCTCGTACTTTGCTCCGACGTCCACGCCCCTTGTGGGCTCGTCGAGGATGAGTATCCTCGACCCCGCGAGCAGCCAGCGCCCGACAAGAACCTTTTGCTGGTTGCCGCCCGACAGATTTTGGATCTGCATCTCCCTGCTCGCCATCCTCACGTCGAGGCGCGAGCAGACGTCGTCGACCGGCTTGTCGAGCGCGCGCGGCCTGATAAAGCCCTTGGTAAAGCGTTTAAACGCCGCGACGAGCGCGTTATCCTTTACCGAGAGCATCGGGATGATCCCCGTCGCGCGGCGCTCCTCGGTGAGCAGCGCAAAGCCGTTTTCAATCGCCTCGTGCGGCGTGCCGTTGTTGATCGGCCTGCCGTCGAGCTCGACGGCGCCCGACGCTGTCGGGCGCAGGCCGAAGATCGACTCGACCAGCTCGGTCCTCTGTGCGCCGACAAGGCCGCCGAGGCCCAAAATCTCGCCCTTTCGCAGCTCGAAGCTCACGTCCTTAAACGAGCGCGGGTCGGCGCTCGTGAGGTTTTTGACGCTCAGCAGAACCTCGTCGGACGGCTGCTTTTCCCGCGCGGGGAACCGCTCGTCCATCTGTCTGCCG
This sequence comes from uncultured Oscillospiraceae bacterium, assembly GCA_964433495.1. Classification (GTDB taxonomy): domain Bacteria; phylum Bacillota; class Clostridia; order Oscillospirales; family Ruminococcaceae; genus CAYSRC01. The sequence goes on from CAYSRC010000006.1 coordinate 6,779, forward strand.
ACCATCAAGTTTATAAGCTCGCCGATCGTCATGTCCTGCGTCCTGCGGCTCTCGATAAACCTGCCGTCCCGCATCACCGTGACGTCGTCCGCTATCTGGAAGATCTCCTCCAGCTTGTGGGAGATGTAGATGATCGAGCAGCCGTCCGCCTTGAGCTTTCTGATAATGTTGAACAGGTGCTCGGTCTCGGCAAGCGTCAGCGACGAGGTCGGCTCGTCCATGATGACGACGCGGGCGTTGCACGAGATGGCCTTGGCTATCTCGACCGCCTGCATCTGCGAGACCGAGAGATCCTTTGCAAGCGTTTTGGGCGAGATGTCAAACTCGAGATCCTTTATAAGATCCTCGGTCTTTTTCTGCATCAGGGCCTCGTCGACAAACAGGCCCTTTTTTTCAAACCTGCCGACCCAAATGTTGTCGGTGACGGTTCTGTAGGGGATGGGCGTGAGCTCCTGCTGTATCATCGAGATACCCTGCTTCAGGGCGTCATGCGGGGAGGTTATGCTGACCTTTTCGCCGTCCAGGCGTATCTCTCCGCTGTCCGGGCGATATATCCCGAACAGGCATTTCATAAGGGTCGATTTACCCGCGCCGTTCTCCCCTATCAGCGCGTGAACGGCGCCCGGACGGACGTTCAGCTGAACGTTGTCAAGCGCCTTTATCCCCGGAAACACCTTGGTCATGCCGGTTATCTGCAAGCGATAGTCCTGCAAGCTATCACCTCCGTCGGTGTAAACTTTTAATCATGGGAAGACAGCCCTCGGCGGGGCCGGTTTTAAACGGAAAAGCGTTCGTTCCCGCCCGTAAACTCAAGCGGCATCCGACGCCTCGGGGACGGTCATCCCGGTCAAAAAGGGTTCGCTTTTGTGTCTTTCGGCGCAAAGCCCGCACCCGGGGTCTGCGCTTCGGCGGCGTCCCCTTAAGCGCGGGAGCCCCGACAAACCGTTTTAAATGAGGCGCTCCCGCGGGGAACGACGAGCCGTCCCCCGCAGGAGCATGAGCCCTTTATATAAGAGCACGTTTAAAGATATTACTCCACGCTGAGCATGAGCTCAAGCACCTCGTCGACGTTCGAGTCGTCGACGATGGCGTAGGGAATCCAGATGTAGTTGCCGTCGACGGTGCACTCGACACCCACGACGCTCTCGGTCACGGGGGTGCCCTCGACGGCGGCCTTCATGACGTTGATGACCGCGATGGACTGGTTTGTCCGATCGTTGAGGACGGTGCCGAGCAGCTGCCCGTCTTTCATCGCCTGAAGGGCCTCGACCGTCGCGTCGATGCCGACGACGGGGATAAACTTATTGGGGTCGCCCGTGTTGTAGTCGTTGTTGACGGCCGCTTGAACCGCGCCCATCGCCATGCTGTCGTTGTTGCACAGAACGCCCTCGATGCCGTCGATGCCGAAGTTGGTTATCCACGCGTTCATCTTGTCAAGCGCCTGGCCCTTGTCCCAGTTGGCGACGTCGGACGCGAGAATCTCGTAGGGGATGCCCGCCGCTTTGAGAGCCTCCTCATAGGCCGCCGTGCGCAGGATGGTGTCGTTGTTGCCGACCTCGCCCTGGAAGATGCACAGCTGGAGCACGCCGTCGCCGTTCTTGTCGGCGATCTCGGTGTTCGCGTTCCAATAGTTGATGAGCGCCTGCGCGCACATCGTGCCCGACTCGGACGCCTCGGCGCCGACATACCACACCTTGTCGTACCCGTTCATGGTGTCCTCATACGGCATCATGTTGAAAAACACGACGGGGATGTCCTCGTCCTTGCACTTGAGCATGAGGGAGTTTGTGCACTCCTGGTCGGGCGCGCAGATGGCGACGACGCCCGTGCCCTTTGTGAGCGCGGCCTCGAGCTTGTTGGTCGTCTTGGTGACATCGTTCTCGCCGTCCTGCATGTCGAGAACGATGCCGCTCATCTTGTCGACCTCGCTCTGCATGATGATGCGGAAGCCGCTCTGATACTGGTCGTCAAACGCGCGCCAGATGACCGTCGCGTTGATGTCGCCGGCGGGCTCTCCGCCGCCCTCGCCGCCTTCGCCGCCCTGTGCGGGCGCGCTCGGCTGCGAGCAGGCTGCCATGGACAGCACGAGGGCGAGAACAAAGATGATGCTGAATACCTTTTTCATGTTCTTCTCCTTATCTCAATATGTTCTTATTAACTGCGACCGCACCTTTGCAATCGCTTGTTAAACGGTTTTTTGTCGGATAAACGCGCCGCGAGCTGCCTTATACAAAGCGGAAGTCGTTCATCTTGCCCTTGATAAACGCCTTCATCGCGTCCTTGACCTTGGGGTAGACAGCGGTGTTGTACTTAAAGCCCTCCGCTGTCGACAGCTCGGTGTAGGTCTTTACCATCGTGGTGATCACGTCGGTTGCGACGTTTATCTTGCGGATGCCGCAGCGGATGGCCTCCTGCACCTGCTCGACCGGCGTGCCCGAGCCGCCGTGCAGCACGAGGGGCACATCGACGAGCTTTTTTATTGCCTTGAGGCGCTCGATGTTGAGCTTGGGCGCGGCGGTGTAGGCGCCGTGCTGGGTGCCGATGCTGACGGCCAGGCAGTCGACCCCCGTCCGCTCGACAAACTCCCTCGCCTGCTCGGGGTCGGTCTGCGCCCCCTCGGGCCCCTTGACGACGAGGTCGCCCTCCTCGCCTATGAGCTTGCCGAGCTCGCCCTCGACCGTTATCCCCAGCGCGTGGGCATAGTCGACGACCTTTTTGGTCAGCGCGACGTTTTCCTCAAAGGGCAGGGATGAGCCGTCGATCATGACCGACGAGTAGCCGGCGTTTATCGCCTGTACGCACTCCTCATAGGTGCGGCAGTGGTCGAGGTGCAGCGCTATGGGGACGGTGGTGTCGGCAGCCGCGCGCTTTACCGTCTCGACGGTGCCCGCAAAGCCCCCCATAAGGTCGCAGCAGTCGGTGCCCGTTATGAATATCACGGGGACGTTGAGCTCGGAACCCGCCTCGATTGCGGCAAGCGCCGAATCGTACGATACCGTGACAAAGGCGCCGTACGCGATGCCCTTTTCCTCTGCGAGGGAAAGGATGGATTTCATGGGTGCAAAATTCATAAAGACAGATCCTCCTGAATATATATCGCGGGCATTTACCCGTGAAACAGACGCGGAAAACCGCGCGTGTTACCGTTTGACGCGGGGCGCTTCACCTGACGCGTCCCGGGCAGCCTCGGCTAATACCGCTCCCTATACAGCCTGTAGGCCCTGTCGAAGGACGGGATGCCCGCCGTGCTTCCCTTGCCGCCCACCGAAAGGCCCGCGACACAACTCGCAAACTGCGCCGCCTCAAACCAGTCGAGCCCGCGGTTCAGCGCGCAGATATATCCCGCGACAAACGAGTCCCCCGCGCCCGTCGTGTCGACGACCGGCACCCCGCGCAGCGCGTCGACATACCTCTCCTGCTTAAAATCGGTTATATAGCAGCCCCGCTCGCCGAGCTTTATCCCGAACGCCTTCATGCCGAAGCGCCTGAAGTTGTCCGCGATATCCGAGTGATCCTGTTTGCCCGTGATAAGCCTTGCCTCGGCGAGACTCGGCAGAAAGACATCGGTGCCGTAAAACGCGTCCTCAAGGCGCCGCAGCCAGTTTGTCTCGGGGTTGTCGCTGTCCTCTGCGGCGTCGAGGACGGTGAGCTTCCCCGCACGCTTCGCCCGCTTAAAGAGATCCGCAAGGCCGTCCCCGTCGTTCATGCCGGGCAGCGCCATGGCGCTGCCGAAGTAGACGGTATCCGCCGCCCCGATGAGCTCGTCGCCGACATCTCCCGACTTTAGGCGGGAAAAGATGCTTTTATCGGTACAAAAGTGCCGCTCGCCGCGCTCGTCAACGAGGGCAAACGTCGTGGCGGTTGCGCACCCGCTGTCGAATATGAGTCCCGAGGCGTCAACGCCCGTTTCACGGCAGAGGTTGAGAATGAACCGTCCGTTTGCGTCATCCCCTATCCTCGCGGCGATGCCCGAGCGCTCGCCCAGCTTTGCAAGGCCGACCGCGACGTTGAGCGCGTCCCCGCCGCACGAGGTCACCGGCCGCTCGATCGAGCAGCTGTCGCGCCGCATGATGTCGGACGGAACACACGAGATAACGATGTCGCACACAGCCATCCCCGCACAGAGAACCGACATATCACACCTCAAGTAATTATGTTCGTTTGTACGTACCTTACAACAACAATTATAACATCTGATTTTGCAAAATCAACCCGCACAATTTCACAAATATATTGCTTTCAATTTGGTAACTATGTATAATTATATCGTAACATACGTACAATATGTCACGAAGGAGTTTACCTATGGCCGTCAAGGAATTGGATCGTTCCACCCCCATACCGCTTTACTTTCAGATAAAAAGCATCCTGCTCGACGAGATACGAAGCGGCATATACACCGTAGGACAGCAGATCCCCACCGAATACGAGCTTCAGGAAAAGTACGGCGTCAGCCGCTCGACCATACGGCAGGCGGTGATCGAGCTTGTCAACGAGGGCTGGCTCGAGCGCAAGCCGAGCAAGGGCACCTTTGTCTCAAGGCCGGATATCTCGCGCAACCTGTTCCGATCCTTCGAGCCTTTTTACAGGCGCGTTCACGACTCGGGCAAGATACCGCAGACCGAGGTTCTTGAGATGAAGGTCGTCGAGGCGGGCGAGTTTTTGTCATCCGTGATGAACATCGACGTCGGGGACAGGGTCGTCACGATGTTCCGGCGCAGGTTTATAAACGCCGAGGCGGTCGTCACCGTGCGCAACCACCTGCCCTTCGACAGGTGCTCGTTTATCCTCAGCCACGATTTTAAGACCGAATCGCTGTTCGAGGTTCTTATGGACAACCCGCAGACGCGGATAAAGGAGACAAAAACCGTCGTCTCGGCCGAAAGGGCGCAGCCCGAGGATATAAGTTTGCTGTCGGTCAAGGCCGACTGCCCGATGCTTGTGTTCAACAACACGGCCGTCACCCACAGCGGGTATGTCGTGGACTTTGCCACCTACCACTACAGGGGGGACAAAAACAACTTTGAGATCGTTTCAAGCGCCGAATAGCCCCCGGTCTCTTCGCCGCCGCCCGCACAGAACGCTTTTCTCTCGGGACAGCTCTTCTCTCGGTCGGCCCTTCTCGAAGACCGACCTTCTCTAAGACCCGCCTTCTCTATGACCGTCCTTCTCTATGACCGTCCTTCTCTATGACCGTCCTTCTCTAAGACCCGTCTTCTCTATGACCGTCCTTCTCTATGACCGCCGCCCGCAGGACAAACGCCTTCGCGCCCTGCGGGCGGCGGTCTGTTGACAAGGCTTTTTCCCGGTGCTATAATGCAATAAGTTCAAAATAGAACAAATAAAAGCCGTTTCGGAGACCGCCATGCAGTACGCAGAATGGATATACAGGACGGGGCGATTGTATGCGAAGACGCTCGCGCCCGTCTGCCGCAGGTTTTCCCTCACGCGCGCCGAGCTCGACGTGCTGCTGTTTTTGACCAACAACCCGGGGCGGGACACCGCAGCGCAGATCGTCAAATACCGCGGCCTGTCCAAGTCGCACGTCTCGCTCGCCGTCTCGTCGCTGACCGAGCGCGGGCTGCTCAGGGGCGAATTTCGAGAGGACAAGCGCTCGGTGCACCTGCTGCCGACCCCTGAGAGCGGCGAGGCCGCCGCGGCGGGCAGGCGCGCGCAGAACGAGTTCTACCGTCTGCTCTTCTCGGGCCTCAGCGAGGAGGAGCGGCGGCTGTTCTTCGCGCTCAACGACAAGATCATGAAAAATCTCGAGGAGATCAGCCGCTGATTATTCTCCCGGCGTCATTCCGGCGCGAATCGAACCCGCCCTGAAGCTCGGCACCTTCGGCTTCGCGGCTTTTCGGCGCGGCTTCAAAGCATGCGCACGACTCGCCCGACGCCGCAAAATCGCGCCCGCCGCACACACAATCGCGCGGGCGGCGCCGCCGGACGGCAAAAATCACCCGCCCCGACAGGGGCGCTGTTGAAAGGAAGTTTTTAAAATGAGCAGTCAATCTGCAACCGCCGATCAGGACATCTCCGAGCGCCTCGCGACCGCGCCGGTGCCGGGGCTTCTGCTCAGGCTCGCGATCCCCACCGTGCTCGCCCAGCTTGTCAACCTGCTGTACAACATCGTCGACCGCATCTACATCGGCCACATCCCCGAGGTCGGGCGGCTCGCCATGACGGGGCTGGGGCTGTGCTTCCCGATCATCTGCTTTTTGTCCGCCTTTGCGATGCTTATCGGCGCGGGCGGCGCGCCGCGGGCCGGCATCCGCATGGGCGAAAACGATATCCCCGGCGCAGAGCGGATACTCGGCAGCTGTTTTTCGGCGCTCGTCCTCCTCGCGCTCGCGCTCACGGCGGTGTTCGAGATCTTCGGCGAGGACATGCTGTGGCTGTTCGGCGCGAGCGCGCAGACGATACCCTACGCCGCCGACTACATGCGCATCTACACGGCGGGCTCGGTCTTTGTGATGACGACGCTCGGCATGAACATGTTCATCACGACGCAGGGCTTCACCCGCTACAGCATGATAACCGTGCTGCTCGGCGCCGTCACCAACATAGCGCTTGACCCCGTCTTTATCTTCGGGCTCGGCATGGGCGTTCGGGGCGCGGCGCTTGCCACCATCCTCTCGCAGGGGGTGTCGTGCGTCTTCGCGGTGGGCTTTTTGCTCAGCAAAAAGACCAAGCTTCGCATCAAAAAAGAAAACCTTCTCCCCCGCCCGTCCGTCCTTCTGCCCTGCATGGGCTTAGGGCTCTCGCCCTTTGTCATGCAGGCGACCGAGGCCGCGATCAACATCGCGTTCAACTCCTCGCTCTACGCCTACGGCGGCGATATCGCCGTGAGCACGATGACCGTCGCGAGCACCATTTTGCAGATGATGTGGCTTCCCGGGCAGGGCATCGCGCAGGGTGCGCAGCCGATCATCAGCTACAACTACGGCGCCAAAAACTCAGAGAGGATAAAGCAGGCGTTCAAGACGATGCTTAGGTATTCGGCCGTGTATATGCTCACCGTTTGGGCCCTGGTGCAGCTGTTCCCGGGGGCGTTCATCTCGGTGTTCAACAGTGACCCCGCCCTTATCGCCAACGCGGGCTACATCCGCGTGTACACCGCGTCGATCGGCCTGTTCTTCATCCAGTCGTCGGTCCAGCAGGCGCTCACCTCGATGGGCAAGGCAAAGGCGTCCCTGTTCATCGCCTGCCTGAGAAAGCTCATCCTGCTGCTGCCGCTCATCTACATCCTGCCGCACTTTTTCGAAAACAAGGTCTTTGCGGTGTTTCTCGCAGAGCCCATCTCGGACGCCGTCTCCATCATGACCTCGATCATCGTCTTTAAATCTGTGTTCGGCAAAGAGATGAAGCGGATGTCGGCCGGAGCGGGGAACGCGGCCGAGCAAAGCTAAACACGCGGGAGGGCTCCCCCTGCGGCGGGTCGCCTTGCGTTTTCGGAGGCCTATCCGCCGCCGACGTCGCCGAACGGCGGGGATCCGGCCCTTATCGGAGAAATCGATCGGTTTAACGTGAAAAGGAGGCCCACCATGACTGACGGCAGGACGATCACCATCCGCCCTTACCGCGACGGCGACTTCCCGGAGATGTGCGCCCTTCACGACGCCGCGAGACGGGACGAGCTTCGCCTTGCGGGGCTCGGCGACGCCTTTGTGCCGCTCGAGACGGCCGCCGAGCGCGAGGGCCTGTTCAGTTATAACCTCCTTGTCGCCGAGCTGGACGGCGTGCTCGCCGGGTTCTGCGCGTTTTTTGACGACGAGCTCGCGTGGCTGTACGTCGACCCCGCGCACGCGCGCAAGGGGGTCGGGCGTGCACTGTCCGAGTCCGCGCTGGCCGAGCTCGGCCGCCCCGTCTATCTCGAGGTGCTGTGCGGCAACGAGCCGGCGCTCTCCCTCTACCGCTCGCTCGGCTTCAGGGAGGAGCGGGTCGCCGAGGGCAGGATGCCCGGCAACGAGGGCTTTGCGGTGCGGGCGCACTGTATGGTGCTCGATTGAGACGTCCCGTGCGGGGCGGCATCTCTGCGCCCGTTTCACGCGGTGCGGGCGGGCCGTTAAGCCTCGTCGAACGGTCGGGCTTAGTCATTCAACCGGCTCGGGGAATATACGAACCGTGTCAGCGTTGGCTGACGGAGGGGCTGTCTTTTGTAAAACCTTATCGCCTAAACACTCCTAATACTGCACACTAAGCCTACTGCTTACAATCCCTCCGTCACGGCTCTGCCGTGTTGCCCCCCTTACACAAGGGGGGCTTTTGGGTGCTCGCAGTAAGCCCGTGAGACAGTTCGCGCGTCGTTCCGATCACGGTCGATCGCGCGGCAAGAGGGGGATTTTGCTCTCTGTTCGCTGCGAGACGCTTGAAAGCCGAGATAGCTTGTGAACCCATCAACGTCTTCGGGAGGCACGTCCCCCTCGAGGGGGACGCCGCATAAGGCCGCGCGGCGCGCTTTGCGCGCTCTGTGCGGCCTGACCGCGGCAGGGGGTGTTTAGCGCCGCAGGCTCGTGTTCGGCCCGCTTTGCGGCGACAGTCCCGCGTATGTCGTTCTTTACTGTTTAGCGGGACTGCACAGGCGGGCCTTCCTTGCAAGGGCGTTTAGGGGGTTCGGGGGGAATCGCAACCCCCCGAAGCTTCTTTCGCTTCCTTTCTCACGAAGAAAGGAAGAAATGCTTGTCGAGCAGGCTGTATCTTCAAGGGCAATGACTTTAAAGCTTTGAAAGACATAGCCGAAGACAATCGAAAGAACCAAAAGAAAAATCTAAAAACGGATTTTTTATTGCCGCATGTGTCGCGTACAGCAAAAGCGATATGCCTCAGCTTTCAATCCCCTCGCCACTGCGTGCCACCCCCCCTTACATATGGGAGGCTTGGGCTTACAGCAGTTTCGCGGCCCACCCCCCTTTACACACACCTCACATATTCCCGTGAGGCGATTCACGCATCGTTCCTATTATGCGCGAGGGGGGCTTGGGCTTGCAGCTGCTCTGCGGGCCCCCTTTGCACACATCTCCCATACTCCGTGAGGTAATCCCGATCACGACGCGCTCTGCCTATTGACAACGGCGCCGCGTCGGTATAGAATAGAGTTGTTTCAAGGCGGGGTGAAATTCCCCACCGGCGGTATAGCCCGCAAGCCATTCGACCGACCTGCCCGCAAAAGCTCGTTGTTTTGCGTGTCTGATTCGGACGGACGGCACGACACGGTGTGATTCCGTGGCCGACGGTACAGTCCGGATGAGAGAAACGCAGGGATGGCATATCTTTTTTCTGCGCGCCGAGAAACCTCGATGCGCGTTTTTTGTTGCACGAAAACGCGCGAATTCAAAACATTTTTTATGAAAAGAGGTTTTTTAATGAGCAGTGCATCAGAGCTTACCAAGCGCCTTACCCGCCTCGCCATGCTGTGCGCGGCGTCCATCGTCCTTGTGTGGGCGATCCACTTCCCCCTGTTCCCGCAGGCGCCGTTCCTCGAGTACGACCCCGCCGACGTCCCGGTGCTGATCGGGTCGTTCCTGTACGGGCCGTGGTGGGGTCTCGGCCTCACCGTCGTCGTAAGCGTCATACAGGGCGTGACGGTGAGTCAGGCGAGCGGCCCCATCGGCATCGTCATGCACATCCTTGCGACAGGCGCGTTCAGCCTGACGGCGGGCTTCATCTACCGCAAATGGCACAACATCAAGGGCGCGATTGCCGCGCTCGTCGCGGGCAGCTGTGTCATGGCGGCCGTCATGGCGGGCTGCAATCTCGTCTTCACCCCGCTGTTTATGGGCCAGCCCCTCAGCGCCGTCGCCGCGATGCTTGTGCCCGTCATCATCCCGTTCAACCTCGCCAAAGCGGGCATCAACTCGGCGGCGGCGTTCATCGTCTACAAGCCGATAAGCCGTCTTTTCGCACGGGGCAAAAAGGCGGAAACCGCCGTCTGAGCGGGGCGTTTTGGGGGTGACTCGGGGCGGGCAGCTTACGCGCACGGCGCAGACGGTCTCCGCCTGCCCCTGTTCGCAGCTCCTGCCGCAAAGGATTCAACAGCGCCCGTTCGCGGGTGCGGCGGCTTGCACTTCTCTTGCGCGCGCCTGCCGCAAAAGGCGGTTGCCGGCGTTCAACGCGCCCACGGCGCACACAGCCCGCTCTCGCGCAGCCCCAACCGCACGCCGAAAAAGGGCGGCCGCTGTCGCCCGCGCGGCGCGCGGGCCCCAAAACCGCGGGACGAACCCCCGATCCTTCATAGACAAGCAAAAAAAGCAGCGGCCTCACGGCTGCTGCTTTTTCTGTTCGCTCTTCTCCCCGCCCTCGCGCTTTTTTTGCGAGGGCCTTCTCCTGCGGGGCGGCCTGCGGCGCGGCTCCTCCCCCTCAGCGGGGGGCGTCGCCCCCCCTTCGGGCGCGAGCTTTATCTCGCGGTAGGCCTCGGGCGCGGTGGTGTCCTGCGCCTCGGCGCGGGGCGCCTTTGCCTGCTTTTTGGGCCTGCCCTTCGCACCGCGGCGGGCTGCCGGGGCCGACGCCTCCTGCGGGGCTGCCTCCGCCTCGGGCTCGGGCTTTTTTCGCCTCTGCTTTCCGCCGATGACCGTGACCTCCTGCGCCTTAAACAGGCGCGGGGCGTTGTCCCCCTCAAATCGCACCTTGACGGCGGTCGCGAGGACGTTGTTTTCCACGACCGTGCCCTCGCCCTCGGGTGTGCGCACAATCGCCCCCACCCTCGGGGTCAGATCCGCCAGCTCTTCGTATACATCCTGCTCATATTTTAAACAGCACATCAGACGCCCGCACGCGCCCGAAATCTTGGTCGGGTTGAGCGACTTGCCCTGTTCCTTTGCCATCTTGATCGAAACCGGCTGAAAGTCGAACAGAAAGGTCGAGCAGCAGAACGGCTTGCCGCACATGCCGATGCCGCCGAGCAGCTTGCTCTCGTCCCGCACCCCTATCTGCCGCAGCTCTATCCTCGTGTGGAAGGCGGTCGCGAGATCCTTGACCAGCTCGCGGAAGTCCACCCTGCCGTCCGCAGTGAAATAGAACAGGATCTTACTGCCGTCAAAGGCGTACTCGACATCCACCAGCTTCATCACCAGCCCGTGCTCGGCGATCTTGCGCTTGCAGATGTCGTAGGCCTGCTTCTCCTTCTCCCTGTTGTCGTCATAGCGGCGCACGTCGGCCTCGTTCGCGACGCGGATAACCGGCTTGAGCGGCTTGACGATGCCGTCGTCGCCCACCTCGCGCGCCGCCATGCCGACGACGCCGCATTCGACGCCGCGCGCGGTCTCGACAATTACCCGGTCGCCCGAGCGCACGTCGTACCCCGCGGGGTCAAAGTAGTAGAGCTTGCCGACATTTCTGAACCTTACGCCTATAACCTTCGCCATTTTTACTCCGTCACAGCCGCGACGCGATGCGCGCGCACAGCAGCTTTAAGTTGATATTTTTGGAGACGTCGCGGTACCCGTCTCCCACGCCCTTTGCAAAGCCCTCGTCGACCGTCTCGCCGAGAGAAAGCGACCGCTCGACACACAGGCTCAGGCAGAACAGCGCCCATTTCAGCGAGGCGCGGTCGGCGCAGCCCCCCTCGAGCGCCGCGAGAAAGCCGAGCTTGTCCCCCTCGAGCGCCGCGCTGTATGCCCGCTCGGCACACTGCGCAAGCGCGAGGCGGTTTCGGTCGCCGAGCGTATCAATGACAAGCCCCACGCGCCCCCCGAACAGCCCGCACAGCCGCGACGCCCGCTCGCGGTCCTCGGCGGGAAAGCGCGCCGCAACCGCACCGCTCGCCGTCTCGGGCGGCACCGCGCCCACCCGCAGCCTGACACAGCGCGACAGCACCGTCGGCAGCAGGTCGCTCTCCCTCCGGGCGGTGAGCACAAAGAGCACCCCCGCGGGCGGCTGCTCGAGCGTCTTGAGCAGCGCGTTTGCCGAATACATGTTGAGGTTGTGCGCATCGCACACAAGGCAGACCCGGCGCCCGTCGCTCGTGACGGCCGACTTGCCGAGCTCGTAGACGGCCGAGCGGACCGACTCGACCGATATTGCGCCCGACGCCCCGCCGCCGCTTACGACGACACAGTCGGGGTGCACCCCCTGCTCGACGAGCCCGCGCCCGTCCGAAAGATAGGCGGCGGCGACAAGCCGCGCGGCGAAATTTCTGCCGCAGCCGTCCTCGCCGCTTATGAGCAGCGCAGGCACAGAGCCCCCGCCCTCGAGCAGGGACTCTGCGCGGCGCTTAAACTCCTCGTTGCCGATGAGAGGGTCAAAGTCAAACCTTTTCAAACCTGATGATGTCCTGCACGATAATTGTCGCGCCGCCCACCGTGACCTCGAGCGGGTAGGCGTTTGTCACCCCCATGCCGTAGCTCGTGGTCGAGGGCACAAGCTGCTTGCGCTGCCTGCTCTGCTCGGAGATAAGGCCGATGGCCTCGTCGACCTTGTCATCGTCGGTAGCGATCATGAACGTAACATTGCCCGAGAGCAAAAACCCCCCCGTGGTCGCAAGCCTTGTCACCGAAAAACCCGCCGACGTGAGCGAAGACTGTACCGCAGTGCTGTCATCCTTGTTTACTATGGCAGTGATGAGCTTCATGGTACCTACCTCCCGTTAAGCGCCGAAGGCGCTTTTTATGATATTTATATTTTACCATCACGTGTGCAAAATTTCCACCCAAATATTCGGACGCCCGTCCGCAAAAACAAAATGCGCGGCAAATCCGCCGAACTTTTGGGCAGTTTTTTTGCGGTTAAACAACAAGTATTTGCGCCTTGCGGCCCGCTTTCCGGCGCTGTCGAAGCCGCGGGGCGGCTTGATTTCTATGCTTTTTAACATTTTCAACCTACTTTTCAACAATCGGGCAGCGTCCCTTTTACAGACAGTATTCCCCCGTCCGTGCGCCTCGAAACGCAAAAATTTCGAGCGCGCGGGCGCAAGACTTCTTGAAGTGCCGCGCAAGATATGGTATTGTAATATAAACATCAAGTCGAACGGGGTGTTATTATGGCAAAAAAGAGCAAAAAGCAGGAGGCCGAACAGGTCGTGGAGTTGTATGACGACGTCGACAACACCGGAGCGGTAAAACGCCTTGTCCGCTCAGGCATCACCTTCGGCAGCGCGCTCGCGATGGTCATAAGCTTCACCACCTGGCACTCGGTCTTTTGGGCGATCATACACGGGCTTCTCAGCTGGGTGTACGTCATATACTATCTGATCACCTACAACGGCATATTTTGATTTTGACCGCATGACGATCGAGGCCCTCGGCAAAACCGCCGAGGGCCTCGATTTACCTTGAAAGGAGTTCTTCGGGGGCGGCGCTTCGGGGGCGGCGCTTCAGGGGCCGCCTGTTTTTCGCCCGGTCCGCTTAAGCCCCCCAACGCGGAGGCTCCTCCTGTCGGCGCCGGCCTTTTTGTACCCTGCTCAGCACGGCACCCGAGGTCGGCGTCTTTTGTTCCCGCTGAAGCCGTTCGGGCGAAAAGCGGGCCGGCGGCGTTCGGGGCCCGGCGCGGGTCCCTTCGCGGGGCGGCTTTGCTTTCCCTCCCGTCCGCCGGCGTGGGAAGGAGGGGCGGCGACAGGCCCCGAACGCCGCCGCTCGGCGCTTGCAGCCGTAGCCGGGCCCTTAAAACACCGGCTGCACAAGCAGCATATAGCACGCCGTGCCGCCCGCGACCGAAAGCAGCATATTGCGCTTTAAAAGGTGAAACCCGATCACGACGGCGACGGCAACGGCCTCGGGCAGGCCGTGCGGGCTTGAGGCTATCTGCGTCCCCCTCAGGCAGTAGACGACCAGCATGCCGAACACGGCTGCGGGAAGCGCCGTGCCGAGGTATTTCACATACCCAGGCGTCGGGCGATCGTTTGAAAACACGATAAACGGCAAAAACCTTGTCACCACGGTCGCCGCGGCGCACAGCGCAACGGTGATTATCTGCTGTGTAAGCGTCATCTCTGTCCCTCCGCCCTTTCGATGGGCCCGCGAAACGCCGTGAGCAGGCCCAAAATGCCGAGCATCGTCGGGATCATGAACGAGTCCTTTCCGAAGACGGCAAGGCAGACGAGCGAGACCGCGAGGCCGATGACCGACGAATAGTGTTTTTTCTCCTTTAACCACTGCTCTAAAAAGATGACGACAAACATGGCCGTCATGACAAAATCGAGGCCCTCGGTGTCAAACCGGATGAGCGAGCCCAAAAGGCCGCCCGCCGTCGCGCCGAAAACCCAATAGAGCTGGTTGAGCAGCGTCACGAAAAACATGAACCAACCCCTGTCGATCCCCTCGGGAATGTCGGCCGAGCAGTTTATCGAAAAGCTCTCGTCGCACATCCCGAAGATGAGATAAAGCTTTTTCGCGCCCGTCCCCCTGAACCTGTCGAGCATCGCTATGCCGTAAAACAGGTGTCTTGCCTGCACCATGAGCGCCACCAAAAACGTCTCAAGCGGCGCGTAGGCCGACAGCAGCATCTCGACCGCCAAAAACTCAAGCGAGCCCCCGAAGACGGTGATGCTCATCAGCATGGGATAGACAAAGCTGAAGCCCGACGCGCGCATGTACACGCCGTACGTCATGCCGAGAAAGCAGAAGCCCGCAAAGATGGGCGCCGTGTGCGGGAGCGCCGCCCGAAACGCGTCCTTGATCGTTGATTTTCTCTCCATAAAGCCGCAGCCTCCAAAGAATAAACGCGCGCCGCGCGGCGGACACGCTTCAATATAACACAACAAGGCCGGCCGGTTCAACCTATTTTCGGCTTGGGCCCGAGGCGGCCGCGCGCGGTTTTAAGCCCGCCCCTGCCTCTCTTATCTGCGCGGCGCCCGGCTTAAAGGCGCCCGAAGAGCGCCGTGGGAAGTGTCCAAAATGAAGATTTGAGGAACGCCGTCGCCCCCTGACTTCCGGGGACTGCCGTACCCTTTTCTCACGACTTCTTTTAACTCTGCCTTCGGACGCTCCCGGCGGCGTGCGGCTATTGTAAAAAACCCCGGAATGGTATAAAATAAAAGGCACTGTGACTCTTTACGGGGGGGTAAAGCTATGATTTCGGAAAAGGACAACAAAAACCATCTGCTGCGGTGGGCGGTTTCGCTCATGCTGCCCATCATGATGCAGCAGCTGCTTCTGGTCGTCGTCAACACCGTCGACAGCCTGATGATGGGGCAGCTCAGCGAGACCGCGATGACGGCGGTCTCCCAAAGCGCCCAAATCTTCTACATCTTCACCGTCATGAGCAACGGCATCGCGGGCACCTGCGTCATCCTTGTCGCGCAGTATTGGGGCAAACGAGACAACGACTCGATAAAGACCATCATCTCCTTTTCCCTCAAGCTCGGGATGCTGTTCAGCGCCGTCATCTTCGCGCTCATCGAGCTCATGCCGACGGTCATCTTCAGGATATTCAGCAACGACCCCACCGTCATCGAGATGGGCATCCGCTACATACGCATAACCGCCTTCATGTGCCCGCTCTACGGCATCTCGTCGGTCATGTACTCAACCTTTAAGGGGGTCGAGCGCACAAGGCTCGTCTTTTGGGGCAACACCATCTGCTATGCGCTGACAATCGTGCTCAACTACTGCCTCGTGTTCGGCAAATTCGGCCTGCCGCAGCTCGGCTATCTCGGCGCGGCGGTGGGCGCGCTCGTCGCCCGCGTCGTCGAGGCCGTCTTTGTCCTCGTCTGCTTCTTCAGGATGCACGATATCGGCTACAGGCTCTCGGACATCAAGCGCCGCAGCAGGCTGCTGACGAGGGACTTCTTTAAAACGATGGCCCCCATCGCGGGTCACGAGATCATTTGGGGCATCGGCGTCTCGATGTCGCAGATGACCCTCGGCCACCTCTCGACGGCCGCCACCGCCGCCTTCAACATAGCGTATGTCTTTAACAACCTGCTCGCCGCGATGATCTACGGCCTCGGCGGGGCCGCCACCACCATAACGGGCAAGCTCATCGGCGAAAACGACATCGACGCCGTCAAGCGCTCGTCCCGCAAGCTGATGACCTATGCGATCGTGATAAGCGCCGCAGGCTCGGCCGTGATGCTGCTCGGCAGGGACTTCTTTGTCTCGCTGTACGCCAACGTTTCGCCCGAGACGATTGAGTTTGCAAAGAGCTACATCCCGATCATGGCGGGGGTGCTGTTCTTCCAGGGCTGGGAGGTCGTCGGTCTCGTCAGCATCCTGCGCGCGGGCGGCGACGGCAAGACCGGCTTTATCACCGACATCATCGTCATGTGGATGATCGCCATCCCGCTCGGCCTGCTCGCCGCGTACAGATGGCAGCTCTCGCCCGTCCTCGTCGTGCTGCTCTTTAAGATCGACATGCCCATGAAGTCCGTCGTGGCGCTCGTGCGGGTGCTGCGCATGAAGTGGATACACAATCTCACCCGCGACAACGCCGGCGAGGCCGCCGGGGCCGGCGCGCGGTAGGACGGCGCAAAACACGGCACAAGCCGCACACGACAATGCTCCCGCCGACGTTTAGAAAACCAATATCGTGAGGTCGTTATACGAGTTCGTCAAAACGGGTCCGTCACAACAGAAATAGGCAAAACGATAATCGCCGCGGTTATCCTGCTTTCGGTTTTCTTTCTTCAAGGCGCGGTTGCCGTAATCAACAACCTCGACGGGGCAAAATCGGCTGTTGTGCGCGGGCTTATCCTTTGGGGCTTGGCAGCGCTCACCGCCGTTTTCTGCCGTGTAAAAGACAAATCGATCGAACATCTCGGCTTTTGCAGGCCGAAAAAGGGCTCGCTCAAGAGGCAGTATTACTTTATCCCGCCGATATTTGCCGCCCTTGCCGCCTTTTCTCTCGGCACGGACGCGGACAACGATCTCGGAACAATATGCGCCGATTTGTTCCCGGCACTCGGGATAGGGTTTTGCGAGGAGATATACTTTCGGGGAATCCTGTTCAACCTGTGGCTGAAAAAGGGCGAGAGAACAGCGGTCGCGGTTTCCTCCGCGCTGTTTGCCGTGTGTCATCTTATGAACGCCGCCGGCGGCGCGGGCACGGCCGAAACCGCCTTGCAGATTTGCTTTGCGCTTGTGTACGGCGTTGTGTTTTCCCTTATTTTTATCGTCTGCAACAGCATCCGGCCGTGTATAGCGCTTCACGCTTTCCACGATTTTTGCTCGTTTTTGTCGGCCGAGGGCAGCGTTTTGGGGGCGGCAGCCGTAGGCGCCGTTCAATTCATGACCCTGCTTTGCTATGCTCTTGCCGTCACTGCGGGCAAAAAAGCGACCGGACGCGAATAATCATCCCTTTGTGCGCCGAGACCTGCGCTTGCCCGACGGGCTCTCCCCTGCACGGGGTTTACGGCTGCCTCGGCGCCCCGAGCGCGTTTTCAAACAGACCTTTTTCAAAACAGCGTTTAAAAACAGTGCTGTCCGCAAAAAACGGACAGCACTGTTTTTTCAACGGCACAGACGCCTTGCCCTCTCACCGAAAGGCGACTATCCTCACCGTCCTGCCGTCGAGCCGCGCGCTCATGAGGCGGGACGACACAAGCTCGCTCACGTCGACATAGCCCCCGCCCGCCTCGGCGAAGACGGTATGGCCGGCGTCCTCGGGCAGCTCCTGCAAAATCGGGGCGCTCGAGGTCACGCCGTCAAGGGTGAAGCCGACCCCCTCGTCCGTGAGCGACACCTCGCCGCCGAGGGCATCCGCCGCCGCGCACAGACGCTCAAACGAGAGATAGCGGTTGTCGCGCGCGCACGCCCCCGCAAAGGGCAGCGTCCTGCCGTTCACCTCGACGCGAAGGCCCTGCGTCCGTTCGGGGAGAGCCAGCAGCTCCTCCCCCATAATCAGCCCCGCCCTGTACACGTCGCGGTCGAGGATGTCGAACTGCTCGGGGCCGTAGTTCCAATACTCGCACGTCTCGATCGTCATCGACAGCACGTCGTACACGTTGCGCATATAGTTGGACAGATAGCCCCCGAAGTGGTCGATCGACTCGACGCCCCTGTCCTCGAACCCGAACTCGTCGAGCAGCCGCTGCGCGATGCGGCCGTAGCGCTCGATGTGGTCGAGACTGTGGTTGTCGACCCAATACAGTTCTTCGCCGAACTTGTGAAAGTCGGCGAACATCTCGAACGGGATGCTCTCGCCCATGGCAATCAGCGCCTGCGTCTCGGGCTCGCTTGCCGCCTCGAACCCGCAGAAATACCGCATACACCGCCAGGTGATCCCGTTCTCCTTCATCGGGTCCCAATTGTAGGGGAAGTTTCGGTTGAGGTCGACCCCGTTCGCGTTCGCCTTGTACGCGCCGGGCCAGGTCACCCCCTGCCTGTCGTAGCTCGCGACGGGAAGGGTGCTCGCCGAAAAGCCGTTCTGCGCAATGTTGACGCCGTCGGGGTTTATCTGCGGGACTATGTAGAAGGTCACGTTGTCGAGCAGCTCGCGGTAGGAGATACAGCCGTCAAGCTGCTCATCCGCGCGGTAGCCCATGGCGTACCTGTCCGCCATATGCATGAGGATGTTGGTGGTCACGTGCTCGCCCGCGTGGATTGCCGCGCTGTAGAAGATCACCCGCTCGCCCCTGCCGAGGGTGAGGGCGGGGATCGCGCGGCCCTCCACCGTCTCGCCCACCGTGTAGGCGGTGATGAGCTCGGGGTAGGTCCGCTCGAGCGCCTCGACGTCATGGATCAGCCTGTCGTAGCCGTAGTCGCTGTACGGGTCGACGACGGGGTCGGGCACCTCGGCGTGTTCCTCGCGCGGAAACAGTGGCTCGCCCAAAAGGCCCTCTATCTCCGCCCTCGTCCCGTGCTGGAGCGACGCGTCGGTGTCGCTCACCGACACGAGCCCGCCGTAGATTCGGACGTCGAACGAAAAGCGCTCGCGCAGCGCGGACGCGGGGAGATACTCGGCGCCGTCGATCACTACGGCGGCGCACTCGAGGGCCCCTTCGCCCTGCGCGTTCGCCATCCCCTCGAGCGCCTCGAGGGGGATCATCAGCTCACCGTCCTCGACGACACAGGGGGGCCCTTTTTCCGTTTCGCCGCTCTCGCGGTAAAAAAGAGAGCGGCCGAGTGAAAACACCGCGAGCCCCGGCTGCTCTTCCGCAGGGGCCGCCGAGCAGCCGCACATCGACAGCAGGGCGGCCGCAGCGAGCACAAGGGCCGTCCGTTTCAACATCCTCATCCCCGACACCACGTCCTTAAAAAGTGTACACTGCATGTATAAATCCGAACGATTTCCGCCGCGTGTTGATTTCACGCGCATTTTATTTTATTATTATTGTGATACAAAAGTCAACAGGAAGAGGGGGAATATGCCATGATAGGGACGCTTGTCAACACCGCGACCGTCGCGGCGGGCGGCGGCATCGGGCTTCTCGTCAGCAAGCGCATGAAGGGGGAGCTCGCCGACGGCTGCCTCAAGGCGATGGGGGCGGCGACGATGTTCATCGGCCTCGGCGGCGCGCTCGAGTCGATGCTGCGCGTCGACACCGACGGGCAGGTGACGTGCAGCGGGAGCCTGCTGCTGCTCGTCAGCCTCGCGCTGGGGGCGGCGGCGGGCGAGCTGCTGCGCATAAGCGACCGGGTCGACAGCTTAAGCGGCGTGCTCGAACGGAAGCTGGGGCTCAAGGGCTTCGCAAAGGGCTTTGTCGAGGCGTCGGTGCTGATCTGCGCGGGTGCGATGACGATTGTCGGGGCGTTTAACGACGGGCTGTACGGCGACAGCTCGGTGCTCGTCGTCAAGAGCGTGATGGATTTTGTGAGCGCGGTGCTGCTCTCGTCGACGCTCGGCGTCGGTGTGATGTGCTCGAGCCTGTTTGTGCTGCTCTACCAGGGGGCGCTCACGCTGTGCGCGGGGCTGCTGCAGCCCGTCATGACCGAGGCGGTGATGGCCGCCGTCGGCATGACCGGCTACGCGATCGTCGCGGTCATCGGCCTCAACCTCATGGGCGCGTGCAAAATTAAGACCGCAAACCTCGTGCCCGCGCTGCTGTTCGCGGCCGCGATACGGGCGCTCGGCTGGCTGTGAGGCCGCGCGGACGGCCCTGCTTCGGCCCGCGGAACGCCTCTCCCCGTCTTATCGGGCGGGCTCTTTTGAACGGCAGGTTGCAAAACCGCGCAACATATTGTATCTTTTATATAGTACAGATTTAAAAGCGGTACATAAGGAGGAGCTATGGCACAGACAAAGAAAAAAGGGACGAAGCTCAGCGACGCCGACAAGCAGTCGGTCAAGGAGCGCATCGCGACAAGCGAGAAGAACGCCGCCGAGATGGGCAGAACGGTGGTCGCCGCCGAGCCCGCCCCCAAAAAGAGCACCGCCGGGCTCAGGGCCGGCTCGGTCATCCTGTGGGTCGCGGGTCTCGCACTTGAGATCGTCGCGATTCTCGTGCTCAAGGGGACCGTCGACGTCACCGAGATCTTTAAAAACGACAGCGCAAACCTCAAGATGTACACGATGATCGGCGCGCTCGTGCTCGACCTTGTCGCGGTCATCATCGGCTCGCAGCTCTGGAAAAAGGCCAACCGCATCAACCCCGCCTCCGAGAAAAACAAGCTCGCCTTCTGGTTTTGGAACAACATGGGCGTGGTGGCGTCGGTCATCTGCTTCGCGCCCGTCATCATCCTACTGCTGACCGACAAGGATCTCGACAAAAAGAGCAAAACCGTTGCCACCGTCGTCGCAGTCATCGCCCTGCTGATTGCGGGCGTAGCGTCATACGACTTTGACCCCGTCTCGCAGGAGGACATGCAGCGCGCCGCCGAGGCCGCCGAAGTCTACAACGACGGCGTGGTCTACTACACCGAATACGGCGCAAAATATCACTATTTTGCCGACTGCCAGCACATAAGGACGTCAATTGAAAACGACAATGTCTACAAGGGCACCGTCGAGGAGGCGTGGGAGAGCGGCTATCAAGAGCTGTGCAAAACCTGCGCGCGCCGCGCGGGGCAGCCCGACGACGCGCTCGAAATCCACGACGCCGCCTGACGCACAAGCCGCCATTGTTTTTAAGGAGCCCCCTGCCGCACTGCGAGGGGGCTCTTGTCCAAAGCGTAAGGACAAAAGCGGCCCCCGCACATCTGCGGGCCCGATCCGACGGTCGCCCCGGGCCGCTGCCGCAGCCCGCAAAGGGGGTGCGTCCTGCGGCCGCCGCCCTGTCCCGCAAATAGGCGGCGCAGCGCCCCGATTTTGAGGGCGGTTCCCGTTCGGCGGCCCCTCGCGGGCCCGGCAGGGGTCGACCGCGCGCCGCGGCGCCTTTGTGCTTTTTGTTCTTTTAAGACAGCTTAAGCCGACAAACATAAAAAACGGAGGATCACAACATGCTGCTTGTCAAAAACGGAACTGTTTGGGATGTCGTCGCGCGCAAGGCAAAGGTTCGCGACATCCTCATAGAGGACGGCAAAATCAAAAAGACGGCCAAGGACATCAAGCCCAAGGACGGCTGCAAGATCATCGACGCCGAGGGGCTCAACGTCTATCCCGGCTTTGTGGAGGCGCACTGCCACACGGGCCTGCACGGCAGCGGCATCGGCTTTGAGGGGGCCGACTACAACGAGATGACCGACATCATCACGCCGCAGATGCGCGCCGTCGACGGCATCAACCCCTTTGACCCGACGCTTGCCGAGGCGATGCGCGCGGGCGTGACCGCCGTGTGCACCGGCCCCGGCTCGTCCAACGTGCTGGGCGGGCAGTTCTGTGTCATCAAGACGGTCGGCAAGCGGGTGGACGACATGGTCGTCGAGCCCTATGCCGCGATGAAGTGCGCCTTCGGTGAAAACCCCAAGCGCTGCTACCGCGAAAAAAACAACTCGTCCCGCATGGCGACCGCGGCCAAGCTGCGCGAGATGCTCGCCAAGGCGGCCGAGTACGACCGCAAAAAGCGCGCCGCCGAGGGCGACCCCGACAAGGCGCCCGCCTTTGACCAAAAGCTAGAGGCGCTGCTGCCCGTCGTCCGCGGTGAAAAGCCCCTTAAGGCGCATGCGCACCAGGCAAACGACATCTTCACCGCCATCCGCATCGCGCGCGAGTTCGGCGTGAAGATCACCCTCGAGCACGTCACCGAGGGGCATCTCATCGCCGACGAGCTCGCGGGCGAAAACCTCCCCTTAGCCGTGGGGCCCTCCCTCACCCACGCGAGCAAGTTTGAGCTTCAGAACAAGACCTTCAAGACCCCCGGCATCCTCGCGGCCAAGGGCTGTCACGTGTCGATCATCACCGACGCGCCCGTCATTCCGCAGAGCTATCTGCCGCTGTGCGCCTCGCTCGCGATGAAGTCGGGCATGGACGAGTTTGACGCGCTGCGCGCCATCACCATCAACCCCGCCGAGCACGCGGGCGTCGGCGACCGCGTCGGCTCGATCGAGCCCGGCAAGGATGCCGACCTCGTCATTATGCAGGGCCCCTGGCACGAGGTCGCGTCGACGGTGAAGTTCGTTGTCGTCGACGGAAAGGTCGAGTACAAGGGCTGACGCGGCGAGGCACATTTGCGGGGCGGCGCTTGACGGCGGTCTGCCCCGTCAGGGGCACCGCTTCAACGGGCGGCGGTCCTGAGCAGGCGCTTTAAAAGGCCCCCTGCGATTTAAATGTCATCACAAAAGAGCCTGCCGCCCGTGAGTCTCGGGCGGCAGGCTCTTTGTCTATTTTCACGATTCGCGTGAAATCTACAGCAGCCGACGCGGCAGGTCTGCCTGACAAGCAGGACAAGGCTGCTTTTAAGCGGCCCGCGGGTCTCGCCCCATGTCCTGTGCGGCGCTTTCCCGCGGCGTGTCCTGTTAAGCGCGGGCACACCGCGCTATCATTAAGGCACAGAGAGGGCGCTCCGATTTCGCCCCCTCGGAACAGGAGGAAATATGGACGGAAAGAAAACGGGTGCCTTTTTGCGTGAGCTGCGAAGCGGGTACGGTGTGACCCAGGAACAGCTCGCCGAGGCAATGGGCGTCACCAACCGCAGCGTGTCCCGGTGGGAGACGGGCAGAAACCTGCCCGATATCGACATCCTCATCAAGCTCGCCGACTACTACGGCGTCGAGATAAGGGAGCTTCTCGACGGCGAGCGAAAAACGGACAACACAGACGAACACAAAAAGGGGACACCCCGAGAAGGAGAAGCAGGCATCATGGACAGACAGGAAAAAGAGACATTGCTCAAAACCGCCGAATACGTCGAGGACGACAAGCTGAAGCTCATAAGAAAGCTGCATAGAATCTTTATCATGGGCGGCGCTGCGTTTGCCGTGTACACGGCGCTTGGGATAGCGGGGGTTTCGGCCTCGGGCGTGGGCGCCGATATCTCCGACTTTTCACTCGGTCTCGCATTCGGCGCGATCCTGGTCGGCTTGATCTTCACAAGCAGGAACATCGAGAAGATACAAGCCTTCAAGGCGAGGCTGTTCGGCAAAAGATAGCAAGTTGCCCCTGGCTTCTGCGGCGCGCGACCCGAGGGATAGGGGCGGACTTTAGGGATTACTGTATCCCAAGCCCCCCTTACCGCGCGTAAATGGAACGACACACGGTACACCCTGCGGGAGTATGCAGGGCGTGTGCAAAGGGGGGAGGGCCGCAGAGCTGCGGGGGATTGCAGGGCGGCGCCCGCTGTGCGGCTGTCTGCTTGCGAAGGCCGAAAAGGTTTTTCTCCCCGCAAAAAACGCCTCGCCGAACGCTGTCGGTGAGGCGGCTTCGGGGCCCGGTTCCTGCGGGCCCGCTTAAACCGATACCCGCGGCAGGCGCTTTGAGACAAGCGCCTGCCGCGGGTATTTCGGCAAAAAGCACGGGTTATGTCGGCCCTGTCGGCGGGCGCGGGGCGTCCGCCGCAAAAGCCTTTTTAGAAGTCGACCTCGGTGTCGTAGTAGCAGCACTTGAGGAGGTCTTCCATCTCCTTTTGGCCGGGCTGGCGCGGGTTGGAGCCGGTGCACGCGTCGCCGATGGCGTTCTTGGCTATCTCGGGCAGCCTCTCGAGGAAGACGTTCTCGGGGACAAAGCCGTTGTCGGTGGGATAGCTGTCCGCGCCGTAGTTCTTGATGCAGTGGGGTATGTTGAGCTCGTCGTTCATCTTGCGCAGATACGCGATGAGCGCGGCGACCTTCTCGTCGTCCGACGCGCCCTCGTCGCAGATGCCCATGTAGTCGACGATGACGCCGTAGCGCTTTTTGGCGGTCTCGTCCTTGGCGTTGAACGCGATCACCTTGGGCAGGTACATCGCGTTGGCCGCGCCGTGGATTATGTGCGCGCCGCAGTCGGCAAAGGCGGCGCCCGTCTTGTGGGCCATCGAGTGAACGATGCCGAGCAGCGCGTTGGAGAACGCCATGCCGGCGAGGCACTGCGCGTTGTGCATCCTGTCGCGCGCGGCCATGTCGCCGTTGTAGGAGGGCACGAGATCCTTCATGATCATCTCGATGGCATGAATCGCGAGCGGGTCGGTATAGTCGCAGTTGGCGGTGGAGACATACGCCTCGACCGCGTGGGTCATCGCGTCCATGCCGGTGTGCGCGACAAGCTTCTTGGGCATCGTCTCGGCAAGCTCGGGGTCGACGATCGCGACGTCGGGGGTGATCTCAAAGTCGGCAATCGGATACTTGATGCCCTTGTCATAGTCGGTTATGATCGAGAACGCGGTGACCTCGGTCGCTGTGCCCGACGTCGAGGAGATGGCGCAGAACTGTGCCTTGCGGCGGAGAGTCGGGATGCCGAAGACCTTGCACATCTCGGGGAAGGTGATCTCGGGATACTCGTACTTTATCCACATCGCCTTCGCGGCGTCGATGGGGCTGCCGCCGCCCACGGCGACAATCCAGTCGGGGCCGAACTTGAGCATCGCGTCGGCGCCCTTCATGACGGTCGTCACGCTGGGATCGGGCTCAACGCCCTCGAACAGCTCGACCTGCATACCGGCCTGCTTGAGGTTGTCGACAATCCTGTCGAGGAAGCCGAACTTTTTCATCGAGCCGCCGCCCACGACCACCATCGCCTTGGCGCCCTTGAAGTTTTTCAGCTCGTCAATTGCGCCCTTGCCGTGGTAAAGGTCGCGGGGAAGTGTGAAACGTGCCATTACAACATACCTCCAAAAATATTTTGACGTTCGGCGTTTTATCCGCCTATGTTAATATTTTAACACACCAATTTTTACTCTGTTATGCTTATTCGTTATGACTATATTCGCCAAAATTATATCAACCGTCTTCGAGCGGCGGAACGCGCGGGCAGCCGCCATGCGCGCTGCCCGCTTTTGCACAAGCCCCGCCCAAATCCGCCGGGCGCCGGGCAGGGTGCTCCGAAGGGCCCGAAGCGCGGCTCGTCCGCACACCGGCTTTCCCCGGTGAGCGCGGCCGCGGGTGGTGCGGACCAAAGTGACCGCGCTGACGGTTTCTCAGCCGTTCTTTTTTGGCCTTTGTCCCGCCGGGGGCTTGCGGCACAAAGCGGCTGTGTCGGCGTTTCGCGGCCGTTCTTTTGCTCTTTGTCCCGCCGGGCTCTTGCGGCGAAGCCGCCCGACCTGCTCGGAACGCAGGCGCAGGGAAGTACGCCTGACGGTATGCCGTCATCGGGTTTTCCGTTCGATTTGCGGCTTCTCGCCGGCGGCACGAATAAGCGGCGGTTTTCACATACCGAGGCGGACTGTCCCGCTGTGAAGGCGGGCTTATTCCGACAAGCGCCCACCTGCCTTTAATCACACGGCAGCATCCTCCTTTTGCCGCCGTGAACCAAAAAACAGCGGCCTAAGCCCTAAAAGCCGCTGCGACAAAAGCGTCTTTTAAATTTGAGAAATCGGTCGGCCCCGCGGCTTTTTTATTTCCGCCGCAGGGCCGACCGCTTCATTTGCACTATCGGGTCTCGATCTTTTTCAGCAGTACGGCGCACAGCAGGGCTGCGGCAAGAAAGATAGCAAGCATAGGCCAAATATTGTGCCATGTAAGCTCACCCTCTGTCATGAGCGCGTATCCCCACGATGCGGGGAAGAGTTTTCCGGCCGTCGCAAACGCCCCGGGAAGCATATCGCTCGGGAACATGACCCCCGAGAGCACGGTGGAGGGAAGAAACAGCAGGATAGAAAACATCGACGTGTTCGCCGCGTTTTTTGAGGCAAGCCCGATCACGTCGGCCATGCCGAGCGATGCGGCAATCAGGACAATCAGCCCGGCAAAATATGTCCCCGGATGCGCCGGGAGCTTTGCGTCAAAGGCGACCGGCGCAAGGAGATAAAGGATGAAACTCATGATGAGCAGATGAACAAACGCCGAAAGATTTGTCAAAAACAATCCTGATGACAGCGGCACGCCGTTCGCCCGATAGACGCTCTTCACGTCGCTGCTGTATATCTCCGCAAGCGAGGGAGGCAGCCCGATCAGCGCGCCCATGGTGACGGTAAATACAGACATGGATTGAATCAAGGTTTCACGGCTCTGCGGCATAACGGATGTAAAAATCCCTCCCATCACCGCGAAAAACAAAAGCGGAACCGCATAGCAGGTGATCAGCATCGTCCTGCTGCGCAGGTCCAGCTTCCACTGTAATGCAACGCCGTATAAAAATCCGCGCATTCTTTATTCTCCCTTTGCGATTTTTACAAAATGCTGCTCTAAAGAGCCTCGGTCTACTTGGATGTCCTGAATGTCCATGTTCTTTTCCCGATAGCTGTTCAGGATAGAAATCAGGCTTTCCCCGATATTGTCCGCCTCAAAGATTTCTGTCCCCCTGCTTGTTTTGATGCGGATGTCGTAATGCTTTCCGACTGTCTGCGTCAGTTCGCACACGGCTCCTGCAAATGCGATTAGACCGTCCTTCAGAATTGCGATATTGTCACAAAGGCTTTCTACCTCGGCCATGTCGTGGCCGGCCAACAGGATCGTTTTGCCTTGTGCTTTCAGCGTGCGGATATACTCGTGCAGGGAAATCCGTCCCTCGATGTCCAGACCGGCCGTCGGCTCGTCCAGAAACACGATATCGGGGTCGCTGATCAACGCCAGCGCCAGATGCAGCCGCCGTTTCTGTCCGACAGACATCTCCCGGTATTGTTTGTCCGCCAGCTTGTTTACCCCCAACGCCGCAAGCATGGAGGGATCAACGGCGGCCCTGTTCCATTTTGCAAAAAGGCGAACCGCCTCCATCCCCTTGATATAGGCGGGCAGCGAAGCCGATTGCAGCTGGATCCCCATACGTCCGTTGACGGTTATGCTGCCGCCGTCGTACCTCCGCAGGCCCTCGATGCATTCGAGCGCGGTTGTCTTCCCCGCGCCGTTTACGCCGAGCAGCGCGAAGATCTCCCCTTTGCGCACGCATAAATCGACGCCTTTCAGAACCTCTTTTTTCCCATAGCTTTTGCGCAGCCCTGTTACCCGCAACGCGTCTGTCATGTCGTTTCCTCCTGCCGGAATGGGTCGATCCCCAGATTTGAAAAGTAAGCGCCCAACGCCGGTTCGATAAAAGCGTTCGCCCGGGCCTGCTTTTGCTTCCACTCCCGGTTGAGTCGGTCGTTTTTCCCCATCTGCATGAGCTTCGGGAGCATGGCGGCGTCCCCATCCGTAAATTCCAAAATCATATCCCAGTAGACCTTTGCGAATTGCAGCCCATCCGGGCTGTCGGCCGGGACGCCCGCATCGCGCAGGCGGATCGCCTCGTCCTGAAGATGCAGAAATTTTTGCAGGAACGCTAACCCGCTTTGCTTGTCAAACCGGCTGCGGATGTGATCCAGCGTTTCGCTGTCAAAATGCTTGATGAGCCAATAAAAATCATTTTTCATCTCCAGATTGACAATGATATCCGCATATTTTTTGAAGTCAACCGACTGCATTTCGAGCACTTCCGTTTTCAGCGCCTCGATCGCCGACAGCGATTCTGTCAGATCCGCTATCTTTTTGCGGATAACGCCGGCCTGCTCGGAGAGGATCTGCGCCACGTCGGCCGGGGTGTCCAGCGGAATCAGCCTGTCCCTGATGTCGTCCAACGAAAACCCCAGCTGCTTCAGGGACAGGATCTGGTGCAGCTTGACGACATCCTTGTCGGTATAAAGCCTGCGGCCCCCGTCGCTCACGGCCGACGGCGGGAGCAGCCCTTCTCTGTCATAGTGTTGTAGGGTTCTGACGGTCACATCCATCTTTTTTGCGACCTCACCCACGGTCATATACCCCTGCGGGACGGCTCTGTATCTTTCCACGCGCAACCCCCCTCCTGAAGATAAGTATATATCATTACGCTGCGTCACGAGCAAGACCGTTTCATTTTATCATAGGCGGTCGGAAAACTCCGAGGGAGCCGCTCGGTTTTTCGGTGAAAAAGTCGGAAGGAATAATTCCTCCGGCTTATCGTCGTCAGCGGCTTCCGCGGTTCGCGATCTTGTCCGTATCGGCAAAAAAGGCGGGCCCGGCGCCGTCGCCCGCCTCCCTGTAAAAACTTCGGCAAAACACTTTACACGACGCCCGAACGGCGCTATAATAACGGTTAAGAACATTTGTTCCGGCACTGTGTGACCGTCCCGATTCTTCCGTCCGGGGTTTGCCCGGCCGCGCGGGCATCGGGCCAAAGGAGGCGGGCAGACAAACGATGATTTTGAACGCGAGCGGGCGAACCGATATCGCCGCGTTTTACTCCGAGTGGTTTTTTAACCGAATTGATGAGGGTTTTTTTGACGTGCGCAACCCGTTCAACGAGCGCGCGGTGAGCAGGATTCTGCTGAGCGATGTCGACGCCGTCATCTTTTGCACCAAAAACCCGCTGCCCATTGTCGGCAGGCTGTCCGAGGTCGGGCTCCCCGCGGCGGTGCAGGTGACGCTCACGCCTTATAAAAGCGACATCGAGCCGTTTGTCCCCGACAAGCGGCGGGTGATCGACGCCGTCAAGGCGCTCTCAAAGGAAATCGGCATGCGGCGCGTTCGGGTGCGATACGACCCGATCCTTTTGAACCGCGTGTACACCCCCGCGCTGCACCTCCGCGCGTTTTCGCGGCTGTGCGAGCAGCTGGACGGCTGTGTCAACCGGGTCATCATCTCGTTTGTGGACGACTGCAAAAACACCTGCCGCAACAGGAGCACACTCGCGCTTCGAGACTTCACCGAGAAGGAGCTTGTTTCGATCGCGGACGGCTTCGGCGAGATCGCCGAGCGCCGCGGCATGACGGTCACCACCTGCTGCGAGGACGCCTGCTTTGAGGCATACGGCTTTAAAAGCGGCGAGTGCGTCAGCGCGGACGACGTGTTCGAGCTCACGGGCACACGCCCGAGCAGAAAATGGGCGGCGCGGCCGTGCGGGTGCAGCGAACTCGTCGACATCGGCGCGTACAACAGCTGTCCGCACCTGTGCCGATATTGTTATGCAAACTATGACGAGCGGGCGGTGGCACGCAACGCGCTTGCGCACGACCCGAGGTCGAGTCTGCTCGTCGGCACGCTCAGCGAGTTTGACGATATAAAGCCCCGAAAGCGCTGAGGCTGAATCGGGCGGCCTCGGCGAGGTTGGGACAGCAGTCCCAACCGCAGGTGTATGCACACCTGCAAGGCTGTCCTTCGGACGGCCTGCCGCGGCCGCCGCTGCCCGCGCGCAAAGGCTCCGGGTGAAGAACCCAACCCCAAAAGGCTCCCCCCTTTTTGAAGAAAACGGCCGGCATATCTCAAAAGCGCGGGGACAGACAAACAGCCCCGTCCCGCCGCCGAGGCGCGGGGTAGGGGCTGTTTGCGATATCCATATGTAATTATTATTCTATTATTAAAGTCAAAAGCGGAGCGCTGCGCTACAGCATCATCCATGCGGGCATCCACGACGGCTCGAGGGCGACGAGGCACTTGAAGATAAAGACAACGCTCAACAGAATCATGCCGATGTTCCCCCAAACGACCGACGCCGTGATCGGCCGCGAAAAGCTGTAGGGCGCGGGCGCGTAGACAAACCTTCTCTTTTTGACAAAGAACATCACGACGCCTACAATCATCAGGCCGAAAAGCCCGACATTGGCCGCGATAATCGTGTTCTCATCGGCGTTTTCAAGCAGGGTCGGCACGACCCCGCCCACCGCGTTCATCACGGCGTGCAAGAAAATCGGGTAGAGGAGGTTATTGGTCTTGAGCATGACATAGCTCAGCAAAAAGCCGAGCGCCGCCGCGTAAAAGAACTGGTCGAGGTTCATGTGAAACACACCGAAGAGCACGCCGCAGATGACGGCGGCCCTGTACTCCCCGAACGGGCGCAGCACGTCGAGCAGCAGCTTGCGAAACAAAATCTCTTCCATAACCGGCGCCATGACCACCGTCAGCGCGAGAAGTATCCACATCGGCAGGCTGTCAAACAGCTCGTTGAGCACCGGCTCGGCGGTCCCGTCGACAAGCAGCGCGACGAGCTCGCTCGCATATGTTCCGACATAAGCGCCGCCGTACATGACCCCGACGCCCATGAGGACAAACGTAAACAGGTCGCCCGCCCTCATGCGGCTGCGCGGGTACAGCCCGACGCGCGGGATGCCGATGAGCGCAAGGGCCAGCAGGCCTATCGCGGCGAGGTAGTACAAAAACTGCACAATCAGCGTCAGCACCCCAAAGTCATATATGCCGAGCGCAAAGAGCAGCGGCGTCACAAGATACGCGATGTATGTCGCAAAGGCCACAAGAACCATCGCGAGGCCTATGCGCGAAAATGTCTTTCTCTCCATCATTTCCTCCTTATTTTATCCCTTATGAGCATCTTGAGCGATATCCTCATCCTGCGGTAGAGGGGCAGCGCCCTTTGATAGAGCACATACCACAGCCTGCGGGTGACAAGGTTGAACTCGCCCACAAACTCGATATACCGCCCGCCGAACTGCCGTTTAAACTCGTGCAGGCTTTTGAGCTTGCTTTCGGCGGGGTCTCCCACCGTGCCGAACTGGTCGAATATGCGGCAGCCGCGCGCCTTTTGGTCGACGAGCTTTTCATAGTACACGCGGTTGTTCAAAAAGGTCTCGCTCATGATCCCCGCGCTGCCCGCGTGCACCGCCCACGATTTGTCGCCGTAGTTCACCACAAGGTGGGCGCTTATGACCGCGCCGTCGGGGTACTGCTCGGCGTATTCGCCGAACAGCTTGATCTCTCTGTTCAGGCGCTCCTCGCTCGCGAGGCTCTCGGCAACGGGCCCCGGCTTTTTGAGGGTCTCTCGCTTTTTCAACAGCTCGTCGAGCGACTTTTTCAGCATCTCCACCGTCCTTTTGGGGTAGGTGGTGCCGAGGTAGAGCGTCGCCATGCCGCTCTCGCTCAGGGTGTCGAAAAAGCTCTGATAGTACCCCTCGTCGTACCCCACAAACTCATCGCGCTCGCTCGTGAGAGAGATGAGCCTGTGCAGGTGGTGCACGTCGCTGCTGCCCCCCTTTGTCACCTCGGAGGCGTAGTTGTGCGACTTCCGCACGTTTTTCATGACGTTGCCGAGCATCGCGCCCTCGATGTCCTTTATGTCCCGGGACAGGTCGATCCTGAAGGTGAACCTCGGCTGTCTGCCCTCAAACTCCAGGTTGAAGCCGCGGTGGCGGTAGCCGAGCGATTGCATGTATTCGATCAGCGGGGTGTTGTCAAAGCCGTCGGTGCGGCGGCCGTCGGCGTCGATCTCGCGGCGCTCGATATCGGGGTCGAGCGCGACGAACATCGCGCCCCTGCTTCTGGCAAAGCCCCGCACCCCGTCGGTGAATTCCCTCAGCAGCGCGCGGTCGTCAAAATCGACGACATAGCCCCGCGGGCTGTAGAGGTAGGGCGGGAACATCGCGGGCTTGTGCTCGAGCAAAAGCGCCGCGGCGGCAAGGCGGCCGTTTTCATCCCGCAGCCCCACCCGGTGCGGCGTGCACCGTTTGGTCTGTCTGCAAAACTCCCCCCACGCCCACGACTGCATAAAGTGGGACTTTGCGGGGTGGTGCATCACAAACGCCTCATACTCTCCCCGTTCGATATCCGTGACAAATTTCATACCAAAACCACCGTTAAGTGACAATAAAAACGCCCCTGTCAGCCCCTGTCTCCGACGCGCGGCGCACAGCGAAAAGTGCGTCCCCGTCGGACAGTCGGACAAGCAGGGCCTCGGGCGTCCGTTGCCGGGCGCATTCGGTTTTTGCGCCGCCGCGGAGGGCGCGCACGGCAAACGACAATCTATATTATCAATTTTATAATAAACTCGGCCGATACTCAAGCCCTCTGCGCTATTATTTCCCGAAAACACCCATATAACCGCAGCAAAACGCGCCCGGCACCGCCGATCGGGGGCGACGGGTTTTGTCCGGCGTTCCTTCGGCGGCGGCTCACACCGCCTCGAAAACGCAAGAGAGCCCCGCCCCCCTTGCCGTCCGCCGAACGGCGGGGAGATGTTTTCCCGTTTAACGCGCGGTATCGATCCCGCTTTTCGGCATATACTATCCGGGACGCACGCAAACGGGCGGAGGGATATCCTCGACCCGTCCGCACACCCGTCCGACGCCGCAGACAAATTAGTAAAAAGTGATATTTCACCGCAAAAATACAGCAATTTTTTAGAAGTTTTAACAGCTTCAACCGAGTTTTAAACATTTAGGGGCTGAGGGCGGTCAAAATCCGTCAAAAAGTGGAGCTGCGTTCGACACAAAGCGCCACACTGCGACCGCATTTTAGCCGAAAAGTTGCTATACTTGTCAAAAGCGGATATAATTTAACCAAACTCACCTTAAATACTCGCGTTTGCTCGACTTTGCGGGCATTGTGTATAAAGACGACTTTTTCAGGGGGTTAAGCATGAACCTTGAGGACGCAGCAAAGCAATATCTGTCTCTCGAGACGCCGGTGCTGCTGTTTGACAAAGACCTCGCGCTCATAGGGTACAACGACGCGGCGCAGTCGGCCGCGCGCGCGGTGTCGGCGCTTGTTGTCGGCGACGTAAAGGCGGGCATCGCCGACCGGCTCGCGCGCTTTTCCACCGCGCGGCTGTCGCTGTCGCACTTCCCCGGTCTCGGGGACGAGGCGATGTTTATCAAAACCGACTTCGGCAGCGCCGCCATCATCGACCGCTCGGCGCGAGAGACGGTTTCCTCCCTTCCCTACGCGCTCGACGGGGCCGACCTGCTCGGCGAAAACATCCGCACGGGCTTGGAGGGCGTTCTGCTTGGCTCCGCCGCGCTCGAGCGGCACTTTGACAGCGACGACCCCGAGGTTGAGGGGATGTTTGAGCGGGTGCGAAAAAGCGCCTACGGCATCCTGCGCGCCGTCACCAACGCGACGCTTGTCTCAAGCTGGCTCGGCGGCAGCGCCCGGCCCCGCAAAGCCCCGGTCGACATCGTCGAGCGCGTAGGGGCGCTGTGCGAGGCGGTGCGCGCGGTCTCGACGCGGCATATCGCGCTCGGGATGTCGTTCGACGCGGGCAGCCTTGTCGCCTCGGTGGACGGCGATATGTTTGACCGCGCGCTGCTCAACCTCATCCTGAACGCCGTTCGGTACGGCGCCGAGAGCGATGTGCGTGTCCGCGTGACCGCCGCGGGCGGACGCGTCTGCGTGAGCGTGAGCGACGGCGGGTACGGCATGGAGCTCGACGACATGGCCCGCGCGCACGAACCGTATTTTTCGCGCGAGCCGGGCGCCCCGGGCCGCGAGCGCAGCGGGCTGGGCCTCGGCCTCGCGGTGGCCGAGGCGTTCTGTACGCTGCACGGGGGCTCGCTTGTGCTGTCGGGCGCAAGCGGCGAGGGCGCCACGGCGACCCTCACCTTCGAGCCCGGCCAAGCCGACGACTGCCCCGAGCTGCACCTGTCGGCGGCAAGCTATATCTCCGACCTGCGCTCGAGGGTCTATGTCGAGCTGTGCGATATCTGCGCGCTGCCCTCTTAAGGCTCGCCCGCTGTGTGCGCATGTGCCGTTTTTGCCCTTTTAAAAACAGACAAATGTTGTTTATTCTTAAAGAAGGGGCCCGGCTGCCCGCCGCGGTGAAGCTGTCTTTAAACGCGCAAAGGCGCTGTTTTTCGAGAGGGAAAACAGCGCCTTTTCTGTTTTTTCGGTTTTCTTCTCTTTTGTCGCGCCCGCTTGCCGCTCGGTCGGGCGGCGGGCGATAGCTTTCGCAAAGCCGCTGCCGTGCAGTACACCGCAGCCGGCAGATAACCTAACAAAAGCAGTTCTCCGCAAAGCCGCCGCACCGGGTTTTCCCCGCATCGTCCGGTCTCCGCCGCGCGTTCCGACGGGACAGGTGTCTCCCCCTCTGCAAAAAAGACGCGCAGACCCGCTGCCATACGGCGCACCGCGGCCGACGGATAACCATACGATTAAAACAGTGCCCCGCAAAACTGTTTGCGGGGCATTGCAATTCCACAAAGCGGCTGCCGCTTTGCCCTGTTTGTCCGCCGCGTTAAACCGGGCGCCGCCCGATCTTTTCAAGCTTTGCCCTTGCCTTGTCCGTGAACCTGTCGCCGTCGACGACAAACCGCTCGTGCCTGCCGACGCCTATCGTCTCGCACTCGTCCCGCACGGCGACCTCAAAGACAAGCCGCCTGCCGTCGGCCTCGACAAGGGTGCTGTCGCACGTTATCGCCATGCCGACGGGCGTCGGCGCAAGGTGCTTGATGTCGAGCGCGGTGCCGACGGTGCTCTTCCCCGCCTCAAGCCCGTCCGCCACCGACTCTGCGCACGCCTGCTCCATGACGGCGGCAAGGTAGGGGGTGGCGAGCACCGGCAGGTTGCCGCTCTTCATGCTCTCGGCCGTCATGTGCTCCTCGACCTTCAGCTCGATGTGTCCCTTTGTCCCTATCTCTGTCATTTTCGATTTCCCTTTTTATCAGCTGTTTTGCGGCGCGTCCCGCTCGCCGGGGACGGGATCGTCCCATCCCCCTTCTCCGCGACACCGCCTCGCCCGAGGCCGTCACCGCACCGATATTCTACACCAAAAGCCCGCCGAAATCAATCGCCGCGCCCGCGACATGCCGGCCGTCTTTGGGACAATATTCAAAACTGACGGTTTGCGCGCGCAGCCGTGCATGGTACAATATCGACTGTACAAAGCCCTCCGGCGGCGGGCCGGCGAAAGGAGACCGCACATGAAAACAAGCAGCAAAAGGGTGAGCGCAAGGACGGTTGTCGCCGTTTTTTTGTTCGCGGCGCTGATCGTGTCGCTCATCTATGCCGTATACGGCGTGATAACGGCGCCCGACGATTCCGAGCAGCTGAGTGAGGGGATGATCCCCAAGAGCTCGTATGTGCTGATGATAACCCAGTGCATCCTGGGGCTCATCGTGATGTTTTTGCCCTCCATGCTCGAGCGGAGGTTTTTAATCCGGCTGCCCAACTACATGTATGTGCTGTACTTTGTGTTCCTCTACTGCTCGATCGTTTTGGGCGAGGTGCGGCAGTTCTACTACCTCATCCCCAATTGGGACCTCTACCTCCACGCGCTCAGCGGCGGGATGCTGGGGGCGCTGGGCTTCACGGTGGTGACGCTGTTCAACGACTCCGAAAACGTCTCGCTCAACCTCAGCCCCAAGTTTATCGGGCTGTTCTCCTTCTGCTTTGCGCTCTCGGCGGGCGCGCTGTGGGAGATTTATGAGTATCTCGGCGACCTGCTGCTGCACATGAACATGCAGAAATTCCGCACCGAGGCGGGCGTCATGTTTGTCGGGCAGGAGGCGCTGCGCGACACGATGGAGGACTTGATGATCGACTCGGTCAGCGCGCTGGTGATCGTCCTCATCGGCGTCGCCACCATCAAGCGAGACCGCCTTCGCGCAAAGATAAGCCGCGGCGAAGACGGGGACGGAGATGCGGAGGATACATCGGATAGCGGGACTCTCTAATCTCCTCTCGGGACGGGCTCACACCCGCTTGTGCGGAACGTGCCCTCTGCATGAGGGAAGACAACGGCCCTGTCATCCGGAGAGCTCGCGCCCACCTGCACAGAATATCCGTCCAAGGGTCGAAATTTTTAAATTGTGCAGCTATTTTGCAAAACCATATTGACACATTTCCGCTGCTTTGCTATAATGTTTAAGCAGTTTGCGAGTGTGCTGGAATAGGCAGACAGGCACGTTTGAGGGGCGTGTGTCGTATGGCGTATGGGTTCAAGTCCCATCACTCGCACCAAAATCCCGACGCGATGATATACGCGTCGGGATTTTCCGTAGGGGGAAAATTTCCCCCTCTCGGCGGATGTTTTCCCCGCAACTGCTCTGCAAACCGTCGGTCACCCCCTTAGATGTCCGCGAAAGACGGCATCCGCCCTTTCGCGGAACAAGACGCGGCAGCGGTCGGCCGCGCCCGCAGGCCGACGGGCGCGGTGCAAGCTTTTTGGCAAAGAGACGCGGTAATGCATCCTGTACGGCATCTGCTTGGTCAACTGCTTTCAGGTAAGGCAACCTGTTTTGATACAAGGGTCGGTTGCCTTTCTTTTACCTATAACCATATTTCAAGGCTTTGTCAGGGCATTCGGGGCAGAGCGCGGCGGCAGCCGTGCATTTTTTCGGCAATCGATTTGCTGTTTTATATCCTTTTGGCCGCTTCGGATTTTGAATTGTGTGATCATCGGTATGACATGCGACGGTCGGGCAGCGGACAGCGGACGGAACGCATAATCGGCCTCTAAGCGGAAAATGCCGTCGTTCTGCGGCGATCATTTAAAGCCGAACAAGTAATTGAACTTCGGGAGGTTGCAAAAATGCTCTGCAGCAGCATCAGAAAATGGAGATTGACAGATGCCGTCGACCTGGCATCGGCGGTCTCCAATAAAAAAATACAGGATAACCTTCGGGACGGGCTGCCCTTCCCTTACACCGTGCAGGACGGGGCAGATTTTATCTCGGCCATGCTCTCCGCCGATGAAAACGAAACCTTTGCCTTTGCGATCACGGCGGATGACAGGGTGATCGGCAGCATCGGGGCCTTTCGGCAGAGAAATATACACCGGCTGACGGCCGAATTGGGATACTATATCGCGGAGGAGTTTTGGGGCAAAGGGATAATGACCGATGCCGTAAGGCAAATTTGCCGGTATGTTTTTGACAACAGCGACATCGTCCGCATCTACGCCGAGCCGTTTGCGTACAATACAGCCTCCTGCCGGGTTCTTGAAAAGGCAGGGTTTCACTGCGAAGGAACCCTGAGAAACAACGCCGTAAAAAACGGGAGAATCATCGACATGAAGATGTACTCCCTGTTAAAAACGGACCTGTAGCGCCGACTCCCCCCGTCAAACGACGCGGGGGCTGTCCTTTTTAATCCCGCGCGGCTTTTTATCCGCTTCGGCGCTCTTTTGCGCCGGCACCGTCCCGAACTCTGTTTAAACAACGGGGTCCGGGATTTTTCTTTATCCTGCTTTTTTCGGGACGCCCGCACCTGTTTTCACGAAACGTCCGGCCGGCCTGTCTTTTTGCGCGCGGCGCCGGTCATACAGGACCGGAAACTGTCTGTGTCCTCCGTCGGAACGTCAAAATACACCGCGATTTCGGGGGCGGTAAACCGTAGGTGTGTGTACATTTGGGCGCGGGCGGTATACAATAGCTTTTAAAGAAAGGGAAGGGCGGCGGCGATTACGGACAGAGAAAAGACGGGCAAATTCATCTCCGAAAAAAGAAAGGCTGTCGACCTCACGCAGGAACAGCTTGCGGAGAGGCTGAACGTGAGCAAAAACGCGGTGAGCAAGTGGGAGCGGGGGTTAAATCTCCCCGACGTGTCGGTCATGCAGCCCCTGTGCGCGGCCCTCGGCATCTCCCTGAACGAGCTGTTCGCGGGCGAGGAGCTCGCGGATGAAAACTATCGGAAAGCGGCGGACGGCAACCTGCTCGACGCCCTGCAAAACAGCGCGTTTACCCTCGGGGAAAAGATCGCCTTTTACAAGAGAAAATGGGCAAAAGAGCACGCTTTTAAGATGGTTCTGTGCGTCGTAAGTCTGCTCGTTTTGATTGCGGCGCTCACGCTTCAGGGGGTGCAGGGGTACATGATCGCGACGGCGGCGGGGCTGCTGGCGATGCTGTTTTATGTCGTTCTCTACAACCAAATGATGGCCTACGTCGAGGACAGGGCGTACAAAAAAACCGAGAAGTGAACCGAACGGCGCGCTCAAGAGGAGGCGAAGAAGCGCCTCGCCGGGATGCGCGGCGCGCGGTCTCGGGCCGAGGCCGCCGCGTCCTCAGAATACATGGCCTTGCCTAAAATGCATTTCGGCTCTTTTGGACGTTAAACCCTCTGCCGCACTGACAATCCGAGTTTTTTAGGCCTTCGGCACCGGCGAAAAAACGCTCGGTTTTAGTTTTGGACGTTTTAGCAAAAAGCTCCGTGACCGCTCTCGGCTTTTTGACAAACCGCTTGCTTTTTAAGGGATAAGCCTGCTTAAAGCAACGCTGTCAGATCATTTTGACCGGGCGTGGTGTGCGCTTTTATCGTTTCCCTGTTTATCACCGAAGTCTGCCTTTATACAGCAAAGCAAAGCCCCCGACTTCAGCCGAGGGCTTTGCTTTGACTTATTGTATTTTTAACAAAAAATCCTACTTTTCGTAATTATGAGCTTATCCCTTTTTGCCCAGGGCCGCCATCGCGTCCTTGCGCGAGAGGTCGATGCCGCGGTCGCCTATCTTGATGACCATGACGGGGATGACGTCGCCCACCGTGAGCACGTCCTCGACCTTTTCGACCCTGCGGTCCTCAAGCTTGCTTATGTGCACAAAGCCCTCTTTGCCGGGCGCGATCTCGACCTTTGCGCCGATCGGCAGAAGCTTGGTGACCTTGCCGTAGTACATCGCGCCGATCTCGGGGTCGGTGACGATGGTCTTGATGATGTCGACGGCGCGCTCGGCGTTCTCAATGTTGGTGCCCGATACAAAGACCCGGCCGTCCTCCTCGACGTCGATCTTGACCTCGCACTCGGCGGTGATCTTCTGTATCGTCTTGCCGCCCTTGCCGATGACGTCCCCTATCTTGTCGGGGTCGATCTGCAGCGTGAGCATCTTGGGCGCGTATTTGGACAGCTCGGCGCGCGGCCGGTCGATCGCCTTGAGCATGACCTCGTCGAGGATGTAGAGGCGCGCCTTGTAGCACTTGTCGAGTGCCTCCTTGATTATCTCGTAGGTGAGGCCGTCGTTCTTGAGATCCATCTGGATAGCCGTGATGCCCTTGCGGGTGCCCGCGACCTTGAAGTCCATGTCGCCGAAAAAGTCCTCGACGCCCTGGATGTCAACCATTGTCATCCAGCGGTCACCCTCGGTGATGAGGCCGCAGGATATGCCCGCGACGGGCGCCTTGATGGGCACGCCCGCGTCCATGAGCGCAAGGGTCGAACCGCAGACCGAGCCCTGCGAGGTCGAGCCGTTGGAGGACAGGACCTCGGACACGAGGCGGATGGTGTAGGGGAACTCGTCCACCGACGGGATGACGGGCAGCAGCGCGCGCTCGGCGAGAGCGCCGTGGCCGATCTCGCGGCGGCCGGGGCTGCGGCTGGGCCTTGTCTCTCCGACCGAATAGCTCGGGAAGTTGTAGTGGTGCATGTAGCGCTTGTTCTCTTCGCTGTCGATGCCGTCGAGGATCTGCGCATCGCCCTGCATGGCGAGGGTCGCGACGGTCATGACCTGGGTCTGACCCCTTGTGAACAGGCCGCTGCCGTGGGTGCGGGGCAGCAGCCCCACCTCGGCCGCGAGCGGGCGTATCTCGTTGATGCCGCGCCCGTCGACGCGCTTGCCGTCGTCGAGCAGCCAGCGGCGCACCACAAACTTTTGCAGCTTGTACATGCACTCGTCGATAACCGCGGTGTCGTCGGGGTATTTTTCGTCAAAGGCGGCGTGAACCTCCTCGTATATCGGCAGCAGCGCGGCGTCGCGCACCGTCTTGTCGTCGGTGTCCATGGCGGCGCGCACCTTGTCGATGACGAGGTTTTTGACCTCCTCAAACAGATCCTCCGGAACCTCCCTGCTCTCGAAGGGGAGCTTGGGCTTGCCGACCGTCTCGCGGATGCCGTTGATGAACACGATGAGCTTTTTGATCTCGTCGTGGCACCTGATGATGGCCTTCAGCATGGTGTCGTTGTCGACCTCGCTCGCGCCCGCCTCGATCATGATGACCTTTTCGGTCGTGCCCGCGACGGTCAGCGCAAGCCTGCTCTTCTCGCGCTGCTCGGCGGTGGGGTTGATGACGACCTCGCCGTCCACAAGGCCCGCCGCGACGCCGCCGATGGGGCCGTTCCACGGGATGTCGGAGATGTGTATCGCGATCGACGCGCCGATCATACCCGCTATCTCGGGCGAGCAGTCGGGGTCGACCGACATGACGGTCATGACGACCGACACGTCGTTGCGCATGTCCTTCGGGAAGAGCGGGCGGATGGGCCTGTCCACCACGCGGGAGGTGAGTATCGCCTTCTCTGTGGGCCTGCCCTCGCGGCGCAAAAAGCTGCCGGGGATGCGCCCGACGGAATAGAGCTTCTCCTCAAAGTCGACGGACAGCGGGAAAAAGTCGATGCCCTCCCTCGGCTTTTGGCTCATGGTGGCGTTGCACAGCACCCGTGTGTCGCCGTAGCTGACCATGCAGGAGCCGTTCGCGAGGCCGCACATCTTGCCGGTCTCTATCTTGAGCTTGCGCCCCGCAAGCTCGGTTTCAAAAACATGGTAGTTTTCAAACATGGTATGCCTCCCAAATCGTTTTGTTTTTATAACTGCCGCCGTCCGATTTGGGTTTAGCAATAAAGTCAGCCCTCGCACAGATGCGAGCGCTCAATTCATCGCTAAAAGCCCAAATAAGACGCGCCCTGTTTCGGATATGAGCGGGCAGGCGGAGGCTGCCGCCCCGCCTGCCGCGTTTTTTCATGAGATTACTTGCGCAGACCGAGTTTCGCGACAATCGCGCGGTAACGCTCGATGTCCTTCTTCTGAAGATAGGCGAGCAGGTTGCGGCGCTTACCGACCATCTTGAGCAGACCGCGGCGGGAGTGGTGATCCTGCTTGTGCTCCTTGAGGTGCTCGTTCAGGTGGTTGATGCGGTTGGTGAGGATGGCGATCTGAACCTCGGGCGAGCCGGTGTCGGTCTCGTGGATGCGAACGCCCTCGATTACCTCTTTTTTGTCCTTTAACATGTGGTTTTACCTCTCTTTTCATTTATCCCGTCTGTCACAGCGGCACGGTGCAAAGGCTCTCCCGTTTCGGGCACACGCCGTGGGCCGCGGCAAAGGCATATCAACATATATTATACCCGCCGCAGTGGCGTTTTGCAATATGAAATCGGGCAAAAATTGCCTTTTTCCACACAAAAAAGGGCGGGTTTTTCCGCCCGCCGCACGCAGCGGGCGGCGCCCCCCGAGGTCAGCTGTTCCGCGCCGCACGGGATAAAAGCCGCCGTCCGCAGGGCACATCTCCCCCGTCCGCGCGCAGGGCGTCGCCCCCTTCCCGCGGGTTTTAAGGGCCGACAATCCCCTGACGGCTCACAGGCCCCGTGTTTTAAACAGTGCCCGCGCCTGCTCGATGTTGCGCTCGACCGCGGCCCGCAGCTCGTCCGCGCCCGCGAACTTCTTTTCGGGGCGCAGAAACTCCCTGAGCTCGACCCTGACGCTCCTGCCGTACAGCTCGCCCTCAAAGTCGAGGATGTGGGTCTCGAGCGTCACCCGGTTTTCGTCCCCCACCGTGGGGCGCACCCCGAGGTTACTGACGGCGGGCAGCGCCTGCCCGCTGACATACGCCGCCGAGTAGTAGACCCCGAAGCGCGGATAGACTATCCCGTCGGGGAACCGCTGGTTCATGGTCGGGAAGCCGAGCCGCCGCGCGAGGTGCTTTTCCTCGTACACCTCGAGGGAGAAGCCGTACCCGCGCCCGAGCATCCGCCCGACCGCGCGCATGTCCCCCTCTTCGAGCGCGCGCTTTATCCTGCTTGAGGAGATCCGCTCGCCCCCGACAGCTTCCCCCGGCACGACGACGACATCGATCCCCCGCGCGCCGCACAGCTTGCAAAGCTCGTCCGTCCCGCACTGCCGCCCTGCGCCGAACCTGAAATCGTCGCCGCACACAACCGCCCGCGCGCCGAACACGCCGTCGATGATGTCCCGCACAAACGCCTCGCCCGAAAGCCCCTTTATCCGCAAAAAGTCGGGCATAAAGCAGACATCCGCCCCCGCCTCGCCGATGCGCCTGAGCCGCTCGTCCGCGGGCAGGATGTCGGCGCCGCCCTTGCCGAGCGCCCGCGCGCCCGACATGTCGATGGTCATCACCGCGCACAGCACCCCTCTGCGGCGCGCCTCCTCCCCGGCGCGCCCGATCACGGCGAGGTGCCCCGCGTGCACGCAGTCAAAGTACCCGAGCGCCGCGCAGCAGGGCCCGAAATTTGTGTTGTCCGTAACAATCCGCATGATACTCTATTCCCAATAAAACTGAACCGTTTTCTTAAAGCCGCCCTCTGTCACGGCGCCGAGGCCCAAAAAGGCGTCGCCGCAGTACACCCGCAGCGGGCCGCCCTCCCCGCTCGCCGTCTCGCGCGCAAGGGTCGCCCCGTTTAAAAACCGTTTGGTGTCGGCGTCCGACAGCCGAAGCGCCGCGTAGCCCTTAAAAACCGTGTCGACGGGCAGCACGAGGTCGCAGAGCCTGCCCGCGGCGGCAGCGCGCTCGATCTCCTCGAGCGTGCGGCAGTCGTCGATCGAAAAGCCGCCCGAATAGGTGCGCTCGAGCCCCTCAAGCGTCGCGAGCGCACGGCACCGCTCGGCGATGTCCTCGGCAAGCGTTCTGATGTACACGCCCTTTTTGCAGCGAATCTCCATGCAAAAGCCGTCCCGTCCGACGTCGGATATCTCGATGCCGTCTATCTCGATCATTCTCGCGGGGCGTTCGACCGTGAGCCCCGCGCGCGCCGCGCGGTAGAGCCTTTGGCCGTTTACCTTGACCGCCGAGTACATGGGCGGCGTCTGCATCGTCCGCCCCAAAAAAGAGGCCGCCGCGCGCTCTAACTGCTCCCTTGTCGGGCGCGCGCCGCCCCGCTCGACGACCCTGCCCGTCACGTCCCCCGTGTCGGTCCTTTCGCCGAGCCGCACCCGCGCCCTGTACGCCTTTCGGTCGTCGGGCACAAGGTCGACGGCCTTGGTGGCGCGGCCCGCAAAAACCACCAGCACCCCCGTGGCCATCGGGTCAAGCGTGCCCGAGTGCCCGAGCCGCCGCTGCCCCATTATCCCGCGCAGCTTGGCTATCACGTCGAACGAGGTGAAGCCCTGCGGCTTGCAGACCGCAAAAACCCCGTCCACGCTAAAGCTCCTCTTGTATGCGCGCCGTGAGGGCGGCCGCGGCCTCCTCCGCGCTGCCCGCGAGCTCGCAGCCGGCGGCCCGCTTGTGCCCGCCGCCGCCGAAATCGGCGCACACCCTGCTCGCGTCGACCCTCGCGTTGGTGCGCAGCGATGCCTTGAAGAGGTTTTCGCCTATCTCGCGCAGCGTGACGCCCGCCTCGACCCCCTCGACACAGCGGGAGAGCGCGGTCACGCCCTCGACGTCCTCGCCCGTGCAGCCGGTGTCGGCCAGCATCTTTTTGGTTATCGTCACCACCGCGACCTCGCCGCCCGCAAAAAACTGCATGCCGCGCATCGCCTCGAGCTCGAGCGCGAAACGCGCGCGCGACTTGGTCTCAAAAAACAGGCGGTTGAGCTCCCCCGCCCGCGCGCCGCACTCGATGAGCCGCGCGGCGAGCCGGTGGGTCGACGGCGTCGTGTTGGGGTAGCGAAAGCAGCCGGTGTCGGTCGAAAGCCCGGTGAACAGCGCATCCGCGATGTAGCCGTCAAACGGCACCCCCAGCTCGTCGATTACGTCCGCGACGATCTCGCAGCACGACGCGCTGTCCCCCCGCAGCAGCAGGTTTTTCTGAAAATCCTCGTGCGAGGCGTGGTGGTCGACGGCGAGGTCGAC
Organism: uncultured Oscillospiraceae bacterium; assembly: GCA_964433495.1. Lineage (GTDB taxonomy): Bacteria > Bacillota > Clostridia > Oscillospirales > Ruminococcaceae > CAYSRC01. The sequence continues at coordinate 50,487 of CAYSRC010000006.1, forward strand.
GAGCTCGACGGTGTCGCCGAGCGAGCCCAGCAGCCTTTTGGATGCGACGTCCACCGCAACGACAAAGCCGGGGACAAAGTCCTGCGGGCGCTCGCCCATCGGGCCCGACAGAAAGCCGTAGCGCTTGGGGAACGGGTTCTCGCCCGCGACGTGCGCCGCTATGCCCAGCCTTCGCAGCGCAGCGCACAGCGCGAAGCCCGCGCCCAGCGTGTCGCCGTCGGGGTTTTTGTGGGTCAATATCAGGACGTCGCGGCTGTTTTTAAGCAGCCGGGCGGCCCCGCCCGCGTCAACGGTTCCCGTCATGGTGCATCCCCTCTAAAATCGAATTGATCTTGTTGTAGTAGTCGGTCGAGTCGTCGGGCAGGAAGGTGAGCTCGGGGATCTTTCTCACCCGCAGCCGCTTCGCAAGCTCGGTCTTGATGTGCCCCTCGGCCTTTTTGAGCAGCTCGCACGCCTCCCGCGCGCGCTCGCCGCCGCCGAGCGACCCGACATACACCTTCGCAAAGGAGAGGTCGCTTGTCACCTCGACGCGCATGACCGACAAAAACTCGTTGAGCCGTGGGTCCTTCATCGAGCGCAATATGTCGCTTATCTCCCGTTTAAAATCCTTGTTCAGCCTGTCAACCCTGTGGGCGGGCATGGCGGTTCACCTCCGTTTCGGCGCCGGGGCTCCCCTTTTTTCGGGGGGCGGGCCCGCGGCCCTTGCCTGATTTGCAACAGCCCCCTCGCCGCACGCGGCCTAAGGGGGCTTGATGGTTTATATTCTGCTGTGTCCCGCGGGGGGCATTCCCCGAGGGGAGGGCTCTGCCGAGTAAGACGGCGGGCGGGTGCCCGAAGCGGGCCCGCGCGGCGCTGCCTTTCGCCGTCAGTCGCGGTACTCCTCCATGATATAGGCCTCGAACACGTCGCCCTCCTTGATGTCCGCAAACTTCTCGAGGGTTATGCCGCACTCGTAGCCCTGCGCGACCTCCTTGACGTCGTCCTTGAAGCGCTTGAGCGACGACATCCTGTCGTCGTTGATGATGATGCCGTCCCGGACGACGCGGATAAGGCTCTGCCGCGTTATCGTTCCGCTGAGCACATAGCAGCCCGCGACGGTGCCGACCGAGGATATCTTATACACCTTGCGCACCTCGGCGCGGCCGAGGTCGACCTCGCGCACCTTGGGCGCGAGCATCCCCTTCATGGCGGCCTTGACGTCGTCGAGCGCGTCGTAGATCACCCTGTACATGTGCATGTCGACGCCCGCGCGCTCGGCATGCTCGGCGGCGGTGGCGTCGGGCCGGACGTTGAAGCCGATGATGACCGCCCCCGACGCCTCGGCGAGCATGACGTCGCTCTCGGTTATCCCGCCGACGGCGGCGTGGATGATACGCACCCGCACCTCGTCGTTGGACAGCTGCTCGAGATTTTGGCGGATAGCCTCCGCCGAGCCCTGCACGTCGGCCTTGACGATGATGGAGAGTTCCTTCATCTCGCCCTCGGCGATCTGGCTGAACAGGTTGTCGAGCGTCACCTTGCGGTAGCTCTTGAACTGCTCCTCCTTCTCGGCGGTGCGGCGCTGGTCGACAAGCTCTCTCGCGAGGCGCTCATCCTCGACGGCGTTAAAGGTGTCGCCCGCGCTCGGCACGTCCACAAGGCCGGTTATCTCGACCGGGGTGCTCGGGCCCGCCGTCTCGAGGCGGTTGCCGCGGTCGTCGAGCATGGCGCGCACGCGGCCCACCGCGGTGCCCGCGATGATGACGTCGCCCTGCTTGAGGGTGCCGTTTTGGATGAGCACCGTCGCGACGGGGCCGCGGCCCTTGTCGAGGCGCGCCTCGATGACGGTGCCCTTTGCCATGCGGTTGGGGTTGGCCCTAAGCTCCTTGACCTCGCTGACGAGGTTTATCATCTCGAGCAGGGTGTCCATGCCCTCGCCCGTCTTCGCGGAGACGGGCACACAGATCACGTCGCCGCCCCACTCCTCGGGCACAAGGCCGTATTCGGTGAGCCCCTGCTTGACCCGCTCGGGGTTGGCCTCGGGCTTATCTATCTTGTTTATCGCGACGATGATCGAGACCTCGGCCGCCTTGGCGTGGTTGATCGCCTCGACCGTCTGCGGCATGATGCCGTCGTCCGCCGCGACGACGAGGATGGCGATGTCGGTCACCGACGCGCCGCGCGCGCGCATCGAGGTGAACGCCTCGTGGCCCGGGGTGTCGAGGAAGGTTATGATCCCGTCGCCGACGCCGACCTGGTACGCGCCGATGTGCTGGGTGATGCCGCCCGCCTCGCCCGCGATGACGTTGCTCTTGCGGATATAGTCGAGTATCGAGGTCTTGCCGTGGTCGACGTGGCCCATGACGACCACGACGGGCGGACGGGGCACGAGGTCCTCCTGCCTGTCCTCGCTCTCGGGGGTGTCGGCGATGTTGAGCCTCTCCTCGATCGAGACGTGGATCTCGCGCTCGACCTTCGCGCCGAGTTCCTCGGCGACGACCGCCGCCGTGTCAAAGTCGACCGTCTCGGACACCGACGCCATGACGCCGAGCGACATCAGCTTTTTGATGACGACGGGCGCCGACTGCTTGAGCCTGCTCGCGAGCTCGCCCACCGAGATTTCGTCCGGGATCATCACCTTGAGCTGCGCTTTCCTCGCCTTCTCGAGCTGAAGCCTTTGCAGGCGCTGCGCCTCGGTCTCGCGCTTTGCCGACTGGGGTCTGCCCTTCTGCTGCGAGCGCCGGTTGAGCTTTTGCTTGTTTCGCGAGAGCTGCTGCGAGCGCTTGCCCGCCGACTGGGACGACGAGCTCTGTGCGATGTTCTCATACTTCTCGTTGTATTTGTCGATGTCCACCACGGCCGCGCGGGTGTCCACGACGCGGCTGACCCGCTCCTTTATCTCGACCGGCTTGTCGGGGCGGCCGGGCCGTCCGTCGCGCACACGGGGCCCTGCGGGGCGCTGCCGGCCGCCCGCGGGCTGCGCCGCCTTTGCGGGGCCGCCCGCCGAGGGCTTTGCCTCGGGCAGCGGGGGCTCCTGCTTCTTTTTCTCGACAAAGTACTGTGCAAAGCTGTCGGCGGCGTGACTCTGCGTCAGCGCGTCGAACGCAAAGTTGAGCTCCTCCTCGCTGAGCACCGAGGTGTGCTTTTTATCCGCGCCGTAGCCGCCCAGCGCCGCGATAATCTCCTTGTTCTGCATCGAAAGATCCTTTGCGAGATCCCCCAGCTTGTATTTTATCAGCATCTATTCAGCCTCCTAACTCTTGGTAAAAAGGGTCGCCCCACTGTCATCGGTACAAAGCCGTCCGCTCAAACCGCGGGCGGCGAGGGCGCTGCGAGCTTGTTGCGCACGAGGGTCGCAAGCCCCGCGTCGGCGACCGCCGCGACGGCGAAGCGTCTGCCGAGCGCGCGCTGTATTTCGTCCATCGTCCGCCCGAGGGGCAGCGCCTCGGCCCCGCGCCCGCGTGCGAGGGCAAGCCGTCTCACGGTGCGCTCGGCCGCGTCGGACGCGTACACCGCGAGCGGGGCGCCCTCGCGCAGTGCTTCTTCGGCCGCGTCGGCGCCCATCTTCAGCGCCCCCGCCTTTCTGCACAGCGAAAGCGCGGACAAAACGCCGTCATTCATCGCCCGCCCTCGCCTCTATCTCGCGCCGCAGCTCGTCGAACACCCCGTCGCCTATCTCGCAGCCGAGGGCGCGCGCGAGGCTGCGCTGTTTTTTTGCCGTCTCAAGGCAGCGAAGTGTCGCGCAGATGTACGCGCCCCTGCCCGATTTTTTTCCGCCGGGGTCGACCGACACCGTGCCGTCGGGCGACTTGACCACCCGGATAAGCTCTTTTTTCGGCCTGCCCTCGCGGCACGCCGTACACATCCTGACAGGCTGTTTCTTCATATCCTCTTTCAATAACGCTTCGGCCGGCGCCCGGCCGAGGTGAACATTTTTCAGATCCTGAACGCCGCCGCGCGCTGACGCAGGGCGTGTTTTTTGCGCCGACTAATCGTCGGTGTCCTCGCCGTAGTACCCGCTCTCGGGCCTTATGTCGATTTTATAGCCCGTAAGCCGCGCCGCGAGGCGGGCGTTCTGCCCCTTGTTGCCGATTGCGAGCGACAGCTGGTGGTCGGGCACGGTCACGCTGCAAACCTTCTGCTCGGGGTCGGGGATGTCGACCGAGAGCACCGTCGCGGGCGACAGCGCTTCTGCGATAAACACCTTGGGGTCGTCGCTGTACAGCACGACGTCGATCTTTTCGCCCTCGAGCTCGCTGACGATCTTGGCGACGCGCGCGCCCCGCGCGCCTATGCAGGCGCCGCGCGGGTCGACGTTTTCGTCGTGGCTGACCACCGCGAGCTTGGTCCTCATGCCCGCTTCGCGCGCGATCCCCTTTATCTCGACGGTGCCGTCGAATATCTCGGGCACCTCGGTTTCAAACATGCGCTTGACAAGGCCGGGGTGGGTCCTCGAGATGAGCACCTTGGGCCCGCGGTCGGTCACCGCGACGTCCACGACGTAGACCTTGACGCTGTCCCCCTCGTGCAGCTCCTCGGTGGGCACCTGCTCGCCCCTCGGCAGCATCGCCTCGCCGTTGCCGAGCTCGAGGATCGCCGCGCCCTTCGCGCTGTCGATGCGCAGCACGGTGCCCGTGATCAGCTCGCCCTGCTTGCTCTGCAGCTCGTCGTACATGCGGTTGCGCTCGGCCTCGCGGATGCCCTGCCTGATGACGTGCTTTGCCGACGTCGCCGAGATGCGGCCGAACTCCTTGGTCTCGAGCGGGATGCCCACCGTCGCGCCGACCTCGGCGGCGGGGTCGTACTCCCGCGCCTGCTCGAGGGTCATCTGGGTCGCGGGATCCTCGACCTCCTCGACGACCTCCTTTTTAAGGGTGACGTTAAACGCCTTTTTCTCGGGGTCGATCTCGACCTCGACGTTGTCGCCCGCGCCGAAGTCGCGCCGAACCGCCACGACCACCGCATTCTTTATCTTGTCTATCAGATACTCGGCCGATACGTTGCGCTCCTTCTCCAAAAGAGACAGAGCCTCAAAGAATTCCGAATTCATCTTCAGTAACGCTCCTTTTAAATATCGTCATCGTCCGCCTTTATCGCGGCCGTGTTCTTTCGCTCGAACCGGATGTCGCGTTCGCCGACGCGCACCGTCGCGCTCTCGGCGTCAAAGCTTATGAGGGTGCCCTGAAACTCGCGCCCCGCCTCGCACGCGGCATACAGCTTGACGACCACCCCTCTGCCGACATAGGCCGCGAGGTGCGCGTCGGTTCTGAGCCTTCGGCCGAGGCCGGGCGAGCTGACCTCGAGATAGTACTCGAGCTCGGTCGGGTCGAGCTCGTCGATCACCGGGTCGAGGGCGCGGGACAGCCGCTCGCAGTCGTCGACGGACACCCCGCCCTCTTTGTCGATTATAATCCGCAAAAACCACGACGCCCCCTCCTTGACGAACAGGACGTCCCACAGCACGAGGCCCATGCCCTCGGCCACCGGCTTTGCGGCGGTATACACGAGCTCGGCGACACCCGCCTTTTTTTCGGACATTGCACACTCTCCCCATACAAACAAAAGAGCGGGGCAACCCACTCTTTCATCCCATCATCATTCAATCCATATATACAGTAGCAAAAAAAATCCCCTTTGTCAACCGAAACCCGCCCGAAAGCGCGGTTTTTTCCGATATTCCCGCCGTTTTTTGCCCTCGGGGCCGCACGGCCCCGGCCCCCGGGCCGTCACGGCGCGGCGTTCTCGGAGCACGGCGGACGAAATTCTGTTGACAAAACCGCCCTGCGGGGATATTATGAAAACAGGCAGCGGCGCGAAAGGGCGGCGCGAACACATCAGCATATTTTTGAAATGCCGTGACGAAGAGGGCGCGTTTTAAACGCTTTGCAAAGAGAGGCGGGGCTTAGGTGAAAACCCGCACAGGGCAAAAACGCGCTGTCGCTTCCGAGCACCGGCGGTGAAGCCGATTTTTCGGCCGCGCGGACAGCCGCGCGGGGCAGAGGAGGAGGGTTGAGCCGCTGCGCGTCCCGCCCGCGTTAAGGGCTTAACAAGGGGCAGGGGGCCCGCCGCAGGGCGGCTCTCTCTGCAAGGCGGGTGGTACCGCGGTCTTTTTTAAGGTCGTCCCCGAAGCGTTTTTTTCGCTTCGGGGCTTTTGTTTTGCCGCGGCCCATTTTTTCGGCGGGCGGTTCGAGGGCGAGCCCCGGGCCGCGCGCCCGCGGCGCAAAAAACAAAACAAACAGAAGAAACACAGGGACAGGAGAAACCGAATGAAAGAGCTTGACAAACAGTACAACCCCCGCGCCGTCGAGGACAGGGTGTACAAGCAGTGGCTGGACGGCGGGTACTTTCACGCCGAGCGGGACGAGGGCAAGACCCCGTACACCATCGTCATCCCCCCGCCCAACATCACGGGACAGCTGCACATGGGCCACGCGCTCGACGAGACCCTTCAGGACATCCTCGCGCGGGTCAAGCGGATGCAGGGCTTCTGCACGCTGTGGCTGCCCGGCACCGACCACGCCTCCATCGCCACCGAGGCGAAGATCGTGGAGGCGATGAAGCAGGAGGGGCTCACCAAAAAGGACGTCGGGCGCGAGGGCTTTCTCGAGCGCGCCTGGGCGTGGAAGGAAAAGTACGGCGGCAGGATCGTCGAGCAGCTCAAAAAGCTCGGCAGCTCGTGCGACTGGGACAGGCTGCGCTTCACGATGGACGAGGGCTGCTCGCGCGCGGTCAACGAGGTGTTTGCCCGCTTTTACGAAAAGGGGCTCATCTACCGCGGCGAGCGCATGGTGAACTGGTGCCCCCACTGCAAGACGACCATATCCGACGCCGAGGTCGAGTTCCAAGAGCAGCACGGGCACTTTTGGCACCTGCGCTACCCCGTCAAGGGGGAGGACGGGGTCTTTCTCGAGCTCGCCACCACAAGGCCCGAGACGCTTCTCGGCGACACGGCCGTCGCCGTCAACCCCGACGACGAGCGGTACAAGAGCTTTGTCGGCAAGACGCTCATCCTGCCCCTCGTGGGGCGCGAGATCCCCGTCGTCGCCGACAGCTATGTCGAAAGCGACTTCGGCACCGGCGTCGTCAAGATAACCCCCGCGCACGACCCCAACGACTACGAGGTCGGGCTGCGCCACTCGCTGCCGGTCATCAACATCTTTAACGAGGACGCCACCGTGAACGAGAACGGCGGAAAATACGCGGGGCTCTCCCGCGAGGACGCGAGGGCGGCCGTCGTGAGGGACCTCGAGGCGGGCGGCTTCCTCGTCGAGACCGAGGACTATACCCACAACGTCGGCGCCTGCTACCGCTGCGGCACAACGGTCGAGCCGAGGCTGTCCAAGCAGTGGTTTGTCAGGATGAAGCCGCTGGCCGAGCCCGCAATCAGGGCGGTGCAGAACGGTGAGACCCGCTTTGTGCCCGAGCGGTTTGACAAGACATACTTCAACTGGATGAACAACATCAAGGACTGGTGCATCTCGCGCCAGCTGTGGTGGGGCCACCGCATCCCCGCGTACTACTGCGACGACTGCGGCGAGGTCACCGTCAGCCGCGACGAGATCGACCGCTGCCCCAAGTGCGGCGGCGCGGTGCATAGGGACGAGGACACCCTCGACACCTGGTTCTCGTCGGCGCTCTGGCCGTTCTCGACGCTCGGCTGGCCCGACGACACCGACGACCTCCGATATTTCTATCCGACCGACACCCTCGTCACCGGCTATGACATCATCTTCTTCTGGGTGGCGCGGATGATCTTCTCGGGGATAGAGCACATGGGCGAGGTCCCGTTCAAAACCGTGTTCATCCACGGCCTCGTGCGGGATGCGCAGGGCCGCAAGATGTCCAAGTCGCTCGGCAACGGCATCGACCCGCTCGAGGTCATCGACGAGTACGGCGCGGACGCGCTGCGCTTTATGCTCGCGAACGGCACGAGCCCCGGCAACGACATGCGCTATTCGGACGAAAAGGTCCGCGCGGCGCGCAACTTCTGCAACAAGCTGTGGAACGCCGCGCGCTTTATTCTGATGAACGACGTCGACGACATCGAGCCGGGCAGTCTGCCCGAAAAGCTCGAGATCGAGGAGAAGTGGCTCGTCAGCGGTCTCAACCGCCTGATAAAGGAGGTCACCGGCAACATCGACCGCTTTGAGCTGGGCGTCGCCGCGGGCAAGGTCTACGACTTCATCTGGGACGTGTTCTGCGACTGGTACATCGAGCTCGCCAAGCTGCGCCTCAATTCAAGCGACGACGCCGAGCGGCGGGGCTGCAAGCAGGTGCTCGTGTGGGGCCTTGCGACGCTGCTCAAGCTGCTGCACCCCTTCATGCCGTTTATCACCGAGGAGCTGTATCTCGCGCTGCCCCACAAGGACGAGAGCATCATGATCTCCGCCTTCCCGACCTACGACCCCGCGCTCGACTTTCCGAGCGAGGAGGAGGGCTTCTCTAAGATCATGGACGCAATCAAGGCGGTGCGCGTGCTGCGCGGCGACATGAACGTGCCGCCCTCCAAAAAGGCGTCGCTGTATATCGAGACCCCGCTTCGCGGCCTGTTCGAGAGCGGCGCCGAGTTCATGCGCAGGCTCGCCGGCGCCGACAGGGTCGAGGTTTCGGACAGCTTTGAGATCGAGGGCGCGGCGCAGGCGGTCACCGACAGCGCGCGGATCCTCATTCCCATGGACGAGCTGGTCGACAGGGAAAAGGAGCTCGAGCGTCTGCGGCGCGAGCTCGCCGCCGTCGAGAAGGAGATTGCGGCGGTCTCGGGCAGGCTCGCAAACCCGCAGTTTGTGGGCAAAGCCCCCGAAAAGGTCGTCGCGGGCGAGCGCGAGAAGCTGGGCAGGGCCGAGGACAAGCGCAAAAACATCCTCGCCGGCATCGAAAAGCTGGGCTGAGCGCCTTTTTAAGCCCGCCGAAGGCTGCTCTTTTGAGCAGGGCCGCCCGGAGGATCGAGGCCGCCCGGGAGGGCTTGGGGCGTCACCCGGGAGGGCAGCCTTTACGGGCACATGTTTTTATGCGTCCCCCAAAAAGCGCCCGCCTGCCCTGCGTGCCCCGCACCCCTTAAGCAGGCGTCCTCACCCCTGCGCCCCGTCTTCGCCGTCCCCCGTGTGCTTTCGGCCCGCGCTTCGTTCGGCGCTTGGGGTCAAGGCTTTCGTCCGTCCTCAAAGGCGGCGGCGCCGGGGCGCCGAAGTCATTTGTTCAACGAGAGGGTCCCCGCTCCGAAACAGAGCGGGGACCCTTCTTTCTTTAAGCGGCGGCGTCAGACAGCAGGTCGGCGTCTGTCTCGCGCCGCCCTCCGGCAGCGGGCCGCCCGCAAGCAGCCGCGCAAGCCGGCTTTTGTACAGCGGCACGTCTATCTTCGTTATCAGCTCTGCGGACGTAGGCGGCAGGTCGGTGGGAATCGCGAACTCGTGCTCGGGGTCATAAAAAATGACCTGGCCGTAGCACCTGTCCTCGCCTGTACAGCAGTGGCAGCGCATCTGCTTTGAGCAAAGCGTCATGTCGTCCCACAGCGCGACGCCCATGGCCACGGCGTCGGGCAGGTCGACAAAGCGCTCGCCCGCCCTCTTGTGATATTCCAACAGGCCGCGGTTGCAGTCGACCGCAAACCGGCCGACCGGCCCCGATGCGCCTATCGCCTCCATGTCCGCCTCGGCCCATTCGGCGCTCGACGCCCTGCCGCAGCACATGTCCCCGCCGATGATTGTAAGCGGGATGCCGCTTTCGAGCATTATCCGATAGCTGTCGGCGTCGGCGTAGACGTTGAACTCCGCGACGGGCGTGGTGTTCCCCGCGCCGAGGCCCTGCGTGCCCATCGATTAGATGTGCTTTACACCCGACATCGCCGCGCGGTCGCTCATAACGGCGGCGGCGATGTTCACCGCAGGCCCCAGCGTGACGATCTCGATCTCACCCGGCGCGCGCCTGACCTGCTCGAGGATGAAGTCGACGGCGTTTTTCTTTTCGGCGCGGCGGCTCGGGTGGATGAGGTCAAGATCCCCCATCCCGTCGTCGCCGTGCACCGCGACCGCCGTCACCGCCTGCCTAAGCATGGGGCGGTCGGCCCCCTCATACACCTTGGCGCCGCTGTTGCACACCTCGAGCGTCATGAGCGCATTTTGGGGCGCAAGGGGCCTCGGCACGTTTCCGCACACCGTGGTGACCCCGAGGATCTCAACCTCCCGGCAGAGCACGGCCATCATCAGTGCGACCGCGTCGTCCGAGCCCGTGTCGGTATCGATAATAAACTTTCTCATTGCTTTCCGTCCTCCCTGTTTCGTTAAATTGACATCTCGGCCGAGACGTCGTGTACTCATTATAATGGGACGTATCCTAAAGGTTAAGGTCAATTGACCGACTAAGGCTTACGGGGGCGGATCATGGGTGATTTCAAGCTTTTCGAGGACATCGGCACGGACAAAAGGCTGTTTAAAAAGGGTGAGAGCATCCTCACGGGCGAGGAGAAAAACAGCAGCATCTTTGTGCTGTCAAAGGGCGCGGCGGACGTGATGTACTACGGCCCCGACGGCGATGTCATGCGGATATACCGATACGAGGCGCCGGACTTTTTCGGCGAGCTCGAGCTGTTCGGCGACAGCGCGATCCCCATGCCCGTTGTCGCCGCCTCCGACTGTCTTGTGACGGTCGTCCCGCACGAGCGGGCCCTCGCAGCGCTCGAAAAGGACTTTGACGCCTGCCTTTTTGTCATGAAGCGGCTGAGCGAAAAGCTGCTCAACGGGATGGCGGGCAGGATACAGCTGAACCGTCTGACCGGGCGCAGACGGCACCTGCTGGCCATGGACGCCCACCGGGCAAGGGGCGAGCTGCACACCCTGTGCAAGGCCGACCTCTGCGAGGAGCTCGGGATGCCCCTTCGCAGCCTCAATCGGATAATCGCGCAGTGCGTCGGTCGGTACATTTTTGAAAACGGGCGCTTCAAAGAAGCCCCGCACTGAGCCGCACGGCCCGTGCGCCGTCCGCCCTTTGCGCGGCGGTTTTTTGCGGGACCCCTCCCCCCGCCGATTTTCGGGTTGCAAAACCGCCCGAATGTATGTAATATTAAGTACACACGATATCTTGTCCCGGGGCGGCGCGCCGTCCCGAAGCAACCTGTCCTGTGAAAACAAAAGGGAGAAAAGCAAAATGGAATGGATCAAACAGGTGTTCGGGACCGAAAAGCCCATCATCGCCATGTGCCACATGCAGGCGATGCCGGGCGACCCCTACTACGACAGCAAAAAGGGCATGAAGGACGTGCTTGACAAATGCCGTCACGACCTCCTCGCGCTGCAAAAGGGCGGCGTCGACGCCGTGATGTTCAGCAACGAGTTCAGCCTCCCCTATCTCACCAAGGTCCGCACCGAGACGGTCACGAGCATGGCGAGCGTGATAGGGCAGCTGATGGACGAGATAGAGGTCCCGTTCGGCGTCAACTGCCTGTGGGACCCGACAGCGTCGCTCGACCTCGCGGTCGCGGTGGGCGCGAAGTTTGTGCGCGAGATCTTCACGGGGGTGTACGCCAGCGACTTCGGCCTGTGGAACACCAACTGCGGCGAGGTGGTGCGGCATCAGCGCGAGATCGGCGCCGAGGACGTCAAGCTGTTGTTCAACATCGTCCCCGAGGCCGCCATGTATCTCACCGACCGCACGATCGAGTCGATCGCCTCGACGACGGTGTTCAACTGCCGTCCCGACGCCCTGTGTGTCTCGGGCGCGACGGCGGGCAGCGCCACCAACCCCGAGACCTTAAAGCGCGCCAAGGGGGCCGTCGGCGACACCCCGGTGTTCGCGAACACCGGCTGCAAGCCGAACACCATCGAGGGCCTGCTGTCCATCGCGGACGGCGCGGTCGTCGGCACCACCTTTAAGTTTGACGGCAAGTTCGAGAACCTCACCGACGAGAGCCGCGTGAAGGCGTTCATGGACATCGTCAAGGCGTTCCGCGCCTGAGCGCGGGCGGCGCCGCACGGGGCGGATGCAAATAGAAAGTGCGCGCGGCCGAATCGCAGCGGCCGCGCGCACTTTTTTGCGTCCCGCCCGCCGAAAAGGCGCGGGCGGCGGGTAGCCTGTCCGACACAGCGCGCCCCTGTCCCCTGTCCCGCGGCCCCGCGCGCTGTCGGGGAGGGCCTTTTTGCCGCGCCGCCGCGAGCGCCCGCCCGCGGCGAGCCCCTTTTGCCCGCGGCGCCCCAAGGGCCCGCGCGCCTGCATCGGGATCGTGTTTTTTGGAAATTATGCCGTTTGCCGCCCGCGGTCCCCTCGACAAACCTGTCGGGAGATAGTATAATATTTTTATAGGATGTAAGCGCTTTTATATCTTAACTCTTATCTATTCGGAGGACTGTGATGGACACCAAAGAATTAAAATCCGTCTGCACAAAGGTTCGCCGTGACATCATCAATATGGTTGCTGATGCGTCAAGCGGACATCCCGGCGGAAGCCTTTCCGCCACCGAGCTGCTCGTGGGGCTCTATTTCACCCAGATGAACATCGACCCCAAAAATCCCAAGATGGAGAGCCGCGACAGGTTCGTCATGAGCAAGGGCCACGCCTGCCCCGCCTATTACGGCACCCTGTGCGAGCGGGGCTTCTTCCCCGAGAGCGAGCTGTCGGGCTTCCGCCAGATAGGGCGCATCCTTCAAGGGCACCCCTCGTCCAAGCTTGTCCCCGGTGTCGACGCATCCTCGGGCTCGCTCGGACAGGGCATCAGCGTCGCGGCGGGCATGGCGCTCGGCGCAAAGCTCGCGAAGAGCGATGTCAAGGTGTACGCCCTGATGGGCGACGGCGAGATGCAGGAGGGTCTTGTGTGGGAGGCGTGCATGGCCGCTGCCCACTACAAGCTTGACAACTTCACCGTCATCATCGACAACAACGGCCTTCAGATCGACGGCAAAAACGACGAGGTCATGAGCCTCGGCAACCTCGCGGGCAAGATGAGGGCGTTCGGTTTCCACGTGATCGAGGTCGCGGACGGCAACGACATCGAGCAGGTCGTCGCGGCGTACAATCAGCCCACCGAGGCGGGCAAGCCCAGGTGCATCCTTGCGCACACCGTCAAGGGCAAGGGCGTTTCGTTTATGGAAAACCAGGCCGGCTGGCACGGCAAGGCGCCCAACGCCGAGCAGCGTGCGCAGGCCCTGAGCGAGTTGGAGGTGTAAGTGATGAGTGAGATGAAAGCGACACGCGCCGCCTACGGCGAAGCTCTTGTAGAGCTCGGCGCAAAAAACGACAAGGTCGTGGTGCTTGACGCCGACCTTTCGACCGCCACAATGACAAAGGGCTTCCGCGCCGCCTACCCCGAGCGATTTTTCGAGGCGGGTATCGCCGAGTGCGACCTCGTGGGTCTCGCGGCCGGTCTGTCCACCATGGGCTACATCCCGTTTTGCAGCACCTTTGCGCTGTTCGGCGCGGGGCGCGCGTTTGAGGTCGTGCGCAACTCGGTCGCGTACCCCCACCTCAACGTCAAGGTCGCCGTCACCCACGCCGGCATCACCGTCGGTGAGGACGGCGCGTCCCACCAGGCCATCGAGGACATCGCGCTCATGCGCGCCGTCCCCGGCATGACCGTCATCGTCCCGGGCGACGCCAACGAGGCGAGAAAGGCCGTCATGGCCGCCGCCGAGTTTGACGGCCCGATGTACCTGCGCTTCGGCCGCGCGCCCCAGCCGGTGCTCGACGACGCGCCCTTTGAGATAGGCAGGGCAAACGTCCTCAGGGACGGAAACGACGTCGCGATATTTGCGTGCGGCTATATGGTCGGCGAGGCGCTCGCCGCCGCCGAGGCCCTCAAGGCCGACGGCGTCGACGCGGCCGTCGTCAACGTGCACACGATAAAGCCGCTCGACTGCGAGACGGTTCTCAAATACGCCAACAAGTGCAAAAAGGTCGTCACCGCCGAAGAGCACAACATCATCGGCGGCCTCGGCGACGCGGTCGCGGGCGTCCTCATCGGCAACGGCGACTTTAAGTTCAGAAAGGTCGGCGTCGAGGACAGGTTCGGCCAGTCGGGCAAGGTCGCCCCGCTGCTCGTCGAGTACGGTCTCACCGCCGCGAACATCGTCGCAAAGGCAAAGGAGATCCTGTGACCGAAAGCGCTTAATGCCGTACACATCGCATCAAAAGGGCGGTTCGAAATGGCGGCTGCTTATAAACCGGGATCAACCGACAAGATGAAATAGGGCAGTTGTCACACAGGTTGCAGAAAAAGGCGAGTGGGAAACAAAGCGTTTCCCGCCCGCTTTTTTCATGCCCCTTGCTGCGCAGCAGGGGCCGAAAAAGCATTGACACAGGCGGTTTTGCGGGCGCATTTCCCACGCGGCAAAGGATTTCTTTTCCCTCAAAAATGCCCTTCTGCTGCGTAACAAAACCGGGGCAATTATCCTGCGGAGCATAAGCCCGCCTATCTCGGATTTCTCTATGTCGGAAAAGCCTGCGCAATAATTAAATAAAGATATACGTAATTACAGTCATATTCCATTTAAAATATAAAAAGCCCCCCTCGGCGCCGTCATATCCTCAGAAAAACTATTGATAGATTAATTCCGCTGTCTCACACAGCCCGACAGCAAGTATAAGAGTCAAGATTTCTGCCGCAAACGGCGCAATCCAAACAGCGCCGCTTCCAAAGAGTATGGGAATACAGAAAATGGCAACTGCTTTCAGCGCAATACCTCTGCTGATTGCTATGGCATTTGCCGCTCCCGTTCTTTTGATCGAAAACAAAAACGCTGTGTAAATAAGGTTCAATGACATAGGGATAAAGGACAGACTGAATAACGGCAAAGCTGCCGAAGCTGTTTGTACAAGGTCGGGATCCCGATTAAATATGCAAATTACGGGCTTATCAAAAATAAACAATGCTCCGTATATCAGAACTGACAAAATGCTGTTAATGATCATTCCGCAGCGGAAATACCGGTTCATTTCCGCTGTATCCTGCTTACCGTAACAATGTCCCCAAAGAGGCTGTAAACCTTGCGCCACGCCGGAAAGGACAGCGTTTGCAAGAGAGTAAATAAAACTCAAAACGCTGAAGGTGGATACGCCGATATCCCCGATCAGGCTTGCCGACATAAGATTATAGCAAAGTGCGGTAACAGGTGTCGTGAGCTGCGTCTTTTCCGGTACACCGCTATTGATGAGTTCACAAGACTCCGCTTCC